>JARKUZ010000052.1 GCA_029851945.1 Terrisporobacter sp. | reverse complement strand
TTATACTGGAACATTTCTATATAATTTATTAAAAAATTAAAACTTTTTTCAACAGATTACCGTCTAATAAGCACGGAGTGAAAAAGGGAGGGAATATTTAAGGTGAAAATAGTAAAAAAATTAGTAGTTTTATCAATTATATTTATAATGTTTACTTCTATATCATATGCTAGGCCTGGAGGTGGCGGAGGTTCTTCTGGAGGAGGTGGTGGATCATCAGGAGGTGGATCTAGTAGTCATTCTTCGAGCGCACATGGTACTGGTAGAGGAAGTGGAAGAACTAAAGAAGATTTTAAAGGACAGGTTTCTTCTTTTATATTACTATCATCATCTATTTTTATTATTCAGAGAACTGAAGATATAATGAGTGGAGTGAAAGTAATTAAAAGTAAGAATAAGTATAAAAAGAAATTGGAAAATCTAAGCGAATCTAACCCAAATTATAAATTAGAGAAAATAAACAAAGATGTTAGTGATACTTTTTATATAATGGCGAGGGCTTGGACTGAGATGAATCAAGATATAGCGATTGAGTATTCAACTGATAAACTTTACAAAAATCATAAAGCTAAACTTGAATGGATGGATGTAAGAAATGAAAGAAATATTTTGAAAAAAGAAAAATTGATTTCTGCTAAAGGTTTTGCAATAGACAATAATGATAATATATGGGTAGCTATAAGAGGCTCCATGATTGACTACATAGAAAAGGATGGTCAGATAATAGATGGAAGCAAGTATATTCCAAGTAGATACACTGAATATTGGAAGTTTGATAATATAGATGGAAGATGGTTATTAGATGAAATTAGACAAGTAAGGGAAATAAATGAAATACTTTAGTGGAAAATTGTAAGTAGCATTATAATCAAATAATTGTAATATAATGTAAAATATTTAAAATAGGAGCAAAATTATGAAAAGACATGTTTTATTATTATTAGCTATTATGTTTGGAATTACAGGGTGTAGTAAAAGTAGTGAAACTACAAAACCCAAAGAAGAAAGCAATACTGAAAAATATGTACTATCAGAGGACTTTATCAAAGCTAAAGTTGATAGTGTACACGATGGTGATAGTATTTTTGTTACATATGATGTTGACGGTGAACCATATTCAAAAGAACTTTATTTAGCAGGTATAGATGCACCTGAATTGATACATCCAATCTACAAAGAGATGCCTTTGGGAAAAGAATCTAAAGAGAATCTAGAGAAAGTTATAAAAGAAAGTGGAGATATTTATATCGAAGCAAATGAAGATGAAAAAACAAGTACAAGTGGAAGAATCATAGGATACGCTTATGCTAATTATGATGGTGAGTTAATTCAATTAAATGAAATGCAAGTGTCAGAGGGATTGGCTAGAGTTAGCGATAATTTAGAAAATGTAGTAGACATTACTATATTACAAGAAAACTACGATAAATTGACTGAATCTGAGAAAAAGGCAAAATCAGAAAAACTTAATATTTGGGGAATAGAAAATTTTGTATCGGATAAAGGATATGATGAGAAATATAAAAAATAATTCTATTTTAATTAATCAAAGAAAGATGGTACTAAAGTACCATTTGAGAGTATAAATTAATTTGTGATTTAGAGAAATATCGATACTCTATAGTAAAGGAGTATTTATTTCATTATGGAGCATAAATTGTTTTACACTATCAGTTTTTACGACTTACTTTGTTTTTTTTGATTATTACTAGAGATATAACTACAAATATGCATGTAATTATATGAATAAGTATTGATATTTGATTATATATTTTTAAATCAAGTAGGAAAAACAAACTTTCGAATATTAAAAAATAATATCCTAAGACCTTGTCAGATATCTTACTGTTACACGTTTCTTCTACATTATTTAAAATATCGTGGACTACTACAGAGTAATATAATATAACATATACAGTTAATGTATTATGCACAAAAATAGAAGTCTTAGGGGTATAGAGATTATTTATAATATTTTGAAACATAAAATTGCTCCCTTCTAAAGTTATACGTTAATAGTAATAAAGGTTTGTTTGAATGTCAATCAATCCTTTATCAAATGAATAAATGTTATAATATAATAATTAATGCAAAATAAAAAAGGAGAATAATAATCTTATGGATGAAAAAATTCTGGAATTTATTGTTTTTTGCATTGATAGTTTGGTTGAATATTTAGATAAAGATACGAAGGAAGTTTATAAGCTAATTAAAAGTGACTCAAATATTTTAGACGATTATATAATTCCGTGTTATGAACCTTTGCATAGCCAAAGTAAAAAATACATAGTAGATGAACTACTAAATGTGTTAAAAGAAAGAGGGCTAATATAGTGGAGTTATATCATGGATCTTATTGTGAAATACGAAATCCTGATAAATATGTATAACCAATCAAGAAATTTTAGATATATATTTAAAATTTAATTCATGTGAGGTGATAAATAATGGAAGCAAATAAAATATTACTTCAAAAGATGTATACAAAGATAATAATTGAATTTTCTAAACAAACAGGTAAGAACTTAGAAGAGAGTTTGGACTATTTTTATAAATCTAATATATATGATTTAATTAGAAATGGAGTATCTGATATACATTGTAGAGGATATAAATATTTAGCGGATGAATTAATGTTAGAGTATGGATTTAAACATCATAAAGGATATGTGAATTAAGTTTATTAATTAAAAATAAAATAAATTTTAAATTATTAGAGCGATTATACTAAAATATATAGCTCTTTTTTTATTCCTTAATTCACAATATTAATATATTTCAAATTAATATAGATAAATAAATACTTTTTTATAATATTTTAAATTGTGAAATAAAACTTAATAGATTAAAATTATAAAAAGTAAAAACATAAGGGTATCCCAAAAATGTCACACCCTTTTCAATTATCATAGAATAACCTTTTGAAATGATTTAATAAGATATATATGAAAAAATTCATAATTGTTATATAATACGAAGTAAATGCTATGATTATTTAAGTGTTTATACAAATAATCTGAATATATTGGGGGAGACAAAATGAACAAAAAAATAGTTATCATATTATTATCTATGCTATTAATAATAGGACTAACAGGATGCAAACCACAAGGACAAATGAAGTCAGAAGAACAAGTAGGAACTAAAGAAGAAACAAAACTTGACTTTGCTATATCTGATGGTTATGTTGAATTAAAAAGTGATGATTTAGAAATAGTAAAATGGTCACATAGTGCTAAAGAACCAAATAATCCAGATAAAAATAGTGCCAACTTTATGGGAGATGTAACTATGGGCAGTAAAGATAATATGTCTAAGAAAGCAGTTAATATAAACTTAAGAGAAGGGCAATCGTTAAAAATTGAAACAGAGACGGACTATCCTATTACAGTAATGTTAAAAGATAATTCAAATGAAGAATACATATTTAATAAAACTTCATCACCAGTAAATAGTACTATATTAGTAGATGCAGTCAAAAAAGATGGTCAATATGAATTAATGGTAGATTTTAATGAGATTGATGAATTTACATTTAAAGTATACATAGTTGATAAAAAATAGTAGTATTCACAATATTAATAAAGTATGAACCAAATATTTTAGAGGGAGATAAAAATGAAAAAATCATACAAATTAATTATATTAGCCATAGTAGTAGTTGGAACAATTTTATTTATGTACCCTAAATATTTTAAGCATTATTATAAAGATGTGCAAGTTTATGAAAACGGGAATAAAGTGAGTAAAATTGATATTAAACTAGATGGTAAAATACATAAAGGTAGATTTATATGAATTTCCAAATGAAGATGGTAATTATACTGATAATGGAATATATGTGTCTTTACTATCATCTAATCCAGAGGATATTATAAATGATAAATTCCTTACATTTTATATAACACATGATAAAAGTAAACTTTATATAATATCAGATTCTGAAGAGTTTATTTACCCATATAATTCAGATGAAGATTATCAAAAAGTAAAATATAGAATGTATCGATAAAATTAAACTATTATAGATATAACTTTACTTACAATTTTAATATATCTTAATAGATTAAAATTATAAAAAGTAAAAAAATATAAACATAAGGGTGTCCCAAAAATGTCACACCCTTTTAGATTATCCATAATTCATAAACTATGAACTTGTAAAAAGGGGAGAATGGAATATGAGAATTTATTATAAATATTTATCATACATATTCTTCATGAGACCTTTTCATTATGAATATATTAACGTCTTCATAATAATATATGGCATTTTCACCTAGTTGTTGAATCTCTTCATTATAGTTAAGACATGCAGAAGTATATGCTATAATTAAGGTGATTGCTATAAACTTTAGGTGTTTCTTTTTTGTTTTCAAGTTTTTCTTGTATTAAATATATTATGAATTAATTATTTTAGAGTTAGTTTTAATCATACTTAAAGAGTATAAAACCGTTGCAATTAAAGAACTAATAGTCGTAATATAAAAGCCATAATGAGCAGTATTTAAACTGACCATTATATCAAATTTACCTGTTATAGTCATGATATACCAAGTACAAAATAAATATATGCAAGATACTGGAATTAATAGTAATGATATAAAATTAGTTATATTAATTATTTTAGAGCGTTTTTTGATGAAAATTAGAACTGTAGAACTTACAATACCAATACTTAATAATGGTGATGATAACCATACTAAACCATTAGTATAATCTACGTTGCTATCAAAGAAAAACCATGGTAAAAATAAACCAACTATACTTATTAAAATCAACCCAATAATTATTTTCTTATATTTATTTTCCATATTGCATTCCCCATCCATTATATATATTTTGATAAATTGCAGTAATTACAATAAATATAACCTAAATACAAATTGCTTGTCTACTATTAAATCTACTAAGACATCTTTTCATATGGGGATCAATTTATCTTCTTAACTGTACAATCTTTTGATATCCGATATTTTCACAAAAATTAAAATTATGATTGACATAATAACAATGAAAATAGTTAGGATTAAAGATATTAAGAAAAAGTTTCTCTGAAGAAGAAGTATTACATGGGATATATTTTTCTGTTAAAAGTGTGAAGGCACTTGGATTATTAGGGAGAAATGGAGCAGGAAAAACTACAACAATTCGTATATTAATGGATGTATTTAAATTAAAATAATTTCTGGAAGGTTTATTACACCTATAATTATTTTATTTACGATTTTAGAAATATTTATTAATAAAAGAGCTAAATCAAATAATTAAATTAATTAACAATTGTTATAAAATGCATACAAAACTATATGTTGAACATATAAAGGGAGCAATTCAATATGCTCCTTTTTTGATGTTCAGAAAAATATCTGTTTTAGTGGATACTTATTTTTATACAATTTTGTAGAATAGTATTAAATTGACACCAATTAGTGCCAAGTTTTATTTGCAAAATGTATTGACAATAAAACTTGGCACATGCTATTATTTAAATACCAAGTTAACTTGGCATAAAATATAATAGGAGAGGTTTTTAGATGTATAAAAAAGAAGAAATATTAAAGAAAAGTCGTACTTCAAATAAAGATGAGGGGATAGAATACGTTGAAAATAAAGGTCGCAAAATAGGTTTTAATGCATTTTGTATTGTATTTATTTTCATAGTACTATTTAATGCTTTTAGGGGAGAGAAGAGTTATGCAGTATCTTCGTTATTTTGGATATTTATAGCAACTGAAGCAATTCCTAAGTATAAATTTACTCATGAAAAAGTATATCTTATTACTATAATAGCTGGTGGAATTGCATCTATTGCATCATTAATAAGTTTTATTTTAGTGTCAGTGAGGTAAATAAATATGAATGAAGAATTAATATTAAAAAATAATCTAAAAGAGGCACGTACAGAGAGTAAATTATCTCAAAGTCAGCTTGCAGAAATGGTAGGTGTTTCACGAAATACAATTAGCTCTATTGAGACAGGGCAATTTAATCCTACTGCAAAACTAGCATTAATTCTTTGCATAGCACTTGATAAAAAATTTGAAGAATTGTTTTATTTTGAATAAATATAGAATTAGGCAGAGCAATATAGCTAAAAATATTTATCTACCTTTATATCAGTTTAAACATATATTAATCTGTACAGTTGATTTAAATATCCTCTATTACTGTGATTATGACTAAACAAGTAGGTTAATGTCCAAGAAACTAAATGGATGATTTATTGAACAAAATATTAGATATTATTTTCATAATTATAACTTTAAATAAAGTAGATAAATTACAATTTGTAAAGTAGATTTAGTGAACAATATTAATAAATTACCTACTTAATAGTATTCTTTCATGTTACTTATATAAAGTATACTACTCTAAATTAAAAAACTAATCTGTATCTTATGTAATTAAATCTGTATTACATGCAAAACCTAAGAATTTTAAAATGAAATATGATATTTTAAACATATAAAATATATGAATTCAAAAAAATTTAAGAGGTGGTATTGTGAAAAGAAAAAGAATTATTTTTATGATGATGAGTATTACGACTAGTTTATTCATGTTTGGATGTAGCTCATCTACTAAGGTTAGTTTTGATGAAAAGAAGTTAACAAATTTAAGCAAACAGTATGCAGAGGAAATGGCTGGTGGTAATTTTTCTAATGTTGTTTCAAACTTTTCAGAAGATGTTAAAAAGAAGCTTAATGAAGATACTTTAAGGGAAACTTGGGAAGATATAACAAAAGAAATAGGTAAATATGAGAACATTAATGATGTATCTTATAAAGAACAAAATAACATGGCTATTATAGATGTAATTCTTAAATATGAGCTAAATGGATTAAAACTTACATTATCATATGATTCGAATAATAAAGTATCTGGTTTATTATTAAATTATTCACCTATAAAAGAAGAATTATCTTTGAGTGAAAAGTTTGAAGAAGAAATACATATAGGAAAGGGAGATAATAAATTAGATGGAATATTAACTATGCCTAAAGATACTGAAAAACCACCTGTAGTAATAATGGTTCAAGGTTCTGGGCAAAGTGATATGGATGAAACTACTGGAGCTGTGGCTAATAAGCCTTTTAAAGACATAGCACATGGATTAGCTGAAAATGGAATTGCATCAATAAGATATAATAAGCGTTATTATCAATATCCAGAAACAGCACCTAAAGATATGACTATTCAGGATGAAGTTATAAATGATGTGAATTTAGCAATAGAACTTGCTTCAAATAATAAAAACATAAATAATGAAAAAATATTTGTGCTTGGTCATAGTTTAGGAGGAATGCTTGCGCCATATATAGCCAAGGAAAATGAACAAGTTAGCGGAATAATATCTTTGGCAGGTAGTCCTAGAAAATTAGAAGACATTATATATGACCAAAATAATGATGCTGTAAATGCTATGACAGATAAAAGTGATACGCAAAAAGAAGAGCTTATGAAACAAGTTAAATCAGAAGTTGATAAAGTTAAGAATTTAGAAGAAGAAGATAAATCTCAAACTATATTTGGTATAAATAGTGAGTATTGGATTAGTCTAAATAATATAGATACTTCTGAAATATTAAAAGAGTTATCAATACCAATGTTATTTTTGCAAGGTGAAGATGACTTCCAAGTATATGCAGATGTTGACTATAAACAGTGGCAAGAATTATGTACTGGAAAAGATAATGCACAATTTAAGTTATATCCAAAATTAAATCATTTATTTATGAAAAGTAATGGAAAAAAAGATGTAACAGAATATGATATTAAGGGAAATGTGGATGATGATGTGATTTTAGATATTTCAAATTGGATAAATAAATAGATTATGCATTTACTATTTTAGTAAAACAATTAATAAAAATAGATAGTGTATTCACAATATTAATATATTTCGAATTAAAGTATATAAAAAGAGTAATTATTTTAGGCAATTTATTAGCTAAAACAATTACTCTTTTTTATTATCCAATATTTTTACAAAAATTAAAATTGACATAATAACAATGAAAATAGTTAGGATTAAAGATATTAAGAAAAAATCTAAATCAAATAATTAAATTAATTAACAATTGTCATATTGTGAACTAAAGGTAGAATAATTCATAATAATTTATGATTTTATAAAGGTCTTATAATTATAGTTATGGCATCTTTTTTTAGATATAATTATTGAGCAAGCTTTTAAATAAAAATAACATCTTGTAAATTATTTTTTTATTTATGTCAGGTTTTATTAATTAAAGTTGAATTAAATAGTGTAAAAGCTTTTACAAAATATTAGGAGGAGTGTAAATTGCAAGATAAGCTATTAATTAAATATATAAAGAAAAAAAATCCTAAGGGAATGGATATGCTGATAGATAATTATGGCGGAATTATAACATCAGTAGTAAGAAATCATTTAGGAATTTTAATAAATTATGAAGAAGAATGTGTAAATGATGTTTTGCTATCTATTTGGCAAAGTATTGAAGGATATGATAAGGATAAAAACACCTTTAAAAATTGGATATGTGCTATTGCTAAATATAAATCAATTAATTACAGAAAAAAGTATTTAACTAAATACGAACAAACAGAAATTAATAATGAAATTTACTATATAGATAAAGACTTAATAAAACTAGAGATAAATGAAGATGTAGAAGATATTTTACGTTGCCTAAATAGTAAAGATAAAGAATTATTTATTAAATATTATATTGAAGGTTATGAGCTTGAGGAGATAGCCAAAGAAAATCAAACAAATGTTACAAACTTATATAGTAGGCTATCTAGAGGTAGAAAGAAAATCAAAAAAACTTTAAATTATAAGGAGATGTAAATTATGAAAGATAATTTTAAGCTATTAAACAATGTTGATATAGATTTAGATAAATATCAAGATTTAAATATTGATAAAGATAAATTAAAGGAAAAAATGAGAGGTCAAATCAAAGCTAAAAATAAGTTCAAGAAAAGTATAGCAGTGGCTTCTAGTGCATGTATAGTTGGTCTTGGATTAATTGGTGCAGGTATTATAAATCCATCATTAGCAAATGGAATACCTGTAATTGAGAATATATTTGAAGATTTAAATGAAACTTTTGGTCTTGATAAGACTCACACTAAGTATGCACAAGGAATTGGTCAAACTCAAACTGTGAACGGAACAACAGTAAGCATAGAAGAAGCTGTTAGTGATGGTCATAACTTGTATTTGACCTATAAAATAAAATCTGAAAAAAAATTACCAAGAGGTGAATATAAGCCTTATGGAGAAAATTCTGGAGACTTAATGCTGTACAACGACATAAAGATAGATAATGGTGGTTCATTAATGGGAGGAAAATCTCTAGTTGGATATTATAGAGATGACTATACTTTTGTTGGAATGGAGTCATATCAAATTGAATTTAAAGGAAAAGAAGCTCCACGTAATTTTAATGTGAAAATTAAGATAAATAATATAGGTGATGCAAATTCAGATATAGGAGATACGATAAAGGGTCCATTTAAATTTTCTTTAAATATAGATAGCAAGGCAGATTTAGATTTAATAGAGGTAAATGAATCACGAGATGGATATAAAGTAAAAAATGTAGAGGTGAGCCCATATAGTATAAACGTAAACATTGAATTCCCTAAAGATTTTGTATCTGATAGAGAGGATATACTAAAAGAAGTAAACCTATATGATAATAAAGGAGAGAGAATAGCATCACAAGGCTATGATGAAAATGGAATAAAAGTAAATAAAACTAGAGTAGAAAATAATACTGTATATGATACAATATCATTTAACTATAAAGAAGCAGGCTATGATTTGAAACCAGATTATATAATAGTTAAATTTGAAGACTTTTATCAATCACAAAAACCTTCAGATATATATACAAGTGAAGATGGTAGCACAACTGAATATACGCTTCCAGATTTGCAAGAAATAAAAGAAACCAAAGATATTGAATTTAAAATTGATTTGACAAAAACTTCAAATTAATTTATCGAATTAAAGTACACAAAAAGAGTAATTATTTTAGGTAATTTATTATCAAAAATAATTACTCTTTTTTATTATTCAATATTTTTACGCAAAAATAAAAATTATAAGTTGACAATTATAGTTGTCATTTCATATAATTAATTATGACAAGAATAATTGTCACAATGACAATGAAAATAGTCAGGAGGGAAAATATGAGGTTAGAAGTAAAGGAGTTAAGAAAAAGTTTCTCTGAAAAAGAAGTATTACATGGGATATCTTTTTCTGTTGAAAGTGGTAAGGCACTTGGATTATTGGGGAGAAATGGAGCAGGAAAAACTACAACAATTCGTATATTAATGGATGTGTTTAAAGCTAATTCAGGCGAAATATTAATAGATGGAAAAAAATTTGAACCAAGAAATTATCAGATAGGATATTTACCAGAAGAAAGAGGTTTATACCCTAAAAAGAAAGTGGAAGAACAAATAGTTTACTTAGCACAGTTAAGAGGTGTACCAGCTAAGAAGGCAAAAGAAAGCACAAAGATATGGCTTAAAAAATTAGGTATAGAGGAATATGCGGATAAAGTACTAGATAGTTTATCAAAAGGAAATCAGCAAAAGGTTCAATTGGCACAAACTTTAGTCTGTGATCCAGAAATAGTTATACTTGATGAACCATTTAGTGGATTAGATCCAGTCAATGCACAAATACTTAAAGATACTGTGAGAGAATTAATAAGTCAAAATAAATTAGTTATATTCTCAAGCCATCAAATGAGCTATGTTGAAGAATTTTGTGAAGAAATAGCCATAATAAATAAAGGTGATATTGTATTAAGTGGAAATCTTAAAGAAATAAAAAAAGAATTTGGAAACAATAGATTAATATTAAGTGCAAATAACTTAACGTTAGATGATTTAAAATCTATATGTGAAGAGAAATTTAATAATTTAGTAATTGTAAATGAAATTAAAAAGGATTGTCTAATATTGGAGCTACTAGATAATACAACTAAAAAACAACTTTTAGAAAATATATTGAAAGAAAATATAGATATAGAGAAGTTTTCTATGTATGAACCAGATTTAACAGATATATTTGTAAAGAAAGTAGGTGAAGAATAATGAAACAATTTCTTGTTGTATTAAAATTTGAGCTTTCTAATTATTTTAGAAAAAAATCATTTATAGCAAGTACTATAATAATTGCAGCATTAATGGTAGTTGGTTTATCTTTGCCAAACTTTATAGATATGTCAGGGATATTACCAGGCTTAGGTAAAAATGAAACAAAAGTAGAAGAGGTTGAGAAAGAAGAAAAAATTAATTTTGCAATACATGATGAAAAAAATATTATATCTAATAAAGATGTATTAAAAACTTATTTCCCAAACTCAAATTGGAAAGTAGTAAAAAGCCAAGATGAATTAAATAAATTAGTTGAAAATCAAGACGTAGAAGCAGGATTTGATATAAAAAGTTCAACAGAATATAGCTATGTTGTTCAAAATACTAAGTTTGATGATGAAAACAAAACAATATTTGATGAGCTTTTAAAAAGAATTTATAGAGAAAAGCAAATTACTAGCGAAGGAATAGATTTCAATAAGGTAGATACAGTTTATAATACTCAAATAGTTTCTGATGTTGAAGTATTAGGTAAAGATAGTGTAAATAATTATTTCTACGCATATATATTAATTTTTGTTATATATATGATGATTCTAACGTACGGTCAATTAATTGCTGTATCAATAACTTCAGAAAAAAGTAATAGAGCAATAGAAGTATTAGTTACAAGCACAAATACAAATAACTTAATATTTGGTAAAGTAATTGCAGGTGCAATAGCAAGTATAGCACAAGTTGGAGTAATAATGTCAGCGGCACTGATTGCATACAAGGTAAATAGTGAAGCATGGAATGGAATGTTAGATGGTGTATTTAAAATTCCTTCAGAATTAATAGCTACATTTGCTATATTTGGAATATTAGGTTACTTATTCTATTCATTTATATTCGGAGCTTTAGGAGCTTTAGTATCAAAAACAGAAGAAATATCAACAAGTGTTGGACCTATAATGATGATATTTATTGTAGTATTTCTTATCAGCATATTTGGATTGACTAAAGGAGATAGTGTATTGATGAAGGTTTGCTCATATATACCATTTGCATCTCCAATGACTATGATAGTAAGAGTTGCAACTGGAGCTATTACATCAATGGAATTCATAATATCTGCATTAATATTAATAGTATCAACAGTATTAGCAGGAATATGTGGTTCTAAGATATATAGAATGGCTACACTTATGTATGGAAATCCAATAAAATTGAAAAATGCTTTAAAATGGCTTAAGGCTGAAAAATAAGTCAACAGAACAAGGAAAATAGTCAGGAGGAGTTGTATGCCATTAAATAATCGTTTAAAAGAATATAGGGCTAAGATTAATGTAAATCAAACGGAAATGGGTCGTTTAGTAGGAGTATCTAGACAAACAATTAGCCAGATTGAACGAGGGGACTACTCTCCATCAGTAACTTTAGCATTAAAAATAGCAAAGGTTTTGGAAGTAAGGGTGGAAGACATTTTTAGTTATGAGGAGGATTATGACGATGAATAAAAATCATCTGGAGGAAATCAAAAAAGAAGACAAAAAAGCATTTAAAAGTTATGCTGCTGTATTAGTAATAGGTGGATTTATAGGTGGAATAATCGGTGCCTCATCTGTATACTTAAAAAAAATCCTTGGAGAGAGTGTTCCTAATTTACTAATGAGTATGTTTGAGGTGATTACACCATTTGCAAGTATTGTGCTTTCTATATTAGTAATAATAATAAGTAGAATAATTTATAATAAATCACGAAAAGAGTATGATTTATGGAGTGAAGCAAATGAAGATGATGATATAATAGAGAAAATTGAATTAAGGTTATCATATATACTTTTACTTACTTCTGTAAATATGATTCTTGGATTTTTCTTCTTTGGAATAGGGAGTATGTTATCAGTATTTGATAAAATGAATGCCGGTTTTGGTGCTGATTTTAGTATTATAAACTTTCTTTGTTTACTTGTAGGATTTATACTATGTATGGCTTCTTCAACACTAATTCAAAAGAAAATAATTAATTTACAAAAAGAAATTAATCCTTTGTTAAAGGGAAGTGTATATGATTTAAAATTCAGTAAAAAATGGTTGGACAGCTGTGATGAAGCAATAAAATTAGGAATATTTAAAAGTGCTTATAAAGCATATACCTCTGTATCTACAACATGTGTTATACTTTGGGTAATTTGTGTTCTAGGTTATGATATATGGGATTTTGGTATTGCTCCTATGGTAATTATAACAATTATATGGCTAGTTCAGACAATTTCTTATTGTGTTGAATCAATTAAACAATCAAAATCAAGATAAATATTAATAAATAACTGTATCTTAGTGATAAATATATTGAAGTCACTAAGATACAGTTATTTTTATATAATACTCATGATAAAATCAATTAACAGAGGTTTTCCTTACTCATACAAAAAATATTATAAAAATTTGAAACTAAACTAACACTTTATGAATCTAATAGATGTAATCATGATTACGAGGGAGGAAAAGATGATTGAAAATATAACGATGAAAATAATAAACTTTTCTAATAAAAGAGAAGAAGATTATAGGGAATATAAGTTAGTGGAAAAAGCAAAAGAAGGATGTGATGAATCCTTTGAAGTATTGATAAATCTTTATAAGGAATACCTTTATAAAATGGCCTTTTTACATATGAAAAATGAGCATGATGCCTTAGACATTTATCAAGAAACTATTTATAAAGCCTATATAAATATTATTAAGCTTAGAAATCCTAGATTTTTTAAAACATGGATAACTAAAATACTTATTAATAATGTTAATCAAAAACATAGACATTACAATAAGTTTAAGGATGAAAAAGTAGAGGATTATATAGGGGAAATTTCTTACTCTAGTATAGAAGAAAATATAGATTTATATGATGCAATAGATTCTTTAGAAGAAAAATATAAAACTTCAATAATACTTCAATATTTTCATGATTTGAATATATCTCAAATTTCAGAAATTATGGAGTGTAATGAAAATACAGTAAAGTCATACATAAGACGTGCTAAGAAAAAGTTATACGATATATTGAAGGAGGATAAATAATGAGTAAGTTTGATAATATAAAAATGCCAGATAATTTAGATGAAGTTACTAAAAAAGCAATTAATAGGGGGAAGAAATATAAAAAAAGAAGAAAATATAAAAAGGCTATAGCAGCTTCCACAGCTATAATATGTATAGGTAGTGTTGGTCTAATGAATACTTCCTTTGCAGATTATATTCCTGTATTAAATAAAATTGCAGAGTATTTTAATAATAATATAAATTCACTATACAGATCGGATAAAGAAGATTTTGAAAAAACAGGTACAGATTTGAATTTAACTACCAAGGATAAAGGTATAGAACTGAATATAGATAGTGTATCAATTGATGAGAATTATATAACAGTATTCCATACAGTAAAAAGTGATAAAAGTATAGAGGAGATAATAGGCGAAAAAGAAGATGCTTACTCGGCAAATCCCATATTAGATGTATATATAGATGGAAAAAATATTACGCCTCCAGGTCTTATTGAACATGAAGCTAAATACATATCTAATAATGAATTAAAGGGTATGCGTAAAATAGATGTAAGTAATGTGAATATAGCAAATAATACGGAAATAGAAATTCGTACTAATGAAATATTCCATATAGAAGGCAACTGGAGTGTATCTTTAAAAGTTGATAAATCAAAATCTACTGAAGAAACTTATGTTTATAATATAGATAAAGATTTTACAATAAAAAAAGAATATGATAATAAAGGTAAAAAAATAAATGTAAAGCATGAAATAAACATAGGTAAAGTTACTATTTCTCCATTAGCTAGTAAAATTATTATAAATGAGAAACCAGTCAAAATCAGTAATGATTGGTACAGTACAATAGGTAATAACTTTGCTTTATTTGATGAGAAAGGAAATTCATTGGATATAGTAGATAAGGGTGGATTTGCTGCAGGACCTTCAACTAAAATATTTACAAGTTCGGTAGAATTTTTAAAGGCTGATAAAGATACCAAGTCATTAACTTTAGTTCCAATCTCAGAGTATGAAAATATAGAAGAGAATATGTTAGAACCTCAAAGTATAGATAAATTGCCAATAGTATTTAAGGTTAGCGATTATGGGAGTATAGTTATAGAAGAAATTGAAATAACAGACAAAGAAATAAAATACACTTTTTCAAAAGATGGAGTGATACCATATTATCCTAGTTTTGAGTTTTATGATGAAGAAGGAAATGAAATACAAGTAGACGGTAGAGTGACAGAATCATTAGATAGACATACAGGGAGATATACAGTTAGATTAAAGTTTGACGGTCAGAATAATAATATTTCAAAAATAAAGAAAATATCAACTTATAGTGATAGAGATATAAAGTTACTTTATGATCAAAAGATAAAAATAAATTTAGAAAAATAATGCTAGGCTAGATTAGAGAAATATATTCAGAGTTGGTTACTATGAAAATAGTAATCAGCTCTTTTTTATATTTTAATGGATTATAAATTATCTGAATTGTGGATAATTTATAATCCCAACTAATAATTTTGAGCAACGGAGTTGCCTGAAGTACTTATTTAGAGACCCCCTCTCTTATAAGCCTTGCAAAATCATTTGGAAGTATATCATTTTCTTCTATTTCTCTTGCTATTTTTTCAAAATCATAATTCACTTCAATTATCTCCACTTCAAATGAAGACATATTATCAATATTTATAATTACATAATTGGCAGAAGGTTTATTTGTTTTAGGCTTGCCTACACTACCTGCATTTACAAGTAGTTTTTCACCATAATACTTGTAATAAGGTATATGTGTATGACCACATACCAAAATATCTTCATCTAGCTCATCCATAACTTCTTTAGATTCTTTTGAATCTTCTTTTAAATATTCATTTATAAGTCTAGTACTTCCATGAACTAATTTAATAGTCTTGTTATTAAAATTTAAAGTTGCTTCCTTTGGCAAACTACTTAAGTACTTTTTATTTTCATCTGTAGTTTCCATTGATGTGAAATACATTGAAAGACTAGCTTTTTCTGCATCTTTGGGGTCTTTATAATCACATCCACATACCATCTTAAAATTTCCAATGGCATCGTCATAGTTACCCATTATGGTTAAGATTCTATTCTTCCTTATAGTGTTTATAACTTCATTAGGTCTCGTACCATATCCTACTAAATCACCTGTACATGCTATTAAATCAATGTTTCTACTTTCCATATCATCTAGTACTGCTTCTAGTGCATAAATATTACTGTGTATATCTGATATTATACCTATTTTCATTTGTCAATCTCCTTATACTAATTTAACCATTACACCTATGTTATTTCATAGATATAAATTTGTAAACTTATTTAAGTAAAAATAAATCAAGTTTTTTTGATATATGAACTATTATTACCTTATTTTAATAATAAACAATTTTTTATTTTGAAGAATTCTCTAGGGTATAGCAAATTGAATAAGTATGTATAAAAATATTGAGGCACCTTTCTTACAATATTGTAAATTGTTAAATGGAAATTATTAGGTTAAAATTATAAAAAACATATATTTTAGAGAATTAATATATCATCTATGTAAAGATAAGAGAGAATGAAGTCATTTTTTGTAATCTAGCAGATGATATAGAAGTATTTGAGTAAGAATGAAGAAAATACCTAAGTTTTATAAGGAGTAAATATTTTTATATATGAAATGGGGTGTAAATTATGAAATGTCCATATTGCAATAATGATATGGTGCTAGGAGTAATACGTGGTGGAAGGGATTCAGTTAAGTGGATTCCAAGAGAAAAGGACAAGGGATTTATTTTATCATCTTTTGCAAAAGGAATTACTATCTTAGAGTGGCTTGATTCAAAAGTTGAAGGCTACTATTGTAAGGATTGCAATAAAATAACCATAGATTTAGAGAAACAGTTGTAATTTTTGTAGATAATATTAATAAATTGATGATGAATAAAAGTTTATAAGGGAGAACTGTATTGGAAAAATATATAAACAATAGAATAAAATTTATCATAGGTATAATTATTATTTTTTTACTATCACTTACAATATTTTCTTTGTATTATACAAATAAAGAGACTTTTTACTCTGTTAATTATGAAACAATAGGAACTGTAACAGAAAAGGAGTTTAAAGGGAATAAATGGCATGTAGAAATAGAATATAAAGATAGTGAAAAAAATGAAAGAGTAGATAAAAAAGAAGTAAGTGAAGGATCTGATGAGAATAAAAAGTTAAAAAAAGATAATGTACAAGTTGGAAGTAAAATAAAAATAATAACTGAAGAAGGTTTTGGAGAAGGGTTTTTAGGTAAAAGGCTTATTTATTCAACCATATTAGAAGTTTTAGGTGGCTAATTATACACAATTTAATGAAGTAAATAAAAATCTTATATATAAGAACAAAAACAAGGATAAAAATTATTCATATAATATTAATGATAAATTACAGAATAGTTATACAATATGAAGTAAATAAATTTTTGATATAATGTATAAATTTGAAAAGGGAGGAATGGACTTGAAAATATTCAAAAACAAAGCAATTTTAGGCATAGTTTCAGTAGTTGTTTTTATTTTAATTATATTTAGTTGTTCTAAAATAAAAGAATATAGTGTTTTAAAAGATGTTTTTGTATTTTCCAAAGATAATATTGTTTCAATTTGGAGAGTAAAAAAAGATGAAAATATTCATGATTACAACTATAAACTACCAAGTAGTGAGATTGATTCTTTAAGTAATATACTTGCCAACTCAAAATTGAAAAAAGCAGCTATAAAGGATTCTCCATCTAATACTTTAGGTAGTATGACTATTCTACTTGATGGAAAAAAAGAAGAAAAAAATGGTGATATTAGCTTGGAATTTAACAGAGGTATAACTTTAATTCCCATAGATGAAGATAGTGTATATGTTTTTTTAGAGATAAATAGACTTAGAGATGATGATAGTTTTAATACAGATGAAGTTATGCAGAAATCTTATATTATAGATTCTAAAGAGTTAGTAGAATTTATA
>JARKUZ010000048.1 GCA_029851945.1 Terrisporobacter sp. | reverse complement strand
AAATCCTTTTAACAATACACTACTTAATATAACTGATATAAGAGTAACCATTGATACTATAACCCAAGTTTTATTAAGCTCTGGTGAATTTGACCCTCCAACAGGGAAACCTGCCATGTCAGCTGCTGTAGTTGCAAGCTCTAAACCTATAATAGTAACTATTGCACCCATTGCTGCAGGTGGAAATAATTTATTAATCCAGTCTGTTCCTGTATAACCTACAATAATTGCTACTATTGAAAAAACAAGTCCTGAAGCTACAAATCCTCCCTGTACAGTTTGAAAATTATATCCTTCACTAAATAATAGAAATGTTGGGGTTAAAAAAGCAAAGCTAGATCCCAAATATGATGGTATACCTTTTTTTGTAATAAAGGCATAAAGCAAAGTACCTATCCCATTGAAAAACAATACTGTTGTTGGATCAATGTTAAATAAAATAGGAACCAAAACAGATGATCCAAACATTGCAAATAAATGTTGTATACTTACTGGAATTGCTCTCTTCATTGGTACTTTTTCGTTAACATCTACTATTAACACTTCATTTTCTGATATTTTTTTCATTTTCTCATTCTCCTTCTTAGTTTCTCTGAACTAAATTTAAAGTATTTTTATACAATATATCATCTTTTCTGTTAAAATACAACATTTTTTCTCTAACTATTTGTATTTTAAATTCCATGCTAAACATAAAAATAGAGACAAGCTCCTACTTTTATATAAGCTTGTCTCCACATTCTAATTTTTTATTAAATACCAATTTATCAGCCAAAAGAGCTAATATAATTCCTATACATATATAACCTACTCTTTCTATAGCTGTTATAATAGTTCCATTAGTTAATGAAACAGAAGCAACTACTGACATAGTTACACATATAATTTTATCTCTATAATTAGTTGTATATGTATCTAAATAACCACCTAGCAATACTATTAGTCCTCTTATAGTATTATCTTTAATAACTACAAATAATAACATTATTATAATTATACCTATAACAGTACCCTGTAAACGTTGTTTTGATCTTACTCTACAATGTTCTGAATATAATTCTGTTAATGAAAATATCGTATATACTATCCAACGACCTTGAGCTAAATTAAAGAAATCTACTATGAATACTGCTATAGCAGTAAGTAAAGCTATCCTAATTGCATAAGCTCCTCTTACATGATGAATATTAACTTTGTTAAATACTCTTACGTATTCATTTTCCTCTTTATTTTCATTATTTATAGTATTTTCAACCTCACTATCTTCAACCTTCTTATTATTTTTACTACCTCTATAAATTACAAGTTGAACTAGCATTATTAAAATAGCACCAGTTGCTAAACCTACTAACCTTTTTATAAAATCACTACCTTCTACAGGTGTATATAACATAAATAAATATTGCAGACCAAAAGGCACAACCATTACTTTATTTAGTTTAGAAGTTAAAGAATATCCAATTAGCAATAGAATACTAAAATTTAGTACTAAACCTAAATACATATTATTAGTTGCTATATTAGAAAAAACTCCAGAAATTAAATTCATAAAAAGTAACTTAATTAAATTACTAGATAAGTTTTTAGTTAAATCCTCTTGCATTAATACTAATATAGATATTATTATAGTAACTCCAACTAAGCTATTATTTGATCCAAATATAACTTCAAACCCCTTAACAAACAATAAAATCACTAAAAATATTATAGTGTTAGATATAACCTTCTTTTTCATAAAACCCCTCTTTCTTTTATTTTTTAAATATTTAACTTTAAACAACGAACAATATTATCATAAAAAATTAATAAAAACAATATATTAAAGCAAAAAAATAACTGCCTTCTTAAAAGTCAGTTATTTTTAAATTAAACTTATTAATTTCTTTAATATTAGTAGTATAAATCTCTAAGTATTTCATTACCTTAATCTAATTTCATTTTTAAATTTTTCTATTTCTATTCTTCTTTTCTCTACTCTAGATTTTTCACATGCATAAGACATAATATGAGATTGTATTGACTGTTCAACACAAGTTCTTACTTCCTTTGTATTACCACTAACTAACCTAACAAAATCATTCATAAGTCCAACATCACCGCCATTATGACCTCCAATAGTTCTCTCTGGTTTAATTGCATAAGTACATGTTTCTGCATTTTCATCAATCATATGCCTTCTAATAATTATTTCATTTGTTAATCCACTTGCATAAATTGAACCCTTTGTTCCAAAAAGACTTATTTCTCTAAATTGATTATTAGTAAATGCTGTTACTGTAAAAGTTCCCCTAACGCCATTTTTAAATTCTAATACCGAAACTTGATTGTCACAAACATCATTGTCATCTACTTTCCATACACATGTTCCATAACTTGTTGTATCTAAAATCGCCTTTACATTATCATAAGTAGGATTTGCACATAACGTATTGATTGGCCATACATCATTACATCTATCTAAGTATACCTTCTTTGCTGAAAATATACACTCCTCTTTAAACTTACAATCTAAACATTTCTTTGAGCTTCCTTCTGGGGCATTATTCTTATTAAAATAACTTAAATCACCACTTGAATAAACTGCTGTACATTCATCATCTACAAGCCAAGTAATAATATCCATATCATGACATGTTTTTGCTAATATAAGTGGTGATGTTTCACTAGCATTTCTCCAATTACCTCTTACAAAGCTATGAGCCATATGATAATGTCCAATATTCTCCCTATGATCAAAGCCTACTAAATCACCAATAACCTTCTCTTCTACTAACTGCTTGATCTTTTCAAAGAATTTTGTATATCTTAAAACATGACAAACCATTAAATTAACTTTATTTTTCTTAGCGCAGACTTCTAAATCCATGCATTCTTTTGCATCTGGTGTCATAGGTTTTTCAAGTAATACATCATACCCTAAGTTAAGTGCTTTAATTGTAGTATTGTAATGTTGTTTATCTTGATGTGAAACTATAACAGCATCACACACTTTTCCTAATGCATAAAATATATCTTCATTTTCAAAACACATTTCTTCTGGAATATTATGTTCCTTTGCTAATGCGATTCTTTTATCATAATCTGGTTCTACAACTGCAATATATCTTATTTTATCTTGATTATTTAATATATACTTTCCATAAGCATGTCTTCCTCTAGAACCAGCTCCAATCACTGCTACCTTAATATAACTCATAATAACACTCCTTTATTTTTCATATTAATAATTTTATTTTTTATTTTGATATCATATCTCCCCATTCTTCTTGTATTTAATTCACCATCAATTCTTTACTTAAGTTTATGGACTTATAGAAAAAATTCCCTAAGCATGCCTAATACGTGGCATCCACATTGGTTCCTTTTCAAGTTCTGCCCATACATATTTTAAAAGCAAATTAATTTTTAACTCTTTATAGTTTTCATTATCCCACAAATTATTAATTTCATTAGGATCATTTAGTAAATCAAATAATTCACCATACTCTTGTCCAAAATAAACAGTTATCTTGTATCTATCATCTACATAAGTTCTTAAATTCATAGATATGTCTTCATGCCTATTTTCAACAATTATATGTTCTCTTGCACTTTCCTTATGACCACACCATACTTCTTTTTGATCTACCCCTGATATAGTTCTTGGTATATCATATCCTAAAAAGCTTAAAAATGTTGGCATTAAATCAACAAGTGATTGCATTGAATTATTAACAGTATTGTTTGGTATGTTATTTTTAAACTTAGTTATAAATGGTACTTTTATCATATCTTCATAATGAAATGGACCTTTTCTTATCAATCCATGTTGTCCAAAGAAATGGCCATGGTCTGATGTAAAAACTACAATTGTATTTTCTTCTAAATTTAATTCTTTTAACTTATCTAGTATTTTTCCAATGTACTTGTCCATCATACTAATCATTCCGTAGTATAATCCAATATCTTTTCGTATATCTTCTGGCTTTTGAGCATGAGAATGAAAACCATGAACTCCAAAGCCAGATAAATTATATGAAGAAAAATCTGGAGCTTCTTCTTGAGTCATTTTAAAATGTGGAGGATTTTTTTCATGCTCTCCTTCCACTAAATGTGGTAGTGTTATATCCTCAGGATTATACATAGATGCCCAAGGTTCTGGAACAAAATATTCAGGATGTGGATCGAAAAATGAACTCCATAAGAAAAATGGTTCATCATTATTCTTGAACTCTTCTAATTTTGCATTAGTTCTTTCAGCTATCCACGCATTATAATGATATTCTTCTGGTATATCCCATGTTCCCCAGTTTCTTTCACAATTTTCAAATCCATCTTTTTCTCCTGCTATTCTCTCTATTCTCTTGTAAACATCAGGATCCATATTACCTGTTGGTGCTAAAAAGTAATCTTTCCAGTTTTCACAGCCCTTTTCTTGTAACCATATTGCATAATGCTGACCAACATGAGCTTCATTAGTATGATTTCTAGCCAATTCGCAATGATCAAATCCATAAAATGGTTCTTTATAGTTTTTCCAAAACTCTAAATCTTGTAATATTGGATAAGACTCTAACGATGGATATTCCTCTGTTGATACTAATGGTTGAAAATGTGCCTTTCCTATTAAAGATGTTTTATAACCATTATTACTTAGTATTTCTCCTAATGTTAATTCACTTTCTGGTAACTTAGTCCCTAAACTCCAAGCACCATGTTGACTTGGATATTTCCCTGTAATCATAGATGCTCTTGAAGGAGTACATGTTGGATTTGGACAATATGATCTAGTAAATATAGTTCCTTCTTCACATAGTTTATCTAAGTTTGGTGTTTTAATTTCTTTATTATACTTACCTATAGTATTCCAGTGTTGTTGATCACTAGTTATAAATAATATATTTATTTTTTTATTCATTTTTACACACCTCTCAAAAATCTAATGGCTACAAGTTTTTTTTAACTTATAGCCACCATATAATATAAATAGAAATAATATATTTAAATTACCAACTTAATATACTTTGTGTTGCAATTCTTTGATATTGATTAAAGCTTAGTTGCTTACATTCATCTGATATATTTTCTGAGAAATATAATCTCTCTTCTTCTAATTCTTCTATTTTATTTATTTCACTATTTAAATATTGGTTTAATCTATAAGTTGTTGACTTTATTCTTTCCATTACTCCACCTAGTCTTATATCTGTAACTTCAAACCCCTGACCTTTACATTCGTTGTACCATAGCTTTCTAACACTATCATGGAATACAATTAAACTTTCCTTTAATTGTGGAAGAACAACTTCTACTATATTTTTTAACTCTACCTTATTATCTGATAAATAAGCCTTTGTTATATCTAATCCAATTTCTGATTTTAGTGATAAAAATTTACTTAAATTAGCGTACATATCATACATATTCTTATAAGTTTCAGTCTTGCTTGCAATACTTGCATATTTCTCTGCTAAAGTTTCATAATACTCTTTTAAATTTAATCCTTCAATATGCTTATCAAAGGCTCCTAGAAGTATGTCTTGGAACATTAAATATTTTGAAGGATTTAATGAAAGAACATTTGGTTTTTTAACTGTTGGTATTAAATCTAAATCCTCTAAGCAAGTAAAATCATCCATAGATAAACCAGTTAAGAATTCACATCTTTCATTTAACCAATTATCATCTACATCTTGGCAATATCCATGTTCACTAAAAAGAATTAATCCTAACACTATTGCATTGATTGGAGTTTCTGAACCATCATCTCCCCATGCTGTAGCAAATACTTCGTTTATGCCTTTCTTTTTACATTGACTTAAAGCTGCATTTGTAGTAATAAATGTTCTAGAGTATGTTGGTGAATATCCTTCCCATCTCCAGCATCCTCCAGCAAAAATTATTTTATTATTAAATGCTTTTCTTATATCTAAAAGTTTACTATACTTCTCTTCATCATCAGTATAGTAATCCCAATATACTAAAGAAACTTCTTCTGGAATATTATCTGCTATATCTTTTGTAATAACAGCGTTAACATCATAATATCCACCATTAGGCGCTCCAGATCTTAAGAACATATCATCCCATATCATTGGATTAAAATCATATTTCTTAGTTATTTCACATACTTTATTTAAATGTTTTATCATTAATTCTTTATGAGAAACATATCCATTTCTAGTTAAATATTCTCCTCTTCCTAAATCAAAAGCTTCATCCATTCCTATATGAATATTCTTACTTCTAAATACACTTCTTACTGAAGATATCATAGCTTCAATAAAATCATATGTCTTTTCTTCACCTATTAAAAGTACATCTTGAGTATCTTTAATATTATTTCCATAGTCCCATCTTAAAGTTTGTTTTAAATGTGCTAATGTTTGAATACATGGAATTACTTCAATACCTAATGAATATGCAAAATCATCTATTTCTCTTAATTCTTCCTTTGTATATTTACCTCTTAAATATCCAAAATACTTATATCCATCAACTTCATAAGTATCCTCAGTATAAAGCATACATCTATTTTGTCCCATTAAGCTCATATTAATTAAGATCTTTTTAACTTCCTCAACTTTATATACAGCATTTCTTGATGCATCTATCATAGTTCCAACTGACTCTATATATACTTTTTCATTTCTTTCAAAACTACATGTCCCATTTTTAGATAACTGTATATATAATCCTAGAGCTCTAAAGAAATGATGCTTTTCCTTATACTTTATATAATTTTCATTTCCTCTTTTTATTTCTATTGCATTTTTAGAACTCTCATCTAAAGTGCTTACATTTACACTTTCACCTTCATCTGATAGTTCTATAGAGATAACCTTATTTAATTCATTAACTCCTTTTAGTATTTCTTCTGATAATCCTATTAAATTAACCTTCACTACCTTCACCTCATTAATACTAAATAATTAAAAATTTTAATTATTTTATCTTTACAGATAATTCTTTACTAATATTAAAAGTGCTACTTATTTTTATTTTTGCATCACTCTCTTTGAATTCCCCTAAAGTTTTAACCCAAAAAGCTATACTTCCTCCAATTAAAGAAATATTATTAGGTCCTATAACCTTAATATCTCCATCACATTCTACATATATTGATCCTGTTATATAAGGTAAAATATTTCCTTCTTCATCAACAGCTTTTACTACTACTCTTGTTGCATCATATTCATTTCCATTTAAATCACTATCATCTATTGAAACATTTAAATCACTTACTATAGGATTTACACAAAATTTCTTTTTAATAACAGCTTTTCCATTTATGTATCCTATAAATTCTGCACCATTCCACGCTGCTCCCCATTCTCCACCATTTCCATAAACCTTTATTGGTGGATATTTAAGATTCTTTAGATTCTCCTCAACAGTATCTTCATTTCTACTAAACTTTCCAATAACCTTTTCATTAAATCTTAATTCTATTTTATCACAGTTTGTACAAACATATACTGGGAATACTATTCCTCTATTTCTTTCACCTCTAGCCCAATAAGTTAAAGGTTCAAGTACAGCTCCCTTTTCTTGATCTTGTTGACTCTTATATATACTTGCCGCCATTTTGGGAATTCTAAACATATCCATTACACCATGATAACAAATTCTATCTCCTGAACCAAAATCATAATGTGTATTATAATCAAATGCACACCATCCTATGGCTCCAAGATATTCATCAGAAGTTCTAGCCTTACTTATGACTCTTCCATGTCTTAATGTATGTTCAATTAATCTTTCTTCTTGATCAAACTTCTTTGTTGGATAAATATGACCACAGAACTCAGTTATTAAATATGGTACCTCTTCTTTTAATCCAGTGACATCTTCTCTAGTTCTTAAAACTATTTCTCCACCCCAATGTATAAAATCATTCATTGTATATATGTCTTCAAGAAGTTCACTTTTCTCAATAAATCTTACTCCTGATGTTTTTCTAGTATTATCTAATGTTCTAGCTAATGCATTAGTTGCCGTATATAATTCATGATCATCAAAAGATTCATTTATTCTCACACCCCAAGTAATTATTGATGGATGATTATAATCTCTTAAAATCATTCCTTCAACATCACTTAAAACTTGCTCTCTCCAATCTTTTCTTTCACTTACAAATTGCCATCCCGGTATTTCTTCAAAGACTAATAATCCTTTTTCATCACATTTATTTAAGAAATAAGGTGATTGTGGATAATGAGATGTTCTAACTAAATTTAAAGCTAATTCATCTTTTAATATATCTACATCTTTTTCTTGAACTCTCTTTGGCATTGCATATCCAACATAAGGGTATGACTGATGTCTATTTAATCCAAAAACCTTGACTTTTTCTCCATTTATAAATAATCCATTATTTTCAATTATTAACTCTCTAAATCCTAGTGAAATATTATTCTCATCTAATGATTCATTTTCTTTTATTAAATTACAGTTAGCTATATATAAGTTTGGTTCTTCAATTGACCATAATTTTACTTCACCTATATCAAAGCTCTCTATTTCATACCAATTGGAATTATCTAAAATATCAATAGATATATTTTTATTAACATTATTTATAGTAAAACTTAATTCATATTTCCCTTTTCCTAATTTATTATTAATTAGAACTTTAGGAGATACTTTTACATTACCAATTCCATCTTTAATATTACTAACTTCATATTTATATAGAATATTTTCTATAAAACAATTATTTAACTCATATAAGGAAACATCTCTATATATTCCACCAAAAGTTAAGTAATCAATTACTCCACCAAAAGGTGGTATATCTTCTCTTTCTGTTGAATCTACTTCTACAAATATTTCATTTTGTTTATTGAAATCAATATAAGATGTTATTTCAATAAAGTGGGGAATATACCCCCCTTTATATTCTCCTACTTCATTTCCATTTATATATAATTTAAAAGCAGTCATAACACCTTCAAAGTTTAAAAAGATTCTTTTATCATTATCCTCAACTTTGATATACTTTTTATAATATGAAATAAATTGACATGATTTTTCATCAAAGTAGTTGTAAGGAACTTCTTTATTAGTATGTGGTAAATTTACAGTTATAAAATCCTTATTAATATCCTCGCTATATAACCATTTATTATTTATTATCTTTTTATTATTTGAAATCATCTTTATCCCCCAGTTTCTAAAGTTCCATTAATCTAATCTTTCAATTGATCTATCATTAAATTCTCTAGGATGCCTTTTCTTTAACTCTTCAACAGCCCAACCTCTCCCCGTCTCTTCCAATCTTTCACAATAGACTTTTAAATGCCCCTTAGCATGAAGTGGCCCACCTTCTCTCATTACTGTCCATAATGGATCAACTTCATATTCACTGCTATTCATCATGTCATCATGCCAATTTTGAAGATAATATGCACCTTGTATACATAAATCTTTTCTCTCTTCAGCAATATTATTTAATTCATGTGGATCTTCCTTTATATTAAACAACATTTCTTTTGGGAATAAATGATATCCATCATGATATGTTCTCATATATAAATAATCACCAAATCTAACTGATCTTTGGCATACGTGAGCACATTGAGATAAAACTAATGATTCTCTTCCTTTATCTTCACCATTAATTAAAGTACTTGCATAGCTTTGACCATCCCAATAATCACTTTTTTCCTTATTAAATAATTCTGCAAATGTTGGTGCTAAATCTAAATTATAATGTAATCCATTATCATAATGATTATTTAATCCACCTGGCCATTTTATTATCATTGGTATTCTAGCAGTTGTCTGATCTGCAATAGAATGCTCTCCATATATTCCAAATTCGCCCATAGCTTCTCCATGATCTGAAGTAACTATTATAGCCATGTCTTCATATATACCTTTACTTTTTAACAATTCTATTAGTCTACTTATATGACTATCCATATATCTAATTCCACAGTCATATCCATCAAAACAATCTCTAACATCTTCATATTCCTTTAGTTCTGTTTTATATCTTGGATGTTGAGGATATGATTTATTATCAAACATATTTATTTCTTGTGGTCCATGAGGTCCTATTTTATTTTTTCTATGATCATCAAATATTTCTTTTGTTATCCAAGGAGCATATGGCTCATCCTTAAATGGATTTCCAAAGTCTTCTGGTGCTCTATATGGAGTATGTGGATCCCAATAATTTATGTGTAAGAACCAATCATCTTTATCTGCATTATCCTCAATCCATTTCATAGCTACAGGAGTAACTTCTTCTGCTGATTCATGTCCTGATTTTCCTGTATTATACACTTCATTAAATCCTGCATTAAACCACCAAGCACTATGTCTTTCAGCAAATGGACTTATTGTTGCTGTATGAAGGCCTTCTTTTCTTAAAAATGCAGGTAAACTTTCATGCGCTAATCTATCCTTAAATCCTCTCTTTTCTCCTACTAACCTAAAATCAGCAGCAGTTCCTCCATGGTTTACTACGCCAGTGTGGATTCCAAATCTTCCTGACATTAAAGCTGTCCTTGATGGAAGACAAGGAGCATCAGAACAATAGTAATTATTGAAAACTACACTTTCCTTTGCAATACTATCTATATTAGGAGATGTATTTCTATGATAACCATAACACCCTAAATGATCTGGTCTTAGTGTATCTAAGTCTAACATTAATATTCTCATTTATATCACCTAAACTTTCCTTAATATTATTAATATTTTATGGTAGAAGTTATATAAAACCATAACCTCTACTATATTTCTATATTAAAATAATTATATAAAATTTCTTAAAAATTAATTTTTATATCTTTCATATGCATCTTTGTAGATTTTTATATACTGTTCAAGTCCCATTTTATATAATCTATCCATATAATCCTCCCACTCTTTATCTATATCAGCTTGTCCAGTAACCCACTTAGCTTTCATCTCATCTACAAAGTTGCTTAAATCAGTATTCATTACAGAAATAGCTTCTAATTCTTCCTTAGTAAAGCTTAATATTGGTAACTTTTCTGCTAAGAAAGGCTTATATTGATCATATAAACTATTTTTTAATACTTGTGTTTCAGATAAAATCATTTTTTCATCATATATCTTAGTTGAAACAATGCCTGGAGCATATGGACCTGGACAGTTTTCCCACCTAGCTTTATTGTCATCATTTACCATTTTAAACTTACCATCTACTAGTTCATTTATAACTCCAACTTCACCGATGTGAACTTCAATAGCCTTATCATCTTCTTGAGCAAAAAATTGATCTATCCATCTTATAGTAGCTTCTATATTCTTATTAGCATTAGTTACAACAAATTTATTTCCCATATTTTCCTTTGGATATTCACCCCATAGTTGTTCCCCATCTGGTCCTACTAGAGGATCTAACGCTATATATTCATCCGCATTTTCTAATCCAACTGTTGGTATTGCTGTAAATGAAATAAATGATCCTAAAGTTTTATCCTTACCTTTACCTACATACATACTATATTCTTGTGTAAATATTTCATTATCCAATAATCCTTCTTTATATAAGCCATTTGCCCATTTTAAATATTCTTTATAACCTTCTTCTATAGGTGCAAATATAACATTATCATCTTTAATCATAATATGCTCTTTTCCATCAAAAATACCAAATGATCCACTTAGTGAATAATCACCATTATATATATTTCCAGCAACAAAACTTAATGGAACCTCATCATTAACATCTCCATTTCCATTTGCATCCTGTTCTTTAAATGCTTTTAATACTTCAGTATATTCATCAGTAGTTTTTGGTACTTGTAATCCTAAATTATCTAACCATTTTTTATTTATAAATAAATGATTTACTACTGATTCAGCCTTATATCCATTTATATATGGTAAAGTATATATATGTCCATCAGCTGCTGTAACTTGATTTTTAATTTCCGGATTTTCTTCAAATACCTTTTTTATATTAGGAGCATATTTATCTATATAATCTTCTAATGCTACAAACATACCCATGCTTCCATATTTAACAATATCACTATCTGATATTCCTCCTCCAAAGAAAACATCTGGTAATTTACCTGATGCTAATGTTAAGTTCTTTTTTTCCTCCCAAACATTTCCTGCAACACATTCATACTTAACATCAACATTAGTACCTTCATCAAATTTTTTTAGAATCTCCATTTCATTATAATCCTTACTTAAAGGATCAACTTGCGTTAAAGCTGTGATTTCTATAGGTTCATTTACTATAGGCATTCCTTCAACATTAAAATTTTCTAGGTCTGCCCCCTCAGTTTTTGATGTAGCATTTTTATTTGAACATCCTACTAATGTCCCTGTTGTTATAGTAACTACTAAACATGCTAACATTATTAATTTTAATTTGTTTTTTTTCATAACTTCTCCACCACTTTCATTTAAATTTATATTTTAAAGTAAATTTTAATTTACTTATTTTCTATCATTTCCCATTTATTACTTAAATTAATCTTTACCCTTTAACTGATCCTATCATCATACCTTGTACAAAATATTTTTGTACAAATGGATAAATACACAAAACTGGTAATGATGAAACTATTATTACCCCATATTTAAGCATATCTGCCAATTTCTGTTGTTCTGCCAAAGTAATAGCATCTTGAGCCATACCAGCTGCCTCTTGTTGAATTAATAACTCTCTTAAGATTACTTGTAATGGATACAATTCTCTATCTCTTATATAAATTAATGCATTAAAATATGAATTCCAATGTCCAACTGCGTACATTAATACCATAACTGCAATTATTGGTTTTGCCAAAGGAAGAACTATTTTAAAGAAAAATCCAAAATATGAACATCCATCGACCTTACTCGCTTCGAATAATTCCTCTGGAATGCTTTGAACAAAAAATGTTCTAGATACTATTAAGTTAAATACACTTACTGCTCCAGGTAATATTAAAGCCCACATTGTATTATTAATTCCTAACTTATCTACTAATAAATAAGTAGGAATTAATCCTCCTCCAAAAAACATAGTAAATGTTATTAAAGTCATTATAAATTTTCTTCCACGCAGTTCATTTCTAGATAATGCAAATGCTGCTGGTATAGTAAGTCCTATATTAACAGCTGTACCTATAATTGTATATTTTAATGAATTTCCATATCCAGACCATATATCTTTATTTTTAAATATAGCTTGATATCCATCTAAGTTAATCCCCTTTGGTATTAACCATACTTCCCCCCTTGAAACTGCTGCAGGATCACTTATTGATGCAATCACTATAAAATATAGTGGGTATATTACTAAAAGTAATATTAAAAATAAGCCAGTATAATTTATAATATCAAATGTCTTATCAGCTTTAGATTGTTTTCTAAACTCCTTACTAAACAACTTTAACTTCATGCTCTTACTCCTTTCTACCATAAACCTGATTGCCCCATTCTCTTAGAGATTTTATTTACTACTATTAATAAAGTACAATTTATTACTGAATTAAATAATCCTACCGCTGTAGAAAACCCATATTGAGCATTTATTAGCCCCATCTTGTATACATAGGTTGGAATTATTTCCGACATACCAATATTTAGTGAATTTTGCATTAAGAAGGCTTTCTCAAAACCTATACTCATAACTTGTCCACAATTTAAAATTAACATTGTAACTATTGTTGGTAAAATTGTTGGAATGTCTATATGCCAAATTCTTTGTAATTTATTTGCTCCTTCAACAACAGCAGCTTCATGTAACTCTGGGCTAACACCAGATAATGCTGCTAAATAAATTATTGCCCCCCATCCAACACTTTGCCATACGCCAGACCACACATACATATTTTGAAAATACTCTTCTTTACCTAAGAAATATATCGACTCTCCTCCAAATAGCTTTATTACTTCATTTACTAAGCCACCATTAGTTGAAAAGAATATATTAAGCATTCCTACCATAATAACAATAGATATAAAATGTGGTGCATATGTTACTGTTTGTACTAATTTTTTAAACTTAGCATTTTTAACTTGATTTAAAGCTAAGGCTAATATAATAGGGAACGGAAAACTTACTAATAGTTGATAAAAACTTAATGAAATAGTATTCCATAATAATTCTTTAAATTTGTATGAAGTAAATAACCTTCTGAAATGTTCAAATCCAACCCATGGACTCCCTGTTATTCCATCAATAGCATTAAAATCCTTAAATGCTAGTTGTACACCATACATTGGTCCATAACAAAATACTATAAAATATATCAATGTAGGAATTAACAAAACATACAATTGCCAACACTTAAATATATCTTTTAAAAAAGTTTTTTTCTTTTTAAATTTTATTTGATTATCTAAGCTAGTTTTTTTTCTAGTAATACCTATTTGCATTTTACTCCCTCTTTTCCAATAAATTTAATACTCATAAAAAATATCATTTTAATTTATTTATCACTCCTTATTTAATTTTTAATCATTTTAAATTTCTAAGCTAGCTCCTAACCTATTTATATCATGTAATCGTTTTTAAATATATAATCAATATTTCTGCACATTTTTTATATAACTCCCTAATATTGTGAACTTCTTTATCTAATATAATCGTTTTTTTAGTTATAAATAAAAATTACATATTGTAATATCCATATATATCCTTTAAAATTATTTTTACATACTTAGTTTTATAAACTTTTTTTTGTAGGGGGGAATTTTTTATGAGAATAGAAAAATTTAAAAACAAATCATATACTAGATTTTTTATATCATATTTAGCAATATTACTTATACCAATTCTTACAATAACTCTTATACTATCTAAAACAGTATTTAGTATTTTAGAAAATGAAATACAAGATAGAGATAAAGCATCTTTAAAATACTCTAGTTATCTTTTAGAAAATAATATTTCTGATTGTTTAAATATCTCTGAAAATTTGATTTCAAAGGATAATATATTACCTTTTAAATTTAATGATGACGTAATCGAGAGTATGAGAACGATTTCTGTATTAAGTAAATATACTACTAGTAATAATTTCTTTGATAAAATTTTTATACATTTTTTTAATGACAATTATGTATTCTCAGATACAAGCTCATACACATTAAAAAACTTTTACAAACAAATTGATAATACTGAAAATATACATTCTGAACTTTCAGAAGTGTTAACTTCAATCACAGAACCAACTTTTATAAAAAATACAGAAAAAAATCTTTTATATTATGCTGTGCCTTATATATCTAATAATGATATTGTAGGCTGTATAATATTTTCTATAAATATGAAAACTATAAATTCTATTATTAATTCAAGTGGTTCAGATAGACATTCAATAATTATAGATAATAACTATAATATTACTAACCTATCAAATTCCAATATTTCTGAATATAAAGATAAAATAGCTGATTATATTTTATCTATTGAAAATAACTTAAAAAAAGAGGAAGCATTTACAGATACTCATAATAACAATAATATTTTTTTAACCAAACTACCCATTGTAAACCTATACTTTCTTTGTGTAACTCCATCAAATAATTTATTTGCTGAATTATCACATGTAACTAAATTATTAATAATAACAATTATATTAACTTTTATGTTGGGTAGCATTGCAATTACCATTTCACTTAAGCTTAATTATAAACCAATAAATCATTTAAAAGAATTATCAAAAAAAATGAATATAGAAAACACTAATGATTCTAAGTACAATGAATATAATGAATTTGATTTAATTGAGAATACACTTTACTCTCTAAGAGAAAAAAATACAGAACTAGAATATGAACTTAGCAAAAATATACCATTAATGCAAAATTTAAAGTTAAATGAACTTATTAATGGTACAGTTTCTGACTCAAGTAGATTTTTGAAAGAGGCTGCTGAGCTTGGCTTAAAGTTTACATCTAAATATCATGCAATAATATTAATAAGAAATAAAAACTCAGCAAATATCATTATTACTTCTTTGACAGATACAATATCAAAATATAATATACAAAATTTTATTATTGACTATGAATTTTTAGTAACTAATTTTGTTAATGAATTAAGTGTATTTTTAGTTGGACTTAGTAAGCCAACAATAAATCTAGCTAAAAGACAACCTTTAGATAGAGATATTATTATGTCAATCGGATCAGTTCAAGAAGATATAAACTTACTAGCTAAATCTTATATTGATTCACGAACTAATTTAGAAGTTTTTAAAACTATTGATAATAATCAATTAATTAAGAGCTTTATTAATAAGTATGATGAAATACTAAAAGATGTTAACCTACTTATTAATAATAATAATTTTGATGAAGCATCCATAAGAATTTCCTTATTATTATCAGAGTTACAAAAAGAAAAGTTACCATTTAAATTAGTAAGAAGTGTCTATTTTGAATTAATCATTATGTATAACAACTATATAGACAAAAATAAACATGTTTTTAATTATCCTAATATTGATTTATTGACATTATACCAAATTAAATCTTTAGATGAGTTAAATGATGTATTTAAAGAAATATCCTCTGAATTATTAGTTATAATAAAAAATAAAAAAAATTTTAAGGCTCCAAAATTAGCAGTAGAAAAAATAAAGGAATATATTTTAGATAATTATACCGATTATTCATTCTCATTACAACTAGTTTCGGATAACTTTAATGTGTCATTATCATACTTAAGTCAATACTTTAAAGATAAAACAGGTATGACAATCTTAGATTATATAACAAATTTAAAAATTAATAAATCTAAAGAGTTATTAATAAATTCTGACCTAACACTAAGAGATATTGCTGATCAAATGGGATATTCTAATGTTTCTAGTTTTATTAGACGCTTTAAACAAGTTACATCTATGACACCTGGAGAGTTCAAAAAGAATAATTTGAAGGAGGACAAGTTATAAAAAATATAATTAAAACCACCCAATTAAAGGGTGGTTTATTATTTTAAGTTTAATTCCACCTATAGCTAAACTTATTGCTATAAGTATTACTACGCACATAAATACTTTGCTAGTTTTAGGAAGATTATTGTTATTTTCTTGTTCTAGCTTACTTTGTACTATATCTTATATTTTATTTTACGAATTTTCTTCTTGTCTTTCTCCTAGTTTGGTTATTTCACTCCCCTCTACTGTTACTGCACCTTTCAATATAGTTGTTTTCGAAGTTACATCTCCATTAACATCTACTAAATTATCATATGCAACAATATTTGTACTACCTCCACCTATAGCTTTAAATTGTAAACTCATTATTGGTGTATCACCATTTAATACATTTTTATAACTATCTGCACTTAAAATAATATTATTTCCATCATCTAATCTATTATTTAAGAAAGAATGATAATTTTTCTTTATATTTTTCTCTAATACTCCATTTTTATATCCGATAGTTGTATTAAATGATACTAATTCTAAAACATTTGTATCATATTTAACTTTAATATCTTGTGCAAGTAAATTATTTAAATCATTTAATGTATAAACAACTTCAAATACATCACCTACCTTTATAGAATTATTATCTTTAACCACTTCAAAACTATCTTCTATATTATTATTACTAGAAATAATGTTAGCTAATTTCATTATATCTTCAAAATCAACTCTGTCATCTCCATCAAAATCACTATATTTTGCTTCACTCCAATTTTCATTAAATAAATCTGCTTGCTTACCCATAAATTTAATAGCATATGCTAAATCTGTAATTGTAACTCCTTCAATATTATCAATATTACCTGTATTCTCAGTGATTTTACTTCTTTCAGCTGCATCAATAGACCTTTCTAAAATTACTTCTATATCATCCTGAGCCTGTTTACTCATACCACTATTTTCATAAGCTATAACTTCTTTACCTATATCTATAGCTTTTTTCAATCTATTAACTACTTTTTCAGGAGTTTGTCCCACTTCTTCTCCAATTACTGTATTACTTAATAATTCTTCTGCTCTATTTAATAATTCTTTAACTTTTGTTAAATCAAATACTTCTTCTTCAATGTCTCCATTATCTGGAGTTACTGCTCCAATTTCTATTAATCTAACATTATCTATCCATATTTCTCCATTAGGAGTAGATGCAACAAAAATCATTGGTGGTTCATTATTTTTAAATGCTTCACCTGTGCTAAACTCAACTTCATAAGTATTCCATTCATTTGAAAGCTGAGCCCCAACTCCACCATCATATCCATCATTTAAGCTACTATCTGAATCAAACCATTTGATTTGCAGTGGTTTTGGATTCCCAGATACTTTTTTAGCATCATATATTAACTTATAAGTAGTTTTTTCTTTTAATATAGGTTTATAATTTACAAAACTTCCTCCTGAAGCATGATTCTTTACCATTAATCCATAATTTCCATCTTTTTTATATTCAGATGATATAACCCCTATATTGTTTGAATTTTTATACCAAGTATTCTTATCTGAAGATGAATTAATACTTTGACTTGATTCAAAATCTCCGTTAACAATTAAATTAGTTTCATTAACTTCTTTGTTCACATTTTCATAATTAATGTCTTCTTTAAGGGAGTTAACTTCTATACTCTTTTCTGTTGATACTAAATCAAAAACAGTATCACTATATTCATGCACACCTATATCAGGTGCACCATTATAAAGCTTATTCCCATAGTAATCTTTTTCTCCATTATCAACTATATACTTACCTGCATTTATAGCTGGCGAATTTTCCATAACTTTATATCCAGCTTCACCAGTTCCTGCTGCAACAAACATAGGATCTTCTATAATTTTATTTGGATCTTTAGGTAGTTTAGAAATTCCACCTTCGTGTTTTGAATAATAAATGTTACTATCATACTCAAATTTTGTTGCCCAATTTCCATTTAAGTGGCCGCTCTTTCCATCCTTTTCATCTACATAAAAAATATTATTTGTAAAATTCACACCTATATCTTTATGTGACATATTTCCATAGAAAAATGTATCTACTTGTCTTTCAGGACCAACATAAAATACATTATTGTAAATTTTATGATTTCCAACAGGATTTGTCATTGTCATTAATGCAAATCTATCATTTTCACTAATGTTATATCTAAATACCGAGTCCCTTGAATCTGCTAATCCAGTTGGACTTCCTCCTTCTCCATAACTAATGATTAAATATGCTCCACCTTCATTATTTTTACTATAGTTATATTCAAATATAGTTCCATTACTATATCCATCACTATCCCAAGGCATACCATCTTTAGTTGTATTTCCATTTAAACCAGTATTATATCTAAATACAGTATTATCTGAATTATGAGACCAAGCAGCACAGTTATATGCTATACCTTGATTTCTTGCAGCAAAATCATCAATTATATTATGTTCTATTATGGCTCCATCAGTTCCCTGAACTACAATTCCATCCCCTGCAGTACTCTTAATTAAATTATTTTTAACTACTACATTTGTACTTGGATACCATCTCCCTGAACCTGTATTAACTCCCCCTCTATTAGACCAAGATGACCATAAAAGTTGTATTCCAGTTCTATCAACATTTTGTATAGTACAATTTTCAATTACTAAATCATCATATTTTGTCGGAACTGAATTACCTGTTATTTCCACAAATATACCTCCTGACGTTTTATATGCATTACTATTTGGATACTTTAAATTTATTTGAACATCATGTATATCTAATCCATTTAAATAAATATGGTTTACTACACCTTTATCTTCAGCTTTAATACGAACTGCTCTTCTTTCTAATGAAGTTGTATAGTTAGCTGAAATATCTAAATTATTTATTTCCCAATACTCCTCATTATATAAGTAAAAAACATGAGGTTCATTTTCTTCTCCAACAAATCTAGGTTTAACATCTCCACCATACTTATCAATTATTATAGGTTTACCTTCACATCCTGATCCCTTTGGATTTAAAACTCCAGTCCATGTTTCTCCAGATTTAAAAAGAATTTTATCTCCTGGTTTAAAAATTTTACTATTTACTTTCTCTAATGTCCTCCAAGCCTTATTTTCACTGCTACCTTCATTTTCATCATTTCCTGTTGAATAATCTACATAATAAGTAGTACCTAGTATTTCTTCTGCCTTTACAGATTTAATAGGCATAATACCTATAATAAAAATTAAAGCTATAAAAATAGATAAATATTTTTTCATACCATTCTCCTTTACTATTACACTCAAACTTAACCATTGATTATCAATTTTTCAACTTCTACATTACATATTATTGTTTTGCTTATTCCCCTATTTTATTAAGCACCTCCTCATTAATTTCTATCCTCATACTTTCTTTTTCTTCATTTATTAGTTTACTAACTATTGAATCAATTTCATCTACGATAATTTGATCTCTTACTACATCTAATTTTTCATATCCTTGGTTATATCTATTTAGACATTTTAAAATATGATAGGATCCATTAAATTCTATTACTTCACTAACATCTCCAACTTGAAGTTCTAAAGCTTTTTCTTTTAATTCAGCTTTATAATTTTCATCTAAAGATTTATTTTCATATTTAAATTCATACTTTTCACAGTAAACGTTTTTATAAGATTTAAAAGTATTTTCTTCAAAATTCATCCTAATTTCTTCTAATATTTTTTTGGCTTCTTTCTTTTCTAAATCATTAACTGAACCATCTTCATTTGTAAAACTAATAGATATTATTTCACATTCTACTGCATCCTCAATTTTAAAATCATCTATATTTTCTTCATAAATTAATTGTATTTTATAATTGATTTCTGTCATGTATTCATCTTCAATAATAGACTCTAGTTCAGCTTGTCCATTTGATAATATATATTCATAATACTGTTTAGGACTATATTGAATAGGTCCATAAATAATCTCATTATTTTCTTTTGCCTTTAATCTTCTTTTATTTTCTTGCTTTAAATCACTTAAAATATCCTTATAATTAGTACTTTCAATAATTTCATATCTCTTTAATATATTTAATATTGCTCTATTTTCAATTAATTTTTCTAAAGAACTCTCAATATCATTATCATAATTAATCATAAATTCACTTACAGTAATATTATTATCATTTATTGTTAATACGGTTTTAAAGTTATCTTTTTCATGTGCTAATATTAGCTTTGTAAAAAGCAATATTAGCACTATTACTATTCCAGCAAAAAATATGACTTTACCTTTAATCATTTTAAGCTTTTCTATATATTTACCAACCAATATTTTTCTCCTCCTTTTCTCCCTGCTATAAATAATTTAATAATTACATTTAATTCTTTTTGCTACGATTTCAAAAGCACTCAAAGTATTAGAATAGAAATCATAATATGCTGAGCATAAAAAATTCAGATTATCATTTTGTTTTTCCCTATGTCTTCTACATCCACCTCTACATACAAAATTAAACTTACATGTATCACATTTAGAACTTTTATTAAAAGAATCCTTAATAAAATTAACAGTTTTTTCTTTTTCGTGTATTTCATCAAAAGTTTCATTTAAAATATTACCTATAGAATATTTTTCATAAGTATAGAAGTCACATGGATACATGGATCCATCACTTTCTACAATATGTTGGCAAGAACATACACCTCTCATATCACAAGATTCATAATCTTGTCCTAAAAACAGTCCTAAAATATTATCAAACTGTCTAATACTTACATAGTCACCCTTCATTGCATCCTCATACCATAATGAGAATAATTTTTGCAAGAATTTCGAATACTCCTCTGAAGTAAGAGAATAAGATTTTAAATCTTCTCTTTCATTTTCTAATGGCTCTAAACATGGTATGAATTGAAGATATTTAAAATCATTCTTTTTAAAATACTTATAACAGCTATCAATCTTTTTACATAATGCTGATGTTACAACAACCAATATATTAAAATTAACATCATATTTTTTTAATAAATTAATTCCTTTAATAACACTATTAAATGTATCCTCATTTAAATAGTTAACTCTATTTAAATTATGTATTTCCTTTGTGCCATCTAATGATACACCAACTAAGAAATTGTTTTCTTTAAATAGTTTTGCCCATTCATCATTTATAAGTGTTCCATTAGTTTGAATACTAATATTAAACTTTGTTCCATATTTACTTTCATTAATATACTTAATAAGAGCTTTATAATAATCTATTCCAACTAACATAGATTCCCCACCTTGGAATCCTAAATTACAATGGCCCCCTCTGCAATAATCATCTATCTTATTAACTATTTCTTTTAATGTATCAATACTCATAAATCCATAATCTTTAACATCTCTAGCATCTGCTATAGAATTATAAAAACAATATTTACATTTTAAATTACATTTACTAGAAGATGGCTTTATCATTGCACTAATATTTCTACTCATCCCTTAATCACCCTTTTAATATATTTATTTATCTAAATACCCCTAATACATTATATATATTTAATAATACAAGAAATAAAATTACCATATTTAATACTCTTACTATAAACTCATTACTCATATTCTTATTTAGTTTTGATCCTACAATTCCACCTATGATTCCTCCAATAACCATTACAGGTAACATAGTTAAATCATAATATCCCGCAAATACGTTATCTATTGAAGTAAATATCTTAGGCATTTGCGAAAATAAAATTGTTATTATTGAATTAACAGCTGCTTCCTTAGCATTCATAGAGAAAAATAAAGTTAATACACAAACATTAACAGGTCCACCCCCAATACTTAAAAATGAAGATATTGTTCCTAATCCCATACCTATAATAATACATAATAAGCTATTTTCTATTTTAAACTGCTTCATATTATTTTTATTATTCATATATATAAACACAGCTATAAGCAGTATTGCTAAAATTATATTTTGATACATAATTACTTTTGCATCATTATTCACAATATCAATTATTTTATTTAAAATATAATCTCCTAAAATTCCCCCTAAAATAGATCCAAATCCTATAAGTACTGTCTTTCTAACTTCTAACTTAAACTTATATCTAATTTGCTTAATTATAGAAACTATAGCCATTGAAAATATAGTAAATGATGATAACATATTTATAGTTTCAAGATTATACCCACCTAAAAAGTCTAATATAGGTTTTATTATAACTCCTCCACCTATACCAGCCGTGGCTCCTATACTTGTTGCTAAAATAGCTATTAAAAAATATAATATTTGCATATGTGTTCCTCCCATTTTTAATATTTACACTTAAAATTCTACATTTAAATATAGATTTATTTAATAATCATTTTTTTCCTATTAAGCTTTACTATGCAAAATAATGTATGTTTCAATATATTTTCATATGAAAATACACTTTAAATAATTAAATAGCTAACTTTTAGTATATAATTATATAAAATTTGTATATATACTTTTCAAAGTAAATTAAATTATTTTATCAAATATCATTAAGGAACTTTTCCATTTAAACATCCCATAAATTATCGAACATTTAATTGGGGTGGTATACTAACAATCATATTTATATGATTATTACATACATTTCCTTATGTTACTTCTACCCCTTTTAATAAGAGAAAAAGAAGGGTTATCCCTTCCTTTTCTCTTATTAAAATCTATTTAATTTTTATATTAATAAATTTATCTCATAAATAAAAACTTTTATTTTAAAAGCTCTTTTGAAATCATACGATTTTTGAAGTAATATTTTTTATCATCTTCATTAACTTCACGAAGCACCTTACATGGATTTCCTACAGCAACTACATTAGAAGGAATATTCTTTGTTACAATACTTCCTGCTCCAATTACAACATTATCT
>JARKUZ010000046.1 GCA_029851945.1 Terrisporobacter sp. | reverse complement strand
TTATAAAACTAAGTATTTTCTCATTTTTTTTATATATTATAACTATGATGTTATTCGAAGGTATTATCTATACTGTTGCAGGCATAGTTTTTTTGTCTTTTTTAGGTTTTCAGTATAGATCTTATTTTAGTGCTATTATTTTTTTTATACTGTGCTACATAATGCTTCTTCCAGCTAATTATTATATTTCTTTTTTAATTGGACTTTTCAAGGCTAAAAGTAATATTACCTTCAAACAACAACGTTGCATAGATTTTATACTTTATCTGTCATTTTCAACCTTTATTGTAGGTCTTGTGGACTATATCATGGATAGCATAGTAATAAGCCCCGCCAACCAAATTTTATTCGTAGTACTATGCTACTTATTAGATGTATACTCAGATTATTTAATTTTAAGTATAGTAAGCAAAAATTAAAGTCTATCATCTATATAGATGATAGACTTTTTTATATATTAAGGGATTATAAATTATCTGAATCGTAGATAATTTATAATCCCAACATTAGCCATTGATAAACAGACGAAGCCGTTGGCGATATAATCAAAGCGAATTTTTATCTTTAAAATATTAATCTCTCTATAGTTTTTGTCATTTGAATAGCTTCTTCAAAAAAACTATCAATATTAACTATACTTTCACTTACATTTGCAAACTCACCTGCAAAAGCAGTAACATGTGAATTTATACAAGATTTCACGCTAGAATTTATATTATCTGTATCTCTGCTTTTAATCTTAGCTATAAAATCTTTTATTAGTTTTTTATCTATATTTTCTTTTTCAATACATACTATTTGCTCGCCTTTATCTATAAACTTATGAATGCTTATAGTATTTTTTTCATAATCTGCAAAAACTTCACCGTGGCTAAACATTAGTCTAATATTTCTCCTTTCTTCTTTTGTAAAAGCAGAAATATTCAAAGAGGCTGTAATATTATTTTCAAATTGTAAAATAGAAACTACATTATCATAAACATCATTATCACAAAAGTATACACATTTGCCATATGGTCCATTTACAAGTATTTCTTTTAGATTCTCTTTAGTAGGATCAATATGTAGTGATTTATTTATTAATTTATCTTCTTTTAAATAAATATTTTGAGCGCAATATGGACACTTATCATAATATCCACATCTACTACAAACATTACTCATATTCCCATCAAAATTCATTCTATTGAAGTGATTTAATCTCCCAAAAGAAGATATTTTTTTATAATTAGAATTAGTTAAATAGGATAATATATCTAAATCATAACAACTATTTGTTAGCATTAATGTAGCTGTATCACTTTCAATTCTCCAATTTCCTCTTACAAAATTATGAGCAAATTTTTCATATCCTATATGGGAATTATAATTGATGTTAATTAATTCTCCCAATTCTTTACTATCAATAATCTCCTTTAGTTTATTAAAAAATGATGAATATCTAAAAGGAAGAGATGCCATAAATACTCTGTCTCTATATTTATCACAAATATCATTTAAATGTGCTAAGCCATCTAAGCTATTTGCTACTGGCCCTTCTACTAGAACATCATATCCTTTTTCTAGAGCTAAAGTCGAAGTATAAAAATGCATGTTATCATAATTACATATGATAACTGCATCTGCCATTTTTTCTTCCGCAAAAAAGCTCCCTATATTATCAAATACTTTTTCATCTGATAAATTAAATTTTTCTTTGAATATATCCCTTCTACCCTTCTTAGTTTCAATCACTGCTACAACTTCACATAAATCATCATTTCCTTTTATAAAATTCCCATAAGTATATCTTCCTCTAAGCCCAGCACCAATTATAGCTAATTTAATCTTCTCCATTTTAAAATCCCCTTTAATTTATCAATTATATATATAAATAATTATAATATATATTGATGAACTAAAGGGGATTAACATTATTTTTCTAGTTTATCTTGTTTCTTATTGTACATAAACATATAAAGTGCTGATCCAAATATTATAACATATCCGATAACACTAAATTTATCTGGATATACTCCAAATAAGAATATGCTCAGTATTGCAGAGAAAATTATATTACTATAATCAAATATTGAGATCTCTTTAGCCGGTGCATATTTATATGCAAGTGTGATACCAAATTGGCCAAGACTTGCAAATACTCCCGCAAGTAATAAATATGCTAATTGTGTAAACGTCATACTTTCATATACTGCAAAAAACATAGGAAGAACTACTATCAATGAAAACGTAGAAAAGAAAAATACAATTGTATAGTACTCCTCTTTTTTTCCAAGCATCCTAACATAAGTATATGCAAGAGCTGCAAATACTGCGCTTAAAAAGCCTATTAAGTATGGAATTACTTTCACATCGAAGCTTGGCTTTATTATGAATAAAGCTCCGATAAAGGCAACTAATATAGCTCCTATTTGTTTTGTATTTATTTTTTCTTTTAATATAAGCGCACAAAATACTACTACTAAAAATGGACTTATTTTATTTAACATATTGGCATCTGATAATACTAAATTATCAATTGCATAATAATTAAAAATAACTCCTATTGTTCCAAATAACGAACGATAAATAAGTATTTTCCTATTTTCTTTTTTACCTATGAAACTTCCTTTATGTTTTAATATTAAAAATAAAGCTATAATTGCGGCCACTAAGTTTCTAAAAAACACCTTTTGTATATTAGGTAAGTCACCAGATAATTTTATAAAAGCAGACATAACAGCAAATCCAAATGCTGAAAGTATTATAAAGAATATGCCTTTAATTCTATTTGATGTAATTATATCTTTCATATTGACTCCTTTACTTTTTATTAAATTTCTACTAATCTATTTTATATTTCCATAATATAATAGTCAAATATTATATTTTTATTTACATAAATATTCAATAAACTTTAATTTATTTTAAATAGCATCTTGCATAATTGCCAATTATATATACAATATTAATAGTGATATTATTTTATAATTATAAAAATCTAAGCTAGAAGGTGAATTAATGAAAGAAAAATATACAATACCTATATATCAAAAAATAGCCCTTGATTTAGCTAATAAGATACATACAGGTGATATAGAAGAAGGAAGTACCTTATATGGTCGTTCTATTCTTGCAGGTAAATATAATGTTTCTCCAGAAACAATTAGAAGGGCCATAAAATTATTAGAAGACATTGATATTGTTGAAAGTATAAAAGGAAAAGGAGTAACTGTCTTATCTTCTAAAAATGCTCTATCCTTTATAAAAAAATATGAAGATATTACTAATATTTCTTCTTATAAAAGTAATTTATATGAATTACTTGAGTATAAATCAAAAATTGATAATGATATCGTTACTACCTTAAATAAAATATTAGATTATTCTGATAGATTAGAAGTTATAAATCCTTTAGTTCCTGTTCAATTCAAAGTTGAACCACATTGCAAATATATCGGAAAAACTGCCGCTGAGACTAAATTTTGGCAAAACACTGGTGCAACTATAGTTGCTATAAAAAGAGGAGAAGACTTAATAATCTCTCCAGGTCCTTATATAGTTTTTATGGAAAACGATATATTACTTGCTGTTGGAGATAGATATATTTACAATTCAGTGCCAACTTTTTTATATGACTAAAAGTTTTTGAATACTATGTTTTCATGAATAAAATATAATTTTCAAATAATAAAAATCCCTATAAAGTATTTCTTTATAGGGATTTATAATTTTTTATACTAAAAACTTATTCTGTATCTTCCTTTGCCCAATGTAGAGCTCTAGAAACAGATTTTTTCCAACTTTTGTATAACTTATTTCTCTTCTCTTCATCCATATTAGGTGTAAAATATTTATCTACCATATATCTAGATTTAATTTCATCCATACTTTCATAAAATCCTACTGCAAGTCCTGCTAAATATGCTGCCCCAAGAGCTGTAGTCTCTACAATTTTAGGCCTGTCAATACTCACATTTAAAATATCTGACTGGAATTGCATTAAGAAATTATTATTACTTGCTCCTCCATCAACTTTTAAATGCTTAAGATTTATACTCGAATCTTCTTCCATAGCTGATAATACATCCTTAGTTTGATATGCAATAGACTCTAATGTAGCTCTTATAATATGCTCTTTTTTAGCACCTCTACTAAGTCCTAATATAGTGCCTCTTGCATACATATCCCAATAAGGTGCTCCTAATCCAGTAAAAGCTGGTACTACATATACTCCGTTGGTATCTTCTACTCTAGTAGCATAATCTTCACTGTCTGAAGCAGTTTTTATCATTCTAAGTTCATCTCTCAACCATTGAATAGAAGCACCACCCATAAATATACTTCCTTCTAAAGCATAATTAATTTTATCTCCTATTCCCCATGCTATAGTAGTTAATAAACCATTTTTTGATTTTACTAATTTATTACCTGTATTCATCAATAAAAAACAACCTGTTCCATAAGTATTTTTTGCACTACCTTCTTCAAAGCAAGTTTGCCCAAATAATGCAGACTGTTGATCTCCTGCACATCCTGCAATAGGAATAGGCTCTCCTAGCATTAATTCATTTGTATATCCATATATATAACTAGATGGCTTAACTGCTGGTAACATAGATAATGGAATATCCAGTTCTCTTAAGATATCTTCATCCCATTTTAAATCATTTATATTAAACATCATTGTTCTTGATGCATTTGAATAATCCGTAACATGAACCTGTCTATTTGTAAGCTTCCAAATTAACCAAGTATCTACAGTTCCAAATAATAATTCTCCTCTGTTAGCTTTTTCTCTTGCTCCTTTTACATTATCTAAAATCCATTTTATTTTTGTAGCAGAAAAATAAGCATCTATTATAAGGCCTGTTTTGTCTTTTATTATCTCTTCCAATCCTTTTTCTATTAATTCATCACATATTTTAGAAGTTCTTCTACATTGCCATACTATAGCATTATAAATAGGTTTTCCCGTATTCTTATCCCATACAATAGTAGTTTCTCTTTGATTTGTAATACCAATAGCTGCAATTTGTCTTGGATCAATAGACGTTGTTTCTATTGCTTCTCTCATAACACCACTTTGACATCCCCATATTTCCATAGGATCATGTTCTACCCATCCTGGCTGTGGATATATTTGATGAAATTCTTTTTGAGATACAGTAACAATTTCTCCTTTTTTATTGAAGATTACAGCTCTTGAGCTTGTAGTTCCTTGATCAAGGGCAACTATGTATTTTTTCTCCATTAATTTTCCTCCTAAGCAAAATATATCTGTGATACACTTTGTCTAAAATTTCTTTATTATAACTATTATTTATATAAATATTATATATTTTCATTATATTTTTGTAAAAATATTTTAAAATCATTCTTTTTTGCTAATTAATCTTTATTTGTAGGTATAAAAAAAGGCCCCTTAGGGACCTTTAAAGCACTCTGACAAATTTATATATTATAATATAGTTATGTTAGCTGCTTGAAGACCTTTAGCACCTTCAACTATATCAAAGCTTACTTTTTGACCTTCTTCTAATGATTTAAATCCTTCACCTTGTATAGCTGTGAAGTGAGCGAATACATCCTCTCCACCTTCTACAGATATAAATCCGAATCCTTTTTCATTGTTAAACCATTTTACTATTCCATTATTCATTATAGAATCTCCTATAAACCTACATCAAGCTTTACTTGACTTTCTTAATGTGTTCCCACTATATTAGTATAACATTATATACTTTAAAAAGCTACTTTTATTTTAATATATATTTAATTAATATATTAATAGCTAATATTATAGGTACACCAAATACAAATTTATTATGTCTAGTTTTATGTCTAAAAGTATACATACCTATTAAAGAACCTAGTGATCCACCAAGAAAACAGACTAAAAATAAGCTTTTTTCTGAAATCCTATAGCTATGATTTATCGCCCTTTTTTTGTCTATATACATCAGTATAAAACCAATTAAATTAACAATTATTAAATAATATAACAACTTATACCTCCTAGTTTACTTCTTCTATGACAAGATTATTTACTGTATTATTTTTATATTAACATATTTATTATAATTCATTAAATTTCTTATATATCTAATTATAAAAGTTTAGTATTTTTTTAATATGTATTAGTATCATGTAACAACTTATTATTTAAATTCATAATATAATCTATATATCTTGAACAAAAAGGAGATTTAAAATGGATCTTTCATATTTAAAAAATGAAATACCTAAAATATTTTCTGCGTACCAACCCAATCATCCTACTGCTATTGCAAGATTGCAAGGTGGTATAAATACTCCTTCAGTAATCGGTGAGATACTTTTTTATCAGCTTAGTGGAGGTGTATATATAAAAGCTTATATTATTGGAATACCTGAAACTAATTCAAATGGAGAACCGACAAAATTTCATGGATTTCATATACATGAGCGAGGAGATTGTTTCCAAGGAACAATAACGGAATCTTTTCCATATACGGGTAATCATTATAACCCAACTAATAGTGAACATCCTTTTCATGCAGGGGATTTACCTCCTATCTTAGTAGCTAACGGTGTTGGCATATTATCAGTTTATACAAGCGCATTTAATGTGAATGATATTATAGATAAATCTATAATTTTACACGAAAATCCAGATGATTTCCATACTCAGCCTTCAGGTGATTCTGGTAATAAAATAGCTTGCGGAGTTATTATGCCTTATCATTATTAATAAAAAACACAAAGGTAAGAATACCTTTGTGTTTTTTATTATTTTCCTATAAACATTTGTGTCCAGTATATAGTTCCTTTAGAACTTTTTGCTACCCCTACACCTAAATCTGTATAATTTGCATTTAATATGTTTGCTCTATGTCCTTCAGAGTTCATCCAAGCTTCTACTACTTGTGCTGGTGTTTTTTGTCCCATTGCTATATTTTCTCCTGCTGTTTTATAGCTTATATTAAATTTTTTCATCATATCAAATGGTGAACCATAAGTTGGAGAAGTATGGCTAAAGTAGTTTTTATTTATCATATCTTGAGATTTTAATGTAGCTACTCTTGATAATTCAGTATTTAAAGTTAGTTCATTTAATCCTCTTTTACTTCTTTCCACATTTACTAGCCTTAAAACTTCTTTTTGAAAATTAGCAAATTCTCCATCTAATGAAGCATCATTATTTGATGAATTGTTATTATCTTCTGGTTTTTCGACTGTATTATCGTTGTTATTTTCGTTATTGCTATCACCATTATTAGTGTCATTATTATTTACATCATTATCATTGTTAGTATTATCATTACTATTGTTATTATCATTGTTTGTATTGTTGTTGTTTCCATTACTATTATCTTCATCTATTGATGGTTTTCCATTACAAATGAATGGTATTTTATATTTTACACCATTTATACATAGGTAAATTGCACCCTTAGTTTTTACGCTTTCTACTTTATTCTTAGATAAAGCATTTGATGAAACAACACTAATTGCTGTTAAAGTAGTTACTAATCCTGCCATTAATAAAGTCTTAAACCTTTTGTTCATAATTAACACACTCCTATTTTCTGAATTTGTTACTTTTTTGTAACCTAATGAGTACAGCTAACCCCTGTGATTAGTATTCTAACATCAAATAGTAAGTTTTTTAACTGTTAATTAATGTAAACTTATTATTATAACCATTTAATCATAGATATATACTGATTTTTGCACAAAAAAATACAACATAATTTTGATCATGTTGTATTAAATAGTCTAGTTGTCAAAATCTACGTGATAAGTTTTTCCATTAACTTTTATATCTAAATATGATAAGTTAAATTGATCTTCCATTACATCTATCTTATATTCGTATATTACATCATCTTCTTTTTTGCTCATAAATATGTAACTGCCTTCTTCTTTATCTTCTATCTCATCACATATTTCATCATAGATATCTGCTCCACTAACTGAACCTTCATATCCTGATGCATATATTTTTTCTTCTATAAGTCTATATAATTCTTCCATTTAATGACTCTCCTTAATATTAATTTAAACTATAATTAATATTATACACAATAATAAGATATTTAAAATATAATGTTACATAAATATTAATATTTTATTCTTAATTCATCTGCAATAAGCTTAGCAGTTTCATATGCTACTTCACCAACAAAAGACTTACACTGATTAAACCTTTCAGCTGTTCCTGGCTCTAGCCCCCTAGTTAAAGCCCTACAACATGTAGCTTTATGCTGTGACTTAAAAGTATCATGAATTTGTTTACTTAATTCTTTTGCTTTTACTATAGAAGGATCACTACCTTCACATCTTCCAAATAGTAGGCCTATACCTATTATAGCTCCAGATATAGTACCACAAGTGCATCCAGATCCTCCCATACCACCAGAAAACCCTGTTGCAACTCTTATAATGTCATTACTTACATTCATATCAAAATTTTTTATTAATGCTTTAAGAACAGATTCAGAACATGAAAGTCCCTCATAAAAAAAATAATTCTCAGATTCTTCTCTAACCTTTTTTAAATCAATACTCTGCATTTTATTTCCCCCCTCATTTATTACTTATTTTTCATAATAATTTTACATTAAATTCTTATTAGTTTTTTATAATAATGAAGAAAACTAATAGTTATATAAATATAAACTTTTCAAAATAATGATGAAAAACTTTCCATCATATTCCTCCTCATGCTAATACGAACTATCCATAAATTATTCTAGCACATTTTATAATATTTGGATTGAAGTAAAATTTATTATAAAACAAAATATAAAAACTAATAAATCTTTTCCTATTGGTTTTATTTTCTTTTTATATTTTTTATGATAAAATAGTTATTATATTTTGATATTCTTGAATATAAATTTTTAAAGAATAATTTGTAAATAATATAAATGTAATAGTTCAAGTATCAAAGATAAATAGATTAAATTCTATTAAGGAAACAGGAGGATTAAAATGAGCATAAGACAAAGATTTGCAGAGTCATTTGCCAGATCAAAAACAATGAGTGGCCCTGAGAAAAGAGCTAACGAAATAATGGGGAAAATCCTTTTAAAGAAATCTATCTTACCTATAGCAGTGATGATTATTATCATAATATTAGGTGCTATAGCAGAAGTTAATGGATGGTATGTATTTGCAGCAAATGTAGCAATAGCTGTTGGTACTTTCTTCTACATGAGAAATGAATCTAAAAAATACCAAAACTTCAAACCTTATGTTGGTAACTTAATTACTTTAGAGAAAAAAAGTAAAAAAGATTATGTTGCAATCATAAAACAAGGTAAAAAACCTATTAAATTACAAATAGCTTATGGTGCAGAAGATTTTGTAAACATCAAGAAAAATCAACTTATACAAGTAAGCTACAACTCAGATTATAAAATAGCTATATTAGTTACAAAACAATAATCTAAATTTAAGTATTTATTAATTATTTATTAATACATATAAAAAACTTCTACTTCAAAATAGTAGAAGTTTTTTATTTTGTCATTATTTTTCTTCTTCTAAGATATATTCTTTATATATTTTTAATGCTTTGGCTAGTTGATCAGGACAAGATGTATCTTTATTTCCACACGGAATATATTCAAGTATATCTATAATTTCATCTATGTGCTTCCCTTCTACTAAATGCTTAATGGCAATTAATGAACCTTCACATCCACCTTCAAATACAACATCCAATAGTATATCATCTTCTATGTTAAGCAGAATTGATCTTGAACAAACGCCTTTAGTGTAATATCTATACAAGTATTTTCACCTCCATAACAATTTATGTTTAAAATGGTGATATAATGATATTGTAATAAATTTATGTTTATGACAAATATACGTTTATTTAATATAATACAAGTAAATAGTAATAATACAATATTAATATGAAAGGAGTACAAATTTTGAAAAAAGAATTCTTTTTTGAAATGTATTTTAGGGGATTAACCCTTTTATTTTGGCCCATAATAATCTATAAGTGGATTTTTCTAAAGAATATTTATATAGAGAGAAATGCTTTTTTATGTTTCACAGTATTGTCAATATTATACATAGTTTTAATTGTTATTTCACAAATAAAAAATAAATTTCTAGATAACATAATAATATATTATAGAATTGCAACTTTAATATCCTACATATTAACTCTTCCTTCATTTTTATTATATCCTACAAATATAAAATTAATGATACTTAAGTTAATATCTATTTTTATATATTTGTATATCTCATGCAAAAATGCTATAACCTATAAAATTGAAGAATGTGTTGTAGGAGTTATAAGTGCTATTTTATTATTGGCATTAAATATATGTTATTAATTACCATATATTTGTATTAGGAAATATTAGACATAGAATATATTTTTTGGTATTATTTATACTAAGAGTCATTAAAAATTTTGGGTACAAAGGAGTAACTATAAAAATGGAAAAAAAAGTCTTAGCTAAAGTTGGTCAAAAAGAAATAACTAATTTAGATGTTCAAAGTGCTATCCAAGGATTAGATCCTTTCCAAGCACAACAATTCCAAACTGAAGAAGGTCAAAAATATGTGTTAGAAGATTTAATAAATCAAGAATTACTATACATGTATGCTAAAGAAAACAATGTAGACCAAGAAGAAGAATTCAGAAATGAAATGAAAAGAGTTGAAGAAAACGTATTAAAACAATATGTTATCAACAAAATATTAACTAGTGTTAAATTAACAGAAGAAGAGAAAAAAGCATTCTATGAAGCTCAAAAAGCTAACTTCTCAAGACCAGAAACTGCTTCAGCTAAACATATATTAGTTGACACTGAAGAAAAAGCAAATGAAATATTAGGTAAAATAAATTCTGGTGAAGTTTCATTTGAAGATGCTGCAGCTCAACATTCTTCTTGTCCATCTAAGGATGCTGGTGGAGATTTAGGAACTTTCGGAAAAGGACAAATGGTTCCTGAATTCGAAGAAGCTGTATTTAACATGAATAAAGGTGAAGTAAGTAAACCTGTTAAAACTCAATTTGGATACCACTTAATAAAATTAGAAAATAGAAATGAAAGTACTATACCTGAATATGATGAAGTTGCTGAAGAAGTAGGAAAAACTTTATTATATCAAAAACAAGGTGAAGTATATCAAGAAAAATTAAATGAAGTAAAATCTAAATATCCAAATGTAGTTGAATATACAAAATAATATATAAATTTTGAATATAAAGAAATCCCTTAGTTAATTCTAAGGGATTTTTTATACAAAGATTCCACCTTTTTCTCATTAAATGTCAAAAACTCATATTTCACTTTTATAAATGTGAAAAGTCGCCATAATATAATATGACGACTTTTATGATTAAAATATGTCCTTTTGTATAATTTTGCTAACTTCCATTGCTAAACTTGCAAAAATAGCTAATGCAAAGCATATAACAAAATTACTTAATTTATATGTCGCAGGTATTGCAAATAATTCTCTCATAAAAGGAGTTAATGTTAGGATAAACATCCCTAAACAAATCATAACAGCTCCTAATGCATATTTATTACTTGTAAAACCAAGTTTAAATATTGTATCACTATTTGATCTAGAAGCAAATGTTTGTATTATTCTAGATAAAGTAAGTGTAGCAAAAGCCATAGCTGTGCCTAGCTCTTGAGATTGTTGCATTCCTATATATTGAGCTATTATTGTAACTATACCTATTATACTACCTCTAATTAATACAGCCCTTAAAGTTCCACCAGCTAATATACTTTCATCAGGATGTCTTGGAGGATTTTTCATTACACCATTTTCAGGCTTTTCAAAACCTAAAGCTATTGCAGGTAAAGAGTCTGTTACTAGATTTATAAATAGTAATTGTAATGTAGTAAATGGATTTGCCCAATCAGCCAATACAGCAAATAGTATTGCTATTATCCCACCTAAATTACCTGAAAATAAATAAGTAATAGATTTTTTGATGTTATTATAAACAGTTCTACCAACTTCAATAGCATTTACAATAGTTGCGAAGTTATCATCTAATAAAACCATAGCAGAAGCATCTTTAGCAACTTCCGTACCACTTCCCATACCTACTCCTATGTCTGCTTGTTTTAATGCTGGAGCATCATTTACACCATCACCTGTCATGGCAGTTATTTTACCCTTTTTCTGCCAAGCTTTTACTATCCTTATTTTATTTTCTGGTGAAACCCTAGCATATACTGATATGTTCTCTAATTTCTCATCCAATTCATCTTCTGTTAGGCTATCTAATTCTTGACCTGTAAGAGCTAAATCATCTTCTGTCATTATTCCAATATCTTTTGCTATAGCAGCAGCAGTAGTTTTATGATCTCCTGTTATCATTACCGTTTTTATTCCTGATTCTTTAGCTTCTTTAACTGCTTCATACACCTCTTCCCTAGGTGGGTCTATCATCGCCATTAAACCAATTAATATTAAATCATTTTCATCTTCTAAATTTAAATCATTACTATAGTCCATACTCTTCATACCAAAAGCAAGAACTCTCAATGCTTTATTTGAAAATTCTTCATTTGCACGCTTGTAAGCATTTAGTATTTCTTCATTTATCTCAACTAATTCACCATCATTTAATGCATATTTACATCTACTAAACATAACGTCTGGCGCGCCTTTTGTAAACATAAAATTACGCCCTTCAACAACATTTACAGTAGACATAAGTTTTCTATCACTATCAAATGGTAATTCATTTATTCTAATATGTTTTTGTCTAAAGTTTTTATAATTTACTTCATTTTTATCTGCGTAGTTTAAAAGAGCTACTTCTGTAGGATCTCCTATTTCAACACCTTCATTTGTTATATCAGAGTCATTACAAAGTATAGATGCAAGAGATAGAGCCATTTCTTGTTCTGATGAAATTTCACTTATTGCTGCTTCATTTTCCCCACTATCATTTACTAAAGCAAGTTCTTTTACACCATACATAAAATAATCCACTACAGTCATTTTATTTTGAGTCAGTGTTCCTGTTTTATCTGTACATATAACGCTTGTAGAACCTAAAGTTTCAACTGCAGGTAGCTTTCTTATAACAGCTTGTTTTTTTGCCATTATATTTGTTCCCATTGCTAATACAATAGTAACTATTGATGATAAAGCTTCTGGTATTGCAGCTACTGCTATTGCTATTGCAAACATAAATGAGTCTATTATATTTCCACCTCTTATGACTTGAACTCCAAATATTAAAGCAGATAGTATAATTATTCCTACACCAAGTTTTTTACCAAAATCATCTAATTTTCTCTGTAGAGGTGTTTCTTTATTTTCAGCATTATCCAATAAATTAGCAATTTTCCCAACTTCTGTATTCATTCCACAAGCTGATACTACATATAAAGCTCTTCCATAGACAACCATAGAACCGCTAAATACCATATTTTTTTGATCACCTAAAGCACAATCTTCCGTTATTATACCTTCTTGTTTCAATACAGGTTCTGATTCTCCAGTTAACATGCCCTCAACAACTTTAAATGTTTGAGCTTCTATAATCCTACCATCAGCCGGCACATAATCTCCCGCCTCTAAAATTACTATGTCTCCTACAACTAATTCTCTTGATGGTACAGTAATTTTTGATCCATCTCTAATTACTTTTGCATTTGGCACCGATAATTGTTTTAAACTTTCTAAAGAGCCTTCTGCTTTTCTTGTTTGAACAACTCCAAGTATTGAATTAAGAATAAGTACTGCAAAAATTACTCCTGATTCAACTACTTCCCCTAAAAATATTTGAACTAAAGCAGCTATTAAAAGTATTATAACTAAAGGGTCTTTAAAACTATCTACAAAAAGCTTCCAAGTTGGTGTTTTTACTTTTCCCTCAAGTTCATTGAATCCATTTTTTTCTAATCGTTCCTTCCATTCTTTTTGTGTTAATCCTTCAATCTGAGTACCAAGATCTGTCATTGCTTCCTCACTAGTTTTTTTGTAAAGCATATGCATTCCTCCAAATTTAAATTTTACAAATAAAAAAAGACCTTCAAAGTAGATTAATCTCTACTTTGAAGGTCTTGCTAACAAGTTAAGTATACTTGCTAATCAACCGGGATTTTAATCCGACATGACGATTGATTATCACAACATTGGTGAAAGCTACTCCCCTTCAAGGGAATTTTTATTTCTTTTAATTATACATATGTATTAATTTTTATGCAACTATTTTTTGTATCTTTTAATATTAATTTTACAAAAGTATTCACATATTTAAATATAAATAAATCATTTATATAAACAAAATAGATGAGTTCTAAATAACACTCATCTATTTTTTATTAATAATTTACTATTTTATATCTACCCTTTTATGTATTTTATCGTAGCAATATTCTATTATTTCTTTTCTTTTAATTATACCAATAAAAGTTTTATGATCATCTATTACCGGTACGAAGTTTTGGTTTCTAGCTTTAGATATCAAGTCCTCTATATTTGCCTCTATCGAAACTGGATCATTATCTTTTCTTCTTTTAATTTTCTTAATTGGCATATCTTCCATTATTTTAAAATCTAAAGTTTTTTCTTGAAAATTGTCTTTTAAAGTCCATAGTAAATCGCCTTCTGTTATAGTTCCTACATATTTCCCCTCACGAGTTAGTATCGGAATAGATGAATATTTATGATACTCCATTTTTTCTAGAGTCTGTCTTAATGTATAGTCTTCATAAATAAAAGCCACTTCACTCTTTGGTGTTAAGAAAAACAATATATTCATTAATACTACACCTCCAAAATTAACTAGCTAATTCTTAAAGAGAATTATTCTCTATAGTAATTTTATCATATTTACTTAATAATTTAAATTTATATTTTGAAATTCATATTAAAGGGTATATAATATACATACACTTGTAAACAGGAGGCATAATATGAATTACCAATTAGAGCTAAGAAATATTTTAGATAAAATATATGATCATAAAATATATAATATATTATTAAAAGAAGATGTAGATAAACTTAATGAAAATAATTTAGACAATATAAAGTCTTTAATAATTAATGAAGAAATATATCTAGGTAGTGATATTCATGATTTTATAATAAGTTTAATTTCAGAAGGATTTGAAGGGTATACTTTTAGAAAAACTATTTCTAATATTCATAATATAACTTATCCTTCACTTTATGATGGAAATGGAAATACCTTAAAAAACTATACATTTAATAATTTTGCGAAAAAATTATGGGAAGAACATACTAATAAACTATTAATTACAGATCTTTATAATATGTTTAGCCAAGAAGATTTCATAAAATATGTTAATGACAATATAAATAAAATATGTAATGATATTCTTATAAAAGTAATAGATTTTAAAAACAACAAAAGTATAACTATACCTTTTACAGATATAAACCAATTATCTATTTCATTTAAAAAAATGCTTCTTAGTGGTGAATTAGATTTTTCTTATGCCATATCATATGTTGATATGGATTTATTAAGAGATGATATGATGAGGAATGTAGTTGATTTAGATTTTTATGATGAGTTTGATAAGTTAGAGGATGATTTAGAGGAATGCTTAGAGAAATTCTTTAAATATGATAATGAAGAATTATTAAATATATTAGTCAATAAAGAAGGTTTTGAATTAATTGAATCTATTGGACTTATAAAAAATAAATAAACTGAAAAAAAGCCACAATTAAGTGGCTTTTCTTTCACATATGACTAGATATTACTAATATTTCTTTACTAATTAATACTAATATATATGAATTTTAATTATAATCTTACTACGTTAGCAGCTTGAGGACCTTTTGCACCTTCAACTACGTCAAATTCTACATTTTGTCCTTCTTCTAATGATTTGTATCCTTCACCTTGTATAGCTGAGAAGTGTACGAAAACATCTCCTTCACCTTCTACTGATATGAATCCAAATCCTTTTTCGTTGTTAAACCATTTTACTACACCAGTTTTCATTTAATTAAATCCTCCTAAAAACACACTTTAATTTAGCTGCCTTATTATGCAACTTTAACCTAACTTTAACATATATACATAGCTTTGTCAAATTTATTTATTTATATACCATATTTATACTTATTTCTCTTAAAAATATATAATTAATAATTTACTTTTATTAAGTGGAACCTTATTGACTTATCACTCCATCCTAAATCCCATGGAACAAGAAGCCTATCTGTATTATGACAAGTTACTAAAGGGTATCCTTTTGAGTCAAATCCTGTGACTGTTGATACATGGGTTATCCTTCCTTTTTTCTCATATCCAACAAAATCTCCAGGTCTCAAATTATAAGCTTCTTTATAGACTTCTTCGTAACTTCCC
>JARKUZ010000030.1 GCA_029851945.1 Terrisporobacter sp. | reverse complement strand
ATATAATAATACAAAGAATAAGAACTTCAAAAAACGAAATGCAAGAGCTACAACAAGAACTAGAGAAAATTTCAAAAGAAATAGAAGATTCAAACTACAAGAAATCAGATTTAGATTTTATAGAAAGCTTACTAGAAAAGTATTCCGATATAAGGGAATTAAATATCAATGAACAAAGACTCCTAATCGGTGTTTTAGTAGATAAAATTTTATGGGATGGCAACACCCAAAATGTAACAGTATATTTTATTGGAAGTGGAGACGAAATTTAATAATTGAATATCCTTTTGTTTAAGTTTAAGTCTTATCCTTAAAAACTTTAAATCTTCTATACTCATCACCTCACCATTTCCGTGATTTTAAATCACTTTCACATTCTTATTATAGTGCTTCAAAATCACTATACCGACTATTTTAAGAATATTTGTGATTATAAATCATATTTATGGATTTTAAATCACATTATGATAAAATTAATATAAGAGGTGATATGATGATAACTTTTGCTGAAAGATTAAAAGCTGAACGCAAGAAAAATAATATAACTCAAACTCAGTTAGCTGAAAAACTTTATCTTGATAGATCATCAATATCAAAATATGAGTCTGGAAAGCAAATTCCAGAAACACCTACATTAGAAAAACTTGCTGATTTTTTTGATGTTTCTATTGATTACTTATTAGGTAAAACTGATATTCGTAATTATGAGGATAATTCTTCCTTAAATTCAATAAACGAAAATTTAAGTACTAATGGACTTAAAATATTAGCTGCTCATTTTGATGAGGAACAGTTTACTCAAGATGATTTAGATGATATAGAAAATTTTATTAAATTCATAATTTCTAAAAAGAAAGTTAATAATTAATAATATAAAAATACTTTATAAAAGGAGGCCTATTTTGGAAAAAGAAATATTTGAATTAATGACTAAAATGTATAATGAGATGCAAAAGGGATTTGCTAATGTTAACTCTAGATTGGATAAAGTTGAATCTGAAATTAAAGATATGAAGTCTGAAATTACAAAGAACTCTTTATTAATTGAAAAAGCAAATGATAATATTAAGCTTTTAGCTGAAGGTCAAGAAACTATAATTAATCAAATTGGTACTTCTAGTGATGAAAGTTCTACTACAATTAATAATAGATTGGAAGTTATAGAACTAGCTACGAAGTCTACTTCTAAAGAAGTTAAATTTATCAAACATAAATTACATGAAGCTGAAGAAGAAATGTTTGATATAAAAGATCATTTACAGATAATTAAGTAAATATAAGGTGTTCTTGATGAACACTTATATTTTTAACTTTCTATAAGACATATTTTTACTATATTCTATAAAATTAGTATTAATATATGAATTTTCTAAGTTAAAATATTGAAAAGAAGGCTATAAAATGATTGAGGCAATGGAGCAACAAATCATAAATAATATTAATAATCGTTGGAGAAAAAATGAAAAACTAAGAGTTGAAATAGATATGGATAAAATATCCGACTGCTTCAGAATGATATATTCTAGTAGAAACTCTACTTTAACACTACTATTAAATATAAAAAATGATGGTGTTACAGAAGAAAGTGAACAAGCCTGTATATAATTTGGAAGGGGATTTATTAATATGCGAAAATTATAATTTTTTTGCTATAGACTTTGAAACTGCAAATTCTAAAAAATAGTACTTGTGATCTTCATATTACTAAGATAGAAGTAAGAAAAACAGTTAATGAATTTTACTATAGAATGATTGCTAAAAAAGTTTGGCCTAATTTAATCAATTATAAACTTAATACTATATCTGTAACTTTAAATATTGACTTTGTTCACCATAATGATTCTGAAGATTTTAAACCTGAACTCCTGAACTTTGATGAAGACCATTAGTTTTTTGGCAAAACTATTGTTTTTACAGGAGCTCTATCATCTATGGATAGAAAAGAAGCTGTCCAATTGATAAATAATCTAGGTGTGCAATTTTCTGATTCTCTTACTAAGAAAAGTACTTATTTAGTTATGGGAATGAAAGATTATGATAAATTTATTGAAAGTAAAAAGACATCTAAATTAAAAAAAAGCTGAAATGCTTATTGAAAAAGGTCAAGATTTAGAAATTATTGAGAAAGATGAATTTTTAAAATTTCTATAAAATAAAATGTGTTCATTATAAACACATTTTATATATCATATATTTATAAAATTAATTTTGTATAAATTTTCATTAATATTTTTAGGAGGTTTTTTATGCCATTAACAGTTAAATTTGTTTCCCTTTATCATATAGATATTGATAAAACTGAAAATAATATTATTAAAAGAGATGTAAATATATCTGATGCTAAAGAATATATTCAATCTTTAGCCTCTAATATGATTTCAAACGAAAAAATGAGAAAGTACGAAATCAAGTCAACTTCAAATCCCATTGTCCATAATATACTTACTTTAATAAGGCAAACTAATCCAATAGAAACACTTGAAGAAAGTGCCCCAACTTTATCTAATAATATACAATTAGATACACCACTAAACAATATTGCTAATAGGCTATTACTAGCTCAACAAGAAGCTCAAAACAGACATGCCTTTACACAAATAAAAAAAGGAAGTTTAATTCAAGCTTATGTAATTAGCGATAATAATCCTATGTATTTAATAGCACTTATTGATCACTCTTCCTTTATAGATGAATCTGATTTAAAAAAGCGCTCTGGTCTTCCTGATAATAGTAAAGCAACATTTAAAAATGTAAGAATTCATTTTAATCAAGACTTATCATTAAGTTCTATATATGTTAGTGATTCTCAACCTAAAATCTCTAAATATTGGTATGATGATTTCTTAGACCTAAAAGAAACTCATGATAATATCACAAATACTACATACGCATATAGATTTATAAATTCAATGCTTTCTAATAAACTTTCTAAAAAACATAAACAAGACTTGATTGAATATAATAATTCATTAAAAATATATTTTACTAAAAACGATAATTTTGATTTTGATGAATGCTTAGATTTTATTTTTAAAGGTGAACCATATTCAACTAATTTAGATGTACATGCTTTAAAAAACGAAATTATATCAAAGAAAAATCAAAGAAACGTATTTGATAATGTTTTTAATATTGATATTACTGATATAAAAAAAGCATTAAGACATAGGAATTACAAATTAAATCCAAATGTTGAGTTGAAATTAAAAACTAGTGATGATACAATTAAGGAAAATGTTTTTGCTACAAAGTTAGAAAATGGTGATACTGTATTAGCAATTGCAAATGTTGATCCAGAACAACTAAAATCATTTAACTTCTATAATATAGATATAGATTAATAAATAAAGGAGAATAAGTCGTGAATATTCTAAATAGCATTAAAAAGTTAATTCCTATCGATACTAGCTCTGTATTAGAAATCGAAGAAAACTTTTCAAACTTTAAAGCAACTTTAAAACTTTCAAAGTCAATTATTGCTGAAAGTAATTTAATTGAAGCTATTATAAATACAGTAGAATCTAATGATAGTTTATTTACTTTTAATGTTAAATATGATGATTCTGAAGAAATTTCTCTAGACCCTAACGATATTGATTCCTTTATTGCTGAACTTAATAATTATACTGATTTATTTGATATTAACTCTATGATTTTAAGAATTATCATAAGCAAGGAAAAATATAATTCATCAGTTAATATTTACTCAATTGAACATTTTTCTAGTTATTTATTAACTGATAATCCATCTATAATTTTGAATATTTTATCTGATAAATATTCTGATAACTATATAATTTTTAATATTGTTACAACAGAATTTATTAACTCAGTAAAAAGCTCATCGTTTATAATAAAATCTTCTAATTCTACAATAGATTGTGATGACTTTATTTATAATAATACACTTATAAATAATTTTAAACGTGAATGTACTCATATAGCAACTTATAAGCATATGTTTACTCCTTATGACTTTAAAATAGATATAAGCGGTATAAACACTATATTAAATATGGCCTTTTCAAAACTTAGAAATATATTGTCAATTATTTTTATTTTTAATATTTCTGAACTTTCTTCTAATCTAAACTTAAAAATAAATGGATATAAAAATATGAACTTAAATATAAACTTTACTGACTTAAATAGGTCTAGTTTAAATATTTATTATAACATCTTTGATTGGGCCTATAATGATGGTAATTTATCTGATAAAATAAATATAGCAAGAAATATTCTATCTTTATATTTAAAAGATGATAACAAGCTAGATGTAGATACTTCTGTGCTATCTGCAATCCAATCAAATCATAGTCTTTATTTAAAAAGTAATGTTGAAAATTATTTTGAAATAAAGACTAAAGTAATAGATAATATTATAAATACCAACAATCAAATATCAGATATGATAAATGATCTCGCTAGTAACTTTATGAAAAATCTATCTGCAATAGGTACTTTTATTATAACTATTATAATCGTTAACTCAATTAATGATGGAAAATTTAAAGATATTTTCACTAAAGATATTACTTATATATCTTTATTCTTACTTATAGTATCTTTACTATACCTCATATATACTTGCCACGAATATAATTCAAATAAAAAGAGAATAGAAACTATTTATAATAGACAAAAGGAAAATTATAAAGATATTTTAACTGAAACCGAAGTTAATGAATTGCTTAAAAATAATGAATATTATAATACTGATATGGATAATGCTAATACTAAACGTAAATTTTATTGTATTTTATGGTGTATCTTTTTATTTGTATTTTTAATTCTTTTATTTATTCTAGGGTTTATTCCATTATTTAAAACCCAAAAATGAGCAGGATCTTTTTAAAGATACTACTCATTTTTTTCATTTTAACTTTTAATATTTATTTAAGCTTTAATAATCCCATATTCATAATTAATTAAAATTCCATATGGTATACTCTTATATATAGATTATTCTCTCTATGTCATCCCTAATAACACTCCTTCTTTTCTAAGCTTATCTCTCCATATGTCTTGACTTCCATATAATTTTATAATAGTTCTAACATGTTATATGAGTAACTTTTAAATACTTCCTTATATGTTGCACTTTCAACCACACAGCATGACCAGTATCAAGTAAAACTATATTCTCCGCAAACTCCTTAAGTGCATATTGTTGACATACCTTTGTACTAAGCTTACCATAATTTACATCCTCATCAGGAA
>JARKUZ010000028.1 GCA_029851945.1 Terrisporobacter sp. | reverse complement strand
TTATAATCATCATAATATTTATCAGAAGATTTTTGCATTACAAGAGGTGCAGATTTTATACCAGTAAAAAATGCTACACCTAATGCAACTATTGCCACTATAGATATAAATCTTCCCTTTGATTTTACAATATCTCTTATAAAATCTTTATTTAAAGCATTTCTCATACTACCACTCTATCCTTTCAACTGGTGTTGGATTTTCATTGATAGTAATACTACTTATCTTTCCATTTTTAACTTTTATAACTTTATCTCCCATAGGTGTTAAAGCCAAGTTATGAGTTATTATTATAACTGTCATTTTCATTTTTCTACATGTGTCTTGTAAAAGCTTTAATATTGCTTTTCCTGTATTATAATCCAATGCTCCTGTTGGTTCATCACAAAGAAGTAATTTAGGATTTTTGGCAAGAGCTCTAGCAATTGCTACTCTTTGCTGTTCTCCACCAGATAATTGAGCTGGAAAATTATTTTTTCTATGCCCAAGTCCAACAGCTTCCATAACCTCATCAATATCTAATGGACTTTTGCATATTTGTGTAGCTAGTTCAACGTTTTCTCTAGCAGTTAAATTTTGTACTAAATTGTAAAATTGAAATACAAAACCTATATCATATCTTCTATAGGTAATTAATTCTTTGCCACTATACTTATTAATTTCATTATTATCTACAATTATTTGACCACTAGTTGGGCTATCCATCCCACCTAAAATATTTAATATTGTACTTTTTCCAGCACCACTGGCACCAGCTACTACAACAAATTCACCTTTTTTCACGGTAAAATCAACACCACTTAATGCTTCTATATTGACTTCACCCATTTTATATATTTTTTTTACGTCTTTAAATTCTATATATTCACTCAACTGCTTCCCCTCTATTCTAAAAAATCTGTAAATCAATTATATCATAATATAAATCCCTATATTTAATATATTTCCTATTCTATTTCCATTATTATAGGGAATACACTAGGTCTTCTTTTTGTTTTATCATATAGTAATTGTTCTACAGATTTTTTTACACTTCCCTTTAATACTTGCCACTCAATTATCTCTTGTTCTAAACAATTCTCAAGTTTTTCTCTAGATATATTTTTTATTTCATTTATTAAATCTTCTGACTCTCTAACATATATGAAACCTCTAGTTATTACATCTGGTCCAGAAACTATTTCATAATTAGTTCTATCTATGGCAACTACAACAATTACCATACCATCTTTGGCAAGATTTCTTCTATCTCTTAAAACTATATTACCTACATCTCCTACACCAAGGCCATCCACATATAATATTCCTGTATGAACTGTCTCTGTAGCACTCGCACCTTTAGATGTAATTTCAAGAACCTGTCCTGTTTCCAATACAAAAATATTTTTCGGATCCATTCCTAATTTTATAGCTAAATCTCCATGATGTTTTAAATGTCTATATTCACCATGAACTGGCATAAAATACTTAGGTTTAACTAAAGTATGAATTAACTTTAATTCTTCTTGATAAGCATGCCCTGATACATGTATATCTTCTAAATCTTCATAAATAACTTCTACCCCTTTTCTAAATAATTGATTGATAACTTTAGATACAACTTTATCATTACCAGGAATAGGTGATGCTGAAATAATAAATAAATCATCTCGGTGAATTTCTATTTTTTTATGACTTCCAAAAGCAATCCTTGAAAGACCAGCTCCTGCTTCTCCTTGACTTCCAGTAGTTATTATAGTTATATTTTCATCAGGATATCTATTCATATCATCTATATCAATTAAATATTCTGGTGGTATATCCAAATAGCCTAACTCAATTGCTACTCTAGATACATTTTCCATACTTCTTCCACTGAATACAATTTTTCTATTTTCTTTTACTGATGCATTAACAATTTGTTGCATTCTGTGTATATTAGATGCAAATGTGGCAACTATAATTCTTCCTTTAGCTCCATCAAAAATTCTATTTAAAGTCTCACCAATAGTTTTCTCTGACAATGAATGTCCTTGTCTTTCTATGTTTGTACTGTCAGCTAATAATAATAATACTTCTTTTTTACCTAACATCGAAAATCTATTTAAATCCATAACTCTTCCATCTATCGGAGTATAGTCTATTTTAAAATCTCCTGTATGAATTATTGTACCAATCGGAGTTGTTATAGCAAGAGAGCACGCATCTGCTATAGAGTGCGTAGCTTTTATAAATTCAACTTTAATTTTATCTAAAGTTACTATATCTCCACTATCTACTGGATGTATTGTTACCATATCCAGCATATTATGTTCCTCTAGTTTATTTTCAACTAAACCTAATGTAAGTCTTGTCCCATAAATAGGCATATTTATTTGTTTTAATATATAAGGTATTGCTCCTATATGATCTTCATGACCATGGGTTAAAAACAAACCTTTAACTTTTTCTTTGTTCTCTATTAGATATGTTACATCTGGTATTACTAAATCCACTCCATACATATCTTCATCTGGAAATGAAATACCACAATCTATTACTATAATTTCATCTTCGTATTCTATTGCTGTAATATTTTTTCCTATCTCGCCTAATCCTCCAAGAGGAATTACTTTTACACATCTTCTTTTTCTCATTATGATTCTCCTTTTACTGTCTTTTTCTTTTTTTATTTAAACTTAAAAAAGTTATTCTCAACCATTCTACTTACTATTATTATTTGCACATTATGCATAATTTATATTTTTAAAGTAAAAATATAAATGGAGGTGTTTTTATGGTAAATTTAAGTAATAAAGAAAGATTCTTACTTGAAGGTGAAAAATATCAACAACAATTAGCAATAGATAAATACAATGATTATGCTTTCCAAGCTGATGACCCTGGCTTAAAATCTCTATTTTCAAATTTATCTAAAATCGAGCAAAAACATTTAAATATGATTGATGAGATTTTACAAGGAAAAATTCCAAATATAAACAAAGAAAAATTTCATCCATATTATGAAAATAATTTAGATGATACCACTTATCATATAAATTTGGGTAAAATTACATTAACCCCTATAAATACTGAACCTTATCATGATGGTGATAAAGTTATATGTTTTAATGCTCTTACAACCCAAGAACTTCTTCATTCCACTTATAGTACTTCTAATATGGAATTTAATAATAAAGATTTAAAAAATGTTTTAGATTTTATTATTAATGAAAAGTCTGAAAGTATAAACTACATAAATGAGTATATGACTAAGAAAGGCATGCATGACAATATCATATTCTTTTAAATAAAAAAAGCTGATAAATTAATATCAGCTTCTTTCATTTAAATACATTACATTAAGTACATGCATCATAGTCCCAATTAGCAAACACTCTTCATCAATATCAAATTCATCTGTATGAAGTAAATTCCCCATTCCTTTTTCTTTTCCACATCCTAAATGAAAAAATACACTCTTACAGTTTTCCCCATAAAAGGAGAAATCTTCACCACCCATAGATGGATACTCTTTATCTATATACTTATCTTCACCTAATAATTTTTTGGTATTATTCTTTACGATTTCTACTAAATCTTCATCATTAATAACAGGAGGGTAACCATCTTCTTCTATGTATAATTTTCCAATACACCCATATGCTTTAGCAGTATTTTCTATTATCTGTCTTGCTCTATTTATTATAAAATCTCTGCTTTTCTCATTTAAGGCTCTTATAGTTCCAAGAATTTCAACATCCTCACATATAATATTCTGCGCTTTACCACCATTTATTTTTCCAAGAGTTAAAACTGACATATTTGTTGGAGGTAAGTTTCTGCTAATTATACTTTGTAAAGATGTAATAACTTGTGCAGCACAAACTATTGCATCTATTCCATTATCAGGGTATGCTCCATGGGCTCCTTTGCCTTTTATTAATATTTTTATACTATTTGCACTGGCATTTAAAGTTTCAGACTTGCATTCTATATATCCTTTTTCTAGATAAGATTGAACGTGCAGACCAAACATATAGTCAACATTGGGATTTATCATACAGCCATCTTTAATTAGGTATAATGCTCCTCCATGACTTTCTTCTGCCCCTTGAAAAAAGAACTTCACATTTATATTAAGTTCATCTTTTAATTCATATAATAATTTACATGCACCTAAAAGCATGGATGTATGTGCATCATGACCACAAGCGTGCATTATTCCTTTATTTTTTGAAATATAAGGTTTATTATTTCTCTCCAATACGGGTAAAGCATCAATATCAGCTCTTATACCTATGGTTTTAAACTTTTCATCTTTGATAATTTGAGCCATAATTCCACGATGTTCACTATATTCTTTATAATCTATACCAATATCATCTAGATAAGTTTTTATTTTGTCCTTTGTTATATATTCCTCCATAGCAAGTTCTGGTGTCTCATGTATATCTCTTCTAACATTAATAAGCCATTCTTTTATATAATTACCTTTGTTTATTAACTCATCAAAATTCATAATATCCTCCCATCATAGATAATCCTTTTCGTATATAATATATTTATAAATATAATTTCTTAATTAAAAGTATTACTATATTTATAATATTTTTCTATTTAATAAAGGGGGAAATAAATTGAAAATTTTAGATTTGACACATACTATTACAAATGATATGACCATATTTCCAGGAGAAAAACAGCCTGAAAATCAAGTTATTTGCGATATAAAGGAAGATGGCTATAAGGTTACTCAAATACATATAAATTCTCACAACGGAACTCATATGGATGCTCCTGCTCATGTTTTAGAAAATGGAATAACTCTTGATAAGCTTGATGTTATAAATTTTGTTGGTATGGCTGCTCTTATTGATTGCTCTGATTTAGATGAAGGAAATATAATAGAGTACGATTACATTGAAAAAAACAAGGAAATTATTGAAAAGGCTGAATTTATAGTATTTAAAACTAATTGGAGTAAATATTGGAATACAGAAAAATACTTAGGAAATTATCCTATCATAAGCGAAGAAGTAATTGATTATGTAATCTCTAATAAAAAGAAAGGTCTCGCATTTGATACAATTTCCGTAGATTCAATAGATAATGCTAAACTTGAAAAGCATCATAGATTACTTAGCAATAATATTTTAATATTTGAAAATTTAACAAATTTAGATTTAATAGATACGAACTTATTTGTATTTTGCGCTCTACCTCTTAAATTTGAAAATTCTGATGGAGCACCTATTAGAGCAATTGCAATGTTGGATTAGTAAATCTAAAAAATACTAGAGATTAATTACTCTAGTATTTTTTAGTTTCAATATTTTCAATTTCTTCATTATCTATCATATATAATTTATGAGTTTTTCTTAATACTACTAATATAGTGACCAATACAATCCCTTTTGCTATACTACTTATAGTTATACTCCACCATACACCATTTAGTCCTAATATGTTTGGCTTAGATAATATTAAAGCTAAAGGTATTCTAAGTCCTGTTAAGACAGCAATTATAATTGATGGTATATAAGTTCTACCAATTCCTTTAAAAATTCCTGCAACAGTAATTTCTAAACACATAAATAATTGTGAATATCCTAATATTTTTAAATAATCAGTTCCTTTTAATATTGCCTCTGGTTCATTTATAAATGCTCTAAATATATATTCACCTAAAAAAACTAATATAAAAGTAGTGAGGCTTCCCCATATCATAACCCCAATAATAGAATATTTTGTACTCTTATTTATTCTATCTATTTTTTTAGCTCCATAATTTTGCCCAACAAAACTAGATAATGCGGATGCAAATCCTTCGCAACTATTCCATGATATAGACTCAATTTGCGAGCCGACCTTTTGAACCGCTATGGCAACTGGCCCAAATGATGCAACTACAACACCCATAATCATAGAAAAAGCTGTAAATAGTCCATTTTGAAGAGCTACTGGTGTTCCTAATATAAATAGTGTTTTATAATATTTTAAGTCAATATCTCTAAATAATTTTATTTTAAAGTATTCATCTTTATTTTTTATTATTAAGAAAACAAAGCATAAAGATACAACTATATGAGAAGTAATTGTGGCTAAGGCAGCTCCAGCTACTCCCATTTGTGGAAAAGGTCCTATACCAAAAATTAGTACAGGATCTAATATAATATTGGTTATCAATCCTATACTATTTATTTTAAAAGGAGATTTACTATTTCCAAGCCCTACAAATATTGAAGTAAATACTGGATTAATAAAATAAAATACCATTCCAAGCCCTACTATTACTAAATATTCCTTAGACATATTTATTACTTCAATATCCCCTAGCCTAAAAAATCCAATTAAAGGATTTCTAAATATTATTAATACCAAACTATATAAAATAGATAGTATTATATTAATCTCTATAGCTGATTTAATATAATATTTAGCATCATGCGTATTTTTTTCTCCCACACTTTGTGCTACCTTGATTTCTCCTCCTACTTTAGAAATCATAATAAATGCCATGGCTAGCCAAGGATAAAAACCAGCTGTCCCTACTGCTGCAACAGCATTACTCCCAGCCTTACCTACCCATATCATGTCTATAAGGCTATAGCCTATTTGAATAAAAGATGTACCCATTATTGGTAAAGCTAGCCTTACCAATTTATCAACGATTTTTCCACTAGTCAAATCTACTTTTTTACTCATAATAACTCCTTAACATTTTTATTGATTGCCATTAAAATACCACCTATATAGGTGGCATTTTATATAATATTATTATATTTTCAATCCCATAATAGAAGATGCTCATAATAATTTATTTATTACTAGCATTATATATTCCCAATTATGTTTTGTTAAAATATATTTTTATTTATGTATAATAATAAAGCTGAACTTATTATAATACCTATTATCATACAAACAATTGCTACTCGTATAGATTCTCTATATATTTTTTTCTTATTTTTTATTTCATATACAAAACAATATATAATAAAAATTAAACTACTTAAAGCTAACATTATACCTACAGTAGTTGAAAAAAAAATCATCATAATAAAACTTTTATCTTGCATCTTTTCCCATCCTTATACCTGTAATCCACTACTTTATAATTCTTATATATAGTCCATATACTTTATTATATTATAATTTTTCTTTTTTTTGGAATATAATCTTATTTTTATAGTATAATTTAAAATTTAAGTTAGATTTATAGTCTTATATATGTGTTTTATCCAATCAAATTTTATTATTAGTTAACTTCATCATGAGTTATTGCATTATTTTTAATAATATTTATAATAGTTTCTTTTGCTTTTATCATATCTTCTACTGCAATATGCTCGTATATACCATGGAAATTTGCTCCTCCAGTAAATATATTCGGTGTAGGAAGCCCCATATAAGATAATCTAGCCCCATCTGTACTTCCTCTAATTGGCACAATATTTGGAGTAATTCCTGCTTCTTCCATAGATTTCTTAGCTAAATCCATAACATACATAACAGGTTCGATAACTTTTTTCATATTATAATATTGGTCATAAAGTTCTAATTCTACTAATTTAGACTTATATCTTTCATTTATTCTATCAGCAATATTTATAAGTAAATCTTTTCTTCTTTGTAAATTTTCTAAATCAAAATCTCTTATTATATATTTTAAAGTTGCACTTTCTACTTCACCTCTAAAATCAGTTATCATATAAAATCCATCATATCCATCAGTTTTTTCTGGTACTTCATCACTTGGTAGTAATGAATGAAATTCCATAGCAACGGTAGTGGCATTTATTAATATATCTTTTGCTGACCCTGGATGGACACTTTTACCTTTAATAACTACATTTGCCGAAGCTGCATTAAAGTTTTCATATTCTAACTCTCCTAGATGACCTCCATCTATTGTATATGCAAAATGAGCATTGAATTTTTTCACATCAAAGTGATCTGCTCCTTTTCCCACTTCTTCATCTGGTGTAAATCCTATAGATATTGGTCCATGCTCTATTTCTGGATGTTTTATAATATAATCTATCGCTTCAATTATTTCAGTAATTCCAGCCTTATCATCTGCTCCAAGTAATGTTGTTCCATCAGTTGTTATTAAAGTTTTACCTATTTTTTCTTTTAAAAATGGAAATTCTTTAGGAGATAATATAATACTTTGTTCTTCATTTAAAACAATATCTTCCCCATTATAATTTTCATGTATTTGAGGATTTACATTTTCTCCACTGGCAGCTGGTGATGTATCCATATGAGCAATAAATCCTATCGTGTTACATAGTTTTTCAGTATTAGCAGGAACAAAAGCATAAACATATCCTTTATCATCCATACTAACATCTTCTACTCCAATTGATTTTAAATCTTCTACTATTATTTTACCTAAATTTTTTTGTCTATCTGTACTTGGAAATGTTGTAGAGTCTTCATCACTAGTAGTATGTACTTTCGTATATTTTATAAACCTGTCCATCATACTTTTCATAAAATAACCTCCTATATACTCTCTATTTATGTATTATTTTCAAATATAATATACTTATTATTTGTTTTTACAATGTTTTTAATCTAAAAATTTACAACTATATAATACATTTCTCAATTATATATTATCTTTATATTAAAATAAAAGCACCTAGATTTTATGAACTGAACCCCTTAAAGTAGACACAAGTAAAAAAGACTTGTAAAATACTACTTTAAGGGGTGATTTTTATGCAAAGAAATAATAGAAAAAATATGAGTTATTCATTTGATATAAAACTTAGG
>JARKUZ010000012.1 GCA_029851945.1 Terrisporobacter sp. | reverse complement strand
TTGATGACATAAATAGATTTTTAATTCTTGGAAATGTGATAACTGTAATAGCTGTTTTCATATTATATAGAATATTGAAAGTCAAAGGTGTAAAGATGTTTAGAAGTCTTTAATTGAAGTAAGAAATCATTGTTGATAACATTTATTGACAATGATTTTTTTTATGGGATAGAATGGAATAAAGAAAATTAATTAAAAAAGGGGTAAATATGAACAAAAAGCATTCCATAAGTTCTTTGATAAATATGCTTTATATTCTTTATGTTATGTATTTCGTAAATACTATGAGCATAGCAAAGGATATGGGAATATTTAGTGAGGAAAATCAATTAACTAAATTAATACCAACTATTATACAAGAGGGTAATTTTACTATATCTCAAGGGTTATTTTATTATATATTTTTGGGGTTTATATGTTTTGCAGTAATAAATGTATCAAGAGATATGGACATAGACTTATATTTAGATGAATACAATAAAAAAATAAAAATCGTAAATAGCAAATTATTTAAATATAAAGTATTCCTAGCAATTAACATATTATTTTCTATTTATTTAATCATAAATACCATGACATTAGAATTGCTAAACTCATGTATATTGATGAATATTGCCAGTGGATTTATATGTTATGGAAAATCAATATATTTTAAATCTTACATATGCAATAGAAGGTTAGATTGGTTAAAGAAAACATCACAAATAGATGTGAACGAATATGTTGATACCAAAGGATGGAGAAGAAAAATTTGGTTTAATGGTAGGGAGTCTGTTTCTTTTAAGTATAGAATAAATAAGATAATTATTTCTGGATTTGTTTTATTTATTTGTTCTTTAATGTTTTTACAATTGATACTATCCAAATCTTTTATGAGTATTATCTTTTTATATTTCATGATTAGACATTTATTAATTATTATTGAGGCTGTTTTTGGTTTGTATACTTTAACATCAGGTAAGTGTACAGGCATAATAGAAAAAACAAGAAGTAGAAGAAGATATGGTGGTATAAGAGTGTTAGGTATTCCTATTTTTTTCGAAACTACAAGAAATTATTATCAAATAGTATTAACTGATTACAACAAAAGAAGGGAAATAGAAATATTATCAAATGAATATTGCGGTCTTAGTGAGATGGATACTATGGAAGTTATCCATGGTATATTTTCCAAAGAAGCTATTACCGTAAATATGATACCTACTGAAAGAATAACTACTAAAAAAATCATATTTAATTTTATCACTAGGTTAATACCTTTTATTATCATAGTATCAATTTTTTACAATAGTTATAGAGAATATAAAGCTTATAATAGTGATTATACATATGGCGGTAATTCTAATTATGAAGAAGTCTACAATCATGATGGTGTAACTCCAATTCATGATGACGATTACAATTATGAAGAAGATGATCCTTATTTACGACAGCAGAGAATAGAAAATACAAAAGAAATTTTGCCTAAGGATAAAAAATACTATAAACAAATAATAAATTTAAATGAAGAAAAAAGCACTGAAAATGTGGATGTCAAAATAGAAAAATTATATTTAGGTAGAGAAAATTCAAAATTACAATTTAGAATCAAGAATAAAACAGATGTGGCACTTGTTATGAATGTATCTTATGAAACTCATATATATGATAAAAATAATAAGAAAAACTCTAATATACTTTTACCTAATGAAGAATATTATTGTGAAATGGATATATTTGAACCATCTAAAAATGCTAAAAATCTAAACGTAAGTTTAGAGTACACTTTATCTCCATATGTGATGCATGAGTATATGGATTATTTTTATTACTTATACTATCCTCTAAATGTTGTTGATTGCAGTAGTAAGATTAGTATTGATTTGCCAAATAAAAAATGCAATATAGAGATTAATGAGTATGGTGATTTTTATAATATATCAGATGATATAGTAGTATTTGAGTAATAGATGGGAGTAAAAAGATGGTACTTTGGTACCATCTTTTTAATTGTAATGAAATTATATGTTATCTGTTGATATAAAGCTGATTATTTTATATAGTTGCTTTTTTCTTTGATTATATTTATAAATTCATTTTTTATATCTTCATTTTCAAATGCTGAACAAGGTATTACAATCATTGGATTTGTTTTTTGAATACATATTACTAATACATCAGATATTTCAAAAATATTATCAAAAGCCTTAATACTGTATTCATTTTCAGAAAATCTACCTTTGCATATGATTTTGTCATCTATTATTTCCACTGATTTTTCACCAATAGCATCTGTTCTTAGTTCTATGAGTTTGTCTACTAATTTGTTCATAGATTTTTTAGATATTTTACTTCGAATTATTATGGCTAATATGACTGTAGTGTATAGTATTACTGGAGTTATTAAGTATGTGACTATATCTACTTCATAAAAAATAGACATTTCATATAGATAATACCAGTTTACAATTATTAGCAATGTTATATAAAGTACAAACTGTATTGAAGTTGATTTTAATGACATTTTTCTAAATTTTTCATAAGATTTTATGTAGTCTTCACGACTGCTTGTATATTCTATTTTCATATATATCCCCCAAACTTTAAATTATTTACTTATCAGACTATGATTTATTAAAAAGGTTTTGATTTTTTGTATTATTTTAATACATTTATAATAATATAAAAATTACATTTACTTTGCAATAATATTAAAGAAACAAAAGTAAAAGAAGAGGCAAAAGGATTTTTATGGGAAGCTACTAAGGGGGATATCACTATCAATCTAGTATGAACAATGCATCCAGCACCAGATACTTATGATTTATTAAGTGAAAAAGTGAGAAATTCAATAAAAGATAGTGATGTTCTTTGGGTAGAAGTGGATTTAACAAATAAAGAAAATATAAATAAATTGGAAAAAAGCTACTATCTTGAATCGGGCAAAACCGTAAAAGACTATTTATCAAAAGAATATATAACTAAACTTGAAAATATCCTAAGTAACTACAATATTGAATTGGATCAAGTTGAAACATACAATCCAATGGCACTTGCATCTCTAATTGATAATTTGATCTATGAAGAAATGGAATTTACAGGCTTACCATCGGATAATTTAATAGTTGAAATTGCAAGCAAAAATAATGTAAAAGTAGAGGAAGTTGAAGGAGCAAACTACCAAATAGATGTTTTAAATAAGATATATACTTGGGAATTTTTAGAGGAAACCATAGATAATTTTAAGAATAAAGAAAAAGATAAGGAAGAAATAAATATGGTATTCCAAAACTATGTAAACGGAGATGTTGAATCAGCAAACGAATACGAATATAAAATGATGGAAACTTATGATGATGAAACATATGAGATTTTAATTAAAGATAGAAATATAAAAATGGTTGAAAAAATAAAAGCAAATATGACTGATGGGAAAAAACATACTTTGGCGACATGAGCGAAGCGAATTTTTTATTTATTTAAAAGTTCTTTCTTTTTCATTTCAAATTCTTCTAGAGTTATTGCATTTATATCTAATAACTCTTTATATTCCTTGATTTGCTTAGGAATATAGTTTTCATTAATATTTATGCTAGTTGTTCTATCAAAGCAATCTAAATGGGGAGTATTTCCTAGCATTATTTCAAATCGCCTTAATCCTTTTAATATTTCATTGTAGTTTTCTTGAGATTCATCAATATCATAAGCTAAATATTTGAAAACTAGTTCTTCTGTAGATTCATTTGTATGAATATATACATCTATTGACTCAATAATTTCTTTGAATTCACGTCTAGAACCGTCATTTGTATTTCCAATAGTTATATTATTAACTTTAATTTCTAGCTTAATAATAGAGTCAAAATCTATAATTTTTTTTGTTTCAAAATTATTCCAACCAATACAGACTGTTTTATTTTTTAGGACAATCAACTGACCTTCATCGCAATATTTGCTTAAGTTAATATCTATATTATTATAGCCACCAATTTCATCAAGAATATCTTTGCTTCTATCAATACTTGATTCTTTTTTAGTTTCTTCTATATCATTTTCTCTCCCAAGACAAAATATCCCAAATATTATAATTATAAGACCTCCTAAAAAATTTGAATCACCTATAATTTTATATAGTCCAAAAATTATTATAATCCATCCAAGCATTCACAGAGCCCTCCTTATGCATATGTAATTACATGTATTATATCAATATTCGACATAAAAAACTACACTTGTGCTTGATTTGATTATAAATAATATCTGATGCCTTTGATTCGTAATAGGTATATAATGCGAAGTAACAGCATGTTTGATATCATATAGATAAATAGGTATCTGTTTATATTAGAACTTGGAGGAGATATGATTTGAATAAAGTACAGAAAACTGCTTATGAATTAATACAAGCAGACGCAAGGTTTTTATATACATTAACTGACATTTCAAAAAATGCTCAAAATATTAGTAGTAATTATATTTGTATGAGTCTACCTTATATCGGACTTTTTGCACACGGTGCAGAACAGTGGTGTAAAAAAGTTGGATTAAATGCCCCTCACTTTAATACAACTGAGAAAGTATTTTATACGCAATTAAGACAGGGACACAAGCTTTTTGAAAAAAGTTATGAAGATTATGCTACTATGCTTTTTGAAAAGTTCACAGAAAGCGAAAATTACATTTATAGCATACGTAGCTTACGTGAAAAGATATTTGGATATTACAATGTAGGTACTGATTTGTGTAATGGTGAGTTTTGCGGTAATACAATTTTGTGTTCAATGTATACTCCCATAAGCCCATTAGGTAACGCAGGTGTTGAGACTTGGATAAGAGATATGGGTATAGTTGCTGGAAAGTTAGCAAATTATTTAGGTTGTAAGGAGTTTCCGATATTTAGATATAATGATAATCTCATTGTTAAATATAAAGATTACCATTTTTACAGAAATTCACCACTGAAGATGAGTGACGAGTTTGGCTTTCTGCTTTTTTCTATACTTTGTAGTATTAATTATGCAATAGAGTTTATTGAAAATTATTTTATAGATGAGATTCCTCAAAAATTTAAATTTGCATATTTACAGTATTACTATCTTTGTGATTTTATCAAAGAGGTTAACACTCAAAAGAATACTAATTTTTATATAGATGACTGTTTATGTGATAGAAATTTTCGTAACTGTCTTGCTCATTATGGTTTGGGGCAGTACATAAGTGAGACTGAAATCATTTCAGACGATATACTAAAAGGATTAACCAATAAAGCCTTTGGAAAAGACTATCTAACTGCAAAAGTGGAGCTCTATGAAATTTTAAGAAGTTTAACTAAGCAAATAAGACAAACGATTTTGAAATAATATCCATGATTAGTCTATAGTTTAAATGTAATAATCTACTCAACAAATTCTAATTTGTAGAGTAGATTTAATGAGCAATATTAACATAATGCGAAGTAAGATATTAGTACTCTAAAATTATTAATCTTTTTCGTGTACTTATAATAGCTGCAGTTAAAATTAGTTCAATATTGTATTTAATAAAAATTTTTAATAAACTAATAAATAACTTATCTGAACATTTCGGTGAAACTAAGAAAATAAGCAAGTACTTTTGTGTTCTAGAAGAGTTTATTATGTATAATATGAGGGGGAATTTCAATGATAAAAAATAATGTATGTCCAAAATGTGGATGTAGAGAAATAGGTCAAGGAAAACAAGTGGCAGGTGCTAAAATGCAACCAATAGGTAAATTAGGTATGTCGTTTGGTTCAAATATAATAGCAGATATATGTACAGAGTGTGGATATATTATAGAAATGAGAGTTGAAAAGCCTCATAAATTTAAATAAAAACTTAGATTACAATAGTTATATAATTTTTTCTTGATGAGTATAATTAATGCCACAAACTTGAGCAGGTGTTAAGCTACTAAGTGATGAATGATTTTTGATGAAATTGTAATAAAAAACAAAGTTACTGATAAGGCTATTTGCGCTTTCATATGATTTAAATCCTTTGGGTTTTTTGTACCAAGATTTAAATGTCTTGTTAAAAGATTCGATTAAATTATTAGATATGTCATCACTAAAATCTTTAACAACAATATGTGTAGAGCCTTCGAATGTATTTTTAACTGGTTCTCTATACGAAGGTAAACCATCCGTAACAATTTATTTAGGAGTACCGAAGGTTTTAGAACGTTTAAATAGTGAAAATGCACATTCTGCTTCACGACATTTGTTTAGATTCCAAGATGTAACAAACCTTGTTTCAGAATCTATACAAACCCAAAGATAGTGCTTTTTGCCATTTATTTTTACAACAGTTTCATCAGCATGCCATTCATCAGAATCGCCTAAGTATAGGTCATTAGTAAGCTCATCGCTTATGGATTTAAAGTATTTATCAAACTTCTTAATCCACTTAGAAATTGTTACAT
>JARKUZ010000010.1 GCA_029851945.1 Terrisporobacter sp. | reverse complement strand
GGTATATTTGGGATTAATAGCTTTTCACAATTTCTATTTAATCTCATTATATTTTCATAAGGTCTAAATAAGTATATATCTCCTTCTTTACTTCTATATGCTTTTAGTTCCTCGAAATACTGTTTTATATAATCTATATCTAATTTTTTTTCATCTATACTTAGTCTATTTTGTTTTACTTTACCTTCATCCCAATCATTAGCTATATATCTAGATATATAACTATAATCTGTTTCTCTATATTTAAATCCTAGGTTTTTCCAGTCTAAATCAGCATACTCCATAGATTATCCCCCCTAGTTTTATATTTAATTATATATATGTTATTATTTTATTTTTAATACAAAACATATAAATTATAATCTACATATTCCTACCAGGAAATTTTTATATTTTAAGTTTACAATTAAAGAGGAACGAAACGTTCCTCTTTATATTTAATATGTTATATTTGAATTGATGATATTTCTAACTTATACTTCACTTATACCAAACTTTCTCGATAGCTCTTTATAGTTACCATTAAAAGATTTTCTAATTATCTTATTTCTAATAGGTTTTAATACACTATTTTCACTAGGTATATAAACACTACTTCCACCAGCTAATTTTATAAGTTCCTTAACATTATCAAGTCCTATTACTTCTTCAATATCAATTAAAGACTCTGGTAAATCTTCTTTAGTTAAATACTTAAGCATAATATTCCTCCATATAATAAATATAGATTGTAATACTTATAATTATTTTACCACCTATATATACCTATATAAACGTTATTTATTCTGCTTATTTCAACATAATATTTATTTTAATCATATTCTCTATGCTTCACTATTATATTCAATTATGTCTAGCTATATATTAATATACGTTCTATAATCATTTTAGGAAAATCAAAAGATGAAAACTTATCTTTCAATAATAATTAAAAGTATTTTTAAAAAATGAAGCTCCTAACTAACGCTAGAAGCTTGATTTTTTATTTTATTATAAGACTATATTTTAAATTATTCAACTATTCAATACTTAGTCTTATTTTTAAACTATAGTATTAATATATAATAGTGACTTTGCTATTTATGTTACTTTATTTTTTCTATACTCTTTTTAAATAACACCTAATCTATTTTTTATATTAGGTAAATTTTTTGTAAATACAAAGTAAAAATTCTCTCCTTCATCTATCTTAATACGATAAAATTCATCTAGTAAAATTTCATTTATTTCTTTTATTTCACTCCCATCTCTTACAAACTTTAAACGGAAAGTTAATGCCTTAATAAATTTATGCCACTCTAAAATAAACTTCTTATTTTCATCATAGTTTTCAATTCCTACCCACTTTTTAACATTAACATCTTTTAAATTCTCTTTCGGGCAATTTCCTACCTGTAAAAAGTACTTAAAATCATCATCTTTGTACACTCTTCCAAGAGGGAATAAACGACAAATATTTGGTCGTTTAGCATGAATAGTACATCTACCTTCTTCGTTTAAAAAGCTACATCTTTTTTTATTATCATCTTGCATATTTAAATATGGTAATAAAATTTTATTGTTTTCACGTAATTTAATTTGGTTTCCTAGTAATTCATCAAATCCTACACCTAAATAATTCACCATTTCATATATATCAAAAGGTGTAAGCACCACTAGTTCTCCAACATCACAACAACAATCACTACATCCATCACAACCACATGTATCTGCTTTTACTGTGTCTTCAATGTCATATAATTTTCCATCTGATATTTCTTCTAGTATATTTATTCGTTTCATATATTTCTCATCCTCATTTATTATTTAGATTTTATTAAATTTCAAATAAGATATTACCATACTAAAAATATTCTTACAACTTATCATCATCCTATATTATATAGTCTATTTTTTATATAAAAAAATCCTCTTAATCTTAAAGAGGACTTTGTGTTATACAGTAAAATAGTAAAACTATTTTCATAATATTTTCACAAAGAAAGTGTTACAGTATGTAGCTTTTAGTTAGTTTCTATATTGACAGTTTTTAAATAAAGTTATAATATCAAAAAGACTGTAGTTTTTTATAGTACATAGAAAATTATGTTCATTTTAAAACTATTAAGTATAACTTTTTATATTTATATAATCATAAAATTAAAATAAAGGATGATAAAAAATGACACAACAAAATTTAAGCTTGATTGATGAGGTTAAAAGAAGAAGAACCTTTGCAATCATTTCCCATCCCGATGCAGGAAAAACTACATTAACTGAAAAGTTTCTATTATATGGTGGTGCCATTCGTGAAGCAGGATCAGTTAAATCAAGAAGATCTCAAAAACATGCAGTATCTGACTGGATGGAAATTGAAAAACAAAGAGGTATATCAGTTGCATCAAGTGTTCTTCAATTTGAATATAATAACTTTTGTATAAATATTCTTGATACTCCAGGGCATCAAGATTTCAGTGAGGACACTTATAGAACTCTTATGGCAGCAGACAGTGCTGTAATGGTTATTGACTCTGCTAAAGGTGTTGAGGATCAAACAAAGAAATTATTCCAAGTTTGTAAAATGAGAGGAATACCAATTTTCACTTTCATCAATAAAATGGACCGTCAAGGAAAGGATCCTTTTGAACTACTTGAAGATATTGAAAATGTTCTAGGAATTCGCTCTTGTCCAGTAAACTGGCCAATTGGTTCTGGTAAAGAATTCAAAGGTGTGTTTAACCGTCATAAAAATCAAGTTGAAGTATTTGATGATGGTAACCATGGACAAGCTATTGCTAACTGCATAACTGGAGATCCATCTGATGAGAAATTTAATGATTTATTAGGTAATGCTCTGCATGAAAAATTACTAGAGGATATTGAACTTTTAGATATTGCTGGAGATAATTTTGATTTAGAAACAATATTAAAGGGTGAACTGACACCAGTATTTTTCGGAAGTGCCCTTACTAACTTTGGTGTAGAGCCATTCTTGGAATCGTTCCTAGAAATAACAGCACCACCAACTGCTCGTAAGAGTAACTTAGGTGAAATAGATCCTAACTCTAATAATTTCTCAGGATTTATATTTAAAATTCAAGCTAACATGGATAAAAACCATAGAGATAGAATTGCATTCCTTAGAATTTGTTCTGGTGAATTCGAAAAAGGTATGACAGTAAATCACGTTCAAAGAGGTAAAAAAATTAAACTTTCTCAACCTCAACAGTTCGTGGCTCAAGACCGTGTAATGATTGATAAAGCATATCCTGGTGATATCATCGGTATACATGACCCAGGTATATTCAATATTGGTGATACATTAAGTGAAAAACAATCAAACTTACAATACACTGGTATACCACAATTTGCTCCTGAACACTTTATGAAAGTATCTACAAAAAATGCTCTTAAAAGAAAGCAGTTCGTAAAAGGTGTTACTCAATTATCAGAAGAAGGTGCTATACAAGTATTTAAACAACCTAATGGTGGTATGGAAGAACTTATCGTTGGAGTTGTTGGTGTACTTCAATTCGAAGTTTTAGAATATCGTCTAAAACAAGAATATGGTGTTGATATAACAATGTACCCACTACCTTACTGCTATGTACGTTGGGTTGAAAATGATCTTTCTAAATTTGGTAAACTTTCAATGCCAATGGATACCTTACTAGTTGAAGATAAAGATAGAAATCCAGTAGTTTTATTCACAAATGAATGGTCTATTAGAACTCTAACTGAAAGAAATGAAGGTATAGTTGTAAGAGAAACTTCTTTATAATTTCATTACAATTAAAAAGCTGTTGCAAATATTACTGCAACAGCTTTTTATATTACATTTCTTCATGCATTTCTAACAATCTAATATAATGATTGGCTTCTCTTAGCACATGGTCTGCAAGAAGTGGAACTATTATAGATCTTATTTCACAACTAGCAATTCCTTCTGTACTTGCTTGTTTAAAGTTTTTAAGTTGGATAGTTTGGAATAAAGTCTCATCTGTAATACAGTCTATTGTGGCATCTGTCATAGCCAAAGCTTCTTTCTTCAAGCATTTAAATTCATGAGCAAAATCATCTGCAGTATCTATCAATTCCTCTTCAGTAGGATCCAGTAGTCCTCTTATGAAAAGTGCATGTTCCATCATAATTTGATCCCAAAATAACTCTGTTTTTCTAATATCCTTAGAATCTATATCAATCCCATCTTCAAGGTCATTTACTAATGAAAGATATAGTTTTGCTTCACGTAATATGTGTTCGATAAGCAATGGATAATTAAATGTGAATATATTGCATGATAAAACATCATCTAGTAATCTCTGTTTAAAATTAATAAGCCCTCTAAGAAGTCTCTGTGCATCTGCATTAAGTTGGCATACAAATCTCACCATGTCAGAACTTATATTAGGATTTCTTCCACTACATAACTCTAATTCCCTTCTAGTTATATTTGTATTTATCCTTATACCTGTAAAGTTTTGAGTCTGTCTCTCTGTTTCTAAAGTAAAGTCAGTTACAATTTCTCCAGAGTTCAAAACATTTGATCTTATTATCCCATTGCTAACATCTACTGCATCTGATAATAGTTTTTCAAACTTATTTTTATAAAAATCTGCTTCATTAGCAAGACTAAAGTCTTTAGGCGTAAAACCAGCCTCTAAAAAGAATGCATGTTCCTTCATTATTCTTGCAAAAAATAAATGTAATTCAAGTGATAAAATAACATATCTTTGATTATTTATCATAATTAATACCTCCTAAAAATGTTTTCTCTACATTATATGTATTAAGATATTTATTAGTGACAAAATAATATGTTATTCCCTAATATTCGCTCTTATTCTTAATTCTTATAATCTTAGATGAGGGATGAATATAATCAATTTCTATCTCCGTTAATACCGATGCTACGCTATGCACTCCATGCTTACCTTGAGTTTCCAACTCTACTTCCACCCGGTAGACTGAATATTCAGTTGTCTACACTTTATTCACGTTATTCAAAATAATTTATTATCTTCTTCAATCATAAATTGAAATGGACATACTTTTGGCTTCCTATCTAAACCCATTGTTGCAAAATATTGTACTGGATTTTCTCTTAAAAACTTAATAACTTCGTTCATTTTTATGCACTCCCTTTTAATTAATTATTTATAAGCACTGCTTATGAAATAATATTAACTCATGCTATAAAACTTTAAAAGTAAGCACTTTAAAGTTACATAGTTATCTAAAAGAAACAATTTTAGAGTTTCAACTTATTTAAAATTAAAACTATGTTTAATAAACACTGTATAATATAACTAAGAATATTATTTAATGTTTGAACAGTATTTCATTACACATGAATCTTAAAAGTTATATAAAAGGATTGGATCAAAAATAGACATATAGAATATATATGTATAACTAAACATCTGAGTCCTCTTAAGACTTGAGTATACTTGATATTTAATATAATATATAACTAAATCCAGGGGAGGGTATTATGAGAAAGGGAATTAGAGTTACACTAAAATTTTTACTGTTCTTTATTGCATGGTCGATATTGGTAAGTCTATTTATTTATGAACCAGGATTTACAAAGCAAAACCCAGCATTGCTAAGACTATGGTTGGAATTTATTCCTTTGTCTTTAACAGTGTTGATATCATTGATATTTGTTTATGTAATTGAAAGAAAAAATCAGATAAATATTTCATTATCACGAAATTTACTTAAAGATACTGCAATAGGAAGTATAATAGGTTTATTTTGGATTATTTCTGTGATAGAAATAGCTAATTTTTTAGGTGTATTAAATATAGGTAAATACACTAGTGTTAATGGTCTATTCATATGGATTTTAGCTATTTTTTTTAATACAATAATGCAAGAGTTACTGGTGAGAGGATATTTATTTAGTTTAGTAGAGAAAAATTATAATAAGGAAATAGCTACAATTACAACTACTCTATTATTCGTATTAATGCATGGAGGAGCTTTTGAAGCTGGATTTATAGCTGTATTAAATGTCTTTACAACAAGTATCTTATTGTCACTAATGCTAATATACACTAAAGGTCTTGTAGTTCCTATATTAATGCATTTTATTTGGAATTGCATAGGTAGGCTTGTAGGAATCGTTTCGTTGGCAGATGATTACCCAGGATTATTTGATAGTTATGTATCTGGTTCAAGCATACTTTCAGGAGGAGACGCAAAGATTGAAGGCAGTATAATCGTACTTATTTTTAATGTATTATTAATTTTATCTACTGTAGTTTATTATAATGGAAAAGATAATAAAGTCAAAAAACGGATTAAGTATATATATAGTAAAATAAGGATGTGACATTTTTGGGACACCCTCATAAAAAAACTTTCATGGATAAATATAGAAATTCATTGTATAATATTCAAAAGATTAAAATAAGGTGGATATGTATGGATAAAAACAGCAGATATAAAAATAGCTATAAGAATTTTTATATCTATTGTGGGAATAGCTATTTTTGCACCAAGTGCAATATCTGCTTGGGGAGCACTTTTATTATACATATAAAAGGAGTGTAGTTATATTTGGAAAAATATTACTATTTATTGAAATTAGAGTTTAATTCTATAAATCATATGATATTTAAAATTAGGAAGGATTATAAATCTAAAAGTACTGAAATAAGATTTATGGTATTAGAATATTGTAGACGAGCAGAAACTTTAGATGATTTTAGCTATTTAAAACCTGTGTATGAAAATAGAGAAATATGGGATGATGAAAGAAATTTAATTGTTATAAAAATATATACTTATGAAGAAATAAATAACGATCAAAAAGACGGTTTATTAGATCTAGCATCAACATTAGTAGAATTTAAGCCAAGTGTAAATCATAGAGTTGATTTTTTTGTTTCAAATAAACTTTTAAAATTAATAGATAAAGATTGGAACGAAGATGTATATCATATTTCTGCATTAAAATATCTTTTAAATAACAATTTAGAGAATAAATTAAATATAAGTAATTTATCAGAAGAAGATTTTAATCATTTGTTTCAAAAAGTAGATAATTAATAAAAATGACATCTAAATTTAGAAAGGTTATCACTTTACTTGTGATAGTATGGCTCTATTGCTGACCTAGGATTATCTTTTTTGTATAGCAATTCTAATGTTTTTATTATTTTTGATTTTTTCTTCTAAAGATGTTCTTATGCTATTACTTTTAAATTAGTTATGTTATTGTATCTTTCTTCATCATAATTTTTCTTTTTTGCATCTGATATAAAGCCAGTTCCCCCATATTGAGCTAAAAACTGAAATACTTCTTTAAATTTATTCAATTTGAATCTCCTTTTTATATAAAGGTGTGTGTATTTTATAGACACATTTTAGTTATTCTCTTTACAATTTAAAATGTTTGTATGGTTATTTTATCATAAACTCTCTCATTATAGAAAGGACTACACATTTTTGTGTATACCTTGAATTTTGTAAAAATATTATTCTGAGGAAAACTTGTTAAAATCTGTTCCTATCTAAGTTAGGAACAGAAGTAACAAATAGTCTTTGTTTTTTGTAATGTCTGCATATTTATTTTTTAGATTTACATGATAGATTATAAAAATAAAGGAGCATCACATTTTTACTATGTAATACTCCTTTAGTGGATAAATGAACAGGATTTTCCTATAC
>JARKUZ010000095.1 GCA_029851945.1 Terrisporobacter sp. | reverse complement strand
TAGTTGAAAAAAGTGAAGATAAAGAATTAACAGTAGATGATTTCAAAGAGATAACGCCTTTTGAGTGGGATTATATGTATAGTTTTACACCATATACGCCAAAAGAAGATATTGAAAATACTATAGGGTTTAAATGGAGTAAGATAACTGAAAATGTAAATGAAGGCACAAATCAAGTTATCTTTACAAAGGGAGATAAGGTAGTTTGTTATTTTAATGGATATCCAGAAAGTGATAAAGTTTATTTTGATTTTAGAAGTAGTACAAATGGTAATATAAAATTATCATCTAAGGAAAATATAAAGTTTTATATTTATGATGTAGATGTATATAAAATACTTTCTTTCATGGGAGGAAATAATTATATCTCAAAAACATATATATCCAATGGAAGAAAAGTGGAAGTAGGAATATCTGATGAAGGATTCAGTACTCCAATTGTACAGATAGAAGATACGGAAAATCTTGAAGAAATAGGAAAGATTTTATTTGAAGAAAGTTTAAAAATTAATGAAGAATATTATGAAAAGATAAAATCCTATAAAATAACATATGTGAGCCTTATGGAAGAATTAGGAGAAGATAAATACCAAGTAAAAATAGCTTATGATTTGGAAGCTAATGAAGGTTATGAAAATGATTTAGATACAGGAAATGGTGTAAATATGAAGAATGGCTGGACTGTTGGTAAATATCAGATTTTAGAAATAGAAAAGTTACATGAAGATAGATATAAACTTACTAATTGGTATACAGGATAGTGCTCAAATTAGTTAATAAATAGCGCTTAAAGAAGAATATTATGAAGAAAAGAATAGATTGTTTATTATGATTCCAATTTGTGAAATAGTACTATATTTTTTTAAAAGAAAAAATTATTTTAAATTAAAATTATAGTTTACAATATGTATTATTTATGTAATTATAAATATATGAAAATAATTATGAATGAAAGTAGGGTGCCATAAAATATATGAATACTTTAACAATAAGTCAAGCAATGATAACACTATCAGATTTGGAAAAGTCATACAACAATAAAATGTATGCCTTACAAGATATAAATAATTCTACTGTAAGATATATTTTAGAGTTAGACAATCAAAAATATATGTGTAATGAGGCATTTGAATTTGAAAATACATTTAATGAATTATTAGATATGTCTAATAAAATTTATTTATTAAAAACAGAGATATCTAAGTCAAATAATATAACTGAAATTGATGTATTGGGAAGTAAGATGACGATACAAGGAGCATTAAATAAATCTAGAATGTTAAGAAATGAAAAAGAAATGCTTGAAGTTATATTAGAGCAATCTAAAGCATCAAAAATAAGAAAAGTTGATGCTGCGGCAACATCTGTATATTATAACGTTTGTGAACCTAATTTTGATAAATTAAAATTACAAAAGTTATTAGAAAAAATAAATGAGGATTTACTAGAGCTAGAACTAGCAATAAATAAATCTAATAATGAAAATACGATTACTATAGCTTAGGCTATTGTATATAAAATGTGAAATTTTAATTAAATTATTATTGTTTTTTATATTTGCAAGTATTTAAGTTGATATTTAAAATTCAAAAAATAAGATTACAATTCAAACATAATATTACATTTAACAATTTATAATAAAAATTAAATAATAGAATTTTTATCATTAGAATTAAAATTTCACTAAAAGGATCATATAAAAATAGAATTTTCTATTTAATATGATCCTTTTTTTTAGTTGTAATGAAATTATATTTTACCTATATATATAAAATAATAAATTAAAACCTATTGAAATGATTATTTTATATAATATATGGGTAATAAGGAAATAACAGTTTAAAAGAATTCAAAATATAAATTAGGAGGACATCAATGGATTTCAATAAAATAGCTAAGGAAATCTTAGTTAATGTTGGTAATGTGGAAAATATAAAGGAAGTGATACATTGCTACACTAGACTAAGGTTTACCCTAATAGATAATAATAAAGTAAATAAGGAAAATCTTCAAAAAATAGAAGGTGTTCTAACAGTACAAGAAAGTATGGATCAGTTACAAGTAGTTATAGGAAGTACTGTAGATAAGGTCTATAAAGAGCTTGTAGCATTGATGAATAATAAAGAATTATCAAATGAATTACAAAATAATTCAAATGAATCAAATAATGAAGCTAATAAAAGTGTAAAAAAAGACAAGCAATCATCTGATTCTAAAAATAAAATAGGTAATTTATTTAATAAAGCACTTTCAACTATGTCAAAAATATTTGCACCTGTAGTACCTGCTCTAGCTGGTTCAGGAATGATAAAAGGTATACTAGCAGTTTTATCTATGTATTATATGAATAAGCATGGTGTAGATATTAAAACTAACGATACTTATGTAATATTTAATGCAGCTTCAGATGCAGTATTTTATTTCTTTCCAATAATACTAGCTTTCACAGCAGCGAAAGTATTTAAAGCTAGTGAAATAATATCAATGGTACTAGGGGCAGCACTTTGCTATCCAGGAATAGTAGCTTTAATGGCAGAAGAAAGAACTATATCTCTATTTGGGATAGCTGTCACAAAAGCAACTTATACATCATCAGTAATACCAATAATAATTTCAGTATGGGTATTATCTTATGTTGAAAGATTTTTAAATAAAGTTATGCCAGAAGTAATAAAAACTATAATGGTTCCTACATTCACATTATTAATAATGGTACCAGCAACACTTTTATTATTTGGTCCTATTGGAATTTACATAGGTAATGGTGTAAACTTATTATATCAACAACTTATGAGCTTTAGTCCAATTCTTTGTGGTGCATTTATAGGTGGACTTTGGTGTGTACTTGTTATATTTGGAGCACATAAAGCAATAATACCTATAGCAATAAATGATGTGGCAATGACTGGACGTCAAAATTTATTAGCATTTGCAGGAGCAGCCAACTTTTCTCAAGCAGGGGCAGCTATGGGAGTATTCTTAAAATCTAAGAATAAATCTTTAAAAACAGTTGCTTTATCTGGAAGTATAACAGCTTTATTTGGTATAACAGAGCCAGCTATATATGGAGCTAACTTACGTCTTAAAAAACCTATGATATGTGCAGTTATATGTGGTGCTATAGGTGGAGCAGTGATGGGATATGGAGGAGCATTTGGTATAGCTTTCGCAAACCAAGGTTTACTTACAATTCCAGTATATGCTGAGGCAGGAGTTAGAGGATTCTTATCTTACTTAATAGGAATTGCCATAGCATTCTTCGGATCAGCTATACTTACTTATATAGTTGGATTTGAAGATATTAAAGAAGAGGAATGTCAATCAGAAGTTGAAATAGCAGCTTAATATAAAAAGAATAATGTAATATAAATTGACATTAGGAGGAAGAAATATGACAAATATATTTCCAAAAGATTTTTTATGGGGAGCTTCTTCATCAGCCTTTCAAATAGAAGGTGGATGGGATGAAGATGGAAAAGGAAAAACTGTAGCTGATTTTAATTCATTTAAAAAATCAGATATACAAGCAGATAGTAAAGTAGCCAGTGATTTTTATCATCATTGGAAAGAAGATATAGATCTAATGAAAGAATTAGGTTTAAAAACTTATAGATTCTCATTATCATGGGCAAGAATCATACCAGATGGTGATGGAGAAATAAATCAAGCAGGAATAGATTTTTATAATAAAGTTATAGATTATCTTATAGAGTGCAACATAACTCCATTTGTTACACTATATCACTTTGACTTACCATACGCATTAGTTGAAAAATACAATGGTTGGGAAAGTAGAGACTGTGCTTTTGCTTTTGAAAGATATGCAAAAGTATGTTTCGAAAACTTTGGTGATAGGGTAAAGTATTGGCAACCACACAACGAGCAAAATCTAATGATGCGTGTAAAAGAACGTATGAATATATATGTAGATGATGCTTACGAAGTTGAAAAAATAAGAGCTAAAATGGATTATCATATGTCTCTAGCCCATGCACTTGCAGTTAATGCTTGTCATGAAATGGTAGAAGGTGGCAAAATAGGACCATCAATATCAGCTACAGTAACTTATCCATATTCAAATAAACCAGAAGATGTATGGGCAGCTAAGTTAAATGATAACTTCAAAACGGATTATTTATTAGATATGCATTTTAATGGAGAATATCCAGCATACTACATGAATTATTTAAAAGAACTTGATATAGTACCTCATATGCCTGAGGAAGATAAAGAAGTTTTAAAGAAAGCTAAAATGGACTTTATAGCATTTAACTACTATCGTACATTATGCGCTAGACATGTTGAAGCAACTGACGACAATCCAAGAGGTAGCCGTGGTGAAAATGAAATAGATTATGATTTATATGGATATTTCAAAATAGAAAAAAATCCTAATCTAAAAGCTACTGAATATGGAGCGCAAATAGATCCTGTAGGGATGAGAATAGCTTTAAATGAGTACTACAGAAGATATCATCTTCCACTAATAATCACAGAAAATGGACTTGGAACAGCAGATGTTTTAACAGAAGATGAAAGAGTTCATGATGATTATAGAATTAACTACTTAAGAGATCATATAGATGCTTGTAGAAAAGGAATAGAAGATGGCGTTGAATTAATGGGGTATTGTCCATGGTCAGTAATAGACTTATTAAGTTCTCACCAAGGATTTAAAAAGAGATATGGATTTGTTTATATAAATAGAGAAGACCATGATTTTAAAGATTTAAGAAGAATCAAGAAAGATAGTTACTTTTGGTATCAAGAAGTTATAAAATCTAATGGACAAAACTTATAGATTAACTAATCTAGGAAATTAATAAAAAAGGAGTGTACTAATATGAAGATTTCATTTTTATGTACACTCCTTTTGTATATATGTTAATATAAAATTAAAAGTTAGGAGGGGTTATATGGAGAATATAAGTTTATTAGTAGTATTTTTAGAAGGGCTTCTTTCTTTTTTATCACCATGTGTACTGCCTATATTGCCAGTTTATCTAAGTGTATTATCAAATAGTAGCATAGATACTTTGAATGAAGAAAAGCATGGATTTATAAAAAGTTCTTTATTTAGAAATACTTTATTTTTCGCACTTGGAATTTCAACTACATTTTTTATTTTAGGAACATCAGTAAATGTGTTAAGTAATTTTTTTACTACTAACAAAGACATAATAAGCTTTGTTGGAGGTATAATCATAATAATCATGGGATTATTTTATGTTGATATACTTAAACTTCCAATATTAAATAGAGAAAAAAGGTTTAATCTTAATATAAAAAATGTTAATATCTTTACTGCTTATTTATTAGGCTTTACTTTTAGTTTTGGATGGACGCCTTGTATAGGACCAGTTTTAGCATCCGTATTATTAATGGTATCAAGTTCTAATAGTATTTTAGAAGGTAATATATTAATTGGAGTTTATACTATTGGGTTTATATTACCATTTATAATAGTAGCCATGTTTTATAATAAATTATTAAAAACTATAAACAAATTAAAAACTAAGATGGATATTATTAAAAATATAGGTGGAACTATACTTATAATAGCAGGAATGGTTATGGTATTTAATGGTTTTGATGGAGTAAGGGCTCAATTTTATGGAAGCGACAAAGCACCAGTAAAGTCAGAAGAAAATATAGGTGAAAAAGAAAATACTGAGGAAGAAGAAAGTAATACCGAAGAAGATAACAGGATTAAATCAATAGATTTTATTTTATACGATCAATATGGTAAAGAGCATAAACTAAGTGACTATGAAGGAAAAACTGTATTTTTAAACTTTTGGGCAACATGGTGCCCACCTTGTAGAAATGAAATGCCTCATATAGAAGAAATTTATAAAGAGTATGGGATGAATAAAGACGATGTAATCATATTAGGAGTTGCTTCACCAAAATTAGGTAAAGAAACTTCTGAAGAAGGAATAAAACAATTTTTAACTGAAAATAAATATACTTTCCCAACTGTATTTGATGTAACAGGAGAAGTATTTTACCAGTACGGCATAAATTCTTATCCGTCTACATTTATAATTGATAAAGAAGGATATGTTACTCAATATGTGCCAGGAGCTATGGATAAAGATACTATGAAATATCTTATTGAATTATATAAATAGAATGAAATTTTTCTAAATGATTTATATATTGGGTTACTGAATAAATAAGGTAGTGTGATAATAATTTTAATCAATCACCTAGTGAATGGTTTAATAAGTAATTTATAAAAAATGATATAATTTTCAATGGTTAAGTATCTTCATTTACTTTATATATTAAGATACTTAACCATTAATTAACTTATAAAAATATAGCAGTTTTATTGTAATATACAGTTATTCTATATTTAATGATAGTTGGTCTTCAGGTACATTTTCAATATTAAATTTATAGCCAAATAACTTATATTTATTAAGAAGTATATATTCTATGAAAAGAACTATATTAAAAAGAATTACTGCTATAGATACATATAAGAAAGTATTTAAATCATATCCTATATTAATAGGAGGTTTGTTCATATAAGCATAATTTGAACCTAAAAAATGATTCATAAAAAACATTATCATATGATATATGTTAGTAAATATAAGTGTATTTTTAAAGTCAATTTTATTCATACCAACTTTTTTTACGAATAATATATAAACACATCCCCATAACAAGAATAAATGTCCTATAAAATAAGAAAATTGAGTTATATGAGGAAATAAGAATGAATCAAGTCCTGGGAATAAAAGAGCACCTATAGAACCAAATATACCCCAATAAGAACCAAACTTAATTAACATTTCCTGTTGTAAAAGTAGGCCAAATCCAACAAATATAATAGATAATCTGCAATGATATAAGGGCAGCCCCTCTTTTAAAATTTTATAATTATTAGAAAAATACCATGTATATAAAATAATTTGTTGTAGTATTAGAATAGTGGCTATGAATAATTCTAAAAATCTATTTTCACTTTTATATTTTAATATTAATATAGATATTGATATAGCAAATAAAAAAATAATTAAATGTATATTGCCAAACATAATAAAATTATTATTATTACAAGGTTTACTTCTGAAAAAATAATAAATCTGTTCCATGTAAATCACCTTTCTTTTTTTTACAATAATAAAATTATAATTTGAAAATACATAAGTTACAATGAAAAATTAAAAAATTTACAAAAATATAATTTATAATTAGCAAGATTAGTATGAGAAATTATTTAAGAAAAGATTTTATCTAATAATATTTCATTTTTAGTGAATAAATTGATGGGAAATTATTATTCTATAACATAAATAAAAGATTAGTATTTGAATGAAATTTACAAATACTAATCTATGACATAGAATTATTTTTTGTTGAAAATTATTTACTTTATTTGGAATTTAATTTTAACTAGCACACTAGGTTAATTATCTTTTGTTTTCTATAATATTTTCTATAATTCTAATACATCTAGCACATCCTGTGCCTGCTTTAGTTTCTTCCATAACTTTTTCTACAGAATCTGCTCCATTTTTAACTGCTGATACTACCTCATTTACTGATACATTTTGACATTTACAAACATTTTGTAGTACCCTATCTATCTCTCTATATTCGTCATCATCCTCGATATCTATATCTGTCATGTATTTAACGTCTTTAACTGTTCTTGCTCCTTGTGCTTGAGCTTCTCTAACTTTTATATATTTTTCATCATCTAAAATCATATGTATTCTCCTTATATTTAAATATGATATTAAAATATATTTTAAATGACTATAAAACAATCTTAATATCAATTTTTTTATTTTTAAACTTATTATTCCACCTCCATATAGTTAATATACAATATATACATTTTACTTTAATTTTTAACCATTTATATAAATAATAATGATAAAATTAAATTAAATGTAATACCACATATGAATTCCTATTTATATCTAATATTTAAAGTGAATATAATTTATAGGGGTTATTTATAAAGAATATAAAAATTATAAAGGAGTAATTATGAAAAATTTAAAAAAAGAAGTTTTATCAATACCTAATATGATGGGATATTTTCGTATAATATTAATACCGATTTTTCTATGTATATACTACAATGCAACTAGTACAAAAGACTATTGCATGGCAGGTTTTATTGTATGTATATCAGGAATAACGGATTTATTGGACGGATATATTGCAAGAAAATATAATATGATAACAGAGCTTGGCAAATTTATAGATCCTTTGGCAGATAAATTAACACAAGCAGCTTTAGTAATATGTCTTGCTAATAGATATGGACTTATGAAATATATAGTAGTCTTGTTTATTATAAAAGAAGGATTTATGGCAATTATGGGAATTATAATGCTTAAAAAAGGAAAAAAACTAGATGGAGCTATGTGGTTTGGTAAAGTTTGTACAGCAGTTTTATATATGGTGATGTTTATTTTAATATTCATACCAAAATTAAAAATAACTACTTCTAATTTATTAATAATGATATGTGGAGCTGTTATGCTTATGTCATTCATACTTTATATACCTGTTTTTTATAAAATGTATAAATCTACATATAAATAAAAATAATGAAAAGTTAATAACTATAATCTTACATACATATGCTTTTTTTATATTATAAATAAATTGATAAGAAATAATTGTTATGGCAAAATAAATATATAATAATAAAGGAGGTATTTGCATGAACATACTAATAACTAACGATGATGGAATATCAGCAGATGGGATTATAGAGCTAGCAAAAGAAATCTCAACTATTGCAAATGTATATGTAGTAGCACCAGATACTCAAAGAAGTGCTACAGGACATTCAATAACAATACATAACCCTATAATGGTAAAGGAAGCATATATATGTGAAAATATAAAAGCATATTCTATCTCGGGGACACCAGCAGATTGTGTTAAAGTTGGAATAGAAGGTATATTTAAAGATATAAATATAGATTTAGTACTTAGTGGAATAAATAATGGACCAAACTTAGGTACAGATGTAATATACTCTGGAACAGTATCAGCAGCCATAGAAGGATTTATTTTAAATAAACCATCAATTGCGGTATCATATAATGATTTTAACATAAAAAGAGAAGTTTATAGTGAAGCTGCTAAGCATGTAACAACTATTATTAATAATATAAAAGATAATCTAGATTTATTAAATGACTGTATATTAAATGTAAATATTCCTAATACAGAAGCAAAAGGAAGTAGAATAACTACATTAGGTGAGCGAAAGTATGATAATGTAATGGAAGAAAGAGTAAGTCCCTTTGGTCAAAAATATTATTGGATAGGTGGCAATATCAAAGAGTTAGAGCAAGACAAAGATAGTGATATAGTTTGTGTAAATGAAGGTTATATCTCTATAACACCTGTTAACATTGAAATGACTAATTTAGACAAATTTAATATATTAAAAAATATAGAAATTATGTAAAAAATATATTAAGATCTAAATAATAAAGGATATGTCAAAAGTGACACATCCTTTATTAGTAAGCATAGGAAATATACAAATACTTATATCCAAGTAATATTAGCATCTTTTCTAGGAACAGTTCTTTGGTATTTAACATCAGGATAGCCAACTACTAAGCAAGATATTATTTGCTTACTATCTTCTAATCCAATTAAATCTAATATTTCTTTATTACCTTGAGCAGCTCGTAATAAAAATCCACTAAAGAATGTCCCAAGCCCTAAAGCATCAACCATAAGCTCCATATTTGAAGAAGCTAATCCACCATTTATTGGTGTTGGTGAAATGACGAATATGGCAAGTGGAGCATTAAAGAATAATCTATCATTATTTGCTGGATCTTCTTTATATTTGTTGTAGCCAGATACCCACATATTAGCATATCTTTTTAAATATTCTGTTTCAGGTGTCAAGTTGGCAAGTATTGCTTCTCCTTTTTCCTTTAAGCTTTCATAAGCTAAATCTCTTAATTCACCTAGTTTTTCACTAACTACTACATAAGATACATCTTGGCTATTAGTAGAAGTTTGAGTAAATCTTCCAGCATCAATTATTTTTGCTATTTTTTCTTTTTCTACTTCTTTGTTTTTAAATCTTCTAACACTTCTTCTAAATTTTATAAAATTTAAAAGATTGTCAGCTTCTACAGAAAAGGTATCTTTATTATAAGGGATTACTTCATCCATATTATAATCATCTGTTGAAACTGCTTCTACTGGACATATTGCAATACAGTGGCTACATTTTATACAACCATCATTATTAATATCTGCTTTTCCTTCTTTTAAAGAAATGACACTGGCAGGACAGTCTTTAATACATTGCTTACAAGCAATACATTTATTTTTATTTATTTTAAACATTTACATACACTCCTTAATATTAGTTTTTAATCCAAGATATGACATAAGTAAAATTATTTTCTTTTATATTTTCCATAAAATCAAGTGATACAAATTCACCACTTATATTATTTTCAATAGCTGATAAGTGGAAATGGCAAAGACCGATTCCTATATCAATTTTAGTTAGACCTTTAGTGCTAGTAAGATAAAAATGTATATTATTATCTTTTTTTAATACTCTCCAAGGTTGTTTGTTAACTGCTGATGGAGCTAGCCTTAGCATTTCAAGTGGTTCAAAATATTCCCCAGAAGAGCCAGGTTCAAGGTGAGTATTAAAATCTTTATTGAAAAATAATTCTGAATAAGGTTTACGTTTGCTACTATTATCACCCATTAAAGTTGCTATAAAAGATTTTTTACCACCTTCATATCCTACAGGTGAAACTATTGGTAATACTTCATTTTCTCTCAGGTTAATTGCTTTTGCGAACTCTCCTTTATTAAATGTACCGCCTAACCATACAGTTCCTAATCCTAAAGATGTACAGTATAAAATAACTTTTTCTAATGTATATCCTAGGGATAGTAAAGATAGATCGTCATTTTTACAGGCCGCTACTAAAAAGTAATTTGCTCCTTTTATAACTCCATAAGTTCCAAGTTTTAGATCTTTATTGGAGTCATCTTTTTTTATAAGTTTAATCCTTATTTTTTTATTAAAGGGATTTTCTATATCATCAATATAGTTCTCTATTTTATTTATTATTTCTTTAGATATAGGTATGTTATCATAGTTTCTTACTGAATGTCTAATTTCTACTAACTCTTTTATTGGCTTATTAAATATGGTGTTCAAAATAAATACCTCCATTGATTTATTTGACATTTATATGCATAAAACTTATAATTCTTTATTGACTAAATAATATGCTTTCTTGGAATAATGAGATTATATCATTGAATATAAACATATGTCTAATGTAATTAAATCATAAAAGTATAACTAAAAGTTATATATTATAATTTGATTTTAACATAAAAAAATTGTAAAGTAGGAGATAAAATGAATTTACAACAGTTAGAATATTTTAAAATTATAGCTGAAACTAGAAATTTTACAACAGCTTCTAATATATTATCTGTAACCCAGCCAGCACTGAGTAAAGCCATATCAAAATTAGAAGAAGAATTAGATGTTTTACTTTTTGAAAGAGAAGGTAGAAATATAAAAATAACTAAATTTGGTGAGGAGTTTTTTAAGTATGTTGACTCAGCGCTAAATGAAATTGAAAGAGGGAAAGAGAAGCTTAAAGATATGAAAAAAAGTAATGATAGAGTTATTTCAATATCATCTAATCATTGTATTGGTTCAACTTTTATACCTTTTTTAATTAGTAATTTTATTAATAATAAATTACAAGTTAAATTTAATATTAATAACCAATCTACAGAAGAAATTCTAAAAGATTTACAACATAGTAGAGTGGATTTTGGTTTTTTTGATAATATAGAGGAAATAGAAAAATATCCAGAAGTAGACTTTAAACTTGTAAAAAAGGAAGAATATGTTTTAATAGTTCCTAAGAATCATCATTTGGCAAATAGAGAAGAAGTTAATTTAAGTGAACTAAAAGATGAATATTTTATAGTATATAAAGATAAATCTTGTGGTGAAAAAATATCATACTCTGAGTTTATAGATTATACTCCTAAAATACTTGCTGAACCTAGTGAGGGAGGTATTCTTTCTGGATTAGTTGCATCTGGAGCAGGTATTGCCATAGTTCTAAACACACCAATAATGAATACTAATAAGATTTCTGTGATTAAGATCAAAGACAACATAGGATATAAGAGTATTTATATGGGATGGAATAAGGCGCTATATACTTCAAAAATAAAAAAAGAATTTAAAGAATATACTTTGAGTTTGACTAATGTATAATTCAATAAAATACCTAATAAAATGAAAGTTATCCAATGATAAACATAACAAAAAATAAAAAAATTAGAAAAAGTATTTGACAATTATGAAAATTAAGACTATGATTAATATCAAATAATAAAAATATTAAATTAAAAAATTCTAGGTAAAGGAGAAATGGTGCTATGAAAAATTCACAAATAACAATAAAATTAAATATACAACTTCATCATCACCATCATAGAACCAAGGGATTGTAAATTATGAAATTTAATTCATAGATACAAGCCCTTTTCGTGTTATCAAAAAACGGCTTGTATCTATGGTGGAATATATAAATAGAAAAATATAAACCACATAGGTATTAAGCCTATGTGGTTTTTTTAGATTTTAAGGGATTATAAATTATCTGAATTGTGGATAATTTATAATCCCAACTGATAAGTTTGAGCAACGGGCAAAGCCGTTGGCGACATGAAGTGGAGCGCCCACACAGTGGCTTAAGCAAAGCGAATTTTTTATTATTTAAAATTAAAAAATAGGAGGAGAAAGAGATGAAAAAAATATTAAAAAGATTAGGTGCAATATTACTAATATTAAGTGTCGTGGTTATAGGAGTAGGATGTGGAAAGTCAAAAGTAGATGAAAATAAAAATGAAATAGTTATAGGATATGATAACACATACTTCCCAATGGGATTTTTAGATGAAAATGGAGATACAGTCGGATTTGACATTGATTTAGCAATAGAAACATTCAAAAGATTAGGTATGAGTGTGAAATTCCAAAGTATAGACTGGTCAATGAAAGAAACAGAATTAAAATCAGGAAATATTGATGCTATATGGAATGGATATTCACTTACAGAAGAAAGAAAACAAAAAGTAGCTTACACAGATTCATATATGCAAAATGCTCAATTAGTAGTAACTTTAAAAGATTCACCTATAAAAACTAAAAATGATTTGAAAGGTAAAATAGTTGGAACTCAGCAAGGCTCAGCAGGTATGGAAGCTTTAGAAAAAGATACAGAAATAATAAACAGCATAGATGGTAAACAACCTATATTATACGATACATTCGATAAAGTATTTAGAGATTTAGAAGCTGGAAGAATAGATGCATTAGTAGGGGATGAAACTTTAGTCAAATACTATATAAAGCAAAAAGGTGAAGAAAAATACAAAATATTAGATGATAACTTTGGAAAAGAAGATTATGTAGTAGCTTTTAGAAAAGATGATACTGAGCTTAGAGATAAAGTTAATAACACAATAAAAGAAATTAAAGAAGATAAAAAGTTTGATGAAATATACAATAAATGGTTTGGGGACAATAACTAGTTTTTAAAAATAAAATTAAAAACTAAATATTATACAAAATTAAGTTTAAATATGCAATACAGAGAGGAAGATGGTCTATGTTAGAAGGAATAAGTACTACTTTATCAGTATTTTTTATAACGTTAGTAATATCAATACCACTTGGAATTTTGGTAGCATTTTTAATAATATCTAAAAGTAAATTAATAAGCAAAATTGCAAACATCTATATACTCATTATGAGAGGAACACCTTTACTTTTACAACTTGTATTTGTATTCTTTGGTCTTCCGTTACTAGGAATAATATTTGATAGATTTGAAGCAGTAATTGTAGCATTTTCACTAAATTATGCAGCTTATTTTGCAGAAATATTTAGAGGTGGAATTCAATCTATTGATGAAGGTCAATATGAAGGCGCTTTTGTTTTAGGATTTAGTAAATTTGAAATGTACAGAAAAATTATATTTCCTCAAGTTATAAAAAGAGTTCTACCTGCCATGTCAAATGAGATAATAACTCTTATAAAAGATACATCAATAGTATATGCCATAGGATTAAATGATATTTTAAGAATAGCTCAAATAGCGCAAAATCAACAGGCAAGTATAATACCTTTAATGGAAGCTGGGGCAATATATTTAGTATTAATAGCTATACTAACTCAAATGCTTAGAAAAATAGAAAACAAGTATGCTTATTATAGATAGGAGAAAAGAATATGTTGAAAGTAAGAAGACTAAATAAATCATTTGGTGATACAAAAGTTCTTAAAGATATATCTTTTGAAATAGAAAGTGGAGAAGTTTGTGTATTACTTGGAAAATCAGGAGCAGGAAAAACAACTATATTAAGATGTATAAATGGCCTTGAGGAATTTGATAATGGAGAAATAATAGTAGATAACTGTATAATTAAAAATAAAAATCACATAGCAAAATATAGAGATAAAATAGGAATGGTATTTCAAAACTTTAATTTATTTCCTCACATGTCAGTCTTAGAAAATATAATAGCGGCTCCAGTTAATGTACTAAAAATACCAAGAGAAGAAGCTATAAAAAAAGCTAAAGAGATATTAAAAATAGTAGATTTGGAAGATAAAATAGATGCTTATCCTTTTGAATTATCAGGTGGTCAAAAACAAAGAGTTGCAATAGCAAGGGCTTGTGCATTAACACCAAAAGTACTTTGTTTTGATGAACCAACTTCTGCCCTTGATGTGGAGTCAATTGAAAAAGTATCTTCTATAATTAGAGATTTAAAATCTAAGGGAATGGCAATCCTTATAATAACTCATGATATAGGATTTGCTAATACAATAAGTGATGAAATTATAAATATAAATGAAGGTGTTATAGCTTAGGGAATTACTGCTTAGATATATAAATATGGGAGATAAGAATTTATTCCAGCAACCTTACTAATTTTAATATACAGAATATTCTGCATATGATTGAATACAGTATAAATTTATTAAAAGTCTTTTATATATTTAGATAAAAATGTCTACTATATAGGAGTCTTTTCTTTTTGTGTAAAAATGAGATCCAATAAAGATGAGTAAAAAACAAAATTTTAAGAATTGCTTTAGTATTTTTTAATAATTATCTTAATATTTCTTAAGAATTCTTAAAGAATCTAGTAAGATTACTTTTTTATAATAATAACTGTAAGTAGATAGTAAGATTAGTTTTTTAAAATTGATATATAAATAAGAAATACGAGGTGATTTTATGAAAATTTTAATTTTAACAGGTGGATTTGGTATGGGTCATGACTCAGCAGCACAAGCTGTTAAGGAGATGATTTTGTCTAGTGAACCGTCAGCTAATATAGATATTATAGATATTATAGATTATATATTTCCAAAATCAAGCAAAGTAATATATGGGTGTTTTAATTTTATGGTAAGTAAATTTTCTGGTCTTTATAACTTTTTCAATAAATTTACAGCTAGAAGAACAAGTATGCCACTAAAAAAATCTGTTGTAAGAAAAATAGATTTGTTGCTAAAAAAATATGATACAGATATGGTTATTTCAACATTCCCAGCTTGTTCTCAATACATTTCAGCTTACAAAAAATCAAAAAAATGTGATATACCTCTTTATACTTATATAACTGATATTTCTGCTAATGAAGAATGGATATCAGAAAAAACAGATATGTATTTTGTAGGAAGTGAAAATACTAAAAATTTATTACTTTCAAAAGGTGTGAAAGAGGAGAAGATAGTAATTTCAGGTATACCTACAAAGCAAAAATTTAAAGAAGAAAAATTAGTGAATATAGAAGAAGACAAAAAAGAAGTATTAATCATGGGAGGCGGTTTAGGTCTTGTACCATACTATGACGATTTATTAAGTAAACTTTCAAACATGAATGATATAAATGTTACTTTTATAACAGGTAAAAATAAAAAATTATTAGATAAGATTAAAAAAGAATATCCTAAGATAAAAGTATTAGGATATACAGATAAGGTTGATGATTATATGAAAAAATCAGATTTAGTAATAACTAAACCAGGAGGAATTACTTTATTCGAGGCGATTCACACAAATACGCCTCTATATATAATTAGACCTTTTCTATATCAAGAAATTGAAAATGCTAGATTTATTCAAGAGCAAAATATTGGTAAAGTAGTTTGGACAAATGGAACAGATATATGTGAAGATGTAACATCTCTACTAAAAAATGAGATATTATTAGATTATATGAAAAAAAATATGAAAGATATAAGTGGTAAATTGGAGACTTTATCACCATTGGTATATTATAATAAGAAGGAGGTTGAATTATGTTTTTAAATTTTATAATTATAATACTAGTGTTAATTTTAGCTTATAGTATAATACCAACCTATATATATAAGTTTAATCATAAATTGTTTAAGCAAGATAATAAAAAAGATAAAAGTTTTTATTTAACTTTTGATGATGGACCTTCAGTGGAGTATACTACTTCACTTTTAGATTTATTAAAAGAAAATGATATAAGAGCAACTTTTTTTGTAGTAGCAAGTTTTGCAAAATCAAATCCTAGTATAATAAAGAGGATGAAAGATGAAGGTCATATAATTGGGTTACATTCATTTGAGCATAGAAATGCATTATATCAAAGTAGGAATTATACAAAATATGATTTTAAAAGAAGTATGGAAATAATGAATGAACTAGGTGTTGAAGTTAAGTATTTTAGACCACCTTGGGGACATTTTAATATAAATACAGTATTTGAAATTAAAAAATATAATCTTAAAACTGTTTTATGGGATGTAATGGCTGAAGATTGGGAAGGTAATACTACTTCTAAAGTAATAGCAAAAAAATTATTAGAGAGAAGTCAAAGTGGGGATATTATTTGTCTTCATGATGGACGAGGTAAAAATGAAGCGCCATCTAGAACTATAGAAGCTTTAGGTATAGTTTTACCGATTTGGAAAGAGAAGGGATATGAATTTTTAACGGTGGAGGATAGGTATGAATAAAAATGGTTCTACTAAAAATATATTTTCAAAAAAACAAATCATAACAAATTCAATTGTATTTTTGGGATTAATATTATTAACTTTTTCCATACTATTTCGTGGGAACAATGTAAGTAATATTATAAATATTATTTATAAAGTAGATAAAAAATATATTATAATAGGAATATTATGTATGTGTACATTTATTACTTGTGAGGCTATAAATATAAGAAGAAGTTTAAAACTATTTGGCTATGAAACAAGAATATTTAGCTGTATAAAATATGCATTAGTTGGATTTTTCTTTAGTTCTATAACTCCTTCAGCATCAGGAGGACAGCCAATGCAGGTTTATTATATGTATAAAGATAAAATTAATATAAGTCATTCAACACTTGCTTTACTTATAGACCTTGCAAGCTATCAATTTATTACTGTATTGTTGGCAATTATAGGTATGATAACTCAATACTCTGTATTAAGTGAAAATCTAGGTCAAGTTAAATACTTATTGATTCTAGGTGTTATATTAAATACTTCAGCATTGATATTTATTTTAATAGCGATTTTTTCAAAAAAACTTATGTCAAAAATTATTGACTTTTTAGCTTTTATTTTAAAAATATTTACCTATAAAAAAGTAGATGAATTAAAGGTGAAACTGTTAAACTATGTGAAAGAATATGAGAGTGGTGCAATATACTTTAAAGAAAATAAATTAACTGTAATAAAAATTATAATGACGACTTTAGTACAAATAGTGGCTTTGCATAGTATTACATTTTGGATATACAAATCATTTGGACTAGATGGATATTCAATAATAACTGTAACTGCACTTCAAGCAGTTTTATTTATAAGTGTTTCAGCTTTGCCACTACCTGGCGCAGTAGGAGTAAGTGAAAGTGGATTTATGGTAATGTATAAAACATTATTCCCTACACACTTTCTTAGTTCGGCGATGATTTTAAGTAGAGGTGTTAGTTTTTATCTATTTATATTAGTTAGTGGCATAATAATCTCAACTACTTATTTATTTAGCATAAGGAAAATAAAGAATAAAAACAGTGATAGAGTCTTAGAGAGAAACATGGAGGTAAAAAACTTTGAATTATAATATACTTGTTGTTGAAGATGATATAGATATAATAAAATTACTTAAAATATATCTTGAAAATGACGGAAATAAAGTACTTTCTGCTAAAAATGGATTAGAGGCTTTAGAAGTAATGAAAAACACTAAAATAGATTTAGTAGTAATGGATATAATGATGCCTCAGATGGACGGTTATGAATTAACTAAAAGGATAAGAGAAAAACTTAATATACCAATTCTTATGCTTTCTGCTAAAAATGAAGATACTGATAAAATATTAGGATTAAATTTAGGTGCAGATGATTATATTACAAAGCCATTTAATCCTTTAGAAATCGTGGCAAGGGTGAATTCAAATTTACGTAGATTTTATGATTTAAATAAATCTATTGAGGTGGAGAGTAATAAAGAAAAATTAGTTGTGGGAGAGCTTATCTTAGACACACAGAAAATGACATTGTTTAAAGGGGAAGATGAGATTATAGTTACTCCAACAGAATTTAAAATACTATCTCTACTTATGAAAACACCTGGAAGAGTATATACAAAAGTCCAAATTTATGAAGCAATTAACGGTGAATATTTTGATAGTGATGACAATACAATTATGGTTCATATTTCAAGACTTCGTGACAAAGTAGAAAATGAATCTAAAAATCCTGAATACATTAAAACTGTAAGGGGGATTGGATATAAAATTGAAAAGAAATAAATTAAAAAATGTAAGTTTTTTTACACTTTTAGTAGGGAATTATATACTTTTTACAGTTGCTATTGCATTTATTATAGTAAGTATAGTAGCCACATTAAACTATAGGCTAAATTATATTTTGAGAGAACCTAATATTGATGGTTTAATAGAGAGTATTAGTAATCTTTCGACTAAGGAATATGATAAAATTCCTTTAGAGTATTTAATTGGTAAGAATTCATATATTATAGTTTTGGATAAAAATGACAATATCATATACGAAAGTAATACACAAAATGGCAAAACATCACTTACAAAAGATGAATTGAAATGTATTCAAAATTATTATCATGATAGTGAAACATATATAGAAGAATACTATAATGATAAAGGTGAAAAAAATATCGCTGTAACAATATATTATTATGGTGAGCATGATAAACAAGACAAAATATATGTAGTTGATAAAGATTTAAACTTAATATATACAAATACTAAAATGGATAAAAAATCCTTTACTAAAAGGGAATTTGCTTATTTAACAGGTGAATATCCAATAGGTTATAGTGTTAGAAAATCTAAATTTAATGATAAATATAATAATAAGTTAACACTTGTATCATATATTCCAGTTGCAGGTGCAGAAGTATGGGAAGAAATAGATAAAGCAAATATAATAGCTATTGTTGGATTTGTAGTTATGTATATTTTATTGACTGGTGTATTCATTATTTGGATGAACAGAAAAGTAAAAAAACCACTTAAACTTTTAAATAAAGCAATTGTTAATGTTAAGAATGGAAAAGGAGAAACATATCTAAATTATGAAGGACCTAAAGAATTCTCTGATATATGTGATAATTTTAATGATATGTCAAAGCAATTGTCTGATAGTGAGAAAAAACGTAAAAAATTAGAAGAAGATAAACAAAAAATGCTTGCTGATATATCTCATGATTTAAAAACACCTATAACAGTAATTAAAGGATATTCTAAAGCTGTTTGTGATGGTTTAGTTTCGAAAGAAGAATTAGATCAGTACCTTATGACTATTTACAAAAAGTCAGATAGCTTAGATGAGTTAATTAATACATTCCATGAGTATAGTAAACTAGAGCATCCGGAATATAAGCTTTCTTTGGAAAAATTAGATATATGTGAATATACAAGGGCATATCTAGCTCAAAAATATGAAGAAGTTTATATAAATGGAGTAGAGTTAGAAGCGGAAATTCCAGAAGAAGCTATATATTGTTATATTGATAAGATTCAGCTGAAAAGAGTTTATGAGAATATAGTTTCTAATTCTTTGAAACATAATAATAAGGGTATATCCATATATTTTGAAATAAAGCAAATAGAAGATAAAGTAAAGATTATTATCGCAGACAATGGAAGTGGTATTCCAAAAGATATTGTAAAAAATATTTTTGAGCCATTTATTGTAGGAGAAAAGTCTAGAACTAAACAAGGTTCTGGATTGGGACTAGCTTTAAGTAAAAAAATAGTACAAGCACATGGAGGAAGCATAAATCTTGTACCTGCGAGAAAAGATTATACAACAGAATTTGAAATAGTACTTAATAGAAAATTATAGTAATACATAAGAAAACACATTGATAATTTTTTAATGTGTTTTCTTATGTATATAAATGATGTAATAAAGGAATATGAAATTGAAATTTGTAAATTTAATAGAGCGATTATAATGAAAGGAAATATACTAATATAAAAATAACAATTAATAATATAAAGAGTTTTTATTATTTCTTTTATAATAAAAATGTTAAATTATAGTTAAAAGTGAAAAAATGTTATAAATTTAACTTAAAAATATTGTATAATCCTATCATAGGGGGTGGTCTATGTTGATAGGAGTGATGATTATATGTGCATTAGTTCTATTAATATGTATAACATCAAGCAAAGTATTATATAAATTTGGAGTACCCATTCTTTTAATATTCATTATTTTAGGAATGCTATTTGGTTCTGATGGAGTTGTAGGTATATATTTTGATGATTATGAACTTACAAACTCTCTTTGTTCTATCGCGTTGATTTTTATAATGTTTTATGGAGGATTCGGAACTAACTGGGAAATGGCAAAGCCAGTTGCAATTCCATCCATACTTATGTCAACTCTAGGTGTTATTATTACAGCAGGTCTAACAGGGTTATTTTGCGTAGTGGTATTTAATACAACATTGTTAGAAGGTTTACTTATCGGATCTATAGTTGCATCTACAGATGCAGCGTCGGTGTTTTCTATTTTACGTTCGCAAAAATTAAATTTAAAAGGATCTATTGCATCAATATTAGAAATTGAAAGTGGAAGTAATGATCCAATAGCATATATGATGACTGTGATTATATTAGGATTAATGTCTAATGGTGGTTATGGAAATATAGTTCCTATGCTATTTACTCAGATTGTAGTGGGAATTATATCAGCAGTTATTTTAGCTAAATTAACGGTATATTTATTAAGAAATATTAATTTCGAAATAGATGGATTTTATCCTATATTTGTTACAGCTATTGCTATATTGTCTTATGCACTAAGTGAATACTTAGGTGGTAATGGATATCTAAGTGCATATATAGCTGGTATTATGATAGGGAACAGCAAAATACCTCATAAAAAAACTATATTCCAATTTTTTGATGGTGTATCATGGCTTATGCAAATAATGTTATTCTTCTTATTGGGATTGTTATCATTCCCATCAAGAATTTCATCAATAATGGTAGAGGGTATAGCTATATCATTATTTATGATTTTAATAGCAAGACCTATTGCAACATTTAGTATATTAAGTTGGTTTAAAGTACCATTTAAACAAAAAATATTTATATCTTGGGTAGGACTTAGAGGAGCAGCATCTATAGCTTTTGCTATATATGCAGTTACTTATGGAGCACCAATTAACAATGATATTTTCCATATTATATTCTTTGTAGCATTGTTTTCTGTTTCAGTACAAGGAACTCTTATACCTAAAATAGCTAAAAAGCTTGATCTAATAGATGATGAATCTTCTGTATTAAAAACTTTTAACGATTATAAAGAAGAAATCGGTACAAAATTAATAGAAATTTTAATTGATTCAAATAGTCATTTAGCTAATAAAACTATAATGGACTCTAATATACCAGAAGATATTCTTATAGTAATGATAAAAAGGGACGGAGATGTATTTGTTCCAAATGGGTCTACTTTAATATTGGCAGGAGATATATTGGTAGTAACAGGCAATAACTTAGAAAAATTTAGAGAATATAAAGAAGAAAAAAGTACAAAACTTATGGAAGTTGCTGTTTCCAAAAAGAGTCCTCTAGCCAACAAAACTATTGTAGATGTAAGCATGCCAGAAGATATTTTAATAGTAATGATAAAGAGAGAAGGAAATGTAATAATACCTAATGGTTCTACATTAATACTTCCAGGAGATATATTAGTAATAACAGGAACTTGCCTTGATGAAGTAAATGAACTAGGGATTTCTTAGTGAGAAAAATTATCATGTGATAAAATTTAATATGAATTTAATTAAAACTGATGAAGTTACGTTAGTGAAAATTTAAAATATTGTTAATAAAAAAGCTAGAGATATCTCTAGCTTTTTTATTATAAAAGTTTATTTAAAATTGAATCTATTACATAATCTCTATTATTACTAAAATTCATAATTAATCCATCATAAAATTTATCTGATATTTTAAGTAAGTTTTTTATATTTAATAAGTTATGTAAAAAATCATCTTGATCGATAGTGCCTATTATATATCCTATCAAAACCTCTAAAATTTCAGTAGCTTTTTCTTCCCAATTGGAACCTTGCTTCAAAACAGATTGTACGTAAGGATTTAAAACTATATATGTACTTAACTTACCTATTTCATAACTAGTATAGTTTTTTATATTATTTTTAGCATTAACCATATATTCATCCGTTAGAAAAACACCATTTAATAGATCTGATATAACATTTATTATATAATTTGTTATATCTTCATCACTACTTTGAGTTAAAGCATTTATTATTATTTTATCCGAATTATTTTCCTTATAATTTATCAAATCTTTTAATTTCATAATTAATTATACCTCCATTTTTATATAATAACTATTATATAATGAATGCTTTCTATTGTGAAAGTATATAAATTAATAAAAAATTGGATTTAATAGCATAATTAAAATATGATATAATATTTCATACACAAACATATTAAAATAAAAATATATAAAAAATAAATTATATAATTAAACATGCTGTATAGGAGGAAGTCATGGAAAAACTATTGAGAAAAATTGATTCTTACTTTTTAGGAGTTTTACTAGAAATTTTTTTAATATTTGCGTTATTTATATTTGATGAAAGTATATCGAGTAGAATTTTAGATTTTATTATGCTTTGTATAACTTTTTTCATAGGCATAATTACTTATTTAGGAGGGATAGTTGTAGGTCTTATATCAAGTTCTATTGTAATATTTGTATATGCTAGTTATGTTTTTTACATTAACTTAATAAGGGGTATAGAGATAGAGTTCTTATCTTATGTATGGATGATTGCTATTCCTATAATTTCTTTTACAATAGGAAAATTGGGAAATAGTATATCTACACTTCAACAATCAAATATAACACTTAGAAATAATTATAAAAATCTAGTTACCATAGATAAGAAAACTGGATTAGGAAATATAAGATTATTTTATATGAACTTAGAAAAGGAAATGAGCAAAACAAGACGTCATAAATCGTATTTAACACTTATGCTAATAAAATTACCTTACTATAAAGAAATAAAGAAAATATTTGGAGAATCAAAAACGAGTAAACTAATAAAAGATTTAACCAATATTATTATAGATTCAACAAGAAGTGAAGATGAAAGATATACTATAGAAGATGATACTTTAGCTATTATTATGGCAAATACTAATTTTGATGGTGCAAAAATTGTAAGTAATAGAATAAAAGAAGGATTGGCAGATTTGAAATTAAGATTAAAGGAAGAAAAGGATTATATTGATATAGATTTAAAGATTGCCATAGTAGAATACAAGGATGATTTCAAAACATCTTTAGAATTTAAAATGGCAACTGAAGAGGAATTACAATATGATGTTTAAAAAGAAATTGTCAATAATAAGTATAGTTATAATATTATTTTGTAGTAGCATATCTAGTGCGTATGCTGATGAGAAAAAATCGTTAATCATTTATGAGGTAGAAACAAATATAAATGCAACTGAAAATAAAGTTAATTATTTGAATGAGCTGTTATATGTTTTTAATTCAAAGGTAGAAAAAATTAATATAAATGACTATAAAACTGGATATATGAACAAATTCCATTCAGTATTTATTGTAAACATTAAATATGACATAGACAATAAAAGTGTTTTACAGGATTTATCTAAATATAAAAATAAAATTTATTGGATAGAAGATAAAATAGAAAATTTAATAGATTTTAATGATAAATATGATATGAGCTATGAATCAAAGAATCATAGTATAAATAAATTAATTTACAAAGATGAAACATTGTTAATAGAGCCAGGCAATTCATTTAATATAATTAAACCATCTAAAGATTCTAAAGTATTAGCTCAAATGAGCGATGGATTTAACACCTATCCTTTTATAATAAATGAAAAAAATTTATTTTATATATCTAGATGGGATTTGGACGAGTCTTATATATTTGAAGACTCTTTAAATGATTTTTATGATATTAATAAATTTAATAAAGGTGATATTTTTGTAAGGATAGAAGATGTTCATCCTTTTACAGATACAAATAAATTAAGAGAGATAGCCGATTATCTTTATTCTCAGAATGTTCCTTTTATAATAGCTTTAATTCCAACATTTGTAGATTCCAAAACTAAGACTATAAATACATTAGATTTAAATCCGGAGTATATTGAAATAATAAAATATATGCAAGATAAAGGTGGATCTGTAATACTTCACGGATATACACATCAAATTGGAAATGAAGAAGTAAGTGGTGAAGGGTATGAGTTTTGGGATATGAAAAATGATAAACATATAGATGAGGATATAGAAATCTATGTTAAAGATAGGATATTAAGTGGACTTAGACTTTGTATAAACAATGGAATATATCCTTTAGGATTTGAGGCACCTCATTATGCTATGAATATTCACGGATATAAGGAAATAAAGAAATATTTTTCAACATATGTAGGTCAGTATCAAAATAATGACTATAATTTTGTCACTAATTCACCTCCTTATACTATAGAAAACAGTAACGCGTTCAATAAGTTAATTCCAGAAAATTTAGGTTATGTTGATGATACAGATATGTTCTCTATTGATAAGATAAAAGAAAACTTAAAAAAACTATCCATGGTTAGAGGATATAGTGGAGGATTTTTCTTTCATCCATACTTAGATATTGAATATTTAAAGGAAGTAGTAGAATACTTAAAAGATGAAAGAGTAGAATTTATAGATCTAAAAGAACAAGATAATTACGTAAAGGTAGATGATATAAACATTATATCTAAAAATGGAAATATTAAAGTTAGTTATGATGAATCAAAATCAATTTCTAAGAATGATAAAGGATCTAAATTTGAGACTTTTATACAAAATATTAATAATGTTGTAATAACCTTTATAGTAGTAGTACTAATACTATTTATAATAATTTTTATAGTATTTAGAAGAATTAATACTAAGAAATTTACGAGGAGATAAGGATGGAAACTTTAAGTTTTGTCGACTATGTATTTTTATTTTCTTTAATTTCTATTTGGGCCATTTTATTAATAAATATAATACTAGCCATTAATGGATATATTTATTATTTAAAGAACTTAAAATTTAAGGATGAGAGATTAGAAGAATATCCTTTTGTATCAATACTAGTTCCAGCTCATAATGAAGGCAAAGTAATAGGAAAAACTGTGGAATCTCTTTTATTACTAGATTATCCCTTAGATAAGATGGAGCTTATAGTTATAAATGATAACTCGTCTGATAATTCAAAGGATATACTTCAAAATATAAAAAATAGATATAGGAGATATAATTTCACAATAATAAATACAGATAATATAACTGGAGGAAAAGGAAAATCAAATGCATTAAATATAGGATATCAAGTTGCTAAGGGTGATTATATTGCCATATACGATGCAGACAATACTCCAGAAAGAACAGCTCTTAGATATTTAATACAAACTATAGTTAGAGATGATACTTTAGGAGCAGTAATAGGTAAATTTAGGACAAGAAATAAACATAAAAATATATTAACACAATTTATAAATATTGAAACTTTAAGTTTTCAGTGGATTGCTCAAGCAGGAAGAAGACAATTATTAGGTCTTTGTACAATACCGGGTACAAATTTCGTATTAAGAAGAAGTACCATAGAAAAACTAGGTGGATGGGATACGAAGGCTATTGCAGAAGATACTGAAATTAGCTTTAGAATTTATAAAATGGGACAAAGAATAACTTATGTTCCTCAATCTGTAACATGGGAACAAGAACCAGAAACAATTAATGTATGGATGAAACAAAGAACAAGATGGGTTAAAGGAAATATATATGTATTAGTAAAATATATAACAAATTTATTTAAAGGAAAACAAAATCGAGTTTTATTTGATATATTATATTTCTTTTCTGTATACTTCCTATTTTTAACTTCTGTAGTAATTTCGGATATTATTTTTGTTTTAGGGTTATTTAATTTAGTAGAGATAAATATTCCGTTTAATTTTATAATTATTTGGATATTGTCTTATATATTATTTGTGATTCAAGTAAGTATCACACTTAGTATGGAAAAAGGTGAAGGTGATTTAAGTAATATTTTACTTGTAGCATTAATGTATTTTACTTATTCTCAAATGTGGTTAATAGTTGCAATAAAAGGTATGTTTAGTTATATTTCAGATGCAATACACAAAAGAGAAGCTAAGTGGTACAAAACAGAAAGGTTTTAAGGAGAAAAATTATGAGATTAATTGCAATTATTATGGCGACAATAATTAGTTTTATGAGTAGTAGCATATGTTTTGCAGATAACAATAGCAATGTCAAGACTTATAAATTTGAAAATGATATAAAAATGAGTGGAGTTATTAGTAGTAGTGAGAAATTCTTTAATATAGAAGATAATTGGAATGTTAAAGATGTAAAATTAAATTTAGTATTTACTAAAAGTGAGTTACTAGATGTTGATTATTCTACAATAACCATATTAGTAAATGATACTCCGATTGAATCTCAAAGACTAAGTGGTAAAAAAGAATATAAAAAAGAAACTATAATAGATATACCAAATGATGTGATTAATGAGGGATATAATAAATTAACTATAAAAGCATATAAAACAATATCTGATAAAGTATGTAGAGATGATTCTAATACTGCAAACTGGTTAGTTATTCATAATGAAAGTAGCGTAAATGTGAATTATGTTTATAAAAAAGCTTCTAATAAAATTAATGAATATGAAAATAATTATTTAAACATTGATAATGGATTAAACTTACAAACTAGCATAGTAGTTCCAGATAATTATTCTTCTGGAGAATTAAGCGCAGGAATGATTTTAAGTGGAGACTTCGGAAGTAAAATAAAATATGAAAACTTTAATTTTGACTTTAAACTATATTCAGAATTTGAAAATAAAAATAACAATGTGATTTTCATAGGAAAAGAGAAAAATTCACCAAAAGAAGTTTTGAAATTACTATCTAAAGAAGAAAGAGATGATTTAAATAAAAACTTTGTAATAAAACAAACACCATCTCCTTTTAATAAAAATAAAATGATGCTACTTATTATATCAAATAATGATGAATTATTAAAAAATTCAGCTAAACTTATAAGTAGTAATGACTTAATTAGCAATTTAAATAAAGATAGTATAATTATTAATGAAAATTCAGACATAAGTGATTTAATAAAAAAAGAAGATGATAATAGAGTATACTTAGAAGAATTAGGTTATGAAGATTTAGTTGTGAAGGGACCATTTTCTCAGGAAATAATAATTGATATAAACACTCCTAAAAACAAGGTTATAACAAATAATTCTAAATTAAACTTTAAGATAAGATATGCTAAGAACTTAGATTTTAATAGGTCTTTAGTGACAGTATATGTAAATAATGTTCCTATTGGAAGTAAAAAGTTATCTAAAGATAAAAGTGATAATGATTTAATTCAACTAAGTTTACCAAGTGAAGTAGCAGGTAAAAATTATTATCAGGTAAAAGTAGTATTTAACTTAGAACTTTTAGATTTAGCTTGTGTAACTAGAGATACAGATAATCCATGGGCATATATTTCTAAAGAATCTTATATAGAATTTGATTATAATGATAATACATCTTTAAATTTTAGTAACTATTCATTTCCGTTTATAAAAGAAGGAAAATATAATGACATTAAAATTGTTGTTCCTAATAAATTAAGTTCTAAAGAATTAACAAATATAGCAGGAATTATTTCTTATAGGGGACATGATATAAATTCTAATTTAGGTGATTTAAGTGTAGTCAAGGAAAATGAGATAAATAGAAAAGATAAAAATAGTAACTTAATAGTAATAGGAACTCCAAAGAATAACTCCTTAATAAAAGATTTAAATAATGATCTAAACGTCAAGTTTACTGATGATTATAGAGGGTTTCAGTCTAATGAAAAAATCAAGTTTATTGGAGACTATTCATCAGAATTAATTTCTATACAGTTAATAAATTCCCCTTATAAAAAAGATAAAAGTATATTAGCTATAGCTTCTCCAAACACTAGTAATTTAAATCTAATAAATAAGTATTTAAATGATTTAGAAATTACAAAATCACTTAAAGGTGATACTATTTTATTAGGTGAAGATGGATATGTAGAAGACTTAAATTATCACAAAACAGAAGATAAAAAAGATAAGGTTGAGATTGAAAATAAAAAGCTTAATAATCAATCTAAAATATTTATTGCAATATCATTATTCTTATTTGTTACTATAATAACTTCTATTATATTATTAATAAAAAAACATAAAAATAATTAATTTAAGGAGATATAATGAAGAAGAAAATATTATTTTTACTTATATCATTAATTTTACTTTTAGGATTTAGTATAAATTTTTTTAAAAAAGATGAAATACAAACAGAAAAAATAAAGTCTATTAATCTGTCTACAGATTACGATATCAAACAAGCACTAAAAGATGTAAAAACTTTAAAGGTAAATACAGTAAATGTTCCAATTGTTATTGAGATTCCAAGTCTTACGTCCAATGAAATGAAAATAAATGAGTATAGTAAAGATAAAGCTATAAAATTAATTAAAAAATTAAAAAATAATAATATAAAAGTTATATTAGAGGCATATCCATGGATAGATAATGGAAGCGAGTATGAAACAGAATACAATCCTTCTGATAAAAAGTCTTTCTTTAAAGATTGGAAAAATATACTCTCAGTACTTATCAAAGATATAGGCAATAAATATGATGTGGATATTATGATAACAGGTTCAAATTTTACTGTATTAGAACCTTATGAAGAAGAATGGTGTAATATAATTAATTATGTTAAAGAAAATTTTAATGGAGAAGTAACATATAAAACTTCTTGGTGGTACACAGCTTCATGGGATGAGGAAAGTATTAAAAAATATAATGCAAAGTTAAATAATAAATTATTTTCTAAAGTAGATTTTATTTCAATAGCAGCTTATTTTGAGCTTAGTGGAAAAAGTGAAAATACAGTAAATGAATTAGTAAATTATTTAAGTTCTACAAATATATATAATAGAAATCAAAATGTAGTGGAAGAAATAAATAATTTTTACAAAAAATATAAAAAAGAAATCTACTTTGGTGAATTAGGTTTTCCGAGAAAAAATAATGCAGCAACTCATCCTTGGGATAGTAATGTATCTAGTATTTATAACGATAAAGAACAAGCAAGATGTTTTGAAGCATATAAAAAAGTATTTGAAGATAAGAATTATATAAAAGGATTTTCAGTTTTTGCTGTAGGTGAAAAGGGAAATGATAAGAATTTTTATCCATCAAAAGAAAGTATAGAAGTTATATCTAGTTGGTATAATTAAAAATCTATGGTTTATTTTTAAACAGTAGTAAGCTTATAAAAAGTTTACTACTTTTTATTTGGGAAAAATAAATTTAAACTAAGGGACATATGTCCTTTTACTATTTTAGAATAATGATAAAATAATAATATAAGAAAATACTTTACAGGAGTAATATCGACATGAATAAAAGCCTATGTTGTGATTGTATAAAAAATCAAAAGGCAATAGATTTTATTAACAAGATACCCAGTAATATTAAATCTAAAACAAAAATTAGAAAAATAGAAAAAGAAAAATTAGTGGTACTAAAAGGAAATCCTATAAAAAACATATATATAAGTTGTCAAGGTCATATGCAAGTTAGAAATGAATTTGAAAATGGATTTATTTATAGTTTTGCTAGTATAAAGCCAATTTCATATATTGGTGTAATAGAAATGATGGCTAATAAAGATACATACTCATCAACACTACAAACTACAAGTGAGTGTGTAATTATTGAAATACCAATAGAAGATTTTAGATATTGGATAAATATAGATCATCAGTTGACTCTAGATATACTTCAATTTATTTCTAAAAGTATGTATGAACAATCACTAAAAACAGGAGAGTCATTAGCTTATCCTGCTATATTTATATTGATAAACTATTTATTAAATGTTTTTGAAAGTGAAGATTTAGATACTGTATTCTTAGAAAAAACTAGAGAAGAAATAGGTGCAATACTAGGATTTTCAGTAAGGACTATTAATAGAAATTTAAAAATATTAAAAGAAGAAAATTTAATTACTGTAAATAGAAAAGGAATCATAATAACCAAAGATCAATTTTATAAATTATCTAGTAAATTAGATAAGATTAAAGATGATAAACATAGATAGATATATACTTAGGAGGAAATTTTAATTATGGAACAAGTATTAAACATTATAAAAAATAGGTCTTTAACTTATAATCAGCAAGTTTTACAATTGGCAGGACAAGCAGAAAGTACCCTTGATGTATTAAATATTGATGAAGAAACTCAAAAACTACTTGATGCAGAAATAATATGCTCGATGTTTGAAGGAAATGCTCCTTACAGACCAAGATATATAATACCAGATTATAAAATACTAATGGAAAAAGGATGTAAGTTCTTAGACTTAGATGTTCCTACTGATATTTGGGAAGCTACTAATAATTTATTAATATTTTATAAACATGTACCTTCAATAACATCTTATCCAGTTTATTTAGGGAACTTAGATGATTTATTAGAACCTTTTGTAAAAGATGAAGAAGAAGCATATAAAGCCATAAAATTATTTATAAAACATATAGATAGAACTTTAACAGATTCATTTGTTCATGCTAATATAGGACCAAAGGATACAAAAGCAGGCAGAATGGTACTTAGAGCAATGGAAGAATTAGAAGTTGCAGTACCTAACTTAACAGTTAAATATGATAAAGACATAACTTCAAATGATTTTGCCAAACTTTGTGCTAAAACGGCTTTAGTAACTGCTAAACCAAGTTTTGCAAATCATAAGATGGATATAGTAGACTTTGGAACTGAAAACTATGCTCTAGCTTCTTGTTACAATGGATTTATAATAGGTGGGGGAGGATATACCCTAGTAAGGCTTGTTTTAAGTAGATTAGCGGAGCAGTCAGAATCAGTAGAAGACTTCTTAGAAAATAAGATACCATTTGTAGCTAATAAAATGTTAAATTATATAGAAGAAAGAACTAGATTCTTAGTGGAAGAAGCTGCATTCTTTAATACTAATTTCCTTGTTAAAGAAGGATTCATAAAAAAAGAACTTTTTACAGGAATGTTTGGTATGGTAGGTCTAGCTGAAGCAGTTAATCATTTACTAAATGCAACTGAGCAAAAAGATAGATTTGGATATGGTGAAAAAGCAAATGATTTAGGATTAAAAATCATAGAAAAAATAAATGGAATAGTTTCTTCATATAAATCAAAATATGTTGAATGTTTCGGTGGAAGTCATGTATTACATGCTCAAGTTGGTATAGATACAGATCAAGGAATATCACCAGGGTGTAGAATACCAGTTGGAGAAGAGCCTGAATTATTCAAACATATATTACAATCTGCCCCATATCATAAATATTTCTTCAATGGAATAGGGGATATATTTGTATTTGAAGATACTTACAAAGAAAATTTAGAGGCTATAGTTAATGTTATAGACGGTTCATTTAATAGTGGAATAAGATATATATCAGTTTATTCTGATAGCTGTGATGTAGTACGTGTTACTGGATATCTTGTAAAAAAATCTGAAGTTGCAGAACTTGAAAGTGGAAAAGCCGTTAAAAATAATGCTACAGTATTTGGCATGAATGCAAAAAATGGAGCGAAAGCTTTTGATAGAAGAATAAGAGACTAATTATGGCATTAATTAATAAGATAATTCCTTTTTCTTGTATAGATGGACCGGGAAATAGGACAGCAATATTTTTTCAAGGATGTAACTTTAAATGTACTTATTGCCACAATCCAGAAACTATTAATAAGTGTATAAACTGTGGCAAATGTGTAAAAACTTGCCCAGTAAATGCGTTAGAAGTTATAAATAAAAAGGTTATATGGAATAAAGATACTTGTGTAGATTGTGACCAATGTATTAGAACTTGTGAACACTTATCAACTCCTAAAGTTATTGATTATACTGTAGATAAACTTTTTAATGAAATAAAAGAAATAGCACCTTTTATACAGGGGATAACTGTAAGTGGTGGAGAATGTACCCTTAATGCAGATTTTTTAGTAGAATTATTTAAAAAAGTAAAAGATGAACTTAATTTAACTTGTTTTGCAGATACTAATGGAAGTATTGATTTAAGTGAATATGAAGAATTAGTTAAGCATACAGATAAATTTATGCTAGATGTCAAGAGTATAGACGAATACGAGCATAAAAAGATTACAGGATGCAATAATGATATTGTATTAAAAAACTTAAAATATCTTTTAGATAAAGATAAACTTCATGAAGTGAGAACTGTAATTGCTCCAAATATGAATAATGAATCTACAGTCAGAGAAATAGCAAGGATTGTAGATAATAAATGTAAAATTAAGCTTAACACTTATAGAAAATATGGTGTAAGAAAAGAAGGTTTAGAGCTACATGGAGAGATAAGTCCTAATAAAGAAGAAATGCAAAAGTATTTTGATATAATTGGAAAAAATTAATTTAATTAAAATTATATAATAAAAGGGATGAACTAAAAGTTCATCCCTTTTTAATTTTTATAATTAAGTTTTTACTTACTAAAATTAATTATATTCACTACACATAGCATAATAGGTTTTATTTAATTTACTCTCTCAACATATTTACAGTTGCACTCAATATGATTTAAAAATATTAATAGTCTTTCATAAAGAGGATGAGAATCTTCGCCGTAAGCACTTTCTAAATTGTAGCCAATTTCTTTTACAGTTTTTTTGCCATCTATTTGCAAAAACACAAAACTGCTATACTTATCTAGTTCTATTTTCTTATACATAGGAATTTTAAACTTTAATTTTCTAAAAAACTTTTGTATGAAGTGATCTTGTTTTTCTAAAATAGTTACAGTTTCATTTTTAACATCATAGCTGATATTATTACTAATTTTGAAAACTAAATTTAATACATCCTCATTATTCATTATTTTTTACCTTAGATTTCATAATAGGTATAGTAGCAAAGATAACTAAAAGAACTAGTAAAATTATTGCCATACCATTGCCAGCAGCAAATCCACTAGGAACATTTCCACCAACTATACCTGTGACTTGGCATATGATACCTATAAGTCCTAATATAGAACCACCAGCAACTAAACCTGAAGATAAACTTATACCATTAGAGACTTTAACTTCTTTATCCTTATCACTCTTAGAAGTTTTTTCAACGAATACACGGATTAAAGCACCAACTAATATTATAGAAGTAGTGGCAATTGGTAAATAGAATCCTATAGCAACTGTCATTATAGGAAGATCTAATAAATATAAAACTATTGCCATAAATACACCTACTATTATCATAACCCAAGGTAAATCACCTGACATTATACCAGATGTTAATGTTGACATTAAGTTAGCTTGAGGTAGAGCGAAAGGTGGATTATCACCAGTTATTTTAAGTTGATCTGATAATAATATCATTACACCAACAACTACTACAACACCAACTATACTAGCTATTGCAAAGTAACGTTGCATTTCATTTTTATTACCACCGATTACATAAGTTACTTTTTGAGATTGACAGTATCCACCAGCAATTGCTATGGCAACAACTATAAATGAACCAAATAGAAGTAATGATTTATTGTTTTCTGAAGATGTCCATCCCATAATAACGAATATTAAAGTAGCTATTACTAAAGAAGCTATTGTCATACCAGATACAGGAAGGTTAGATGTTCCTATAGTACCTGTTAGACGTCCTGCAACTATGACAAATAATAATGATAAAATAAGTGATAATATAGCACCAACTATGGCCATCATAAAGTTACCACCAGATATTAAAAATGCAGCTATAAATCCTATTACTACACCACCTAATAATATTATCATTTCAATAGAAGAACCATTAGAATCTGTAGAAGACGATTTTGCTTTTACAGTTTCTTTAATAGAAGCTATTATAGTAGGTATAAGTTTTATTGCTCCAATCAATCCACCACAAAGCATCATACCTGCACCAATGTATTTAACATAGCTACCAGCAATAGTTTGCACATCCATTTGGTTTATAGCCATTGATGGATTATTCCAAACAACAGCACTTTCTCCAGCCATGTCAACAAAGTAACCAATTAAAGGAGTTATACCAAATGCTGATAATATAGACCCTGCAAACATTGTTAATGAAACATCAAGACCTACAATAAATCCAATTCCTAATAAAAGTGGATTAACTTCTAAATCAAACTTCCATTTGTACCATTTACTTCCTATAAAAGTAATTACATTGTTTGTAACATTTAAAAATGAACTAGTTAAAACAGTTATAGCTCCACCAATACCGAATCCCATTCCCATATACTTCATAGAATCTCCACCGTGATCAGACGCTACTAATGTTTCAGAAATAGCCATTGATTCAGGATAAACTAATTTACCATGCTCTTCAACTATTAAATAATTGTGAACAAGTGATGCTATACCAATACCAAATAAAACACCACCAATACCAACTGCAATTCCTTCTAAAAATGTTATCTTACCACCTATTAAAATTACAGCAGGTAAAACGAAAATAAGTCCACTAGCAACAGACTCCCCACCACTAGACATACCTTGGATTAAGTTTTTTCCAAGTATTCCCTTTTGTTTTGCGAAAATACTAACTAGAGCTGAACCTATTATTGCACCAGGAATACCGGCAGCCACTGTAAGACCAGCTTTCATACCTGAGTATGCAGTTGAAGCAGCAAAAACTGCTGATAATATGATACCTATAACTAGAACGGCTATATTTCCGCCAGTTCTTGACTTATCTGTTATGTAAGGTACATAATCTTTACCAGAGACACCTCCATAAGCGCCTTTAGGTAATTTTTTATTCATTTTAATTCCCCCCTTTTTTATATATTATAATATGAAATCAAGTTATATGAATGTTAAATTGATATAAATTAAAATTTTTATTTAAAAATTAAAAAGAAAAATATTAAAATATAAAGATGTTAAAAATAAAAAATATTAAAAATAAAAATTTTGTAATGACATTTAATTTAGAAAACGATATCATTTAAGCATAGTAACAAATGGATATGAAACTAATTTGGCATGTTACTGATTATGCAGGCAAGACCAAATTTTATAGTACATTAAAGCTTTGTTTAATGTGTTATAAAGTTTGGTCATTTTTGTGTTAAAAAATTATTAGAAAGAGGCTTGATAATATTTATGAAAGTAACAAAAGTGATTAATAATAGTTTTATTTGTGCTTATGATGCAAATAATAAAGAAGTTGTTGTCATGGGAAAAGGATTAGGATTTAAAGCAAAAGAAGGAGATATAGTTGATAAAAAACGTATCGAGAAGGTTTTTGTGATGAATAGTAAGTCTACCATAGATAAATTTAAGGAATTATTAGAAAAGCTTCCAATGGAGCATTTTAGAGTATCCCATGAAATAATAAGTTATTCAAAGAGAACATTAGGCAAAAGATTAAATGAAAATATATACATAACTTTAACAGACCATATTAACTTTGCTATAAAAAGATTTAATAATGGAATGATGTTTCCAAATCCATTGTTATGGGAAGTTAAACAGTTTTATAAAAGTGAGTACTTAATAGGAGAATATGCTATTAGGCTTATTAAAGATAAACTGGGAATAGAATGGTAAACAAATCCCCATTGATTTCTAACTTCGTTTAAAATATGTGTAACATCCATAGTTAATTGAAGCTGCTCATTTCCAGTTTTGTTAGTTATATAATTTTGCATATCTTCAACTTCATAACATAAAGCCTTAGAAGTATCACCTAATATGATTTCTTCTGTCCTATTGTCTTCTGTATAAATTATTGTAGCTTTATTTGCTCTTGGATAATTATTTACTTCTATATATCCTAATTCTCCAGATACTAAACCACGTTTAGGCTGTTTAGCTCTCATTGTTAAAGCCATAACTGCCATTTGTCCACAATCATTTTTAAGGATGATACCAGATTGCTCATCTACACCAGTTTCAAAATAATTCGCCGTAGTAAGTATTGTGTTTGGCTTGCTTTCAATGAAAAATCTAGCGAAAGAAGTAGCATAAACGCCTATATCAAGTAAGGCACCGCCAGCTAGTTCTTTACTGAAGAAAGGATTATTTACATCATATTATTTACAACTTCTTCTAACTGTTTTGAGTTAACTGTAATTGCTTTCTCACAAAGTACATGCTTATTATTTTTTACTGCTTTTAATAAATATTCATAGTGAGCATTGTGAGGTGTTGAAATATATACTATATCCACATTTGGATCTTCAAGCATTTCATCACAATTTTCATGAATTTTTGTAACACCAAACTTTTTGCCAAAGGATTTGGCTTTTTCTATACTTCTATTAGCAACTGCGTATATTTCACCATTCACTTCTTTTAAAGCTAAGGTCATCTCTCTACCAATAGGTCCTGTACCTAGTATTGCTCAATTATATTTTTTCATATTATTACTCCTTATATTTAAAGTTTATCTTTAACCCTAATTCCATTCTCTGAAATCATTAATTCTTTAGCCACTATGTTGTAAAATAGAGAAGTATTAACAACGCCAGTGATATTTTTTAGCATTATCTAAAAATTTAATATCATCAATTTTATTAAAGCATACATACATCAAAAAGCTATCATAATTTGAGAAGATTGTATCTTATATTATTTTATTATTTTATTATTCATAGAAATTCATTTATTATATATAGATAAATTAAAAATTCATATATATTTTGCAGAAAAATTTTTTAGTATTTTTATATTTAAACTATAGTGTGATGCATAAATTTTGTAAATTTTAAATTTATGAAATAATATTTTATGAAATTAAAATTTACAAGTTGTATATATGAAAGTCAGGGTGGAAATATTAAATTAATTCGATATTTTCTGACAATTGTTTTATTTATATACAAAAATATATTTACATAGCTATGATAAAATTATATAATAAGTTAAACTAACGACGACAAAGAAAAAAGTTAAGAAAGGGAGATGACGTTATGGAGTTAGTAGGAATATTAATAATAATAGTAGGTTTCGCTATGAAGCTAGATACAATAGCAGTAGTAGTAACCGCTGGAGTGGCTACCGGTCTAGTTGCTGACATGAATATAATAGAAATATTAAGTACTCTAGGTGAAGGTTTTATGGCAAATAGAGCGACTTGTTTATTCATGTTAACGGTTCCAGTAATAGGTCTATGTGAAAGATATGGATTAAAGGCTAAAGCAGTAATGCTTATAAAGAAAGCCAAAGGATTATCTACAGGTATATTACTTAGTGGATATACTTTTATAAGAGATTTGACTATAGCTATGGGGGTTACCCTTGGAGGACATCCTCAATTTGTAAGACCCTTAGTAAGTCCAATGGCAGAAGGTGCAGCCATTGCTAAATATGGAGAATTAGATGAAGAAGATTTAGATAAGATAAGAGCTTATTCTTCAGCATCAGATAATATAGGAAACTTTTATGGCCAAAATGTATTTATGGCCAATTCAGGTATACTTTTAATAGCTTCTACATTAGAAGGTTTAGGTATACAAGCAGATACATTAGCTTTAAGTAAAGCAGCTATTCCAGTAGCAGTTATAGCATTAGCTTTATGGATAGTACAAAATAAATTATTAGATATCAAATTACAGAAAAAATATGGTTCTAGAAAAAATAATGTAGGAGGTGCACAATAATGGATATAACACAACTTTCGAATGTTTTATTAGAAGTATTCTACATGATGATAGGACTATATATGGGAATTACGATGGTATTTACTTTAAAAGATGTTAATCATAAAACAAGATTAGGTACAGCTGCATTTTGGGGAATACTTTCAGTAATATTTATATTTGGAAATTACATGCCAAGTCCAGTAGTAGGTTTATTAATAGTTATAATAGCTATTTTATCAGCTACTAAACAAATAAACATAGGAACACTAAAACAATTAGACGAAACTTTTACAAATTTAAAAGCAGAAAAATTAGGATTAAAAATATTTATACCTTCTTTATTAATAGCTGCAGTAGCTATGATTATAGCATCGTTTACTCCTTTACCAGGAACAGTTGCAATTGGTATATCTTCATTATCAGCTTTAATATTAACATTTATAATAACTAAAGCTAAGCCAATAGAATTCTTAGAAGATAGTAATAGAATGTATCAATCAATGGGTTCATTCACAATATTACCTCAATTATTAGCATCATTAGGTGTATTATTTACAGCAGCTGGTGTAGGAGATAAAATTTCTTCTATAATATCAAGTATTATACCAAGTGGAAATATATTAGCAGGTGTTATTGCTTATTGTGTAGGAATGGCATTATTTACAATGATAATGGGGAATGCATTTGCTGCATTTTCAGTTATAACAGTAGGTGTTGGACTACCTTTTGTATTTAGTCAAGGTGGAGATCCTATAGTATGTTCAATACTTGCATTAACGGCAGGATATTGCGGAACACTATTAACACCAATGGCGGCCAACTTTAATATGTTACCAGCAGCATTACTTGAGTTAAAAGATAAAAATGCAGTAATAAAAGCACAAGCTCCAGTAGCATTAACATTATTAGTAGTTCATATATTCTTAATGTATACTTTAGGATTTTAATTAAATAATTATTAGAAATATTATTGGAGGAAATACCATGAAAATATTATTAACAGGATTCGATCCATTTGGAGGAGAACCAGTAAACCCAGCAGAGGAAGCTGTAAAAAGAGTAAGTGATAATATAAGAGGAGCTGAAGTTATAAAATTAACTATACCAACAGTTCAAACAAAATCAGTAAAAGCAATCGAAGAAGCAATAGAAACTCATAATCCTGATATAGTAATATCTATAGGACAAGCAGGAGGAAGATTTGATATAACTCCAGAAAGAGTTGCTATAAACATGAATGATTTTAGAATAAAAGATAACGAAGGAAATCAACCAACTGATGAAGTAATTCAAGAAGATGGTCAACCAGCTTATTTTACAAATTTACCAGTTAAAGCTATGGTAAAGCATATGAATGATAATAATATACCAGCTACTTTATCATATACAGCAGGAACATTTGTATGTAATCATGTAATGTATGGAATACTATATATGATAGATAAAAAATATCCTAATATAAAAGGTGGATTCATTCATATACCATACATGACTTCTCAAGTTATAGATAAGAAAAATACACCTTTTATGTCATTAGATGATATTGTAAAAGGACTAGAA
>JARKUZ010000094.1 GCA_029851945.1 Terrisporobacter sp. | reverse complement strand
CATTGCATTAATTAACTTTTCTAGATTTCATAAGTTTAATATGTCTTATTATAAATGATATTTCCATAGTTATAGCTGCACAGCTTATAAGCCTTTGGCCTATATCTGTTGTATCAACTGCATAGTTATAAAAATATATAATTAATAAAATATCTATTATCAACATTATATTGTCAAGTATCTTTATCATTTTGCCTCCAATTTTTATTATGATTAATAATTATAACATAAAATATAATCTATTTTTCTATATTTTATTAAATTAGGACTTATACTACTCATATATTATTTAGATAATTTGTTAAATTTTTCTGTATATAAAGTTTACTTAGATTTAATGATATGTAAACGATCAATCTAAAGCCTACTAATATTTATTATTTTTTACATATAATAATTTTATATCAATATAAAATTATTATATGTAAAAAATAAAGCTTAGGATATTCCCTAAGCCTTTGATTTTATTATTCAATTGTTATTGCACTTACTGGACATCCTTCACATGCTTCTTGTGCACTTTCTTGTAAATCCTCACTTATTTCTCCTTCTATAGCTACTGCTAATCCATCACTATCCATATCAAATACTTCTGGGCATATTCCTGCACATGCTCCACATCCTATACATACATCTTTATCTACAAATGCTTTCATTTTAAAGCCTCCTATTTAATTTGTTTACATTATGTATATATCCATATTGTGATGGTCTAAACAGAATTTTTTTATATAATTAATTTTTCATTTATTTTTTAAATATTATAATATAAAAAGCACTAAACATAAGTCTAGTGCTTTAATATATAAATATTAGAATTCAGCGTTTTTAGGAGTTCTTGGGAATGGTATTACGTCTCTTATGTTAGACATTCCTGTCATGTACATTATTATTCTTTCAAATCCTAGTCCAAATCCTGAGTGAGTAGCTGTTCCGAACTTTCTAAGTTCTAAGTACCACCAGTAATCTTCCTTGTTTAATCCCATTTCTTCTATTCTTTCTAATAGTTTTTCTTCTCTTTCTTCTCTTTGAGAACCTCCAACTATTTCTCCTACTCCTGGAACTAATAAGTCCATTGCTCTAACAGTCTTTCCATCTTCATTCATTCTCATGTAGAATGCTTTTATATCTTTTGGATAATCAGTAACAAATACTGGAGCTTTAAATATTTGCTCAGTTAAATATCTTTCATGCTCTGTTTGAAGGTCATCTCCCCAATTAACTGGATATTCAAATTCATGTCCGCTTTCTTGTAACATTTTAACAGCATCTGTATAAGTAAGTCTTTTAAATTCAGAGTTTACTACGTTGTTTAATCTATCTAATAATCCTTTATCTATAAAGTTATTGAAGAATTCCATTTCTTCTGGAGCATTTTCCATTACGTAATTTATTACGTATTTTATCATGTCTTCAGCAAGTTCCATATTATCTTCTAAGTCTGCAAAACATATTTCAGGCTCTATCATCCAGAATTCTGATGCATGTCTTTGAGTAAATGAATTTTCAGCTCTGAAAGTTGGTCCAAATGTATAAACATTTCTAAATGCAAGTGCCATTATTTCTGCATTTAATTGACCACTAACAGTTAAGTTAGCTTCTTTTCCAAAGAAATCTTTAGAATAATCTATATTTCCTTCTTCGTTCTTAGGTATGTTGTTTAAATCCATAGTACTTATTCTAAACATTTCTCCTGCACCTTCACAGTCACTTCCTGTTATGATTGGAGAATGTGCATACACGAAGTTTCTATCTTGGAAGAATTTATGTATAGCGTAAGCTGCTAAACTTCTTACTCTAAATACAGCAGAGAAAGTGTTACTTCTTGGTCTTAAGTGAGCTATTGTTCTTAGGTACTCTAATGTATGTCTTTTCTTTTGTAATGGATATGAAGAATCTGACTCTCCTTCTACTACTACTTTAGTAGCATGTATTTCAACTGGTTGCTTAGCACCTTCTGTTGAAACTAATTCTCCCTCTACAAGTATTGATGAACTTATTGGTAGTTTAGATATCTCTTTGAAGTTCTCTAGTTTATCTTCAGCTATTACTATTTGCATATTTTTAAAGAAACTTCCATCGTTTAGCTCTATAAATCCAAAGTTTTTAGATGCTCTAGATAATCTTATCCATCCAGCTACATTTACAGTTTTACCTACATACTCTTCTTTTTTTCTGTACAAGTCTTTAATTTCTATAAATTCTTTTTGCATTTTATTTCCTCCATATTTTATTTTTTATATTGCTTATTTTATTTATTACTAAAATATTTATTATTTTGTATTAAAAAAGCCCTTCATCCCTATAAAAAGGGACGAAAGACTATTACTCTCGCGGTACCACCCTAATTGCCAAAATTGGCCTCTTAGTAAGCATTGCTTATAGTCTGTAACGGGACTTCCCGTCTAAGTCTACTCTCTTTCAAGATTTCGGTTAGAAACTCCGAGATGTTCTTCAATATAAATTTCGTATTGAGCTTTCACCATCCTCAACTCGCTATGACTACCTTTTATATTTACTTTTCTCTTCACAGTCTATTATTGTTATATTATTTCAACTATTTAAAAAGATTATACCAACTTATATTTTTTTAGTCAATAATTTATTTTCTAAATAATTGTCACAAAGGTTTAATATTATATTTATTTATTAATAATCTTAGCTAGGAGGTGTATTATTTGAAATATCTATTTATATTTTTGTTTATAGTAACATTTATATCACCATCAGTTGATAAAGAAGATTCTTCTAATATCATACGCTCATCTATCTATAATTACATAACTTCACTAGATAGAGCTAAAGATTATTTAGTAGAAAATGTTTCATTTTTTTCAAAACTATCTAATGTGACCTATAAAAAAGCATATGATAAAGTTATGAAAGATAGAATATTAGTTAAACACTTGGTTTTATCTGGCGAGACTTTAGACGATATAATAAAAATTTATAATTCTGATATTGAAAATATTGAGTATTTTAGATTAGTAGCTCTTAATGAAAATCCTGATATCATTTCTAAAGATTATCAAATTTCTTACGGTGATTATATACTAGTTCCTAGTGAATAATTTATATTTTAAGTGGGCCTATTAAAATAGGTCTACTTATCTTAATATATTAGCTAATTGTATAAATGTGTTTTGTAAATCAAGTACTCCATAACCTCTTGTTACATTTGGATATACATATAAATCTTTTTTTCTTGCTCCAAGCATTAAGTAAGTTTTTAAAACTTCTGTATATAATAAGTTTCGTTTAAACGTACTCTGATTTGATACATATTCCATAAGTATAGCCACAACCCCACTTATAATAGAACTACTTACTCCTGTACCCGTTGATGTTGTATAGTTCCCGTTTTTAGATGGAGATATTATATCAACCCCTGGTGCTAATAAATCTGGCTTTATAGGTCTACCTCTTACTGGTCCTTTTGATGAACCTATCCACACACTATCAATCTTATCATCATAGGCTCCTATAGTTATTGCATTTGAAACTGCACCAAACAAAGTTATGGTTACAAATGAATTTGGATCTGTAAATCTAGTTTCATTAGAGATTAAGTTTTTATTGGGCAAATAAACATCGTACAATCCATCTATAATAAATTCTGGAAATAATCTTAAAGTCCATACACCTGGCTTAACATTATTCAATTTTATTGTTAATTCTTGAGTCGCTGATTTTATCCAAGGATATAAATATCTCATTTCATAAAATGTATTTTCTATATTAAACTTGCCTCTATATATATAATCATCTGGTGCATATACAACTCTATAGCTTATTTCTCCTGATGGTGATATTATTGCTGCTGCTATTTTATCTGGACCTGCAACACTTAATGTTATATCTAAATTTTTTTGCTCTCCAATTTGAATTGGTATGTCTTGAATATCATTTAAACTACTTACCTGTCCTTGGTAATGTATATCTGTATTTCCTTCATTTCCAGCACCACTAACTACTATTACACCACTTACTGTTAAATAGTTAAAAGTATCTAATAATGTAGTTACTACTACAGACCTTGATCGTTCACCTAAAGTTAAATTAATTATCATATTTTTTTCTTCTTTTTGAGCTATATCTATAGCATATTTTATGCCTGCTAAGAAGTCTGATAAACCATAATTAATTTTTCCTTCTTTATAAGTATCTTTGTATTCTCTTAACTTTATTACTAATAATTCACTATCTGCAGCTACTCCCTTATATTCTCTGTTTAAGTTTCCTCTACCACATGCTATTCCCGAAGCTACTGTCCCAGTTCCAATAGTATCTTCACTTAGACTTGGGTCATTATTTCTTATATATTCATTTATGATATCTTTTTTAAACTCACTTCCAAATTTTAGCCCTGTTGGTGGAGTTCCAAACTGACTTTCTTGATCCCATATAGATACTATTTTTGTTGTACCGTCTGGGTTTAAAAAATCAGGATGTAGATAATTTATCCCAGAATCTATAATTGTAATTATACATCCTTTTCCTGATGATTTTATATATGGATTTTTATCAACATAGTCAATACCTGATGCTATTTTTACGCTTATTCCACTTTCTAAATTATCAGTTATATTAATTAATGAACTCATAGGTACTGATGGTATCCAATCTGATATGCTTTTTATACTGTTTAATGTTTCTTCTTCAAAACTTTCATCAACATAAATTGATGCTATTTGATTATTTAGTATAATATATTCATCTATGTTATATAAATTTAAATCAGACTCTAAACGTTCTAAATTCTCATAAACAACCACATATGATTTTTCCATATAGATATATTCTCCCTAAAATTACCTTAATTGTTCAAACAATCCTCTTATATCTAACTCTCCATATCCATAGCTATAATTAGGATATATAACATCTTGATTTCTTCTGGCTCCTGCGCTTAGATATGTTCTTATCTTTTGTACAAATGCTTTATTTTCATAATTACCATTTACTTGTATATATTGAAGAAATAATGCAACTGCTCCTGATGTGTAAGCTGATGCTATACCTGTTCCAGTACCTGTTGCATATGTTTTATTTAGATATGGACCTATTATATTTACACCAGGGGCTACTATATCTGGTTTTAATACTGATTCTATAGTAGGTCCTCTTGAAGATGATGCCCATAGACTATTATTTATAGTATCGTATGCTCCTACACTTATTACATCATTTAATGTAGATGGATAATTTATAGTATTTTCTGGGTCACTCTTTGAAAATTTAGTTCCTGGTTTGATGAATTTTCTATTTTCTAGATACATATTATATATTCCATTTGTTATATATGCTCCTATTAACCTAATTTTCCAGATTCCCTTTTTAGCATTGGCTAAAGTTATTACTGTTCTTTGTTGTCCTGAGTAAGAAAATGGATACGAAAAAGATATTGTATATCTAGTATTTTCAAAATTGAATAGTCCACTTATAATATTAAAATCAGAAACAAGTGCAATCTGACTTTCCTCTCCACTTGGAGATATTATATATAAATCAATTTTATCTGGTCTATTTACCCATAGCTCTATATTTAAGATTTCCTCATCCTCACCTATATCTATCTCCACATCTTGTATTTCTCCATTAAATCCTAATTTTCCTGATGCATGTGTCTGTGTATTACCTTCATTTCCTGCTCCTATTACTTGGCATAATCCATGCTCAAAAAATAATTTATCATAAGAAAGCCTAGAGCTAATTCCTACCAAGCTATTATTTCCCAAGGAAATATTGTTAACAAGAGGTTTTCTTTCTTGTCTTGCCTTTTGATTCATATATTCCATAGCCGCTATTAAATAACCATTATTATAATCATTTTCTATTTTCTTTAATTTTACTATTATTAGATCTGATTCCTCTGCTACTCCTTTATACTCAGGATTTAAGTTTCCTAATCCTGTGCATATTCCACTTATCATAGTTCCTGTGCCTTCTTCATCTACAGATAAAGAACCATCATTTTCTAAAATTGCTTTATTTATATCCTCTCTATTATACTCGGTACCTATATGAAATCCATTTGGTGGTTTTCCTTCTTTTGTTTGGTCCCATAAATATAAAATTTTAGATGTTTTATCTGGATATATAAAATCTGGATGTAGATAATCAATCCCAGAATCTGCAATACCAATTATAACGCCTTTACCGCTTATTGATAAATTAGGATTTTCTTTAATAAAATTTGCACCTATATCTTCATTAGCCACAACACCATTAAAAGTACCTCTATTTATATTTACTAATGATGATAATCTAACACTAGGTTCTAATCTATGTAGTGATTTTAAGTTAAAAACATCGCCAAAATTACTAAATTCATCATTCTCGATAAATAATATCCCAAAGTTATCTGAAATCTTTTCAAACTTAAATTTATCTCCTAGTTTTTTTAAATCTTCTTCAAAACCTTCTCCATAAACAGCATTACCCACTAAGGTATAATTTACTCTAAAGTCTTTTTTCATAGTATTTATATCACCCCCGTATATACCATTATTTTTGTTAAAAATTTCTATATAAAAATTTTAATCTTCTCTATAAAAAAGTATGCTTTAAATTCTTAAAGCATACTTTTTTTATTATAATCTACTTCCATTATCAACCCACTCTTTAGCATTTTCTACATTATTTAAAGATGGTATTGATACATTAGTTACGTCTTGTAGTTCCTGTGTATTTGCCCAAGCAGCTGTGCTTTCTTGATTTGTTGGCCTATTTGATTTTAATCTTTTGTTATTTTCTCCACTTAATGCTCTACATTTTTCATTATTCAAAACTATCACCTCTTTTCATCTTTAGTTTTTGCATTATTTTTTATAAAATACGCTTTATTCAAAGTTATTTGAAATAGAAATAATAGTATCTTTTAGATTTAAAACTCCATATCCTTGGGAGACATTTGGGAATGTATATATCTCATTCTTAGTCGCGCCAAGCATTAAATATGTTTTTAATTGTTGAGTATATAATGCTTCTTCATACTCATTAGTTTGTTCTTTTATAAATTCCATCATTAATGCTAATACTCCACTTACTACTGATGAACTTACTCCAGTACCTGTTGCTGTATTATATGATTTATTTTTGTATGTTGAAATTATATCAACACATGGTGCTATTATATCTGGTTTTATCCCACCATTTTTTACAGGTCCTTTTGATGAACCTATCCATAGGCTATCAGTCCTTCCATTGTATCCACCTATTGTTATTACATTTTCTGGTGTTGCATACATAGTTATAGTTGATACTGAATCTGGATCTAGAAATCTAGTATTTTCAGACATTAAGTTTTTATTTGGCAAATATAAATCATACTCACCTCTAATTATAAATTCAGGTGCAAGTCTTACATTCCATATACCAGGCTTAACGTCTAGTAGTCTTATCACTAATTCTTGATGCCCTGATTCTAGCCATGGATAAGTAAATTTCATTTCGTAGGCTGTATCTTCTAGATTAAATCTTCCTCTATATACAAAAAAATCTGGAGAATACATTATTTGATAGCTTACTTCTCCCCCTGGAGATATTATTGATGCCCCAATCTTATCTGGACCAACTGCCACTATTGTTATATCTAAATTTAACTGTTCTCCTACCTGAATGGTTATATCATTTTTTTCTTCTAAAGATGTAATTATCCCTTGATAATGTATATCTGTATTTCCTTCATTACCTGCACCACTTACTACTATAATTCCTGGTTTACCTATATCCGAAAATGTTTCTAACATAGTAAGATTTACTATTGATTTTGACATAAGACCTACTGTCAGATTTATTATTAGCTCTTTTTTCTCTTTTTTAGCTATATCTAAAACATACTTTATTGCAGCTAAAAAATCTGTTTTTTCATAATTTGTTATACCTTTTTTGTATCTATCTTTGTATTCTCTAAGTTTTACTATTATTAGTTCACTATCTACGGCCACACCTTTATATTCTCTACTTAAACTTCCATTACCTGATGCAATTCCAGCTGCCATTGTTCCTGTACCCATATTATCTTTAGTTAACGTATCATCATTTTCTTTTATAGCTTGGTTTATTTCATCTCTTGTAAATTCACTTCCATATAATAATCCTTCTGGAGGATCTTTTTTTATACTTTCTTGGTCCCATATCGATACTATCCTTGTTGTACCATCTAAATTTATAAAATCTGGGTTTAAGTAATCTATTCCAGAATCTATTATAGCTATTAATATACCTTTTCCTGTAATATTTATATACGGATTTTTATAAATATAATCAGTTCCAGCAGCGCTAGTAGTACTTTCTCCTTCACTCATATTATTTGTTATGTCTATTAATGAACTCATCGGAGCTGAATTTTGCCACCAGGCAACAGTATCTATTTTAGTTAGTTTTAATTCATCAAAGTCTATAGGAACATATATTACTAATATAGTATCATTTAATATTATATATTTTTCTATTTGATTTTTTAATAAATCATTTATTACTTCATCTAAGCTACCTTGATATACTATAATATAAGATTTTTCCACAGTGATTTTACTCCCTATCTAACTTTATTTTAATTGATTAAACATTCCAATTATATCTAACTCCCCATATCCATAACTTTCATTTGGATAAATTATTTCCTTATTTCTTTTTGCACCTGCTTGAAGAAAAGTTCTTATCATTGTTGTAAATGATTTTTGTTTATAATAGCCTTCAACTAATGTGTATTGTAAGTAAAAACTTGCAGCTCCAGATACATACGCAGCTGATGCTGCAGTTCCCGTTATAGTGGCATACTTATTATCTGGGTATGTTGATATTATGTTTACCCCTGGTGCTACTATGTCTGGTCTTAACAAACCATTTATAGTTGGTCCTCTCGAAGTAGATGGCCATAAGCTATTATTTATTAGGTTATATGCTCCTACTGATATAACATCACTATAAGTAGACGGATAGTTTATAGTATTATTTGGACTTGATTCTCTAAACTGAGTTCCTGGTTTTATAATCGCTCTATTTGGTAGATATATATTATAGATTCCATTACTTATGTATTCTCCTCTTAGTCTAATCCTCCATACACCTTTTGTCACATTCTTTAGTCTTATTATAGTTTTTTGTTGCCCTGAAAATGATGTTGGATATATATAAGTTATTGCATACCATGTACCTTCTAAATCAAATATTCCCGTTACCTCATTAAAATTTGCAACTTCTATAAACTTACTTACTTCTCCACTTGGTGATACTACTGCTACACTTGCTTTATCTGGCTTATTTATCCATAAATTAATATCAATAAATTCTTCATCTTCAGCAAGTTCCAATTCTATATCTTGCTCATCTCCCTTAAAATTAATCACTCCTGTAGCATGAGTTCTAGTATTACCTTCATTTCCAGCTGCAGATACAAGACATACCCCTCTACTAAATAATGGTGTATCTGCTAATATCCTCTGTGTAGCTCCTACTACGTCATTACTTCCTAAAGATATATTTATTACCAAAGGCATTTTAGCTTCTGCTGCTTTTTTATATGCATAATCCATCCCAGCTTCTACAAGTGCATTATTATAATTTCCATCAATCTTTTTTAATTTTACAATTATCAACTCCGCATCTGGAGCTACACCTTCATATCGTTTATCTATATTCCCAAGTCCTGCACATATGCCACTTAACATTGTACCCGTTCCCTCTTCATCTACTGATAAAGACTTATCATTTTCTAAAATTGCTTTATTTATTTCTTCTCTTGTATATTCTGTACCTATATAAAACCCATTTGGTGGATTACCATCTTTAGTTTGATCCCATAAATATAATATTTTAGATGTTCTGTCCGGATATATAAAATCTTCATGTAAGTAATCTATTCCAGAATCGATTATAGCTATTAATACACCTTTTCCTGTTAAATTTATATTTACATTATCTTTAAAAAAGTTTGCACCAATCTCCTCTGTAGCTACAACTCCGTTCTCTATTCCTCTAGTTATAGTTCCTAGTGAATTCATCGTTATTATAGGTTCTGAGGTTTTATAAGAGCTTAAACGTTTTATTGTACTAATCTTATTTTGTTCTCCTACAGGTATCATTAATATTCCATTTTTATCACTTATAGGATAATACTTGTAATTTAAGTTTGTTTTTTTTAATTCTTCTTCAAATCCAGGTTCGTGAAAAGTTTGAGTATATGTTTTTATATCGTCTGGAATTTCTAGTCTTTTAAGTTTTTTCGCTTTTTTTTTATTACTTCTATATAAAGAATTATATTGATTATTCATTTGAGACATACTACTTAAATCTACATTTGATAAATCAAAAAGACCATATCCCATAGAATTATTTGGGTAACTATATACAGGGTTTCTTCTAGCCTCTTTTATAAGAAATGCTCTTAACTTTTGACCATAAAAAAACAAATCATTTCTATTTACAATTCCCCATTCCATTAAAAGAGCTGCTGAACCAGTCACATGTGGGGTAGCCATACTTGTTCCTGTTAAAGCACCTAAATTACCACCTGGCAATACTGATAATATATCTTCTCCTGGTGCTAGTAAATCTGGCTTAATTACATTTCTTTCTATGTCTCCTTCTCCTGAGAATACAGATACATTATCAGTTCTTGAGTTAAAACTCCCAACAGTTATTACCTTACTTGCAGTTCCTGGAACAGTTACAGTCTGATTCTTATCTGCACCTAAAAATCTAGTATCTTTACTTATTCCCTCTGACGTTGGTAGATATATATTTACATTTCCTACTACTACATCTATAGGTGTAAATACCAATTTCCATATTCCTGAATTTATAAATGTATTAGATGTCATTTGAAGAGTAATCCTTCTTATGAGGGAATATGGTGCTATAGGATAAAAGTATCCTTTTATTCTAGTTGCCCCTATTATATTTCTTATTTCTCCTGATGTTAATGATATTTCTTGTGTTTTAGCGTTAGATGGGCTTACCAATCTAACACTAAAATTATCAATAAAGTCAGGCCATATATTTATATTTAACACCTGCTCTGAATCACCTACTACAAATTCAACTTCAACCTCTCTATCTTGCTTTATGTTTATATTTCTATGGCCACCTTTATCTGCATTATTTCCAGCTGCAACAACTATATTGTTCTTCCAAAATGAACACATATCGTCTATATATTGTTCAAATAATGATAATCCTCTATGAGATCCTTCATTACTACCATAACTTATATTTATTACAATTGGCATTAATAATTCTAATGCTTTATCTAATACAAATTTTATAGCTCTCATAAACTCTGTACTTCTAGAAAAAACATCAGTTTGTCTATTCCCAACTCTTACAACTATTAAATTTGCTTCATTTGCAATTTGAGAACATATCCCTGCTACATGAGTTCCATGAGCACTGGTTGCAGATATTGGTATTATCTTTTCGCCTCTTATTGCACTATTTATATCTTCATTTGTATAAAGAGTACCATTTCTAAATCCTTCTGGTGGATTTCCTTGTATTGATTGGTCCCAATAATAAAGTATTTTTGAATTTCCTTGACTATCTTTAAATATATCTAAGTTGTAATCTATTCCAGAGTCAATAATACCTATTAGTGTTCCTTTTCCAGTTAGCCTATTTAAATTTTTAAATCTAGTTATTCCTGTTCTTGAAAAACTTTGTACATCTTGAGTAGTTAATATAAATGGTTTTTCTATAAATGCTATCTGAGGATAATTAAGTAACGCATCAATTTTTTCTTCACTATCAGCTGTTATTATGGCATAGTTATATTCTAAAATTTCTACAAATACTCCTAATTCTTCTTGTATAAATGAAATATCTCCATTATATCTGACAATTACTTCGAATTCGATAAAAACACCCCCTATGCTTATACCTATATTTATTTTTGCTATTTCTAATATTTATAATATATATGTATGTATTTATGCTAAATTTATTGTATAATACATATATTGATTTATTTAAAATTCACTAAAATGAAATATTCAATTAGAAAGGATGTGTTGATTTGAAAAATAAAAAAATTAATCTGAGTCTCGTACTTACATTAGTAGTTTCTTATATAATAATAAAACTTATAGATAATTATCAGTACTTCTTAGGTATTTTTAAGGTTTTATTTTCACTTTTAACTCCATTTGTTATAGCGTTTGTATTAGCATATATATTCACTCCTATTGTTAGTTTCTTAGAAAATAAGTTTAAGATTAAAAGAATATTTGCTTTATGTATAACATATGGATTTTTACTTCTTATAATAGGTTCTTTTATATTTGTTACAGTACCTATATTAATAAGTAGTTTAGCAGATATAATAAGCCAAGTTCCTTTATATGCTGAAAAAACTCAAACTTTTCTTATACAGATTGGTGATAGCTTAAAAAATGTTGATCCAAATACTTTAAAATCAGTAGGCGATAAACTATTTTCTGCTATGCCACAGATAAGCAATTTATTAATAGGATATTTAGGACAAGTATT
>JARKUZ010000093.1 GCA_029851945.1 Terrisporobacter sp. | reverse complement strand
TATAGAGGAAATAAGCTTCAAAAAATAATATGTGAAGAATTGGAGAAAATTGCTGTAAAAGAAGATACTAAGATATTATGTGCTACAGCATCACCATATAATGAGTTTAGTGTAAATACATTTAAGAGTTTAGGTTATGAAATTAAAAAGGATAAATTAAAATATGGTGGACTTAGAAGATATGTTTTAGCAAAGATAATTTAAGATTAATGCTTAAAAGAAGATAGTTTATCTTTTTTTAAGCATTTTTTATATTTTATGAAGAAGTATGAGTAAAAGTTTATGATATAGCAAAAGATAATAAAAATGTGACTATGGAAATTAATTTAAATTAAGGTATTTTATAATTTAAAGGAGCATTAAATATGATAAAAATAAGCCTAGAAGATGAAAGAAATTTAAGTATGTTAGTAGATTTTTATGAATTTACTATGGCTAATGGGTATTTTAAAAATAATTTAAAAGATAAAATAGTTTATTTTGATATGTTCTTTAGAAAAAATCCTGACAACTCAGGATTTGCAATTTTAGCCGGTTTAGAGCAAGTAATTGAATATATAAAAGGTTTAAATTTTACTAAAAATGATATTGAATATTTAAGACAAAGAAAATTATTTAGTGAAGAGTTTCTAGAGTATTTATTAAATTTTAAGTTTACAGGTGATATTTATGCTATAAAAGAAGGAACGCCTGTATTTCCTAATGAACCTTTAATAACTGTTAAAGCAAAAGTTATAGAAGCGCAGTTGATAGAAACAATGTTACTTTTAACAATTAATCATCAGAGTCTAATAGCTACAAAAGCAAATAGAATAAGAAGAGCTGCAGGAGGAAAAGAAGTATTAGAACTTGGGGCAAGGCGTAGTCAAGGATATGATGCAGCTATATATGGTGCTAGAGCAGCTTATATAGGTGGTGCAGATGGAACTGCAAATACTATTGCAGATGAGATATTTGGGGTTAAAGCAGTAGGAACTATGGCTCATTCATGGATACAATTATTTGGTGATGAGTATAAAGCTTTTGAGACATATGCTAAAACATATCCTGATAATTGTGTTTTATTAATAGATACTTATAATGTTTTAAAATCAGGTATAATCAATGCTATTAAAGTTTCTAAAGAGGTATTAGAGCCACAAGGAAAAAGTCTTAAAGGTGTTAGATTAGATAGTGGTGATTTGGCATATCTTTCAAAGGAAATAAGAAAAATATTAAATATAAATGGATTAGAAGGTTGTAAAATACTTGCATCTAATAGTTTAGATGAATATATAATAGCAGATCTTATGAATCAAGGAGCTTGTATTGATATATTTGGAGTTGGAGAAAGATTAATAACTGCAAAGTCAGAACCTGTATTTGGAGGAGTATATAAGTTAGTTGCAGTTGAGGAAAAAAATAATATAGTTCCAAGAATTAAGTTATCAGAAAATATAGAAAAGGTCACAAATCCAGGTTATAAAACAGTTTGGAGGCTATTTGATAAGGAGAATAATAAAGCTATAGCAGATGTATTAACATTAGGAAATGAAATAATAGATGATTCAAAAGATTATGAGATATTTGATCCTATACATACATGGAAGAGGAAAGTTGTAACAAATTATTATGCGAAAAAGATACAAGTGCCAATTTTTATTCAAGGGGAATGTGTTTATAAAACACCAAAGTTGGATGAGATTCGAAAATATTCTTTAGAACAAGTGGAATTATTGTGGGAGGAGGTAAAGAGATTTAATAATCCACAGGGATATTATGTTGATTTGTCAGAAAAATTATGGAATCTGAAAAATGATATGATAAAAAATCTTAGATAATACAGATTAAATTTATTAAAAATGATAAAAAATAAGAAGAATGTGCTAAAAAATATGGCAAATTAAAGTGAAAAAATATATAATTTATTATGTCAAAATATATATTTAAGTAAGCGGGGGATGTGGAAAAATATGCAGAAAAAAAAGATAAAAAAGATAATTGCTATTTCTGGTGTTGTTGGAACTATTTTATCTGTTAAAAATGTACCAGCTAGTGCTACAGAAATAAATAGTGGAATAGAAGTAGCATCTATAAGTAAAGGACAAGTTGTTAATGTAACTTCAACTTTAAGAATTAGAGAATCAGCAAGCACAAACTCATCAGTATTAGGAACTATGCGAAATGGTAGTACATTTGATATCATTTCTAAAAGCGGAAGTTGGTATCAAATTAAGTACAATGGAATAACTGGTTATGTTCATGGAGATTATGTAAAAGAGATTTCATCATCTTCAGTAATATCAACAAAAGGTAAGGTCTATAATGTATCTACTAATTTAAGAGTAAGAAGTGGGGCGTCTACAAGCTCATCAATATTAGGATATCTTACTAACAATACTGAAGTAAATATAGTTGGATCAGAAGGAGAATGGTATAAAATACAATATAATAGTGGGTATGGTTATGTAAGTAAAGAATATATCACAACTAATGGCAATTCAACTAATAATACACAAAGTAATAATACAGAAAATACTGGTTCTTCAGAAACAGAAGTTAATAAAACAGGGTACGTTTATAATGTAAGTAGTGGAGGACTTAGAGTTCGTAAAGAAGCATCTACTAGTTCAACTATTTTAGGAACTTTATACTCAGGTAATTCTGTGAATATAGTAGGTGAAACAGGAAGTTGGTATAAAATTAAGTATAATTCATCATATGCTTATGTTCATAAGGATTATATAACTGAAAATAAACCATCTTCGGAATCGAATTCAAATACTGGAAATAGTAATTCAACAAGCGATAGTAATAATTCTTCTCAAACAATGAATACTATGGGAGTTGTTACAAATGTTTCTTCTAATCTAAGAGTAAGAAAACAGCCTTCTTCAACTGCAGTAGTATTAGGATATTTACTAAACAATGAAAGTGTCAATATAACTGGAAAAGAAGGAAATTGGTATAAAATTAATTTTAAAGGATCAGTTGGATACGTAAGTTCAGATTATGTAAAAATATCTACTGGAAGTGATAATAATACGGGAAACAATAGTAGTAATAATAGCGATAGTAATACTTCTGTTTCTAATGCATATAACGTTGTATTAGAAGAGTTAAAATCTCATATTGGATCTCCATATGCTTATGGTGGTTCAGGAGAATTAGTGACTAGCGCATCAATACAAACATTAAAGAATAGATTCCCAGACTATGCTTCTGCGGGTAAATATGATACTTTATATCAATACGTTGATAGTGGAGTAAGAATGTTTGATTGTTCTGGGTTTATGCAATGGGGATTTAGTAAAGCTAATATAAGTATTGGAAGAACAACTTATGACCAAATAAAAAGCGGGGTAGAAGTATCATTAGATGATGTACAGCCGGGTGATTTATTGTTCTATAGTAATTTAGGACATGTTGGTATGTATATAGGAAATGGACAATGGATAGAATCTCCAAACCATGGTAAAACAGTAAGAATAACTGATGTTCCATGGAGTTCAATTGGACGAGCTAGAAGAGTTCTATAAAATTTATTTAGTTATTTAAAAAAAGTATTATCTTAATTAAGGTTATATAATAACTTAATTTAATAAAAAACTGTATCAGATTTTGATACAGTTTTTTATTGATTTTATTTATCATTAATTCTATCTATATATTGTTTCATTAAATTAGCTGATGATACAAACTTTTCTTGCTCAGTAGGTGATAATTGAATATTTAAAACTTTTTCTATACCATTTCTTCCAAGAATAGTAGGAACGCTTAAATAAGCATCATTAACACCATAATAGTCATTTAATAAAGTTGAAACAGTTAAAATAGATTTTTCATCTCTAATAATAGCTTCAACTATTCTTTCAAGAGCTATTGCAACAGCAAAAGCAGTAGCACCCTTTCTTTTAATAACTTCATAAGCACAATTTTTAACATCTTCAGCTATAACAGTTTCAGTTTCTTTATCCCAAGCTATAGAATTTTGCTCAGAGAAGCTTTTTACTGGTATGCTACCAATCATTAATGATGACCAAGTTACAAATTCACTGTCACCATGTTCACCTAGAACATAACCTTCTACATTTCTTCCATCAATTCCGAAATATTTACCAAGTAAGCTTCTAAGCCTTGCTGTATCTAATACAGTACCAGAACCTATTACTCTTTCTTTTGGGAAGCCGGAAAGTTTATATGTCATATATGAAAGAACATCTACAGGGTTAGATACAACTAATAATATTGAATTTGGACTTAATTTTGCAATTTTTGGAATGAAACTTTTAAATATTGCATAGTTTTTATCTACTAAATCTAATCTAGTTTCACCAGGTTTTTGTGGAGATCCAGCAGTTATTATAATTATATCTGAATCTTTAGTATCTTCTAAAGTACCTAAAGTAACATTACAAGGCCTACATAAAGAACTACCATGCATTAAGTCTAGAACTTCTCCTAGGGCCTTTTCTTGATTTATATCATTAATTACAATTTCTCGTGCTATTCCTTTTTGTAGTAAGGCAAATGCTGTTGTAGCACCAATTGCACCTGCACCTATTATTGATATTTTACTCATAACTTCACCTCGTTTATTTAATATATATAGTATTTTCTATTTTGAAAAATATATTATATATATATAAGGAATAATAATTATTATTTAATATATATTATAGACATTTAAAAAACAAAAATCAACCTTAATATAGATTATATAACAAAAAAAAGAATAAATGTAATAAAGTATTTAAAAATGTAAAATGCATGTAGTAGATAATTGTTTTTATTTAAAGTTCTTAGTTATATGTACTATTTGTGGGTTTATAATAAAATTGATATAATCAGTAATGTATATAAATAGGCAAGGATAGGAGGAGAGGAAATGAATTACTATAAAGTTTTAGGTATTGAGAAAAATGCAACTCAAGAAGAGATTAAAGAAGCTTATAATAGGCAAGTTGAAATATTTAAAGAAGAAGTAAAAGATGAAAAAAGATTAAAAAAATTCCTAGATTTGTTTAAAGAAGCATATGATTCATTAAAATATGAAGGAAGTATATTACAAGATCAAAAGGAAGAAATATTTGATGAAGAAGTAAGTTCTCTATTTAAGAAAAATAAAATTGAAGAAAAACCAGTTGATATATCAGTAAATAAAGAAGAAGTTAAACTTGAAAATCAAAATATAGAAAATAGTTATGCTGCTACTGTCTTAATTAGCAGAGAAGAAATAGTAAAAGAGTCTTTAATCCAAGATAATGAGACTGAGGAAGAAAGAGTTATATTTAAATCAAAGGAAGATTTTGAAGAATGTGATGAATTTTTTGATGATGAAGATGAAGAGGAAGATTTCGAAGAAAAAATTATAAAAAAGATAAAGAAAAAAACTAATTATAAGAGTAGAAAGAATAATAAAAATAATAACTCAGCTAAAAGAAGTAGTGTAAGCAAAAATAATAAAGAATATGATTCTAGAGATAGAAGTTATAACAATAAAGAAATAAATAAAAATGTTGTAGTCAAAAAAGAAAAGGGCTCTGATGGGGTTTTAGGTTTATTATTGATACCAGTAAAAATATTAGTGTTACCAATAATAGTACTATTATCGATATTAATTTTTATATGTAGAATAATAAGCATTTCATCTTGGATAGTATCAAAGGTGATAATATTTGGAACTATTGCTATTTCAGCTATTCATGGCTATCAAATTTATACAGGACAAATAGCTAGGGAATACACTGTTTTTGTTGCTTGTGGTATAGGATTTATAGTTTCTATATTTTTACCAAATATATCTAGGATAGTACCTAATATGTTACAAGGAATTAATAATAGTTTAAAAAAGCTTTTATTTTAAAATTTATGTACGGGGATACTTTTATCCCTCTTTTGTTATATAATAAAAGAGTAAATATGTAGTAAAAATTTAATGCTATTTATTGAGGAGTATATATGAAATTTAGAAAGACAACTGTAGAAGATATAAATAACGTAATGAAGATAATAAATGAAGCAAAGGAGTATTTTAGAAAAAATAGAGTAGATCAATGGCAAAATGGATATCCAAATAGTGATACTATATATAATGATATTAAAAAAAATAGTAGTTATGTATTAGAAAGTGAAAATAAAATATTAGCAACAGCAATGGTTTCATTTGAAGAAGATAAAACATATAAAAAAATATATAATGGAGAATGGTTAAATAGTGGCAATTATGCTGTTATACATAGAATTGCTGTTAGTGAAAAAGTTAAAGGTAATGGAATTGCCTCAGCTATAATTAAAGAAGTGGAAAGTTTATGTAAAGAAAATAGAGTAAATAGCATAAAAATAGATACACATAAAGATAATATTTCAATGCAAAAGTTACTTGAGAAAAATGATTTTAAATATTGTGGAATAATATATTTAGATGATGAAAGTGAAAGAGTAGCTTTTGAAAAATTAATATAATAGGCTTAAATAAAAGTAATATAATAATGGTGTAACTATTTTGTAACTTTAATATTAGAGTTTAGTAGTACAATGTATTTATAAATATATTAATCTAAAAGAAGATAGTAGGATAAAGTATGGATAGAGAAAAGTTTAAATTAGATGAAAAAGTAATGAATAAAAAAGAGTTATTAAAAATAATTGAAGAAAAAGAAATTCAAATAGAAAATCAAAAGCAAAAATTACAATTAGCAAATGAGGAAATAGAAAAAATAAAAATAGAGCTAAAAGAATTAAAAAGAGGTATTAGTGATTCTATTATAGATAGAGTTGATAATATATTAGAAGAAAAAAAGAGTAATAGTTTTAAAATAAGGTCTAAAAAAGAGAATAATATTTCTATAGATATTGTTGAAGTAGATGAAGATAAATACATAGATGAGAATAGTACTATAGATGAAGGTGAATCTATAGAAGAATCTATAAATAAAATTATGAATGAAGTAAAGAACTACGAAGAAGAAAAGAAAATCAATGAAATAGTAACTGAAAAGTTGGCAGTAAATGATATTGAAGAGGAAAGAAATACTGCAGATAATTTAATATTAATAGAAAAGTTAAAATCAGTATTTATAGAAAATAAAAATTACGAGTCTATAGAAATTTTAAATGAAATATTAGATAACATAAAGGTTATAGAAAATAATATAAAAGATGAAGAAAAAATAGTGTTGTTGTATTTTGGGTATTTCTATAATAAATTAGAAGAATTATTTGAAAAAAGTAAAGTAGTAAATGAATTTTACCATTCTAATGTTAATGAAACAAAGATATTAACTATGTTAATAGAAGAGAAAGAATATCCTATATACCATCAGGTAAAAGAAACAGTTTCAATGGAAATAATAGATAACAAAAAATTATTTAATGGACTAGATACAATATTAAGAGGTAGAATAATAGATAAAATTAAAAATGTTTCATATAGAGTTTTTGATGGAGTATATTCTATTAAAGATATAAAAATAGGAGAAGAGAGTATAACATTAAAGGCTTGGGTTAAAGAAAAAGATAAAGAAAATTATAAGCTAGTTGAAGGTTTATATTGTAATACTACAGAAAAACTATATATGTTAGAAAGCTCTATATATGTATTGGGTCTGAATATTAAGCAGTTAATGCACAATGAAGCTCAAGTTCAAAATATAGAAAAAGATTTTTTTGATAAAGAAAAAGAAGAAAGTTATGAATTTAATAATTCAAAAGATGAATGTGAGGAAAGTAATCAATATTATATAGAGGAAGAAGAGGATGATAATGATGATTTAAATATATGGACAAGATTGAAAGGGAAGTTTGGATTAAAGTTTAAAAAATAAAAATGTATTGAACTCTATTATCAAATTAATATTGTTAATTAGGGAATAGAGTTCTACTTGAAATATTAAGTAAACATTTACAGTGGGTGGTTTATACAGTATAATAAAAAGGGAAAAAATTTATTATGTTAATAAAAAAGTTAATAATATTTAAGAATAAATTAAGAAGATTGTAACCAAATTGACAAATTGATTGATTAAAATATTTATAGAGGTGATTTAATATGGAAAAAGGATTACAGTTTGTAGATTCATATCATGAAAAAAATTATATTGAAATAGTTCAAAATTTTATGGGGAAATTAAACAAAGATTTATATATAGTATTAAAATTATTAAGTATTAATGAAGTTTATATAGTAGCTAAGGAATATATAGTAGGAACAAATATAATGTTTAAAGAATTATTAAATGATTCAAGAATAGTAAGTACATCAAGATTTTTAACTGAATTAGCATATAGTTTTTTTACAAAACAATTTTCAGTCAAAGAGATTTCAAGTACAAAAAAATTAAATTTTGACACAAGAAATTTTATTATAAATATAATAAATTATTATTCAGAAGTAGATAAAAAATCAAATTATTGTGCATAATAGTTAATATTTAAAGGTAACTCTTAGTAATGAATTAGAGTTACCTTATTATTTTTGGGTTATTACTTCAAATTAATGCTTTATATTGAATTATGATACCAAGATACTAGTAATTACTTAAAAGAAATATGAAATTAATTTAATTATATTTTATATTTGATTATAATTAAAACAATTATGTTATGAAAGGAGAAGGACAAATGAAAAAATATTTATTAGATACTAATATAATAATTAAGCTTTGGGAAAGAGATAATAAAAGTTTAGATAAATTACTAAAAGAAAATAAGGTACTTATATTAAGAGAAGTATTAAATGAATTATCTATAAAAGAAACAAAAGAGTATAAAAGAAAAGAAGTTTTAAGTGAGAGATTTTGTAGTTTGTTGCCCTATAGTATGGAGGTTGAAAAGGAAAATGTAAGTGGTTTTTATATGATATTTGATTATAAAACTAAGGATAAATTTAGTAGCAATAATTTATCTCAAAATGATTTATTACAGTTATATGCTTGTTATATTAATGATGAGGTAAATTTAGTTACAGAGGATAAAGAACTATTTAATATTGCAAAATATATTTTAGGTGATGACAGAGTATTAGAAATAAAAGAATTAATAAATCTACAATAAAAATATAGAAGTATATCCATTATAGATATTGAATTACTATAATGGATATATTATAATTTACGAGTATTTCGTTGAGAAATTTGGGAGATGCTGTTTAAGTACAGAGCCGAAGGGGAAAGTGCGGCAAACTCTCAGGCAAAAGGACCAAATTTTGAGAAAACTCTGGAAAGCCCATATAAGGCACCGACGAAGCAATCTTAAATGTAGTAAGAGAATCTTTCAGGTAAAAAGACAGAGGCGCAATTATTTTAATAATTAGTCTTTATATATTAATGAATAGGGGGATTTTTTTGGACTACATTACAGTTTTAGAGTATATTGGGGTTTTAGCTTTTGCCGTATCAGGAGCAATAGTTGCTATTGAAGAAGAATTTGATGTTTTTGGTATATATATAATAGCTATAATTACAGCTATGGGTGGAGGAGTGCTTAGGGATATTGTTACTAATGTAGGTATACCAGTATTCTTTACAAGTTATATGACAATTCCATTTATTATTGCAGGAACTTTATTAGCTATATTTTTAAAAGGACAGTTAAAGTATAAAAATTTATTTGCGTTCATCGATGCAATTGGACTAGCTGCCTTTTTCGTATCAGCAGCTGTTAAAGCAATTAATAGTAATTATAATTTTATGTTATTCATATTTGCAGCTAGTATTACTGGCGTTGGTGGTGGAGTTCTAAGAGATATAATAACTAATAGAAAACCACAAATTTTTAAGCATGATATTTATTGTGTTGCAGGGATTATAGGAGTAACTTTGCTTTGGTTCATATATCCTATAATTGGAATAGAATCAGCACAATTCATAACGTTAGTAATTATAGTACTTATTAGAATGATAAGTTATTATAAGACAATAAATTTACCAGTAGTATGTAAGGAAAAAGTATAAAAATAAGACTAATATTAAAATAATGTGGGTATGAGAAAGTAAAGTTTTCATATCTTTTTTTAACAACAGAGTGATAATATAAAGAGCCATATTTATGGCTTCTTTGTATTAAAAAATTAGTAATATAAAATTTTAAAAAAGTGTAGACATTTTAAGAGAAGTTGTATATAATAAAAATATAAGGCGCTATAGCCAAGTGGTAAGGCAGAGGTCTGCAAAACCTTTATTCCCCAGTTCAAATCTGGGTGGCGCCTCCAAGAATATTATTCATAAAAAAGGAATTCAGATTTGAATTCCTTTTTTTATTGACTTATCAAAAATAAAAAAATAATTTCTTTTTTATTTAGATATAAATAAAAAAATTTAAAAAGATTAATAATGCTTAAAAAACGTTGCAAATAGTATAGTTTGTAGCGTTTTTTTATTATTATAGTTTTTATGTTTAATTATAAAAAGAATCTTTTAAGGAA
>JARKUZ010000092.1 GCA_029851945.1 Terrisporobacter sp. | reverse complement strand
TTTGTCTTATTAAATCTTTACTTAAATTACTCATTAAAAATACCCCTTCCTGGCATTGACTTTATATTTTTATCATTGCCATAAAGGAGTATTTAAATTTCATAAGCACAAATTATTTTACATTACCTACCTACACTACCTAAATTAATTTGTACTCTATAGCAATATTGATTTAAACTTAATATTTACTACCCTCTTTTTCTTCAACAAAATCCAAAGCCGGCAAGGCTTATCCGCCTCATTACCAGCTTTATATACTGTTTTAAAATCATTCATAAGTTCTTTGAAGTCTTTATATGAAACATACTTAAAAGTACTTTTTATTTGATGAATTATACATCTTTGAATTGTTGTTTGTGGATAGCAAGCAGTTATAGACTCTTTGAATCCAGGCAATCTATCTACACTAAATATTAAAATATCTTTAACTCCTCTATTTTTTAAATCTGTTAAAACAGTATACCAAAACTTAGATGTTTCCAACCTTCATTATAAGCAGTAATTTTCAAATTAGTTATATTATTGTATCTTTCTTTGTCATAATTGTTTTTCTTTGCATCTGCAATAAAACTAGCCCCATATAAATCTAAAAAATGTGTTTTACTATTTCCTACTTAAGCACAGTTTTTTTGTTAAATACTACTCAGATAATTCTTTTGCAATTCCCTGTAATCTTACATATGTCTTTTCATATCTTTGTTCCATATAGAATAATCTGACTACATATTAAATGTATTCTCCTTTGCTCATGTTCTTGTATTCGTCTTCAACATCACACTTCGCCATCTCTATGGCTCCATAAAGTTGAACTGAACAAGGTCCCCATCCTCTCATTTCTGTTGCAAACATATCTGCTATTTCTTCAAGTCCGTATTCTTTTTCTCTGTCATATGTTTCTGTAACATATATAATTGATACATCTTTACTTACGCTTACAGTTCCTACTTCTATCCACAATCATTCTATTTTCTTCACTATCATATTTATCATCTAATAAAAAACTATCACAATGCATCCAATAGTTGTATCCTATTTCTGTTATAAATACATGTTTAGTAGAAAATGAGTTATCACTATTGTAGTTTGAAGAGTTACTACACGTTATTCTTTTTAAACCTGGTATTTTTTCTATAATAAACGATGTACCTAAACTACATTTTTACCCTTTTTCTTACCAATTGACATTACAATATTATCCCCCAAATATAGCTTTATATATTTTCATATTATAATCTTATATGTTTTTGTAAATATCTATAAAGAAAAATGATGTAAAATATACTTTTTACACCATTTAATTTTGATTTTATTAATTTATTTTTATACTGCACCTAATGCCTTAAATACAGCATCTTCTGGCGATGTATAAAAAGATATCTGAAACTTAGAAAATAACTCTGGTGGTACCGTTGGTAAGTCAGCTGCACTGCTCATAGGTAGCAATATTTTTTTAGCTCCTGCATCAAAACAAACTTGAAGTATGTTTGCTAGTTCATCTATTTTATTAATTGTTCCACCTATACTAAGAGATCCTAATACTGCTAATTGACTTTGAACTGGTTTATTCATAGCTCCAGAGCATAATCCTACTAATGCAGCTAAAGATAAATCTTCTGTCATGCCTATTCCACCTATATCTTGCACATGCATCATATAATCCCTATTCGTAACACTTATACTTCCACTTATACTTTTACTATTAGCTTTAAAATATTTAAAAGATGTTTCGATTGCCTCTTTAGCAAGTTTATCAGAGCTTACACCTGTTTTTTCAAATTTACCATTTCCATTAATTACTTCTGTTTCTATTTTATAAGTTCCTATCATACCACTTTTACCACGAGCTACGGTGTACACATGACCTGCTCTATTCATTCCTTCTGGAATAATCTTACCTCCACCTTGCTCTGGTACTGATACAAATTCTTCTGCTAAGGTTTCATTATCTATATATGAAAATTGAACATCGTAGAACTCCATACCTCCAATTTTCTTTAGCTGCTCTTTAACTCTTCTTCTACCAACTAATGCATATTTTAAAACTTCTTCTAATTCTTCTTTTGTATATTCTCCATTAGGATATATTAATTTCATCATTCCTGATACAGTTTTTCTTACAGCTATTGTATCTCTTTGATTTAAGTTATTTCCTAATTTAAAATACTTATCTATACTATCAGAGAAATTTCTTTTTCTCATTTCTCTTAAAAATTCTGCAACATAATCAGTTATAAACCCATATTCATTTGTAAAGAATTCAGGTCTCATTTTAGGAACTTCCCAACCTGGTAAATAATAATGCATTCTATCAAAGAAAGCACTGTCATGACTCATAGCTTCTGGGAATGGATCAAATAAATGAGAAGTTTTTATTAAGCTTTCAACACTTTGGTTTATATTCCCTACAAACACCATTGATGCAGATGCATTCTTTTCTTCCCTTCCTCTAGCAAAAGATCCTGATGCCATATAATCTTTCATTATTTGTATTCCATCTTTATCTTTAAATGTAATTCCTGCAACCTCATCAAATGCTACAGTATCCCACATACCTACTAAACCTATAGTCCTGCTACTCATATTATAAAATAAATTTGCTACAGTAGTTTGTCCACCAGATACTAATATTGAATTTGGAGATATTTCTTTATATATATGTGACTTACCAGTTCCACGAGGCCCCAATTCACATAAATTATAGTTATTTTCTACTAAAGGAACCATTCTTAATAACATATGCCACTTAACATCATATTCTAAATTTATAGGCTCCATTCCTATACTTCTAATTAAAATATCAATCCATTCTTCTTTTGTAAAGCTCTTTCTGCCTTCCATTATTTCATCTATATCTAGATTCGGCATTTGTATAGGATTTAAGTTAGATATATTAAATGGACTAGCATTCTTATCATCTTCATCAAAATAATAATCCATTTTTAATATACACCAAATTCCTCCACCTAGTAACTTGTCATAATCTTTAACATAATGTGGTGATATCGGTACTCCTTTTAACCCTAGGTTAGAAAATTCAGCTTCGTATAAATCCTTTTTAGCATTTAGCTTAACAGTAAGCTTATCTATAACTGTATACTGACCTAATTCCCTTATCTTAGACTTAATTTTTTCAGCTTCATCTGGCCTTACAAAGTTATCTGCTAAAATATTTTTAACCCTTTCAACACCTTGGCTAATGAGTTCCTCATCATCTGTTGCACAATACATGCCTAATAGATACTCTAAAACATATACTGGTACATTTGCACCTTCTTTTATTTTTTTAGTTAAATCTTTGCGAACTACACGACCTGCAAAAACTTCATTCAGTTTATTATTTAAATCCATTTTATCCTCCCCTCTAGAAGAAATCTATATCACTCATTATCCCTAGACTTATTTTAAATGCTGTTTTATTAATTGTAATTTCTTCATCTTTATCCTTAGTTATTAAATAATAATTTTTATTTCTATCATATTTGTTTGTTCTTGGTATATTAAGAACTAGGTTAAACTCTCTCTCACTTGGATTATCACTGGATTTATCAGCTATTATATTATGAATGTCAGATACAATATTTCCACCTTCATCAGCTAAATAAACACTGTAATTTCCTACTTTAGTATTTAATGATAGTTTTTCAGTTTGATACATCCTAACCTTAAAAGGTGTATTAGTTATCTTATTTGATAATACAATAGGTTGTATTTTAACTTTTTCAATTTGAGCACTACTTTTAGAAGCTTTTCTAATATTCTTAAATTGTATTACAGGAACTACAACCTCTTGTAATGACGCTCCCCCATGAACAAAATTAGCACCTGACCCTTGTATTTTAAACCTCATTATAGAATTAGGTATATAAGCATCTAGATCACTATCATCTCCTAAAATATAGTCCATACTAAACTTCATAGTTCCCTCTACATACTTATCTTTATCACTAAGCATATATCTTCTACCTATTTCCAATGCTCCATCTATTCCTTTGTCTATCTTATCACTTTCTTTTAATTTAGATTTTTGATAAATAAAACCATGATCTGATGTAATTACTACATTAGATCCACCTAACTCATTTCTTATAATTCTTATAATTCTTTGTATTTCTAAAATAGCTTTTTCTGTTGATTCAAAGGCTTGGTTTTCTGTGCTTGCCTTGTCACCTATAGCATCTATTTCATCATGATATATGTAGACAAGCCTATATCCTTTTAACATCTCTTTTCTTTCTTCTCTAGTTAATCCTATAAGTTTATCATAATCAATAGCTATACTATTGGTAACACTACTTTTTATAATTTTATTTCTATTCTCAATACCTGCTGAACTTCTTAAAACTGTTTTTTTATCTTCATTAGCATCTTTACCATTTACAAATACATGACCATTATTTTTTATTTCAATGTTTTTATATGGAAGCAATGATGCCATTCCTAGTTTAGTTATTGAAGGTACCACACTTAATACTGCATCTATATTTGATGAACCTACAATTTCTTCATTTAACTTGTCACATAATTCTTTTCCTACTTCATATCTTAGTGCATCAGAAATTATAACAAAAACTCTCTCTCCTACACTTACACTAGGATTTACATAATCTCTATAGAAATCTTTTTGATTTTTTACTCCTGCGATTCCCCAAGAGTCTCCAATATTAGTTTCCAGACTGTCTGTCCATTTAGAGTTTAATTCATTTATAAACTTTTCATACAGTTCTTCTACTTTAACTGATAATTTCTTAGGAATATCATTATTTGTTTCTTTATCATGAGCTATATAAAACTTTCTATAGTACATATCCATTTTATAATACTCATCTTTGTATGTATTAAACATAGTTTTAGGATCTTCTTTTAATATCCCGTATAAGTTATCATAAGCAATGCTATACATTTCAATTACGTTTATTAAAGCCTCATATGTATTTTCATATTTAGAATAAAAATTAGTTGTTCTTCTTTCTTTAATAATTTTTATATAATCATCGTATTTTCTTGAACCAATTTCAATCTGTTGTACAATATATAAAATTATTTGTTTATCGATGCATGGTAATATATCAATATTTTTTAAATCATCTATTTGTATATTTCTAAACATATCAAATATTCCTAATTCATTTTCTAAAACTTTAGCTACAAAATAATAACTTTCTTTACTTTTTACATCATTAATCCATCTATCTATAAATAAATAACAATTTAATTTTTCCTTACTTATATATGAACTATAATTAGACAATAAATCAACATCTATATCCTTAGTAAGAGCAGTAATTATTATTGTTATAAGTAATTTTTTTATAGAAAACTCTTCTTTATCAAAACCATAATATTTTTTTGCATATTTTAGTAATACATCATTTCCTAATATGTTATTTATTTCTTTATAGTATTTATTATCTTCATCATCACAAATATATCCATCTTCATCTATAGATTTCATAAATATACTTCTAAATATTTCTTCAACATCTGTTGTTTTACATGCACATAAACTGGATATCATACCTAATTCGAAAACTTCTTCTGTGTAATCTTTAATATTAAGACTCTGAAGTTTCTCAATTCTTTTTCTATTGTTGAAAAATGTTTCATATTTACTTGCTACATCTCTAAGATTAAAATCTATACCTAAATCATCTAGATCCATAGATAACTTATCTGCATAAAATATTTGAGAGTATAAAACTATATCCATTATCCAATTAGATTCATCTATTAAATTATCTATATTTGTATATATTAAATAGTTTGAATCAACATCTTCTTTATTTAGTAAATATTTAGTGTAAAAATTATTATCATTTTTTAATTCATGTATTTTTACATTTTCTATATTTATTTCATTATTATCAAAAACTTCTCTATACTGTTTTTTAGGATCTGTCCAAAATACTATCTTTCTATTTTCTCCTATTTTAGTTGATGGTTGAAACATCAATATAAGTTTTTCTTGTATTTTATCTATATTCATTAAGCTCACTCCTATTTTATTTACTACATATATTATTACTTAAATAAAATATACCTATAACTATTATATAAATAGTTATAGGTATATACAATTTTTTTAACAGTTTTTCCTATTTTGTTGAGCTTAAAATTTACCCATTAGAATTTATATATACTATTATTTACTATCCCTTCATCATATTCTCTTACAAGTCTTGATATTTGTATATCTAGTTGCTCTTCATAACTACTATCTTCTTCTATTTGGGATTCATATTCTTCTTGTTCTACTTCTGATCTTTCAATATATTCATTAATTATCCTATTGTATTCATTTGAAAGACTAGATATTTTTTTCTTAATTAATTGCATATCATTTTCGTTCATTATATCTTCTAAATCTTTAACTTCTTTATTATACATATTATAGAATTTTAATATTTTCAAGGCTTCTTCAATCTGTTCCTTCTTTACTTTAGCTATAAATTTATTCTTATTATCAAGAGATTCTAATGTATAGAACCAAGATAATAAAAATCTTTTGTGATGTGTATTGTCTATATTAATCACATATTCCTTCCACTTTTCATCATATATCAAAGGAACTATAGGATCACTTAAAGATTCAATACTATTTGATGCGCCTATATAATATCTAGGATATGCCCAGATGTATGTATGTTTAAACATCTCCATTAAATTTTCTATACTTTTTTCTTTTTCATGATTTCTATCTTTATATATAACATATAAAGCTCCCCATATTCCTATCAAAGCTCCAAATATAGAACCTAAAAAGCTAATAACATCTGAATTATCTATCATATTTGTATATCTTGAGTAAACCACACCTGCTATAAATCCTATTGCTATTAGTACTGTGTATATTTTTCTATTTTTCATCTTGACCTCCCAAAACTAAAGCACTCACATAATATCTGTAAGTGCTTTAATAAATTATATTTTAGCTAATAATCCCTTAAACATAGCATAGTTATGAACTACACCATCATCTAAATCTATTTCTATCTGTTTATCAGCAAAATCATGTAATACTTCTTCAAACTTTTTAAGTTCGTCTATCTGCTTGTCTAAGTTTGAAATCTTTTTACTTATCGGATTTCTCTCGCTAGCCTTCGTAGCTAAACTTAAATCCTCCTCTAATCTAGTTTTTTCTACTTCTAACTTATGTTGAAGTGGATGAACATAGTCCGTTCTAATTCTTGATAAAGTATTTTTATCATATCTATGCATATATATTAACGCATTAAATGCCTTTTGCTTACCAGATGTAACTAACCAGTATATTGGTCTCTTTTTATATGTTTGAACATGATCTTTATAGAAATCATTTAAGAAATATCTTCTTATGGTATCTCTCGATGATTCTCCTGATCTTTTACCTAGAGTTTCTGCTATATAATCTAAGTTTTTATTTAAAGTTTCTTCTCCAAATGTTATTTTTACAAACTCTATAAATCTACTTACTATATCATCTTCAAAGTAACTTTCATCTAATATTGGTATTATATTATCTTCATCAGCTTTAAATGTAATGTATTTAGATGAATCAAATTTTCCACCTGCATATACTAGACCTTCTTGGTCAAGTGAATATCGTCCTAACATACATCCTACTGCATAAGATATAAATGATTTTATATCTCTTTCTATATTTGGAATATTTAATATTATCTCCTCATCAGTAACTTTATTATCTATATCATTTTCTATACCATAAGCCATTGAAACTAATTCATTTATTTTTTCTTCATTATACTTTAATTTATTAAAATTCTTATCTAAATACAAATTAAAATTCTCTAAACTTTTTTGTATTGTATCTTTTTTATTACTCATTATATATGGCTTTTTAAAGTCCCATGATTGTTCATATAAATCCCAATCTTTCTTTGATATATCTATACATGATTTAACTAATGATATTATTTCATTTTTATACTCTTTAGTATCAACTATTGGTAAGTCTCCTATCTGTCCTACTTCATAATTCATTGTTGGACTCATAAACTTTAGCATCTCATTAATAACCTTTGAATTAACTATACCTAATACCTCTAATAGTTTTTCTTCATTATCAATAAACAATGAACATCCTGCAACATCAAATATAAAACCTTCTGGTATATATCTAAATGATACTTGTATATTTGTAACTTTGCACCATGAAATACAAGTTCTAAAGTAATAGTCTAAGTTTTGAGGTCTTGATTTTAGTGTACCACTACTATTTTTAAAGTTTCTAATTTCATATCCATCATTTTCCCAATTAACTACAAACTCATTATTACCATACCACTTCTTATATCCTCCCCCTTTATTGTATGGAAACCACCTCCAAGGGCTATTTATTGTAAATCTCCTATTATCAATATTTAAACTAAGTTTATCTATAGCAACTTCTTGCCAAATTCTAAGAAATTTATTATTATCTCCTGTTTGTAACCCTACCTTTGGTTCACCAATAGATTTGATACTTTTATTTTCAATAAATATTTTACTAAACTTATCTCCTGCCCAATATGCAATAGCAAATCCAGGTATATCCTTAAAACTCCCAGTACTTACTCTATATCTGTATCCACAATTTTCATTAACTATCGCTTCTAAAGTCTTTCTAGATTGATTTTCAACACCTTTAAAATCTGACAATCTAATATATTCTCCTATTATATCTGATTTATAATTTCTTAAGGTGAAAGAACATACGGGAACAACAGCGGCTTCAAATGCGTTATATTCTAACTGGACTAATGAACTTATTGTTTTTCCATTTACTATATACTTTCTTAACTCTATATAAGATGATATAAACATCCATACATATGGTGTTATAAATCCTAATTGTCCATTACTCTTAGTTTTTAACATACAATATTCCATAAATGCAGAGAACATATCATATTTATTTTTTGTATAGTTTTCTGAAATGAAATCTGTAAGTTCAGAATTCATATATCTATTTCCCATATATGGAGGATTAGTTATTAATAGATCATAGGTTTTAATCATTATATCAGCTTGACTTATAAGTTCTTCTAATAATTCATCTACACCGTTTTCCTTAGATGATTGCATTTCTATATCATCAACAGGATTGTTTTTTAGATACTCTAATCTCTCCTCGAAAAATGCCTTATCAAACTCATCAATCTTTATAAGAGAACCATAAGTCTTTCCATTATAGAAAGTCTCAATAAACTTTTTAGTCTTATCAAAGTTCTTTCCACTTTTCTCTCCAGCAATATAGGCTATATCAGTATCATTTAAATTATTAGTTTCTTGAATAGATGCTATATTTAACTTAATACCATCTCTTTCAATACTTCTAAGTAATCTCTTGTTATAACTTGCTCCTTTCATAACAACTGCAAAACAAGCAAGTTGATATGCTCTATCATCAATATCAAGTCCATATAAGTTATTTTCTATAATAAGTCTTGGTATTTCTCTTTCTTCGTATCCTACTCTTGAGTATATTTCATATAAAACTTCAAACATATAAACTAATATATGTCCCGATCCACATGCAGGATCAAAGCATTTTATATCTTCTACATTTAACTCTTTATTTACATATGGAGCTATTTTTTCTTCAAAGTCTGGTTCTTTTTCAGGATTTTCTAAATAAAATTCCCATTCTTTTTTTAACTCTTCATCTTCTGGATGTGATTCTATCCAGTATCTACCTAATGAGTTTTGCACCATATATTTTACAATCCATTTAGGCGTGAATAATTGTGTAGCAAATGGTATTTCTTCTTTTTTATATTTTTTCTTAGCCTTTATTACTCTATCTTTTTCTTCAGCTATATAATACTGATATAACCATCCTATGATTTCTACTTGCTCCCAATCTTCTTCTGGTATATAGTTTGTATCTATCATTTTTGATACAAATGATCCTTCATCTAATAGTCCATTTGGAAATAGTAATTCTGTATAATCACTAATTTTCTCAAACATAAATGGAAGCATATTATGTAGTTCATTACATTGGTTTATTACCATATACTTAAATAGTTTTTGTGTTGCATCTATATCAGTACTTAGTTTAAGTTCTCTTATATATTCTTCATCTAATTCTACATTTTTAAAACTTATATCTAGTGCTTCTGTTACTATATCTGGTATGTTATTATCTTCTTCTGATGATAACACTCTCGTTTTTATATATCTGTTTACCTCCATAAATCTAAGAGCCATCATTCTATTAAACCAAGTGTATGCAACTTCTTCTATAACTAAATCAAATCCATTACTTCCTTCTTCATTTAATGTTTCTATTTTTTCTATAAGTTTTCTTCTTTGGTCTTTTTCATTCTTGTTTAGTGTCTTTCCATTTACAACTATGGAATCACTACTTTCAATTTCGCCCTTTTTTATTTCATCTTCTTTGATGCCATATTCATAAGCCTTTGCTTTTATTTTTTCTCTCAGTTCTCTTCTTGCCTCTATAGCAAACTTTTGAAGAATACTTTTATCCATGTCATTCCTCCCTATGTATAAAATAGACATATTCCCATTGATTATTATTCAATGGGAATATCCTTATTATTAATCTATTATTTGTATTTCTTTATCTTCTTTTATGATTTTTTTCAACTCTTTTTCTAGTGTTTTTATATATTCATCTACATCATTATCACTTAATAACAGTCTTCTAGTTACTATTTTACTAATTTTAACTCTTTCTATTTTCTTTGCAGGTTCTGGTGTTTCCTTTACTTCAACACCTTTTGATTTACCTGTTTCAGATTCTTGTTTTTTAAAGTTAGCTATATCTCTTTCTATATTAACTTCATGGGTAACTTTTTTATCATTGCAAGTAAATCTAGCACTATTTATTCTATGAATTTCTGTAAAATTTGATATATCATCTATATATCTTTGATAAAATTCTTCAATAATTTGTTTAGTTCTAGATGTTACCCCATCTTCTTTTGCTTTTTCTAATAAATTATTCTTAATTTCGTTTATTTCATCTATAGCTTCTTTTCTTTTTTCTTGTATAACCTCATTTAAACTAGATTCTATAGCATTAACTAAATCTTGTATATTTCTTATTTTCTTGTATGGTACAGGATCTTCTATTATATCTTTTAACTTAGATATATTTTCTTCTAACTGAATATTTTGTATCTCATCTTTATTGTTATTATATTTATTTAATGTTCTTAATCCTAAATCAAATAAGTCTTTTTGATTAGCAAAGAATGCTTTTGCTGTTCTTTCGACATCCTTCCAGTCTAATATATCCTCTTCTAGTTTAACTAACTTTTTAAATAAAACTATATTATCCGTATCATATTTAAATTGTTCAAATAGATCTATACCTTTTTCAAATATACTTTTGCCTGGATATTTTTTATCATCATACTTAATAAGATATATTTTTATTTCTTGTAATTCATTTTCTATAGATTTCTTTATTTCTGATGCTAATAAATCCTCATCATCAGGTAGCTTTATATTCTCAAAGATTTCATAAGCTGCATCTTTTGTATTTTTTATAAGCTTTGCATCCACTTTATCTCTTACTGATATCATCAAGTTTTCTTTTTCTGATGACGTTGCTAAAGTCTTTGTAATTTTCTTATAATCAGCTATATTTAAATATTTTCCATTATGTCTTATTTTTATTTCTTGATTTTTAAACAATACTGCTACGATACCTTGTATATCAAGTATTTTCCATCCATAGGTAGGTTGAGTATATCTATCTAATATATCTTTTAATGATATTTCTTTACTCATTAGCTTTATATACTCCATCACATCTCTAATTGCTGATGTATTCACTTCTTCAAAGTTAATGTCTCCAAATGTTATTTCAGCATTAGGATTTAGTATATCTTCTATATCACCTTCTGAATATAAATTTTTCTTTATTTCATCTATTCTCTTATATACTATTTTTGTAGATTTTTCCAATGCACTATTTAGCTTTTCTCTTACTGTTGAACCTTTTATCTCTTCTACATTTCCATTAACTATAAATTCTGCATCTTTTATAGCTAATTCTATAAGATCTTTCGCTCTATTTTTTTTACCTCTTATTTCATCTTTTTTGTTATTTATTATATTTTTTATATTGGTAGGTAAATGTGCCTCATCTTTTTTCTTTATATATGATTCAATTTTTAAAGCTTCTTTAAGTAATTCAACATATTTATCATTATTACCTAGCCTTACAATTACCTCACTATTATCTCTTGACTTCATTATTAATTCTTGCTGACTAACATTATAATTACTGCTATTATGAGATAAAATGTGGATACCTATATTTCCAATTTGTCTTTTAAAAGGTTCACCATCTACCTTTCTATTTACATCAAAATCATATATATCTTTATATCTATACTTTTTAATATCATATATTTGATCGAATATATATCCTGCTATTTCATTTCTCACACTACCATCATCTAATCTTACATATTTTATTTCTCTACTTACATCTTGTTCGTCATCTGTTAAGAATATATATCTCTCTTTTTCATTTTGTGTATCTTTTTGTATAAGAGTTTCTTTTTCTAATTTTCTTAAAGATTCTCTTACTTTAGGTTCTAATTCACTTCTTTTTTCATGTATATCAGTTATTAAAAGAGTAGTTATATTATCTATGTTTTCTGGTATTTCGCCTATATATTTCAGCATAAATAAAGTTTTTAATACTCTTAGATTCATCTCATCATCTTTTAATGCTGGATTATTTTCTGCCCTCGTTATAACTCTTGTTATTGTAGGATTTAAAAATTGACTTATAGTTCCATAAAATGCATCAAACGGTATTAATATATCTCCACTTTTGTCTAAATACTCTTCTGCTGATTTTTGGAAAGCTTCTAGCATAGATCTTTCACCTTTAGATAAATGCTTCCCGGAGTTACCATGTTTTCTTACTTGTTCAAATACACTTTGCAGTAAATTAAATTGATATGGTATAAAAGGATAAACTTCCACAAATTCAGTTTCATTTGAATATCCTAATAAATCTGATCTGCCATCTTCAAATTTAATTAAGTTCTTTAATGTGTATTCTTCTTTTGAATATAGTTCTTTTAAGTCTATTACTGCTTGTGGTGTTTTATCTAAAATACGTTTCTTTATTACCTCATCTACTGATACAGATGATAAGCTTAATTTAGTATCAAATCTACCTTGTATTTTAGAGAAGTCATCTCCCTTTACTTTTAAAATATCATCTATACTTTCCTGAGCTGTAACTACTACCCAAACTCTACCCTCACATTTTTTTCTAAGGTCTTCTGTAATTGTTTGTAGATTTATCATTAGATCACTATTATCACCTATAAACTGACCAACCTCATCAACTAAAAATACTAAATGGAAATTATCATCTTTTGTATCTATATATTTTTTCACTTCTGTCGCAAAGTCTTCTATACTTACTTGATAATCATTTATATTATTAATTAATCCTAGTGCTGACTCTTCTGTAATATTATCAGATATTTCAATTAATGCTTGTGCTATTTTCTTTGCATCAAACTTATAAGCATTTCTTCTTTCTAACCAATCTCTACCTGTTATTCTTTGGAAAGCACTCTTAAAATCTTCATAAATACCTTCCTCACATAAACTTTTTTCAAATTCTGCAAGTCCTGGTTTTTCTCCAGAAAATCCTCTATGCTCATTAAATACTTTTAAAAAGGTATATAATATTGCATTAGTTTTATCTTTATCTGGATTTTTAGAATCTATATTAAATAGTATTGTTTCAGTGTTTATTCTTGAACATCTTTCCATATCTGCATAAAGCATTTTATCTTCTATTTTATTTTCAAAATATTCTACTGGTTTTTTTCCATCTACTTCTACATCACTTAGGATATAAGAAAGCATTTTTAGGAAGTGAGATTTACCTGATCCAAAGAAACCAGATATCCATACTGCCATTCTTTCTGTTTTACCATCTATTCCTTTTGTATAGTTTTGATAAAATTTACCTAAATGCTTAGCTATTTCTTTAGTTACTACATATTCATCTAACTCTTCTTTTATTTTTTGATCCTCACCTATAACAATTACGCCCTTTATGTCTCTTGTTATATCTCTTTTAAACATTTGTTTTAATTCCATATTTCTATCCTCCCACCTATTAAAACTTTTCTACTCTGTTATGAATGGAAAACCTCTGTAGTAATTTTCATCCTTTACTTTATTAAACAATACTAAATCCTGTCCACTATATCTACCTGGGTAAAATATTATTATTGGATTATCTAATCCGTGTATGTTATTCAATATATTATGAGATCTTACAAATGGATAAACTTTTCCCACCCCTGTTATAAATAAAACATCCGTAGATTTTATTTTTGATTTAATTTCTTTAACATATCTTTCTGGCGTTATGAATGTAGTTATAGCATCTAGTACCTCTAGTTTACCATCTTCTACTTCCATATCTATAGCACTCTCAAGTATTTCTTCTTCCGTCATTATATCTATTAATAAATCATATAAATCTATTTCTACTATTTTTCTATCAGTAACTTCTAAGTTAAAACTTTTTTTAATCTTTTGTATTCCTGCCCTTACTTGAAGTTCATGCTGTGGTTCGTAGTCAAATATATGAATATTTATCTCATTTGCAATTCCTTTTCCTTCTAAGAAATCTATTTTTATTATTTTATCTTTTATTTTACTTAATCTATCTTGTATCAATTTAATTAATCACCTCTATATATCACTTACACCCATAGCTATTAGATATTTTTCATCACCTATATCCACTAAATGTCTCTTTAAGCTATGTTGTATACTTATTCTATTCATATCGCCACTTCTTATGTTTTGTACCATTCCACATTCATATAAAGATTTTATAGTAACTTGCTTCATCTTTTGTATACTACTATGTGACCAACTGGCAACCTCTTCACTTTGTTCTATCTTTCTATCAAAAAATTCATTTATATCTTTTTTTTCTATATATAGTTGACCATACTTATATTTTTCTCTAACTACTTCGTCCATAAATTCAAAGAATAATCTATTACTTTTCATCATTGCATATAGATTTATTATTTTTCCTGTTTGTGCATCCTCTTCTAATACCATATCTATTAAAGTCTCATCTAGAATATTAGCTCTCTTTATTACTGGAGGCAATACTCTTGCTATACTAGATGATGATGTATACTGAAACAAATTCTCTGATTTCACTTTTTCTCTTATTGATTTATCATCTAATTTTTCTTTTTTTAACTTCAGTAATTCTTTTAATTCAAAAAATAGAAACTGGTCTCCTGTATATGTTGCATATTTTTGTTCGCTCATTTATATATTACACCTCTGTACTTTTCTAATTATTATAAATTATTATAACATTTTTTATTTAATTATATCAGTCCCTTAGGCATATTATCATAAGCTAGTAAATCTACTATTATAGTTTCCTACATAAAAAAGGACATACCATTTTCAGATATATCAATTTTCAAACCTATTTTTAAACAACCTCACACTCCAACCCACTCAAATCATAATAATGTCCCAAATACTCCATAAACAACTCCTCCAACTCATCCTTCTCCAGCATAGGACTCATAACAATAGGATACGCCTTATTAAACTCAAACAGCACCCTTCTACCATATCTCTCATCCTTACCAAGATCAGGTCTATCCTTAATCTTAGCCTTCAGCACCTTAGCCAATCCTCTATCATCAATAATATCAAGCACGTTAATTATAAACTTGTCATTTCTAAAAACCTCGTACTTAATCATATAATTATAAACATCAAGATTCTCAACAATCAAATCATAATATCTATCTCTATCATCATCACAATCCGTATTGTCCTTCACATACTGAGCACCCAACACACACTTGTAAATGTAGTTCTCCCAGTCAAACTTCTTAACCACGATATTATGAAAGTCCTTCATATTTTCTCATACTTGATGTCAACGTAATAACATAGGTTCTCGCACCTTCCAAGTACTTGCAGTTTGATATAGCATGATAATAACTGTTTCCATTAGAAACATAAACACTTTTTCCTATATGTTTATTGGAACTACTATTGTTGTGACCTTGTCCATGGCTAGAGCTACTTTGACTACTACTTCCTCCATTTGAGTATGATCCAGTAGAAGAATTAGAACTTGCTATTTGACTCTCTTGTTTTTTAGCCTTAGCTTCTTTCAATTCATGTTCCAGTTTTATTGCCTTTGCATAATACTCGTTAACTTCCTCTTTTGCTTTCTCTATATCCTCTGCCAGATCATCTGGATATTTTTCTTTATATTCATAAAAAGACTTCTCCACATCTTCATATTTCACTCTTAAATCCAAATAGTCAGATATTTGATCCTTGTTATCTCTATAGTATTTTGAACTTTCTTCGTCTAATTCTTGGATTTTTTTATCTAAACTTTCATATTCTTTTAGCTTTTTTCTTGTAATAATAGAGTTGTTTTGACTTAATACAAAAAGTCCAATTACTACAACTGCTATACCAGCTAAAATTGTTTTATTATTAATTTTTTCTAAAATTCTCAACTATCTTCTCCCTATAAATTATCTAACTGAGATGAATATTCTTCTATAAGGTTTAAATATCTATCTCTTTTCTCTAAAAGCTCATTCAGTTCCTTATTTAAATCAATATTACTGTTATATTTTTCCTTGTATAATTTGTATTCATTTTGAGCTTGCTCATATCTCATAGCCAAATCGCTATAATCCTCTTTATACTCTTCACTCATTTGAACAAAGTCTTCGTGATTTTTTTTCTTTTCATTATATTCAATTTGTTTCTTCTTATAGTCATCTAAATCAGATGCTGAAACTGGTGTAAATATTACTCCTGCTATCCCAACTATTAAGACTGGGATTAATCTTACATATTTTTTTATCATAATTCCTCCTAAGATTACAATTTATCGCTATACAAAATATATCATAAAAAAATAATTTTATATGTCGATTTATGTCGGCAATTTTTTGGTAATATCAACCTTTAAATGGTATATCTAAAATTCTATACCATTTACAATAAAAAATGATATGTACCCTTCTATATACAAGTAAAATAATAAAAACTTGTTTTATTGGAAGGGTCATATCATAAATCATCATAACCTATTTCTTTTAAAAGTTTTAGCTGCAATACATTTAATTCATGACAAATTCTGCGTCTTTTTTCTTCAACTATTTTAGTAAATAATCTATCTATATTAAAATCTAATTATCTATTTATAAATATGTAATTTGTAAATATTAATCAGCAAAAACAGTATTCTCTGTTTTCCACTGTAACATTTTTATATAAAGCCAGAATCCATATATTCCTAAGGTAATAAAAGTCAGTATTAACCATTTAATATAGTGTAAAAATAAACTTCCTCCACTACCTATAAATTTAAGTCTTCTTCCTCCAATTACTGTGTGTTTAGCTTCCCATCTGTATTTTATGCACATAGCCCAAGGTGCAGCTATTCCAAATGTAAAGAATGTTACTGCCCATGCTAATATATTGACTCCTATAAGTCCTAGAAGTCCGCCTTCAAATCTTGATCTCATGTTGTCTCTCCTATCGTTTATATTCTAATTGTGATAATTTATTTTATCATAGAAAAACAATTAACAAAGTGTTATTTATTTACATTAAAATTGATAGTTTTAAATTTATTTAGAGTATAGATTTATTAATTCAAGCCTTTTAGTTTCTTATAATAAAATATATAAGAGTATATACCAGGTATAATAACCCAAGTTAAAACTCCAACAATACCCACTGTATTACCATCAATGAAAAATGACATAATAAACATTACTATTGCAATAGGAAAAGATGAATACCCTACCAATCTATGTGCAACTTTCCAAGTTTCTTCATCTCTTATCGTCCAAGGTAGTCTTAATCCTAAATATCTATTATTTAACTAATATTAAACTTCGTAAAAAATACAACCATTTTATTGAGTTATTCATATATTTTAAATAAATTATATAATTTAATACTAAAAAAGAGCATCCTGTATATATTGATACTCTTTTACTTCTTAATGATATCTTCCAAAATTTATATTAATACACCCTAATTAACCTTCTTATATTTCTTTCAATCTATATCCACTGTGGAATTTTCTTGTTTTTAAATATTTAAAATTAAGTATATTTATGCAAATTGTTCTGAATAAAGTTTTGACCAGTAATATAGATTTCTTTTTATCATGTTATATTCGTCTTTGAGTAACGGATTTTCCTGAAACGAAAGTGAAGGAATATCGTTGACGATATGACCGAAGGGAATTTTAAGCTGTATTTCAACATTAATTACTTCATTATTACTAGTAATAGCCTTTATATCTAGTCTTGAAAATTTATCTTCTATGTAATCTTTATCTATATCAGTATTTTTTATTTCAACTGATGTTATTAAATCTTTTGGTTTAAGAGTTGCATTTAAAAAGGATATTAGTATTTTTGGATTTTTTTCACTTCCAAATATATTTTTAAACACAAAATCCATCTTTGGATCTAGTAATCCCTTCATATAATCACATCATTTATCTAACTTTACTATGATTATACCACAATAAGAATTTATTTATAATTTGATATATTTTTCTTTTACAATCTGAACAATTCTTACATCCGTAGATTCATCACACATATGAGATATTTTATTTCTATGAAGCATCATTTCAATCAATATATCTCTTCATCTGAATATACTTATCTTTAGTCAAACCATATATTAAATGAAATACATTTTTTCCATTATGTTCTCTTATGTACTCATCTAATACTGTCATTCCCAGCCTTTCAGCAACTTTAATTGAACTAGTATTTTCAGGAATTATTTGAGCTATGTATTTGTCAGCATTAATAACATTAAATATATAATCCTCACATGCTTTAATTCCTTCTGTTGCATATCCTCTTGCCCAGAATTCTTGTTTTAATATGTATGCAACTTCTATATAATCAACTTCCTTTATAGTTATTGGTAATATTCCCATTAGGCCAATTACTGCTTTAGTTGATTTTTCTACAGCTAAGTAGTAGCTATATCCATATTCTTTATACTGTGTTGTAATTTTATCTATCCAAACTTGAACTTCTTCATCGGAGAAAGTTTTTCCCCATCCCAAAAGCATTAGTTTATCATCTTGCAAAATAGCTTTCATTTCTTCAAAATCATTTTGATTTATTTTTCTTAATATTAATCTTTCCGTTGTTATATTCACTATTTATTCTCCTAAAACCCTTCATAGTGAACCTTACCAAAGTCTAAATCACTATCATCATAAGCTTTCTTCTCCTCATTCTTATGACCAATACCAATCACACTTAAAACACCATATTTATCAGGAATACCAAGCACTTCTCTAACAGCAACTTCAGAATCCTTCTCCACAGATTCTCTTCTTCTCATTTGAATCCATGTAGATCCAAGACCTAATTTCTCCACTTCCAATTGAATTAAAGTAGAAACTATAGAAGCATCTTCCACCCAAACATCACTTAACTCACTGTCTGCTATAACTACAATAGCAAGAGGGGCACTTTTTAGTGGTAGTGTTCCATATTTTTTACATGTTTCTAGCTTAGAAATAGTATCTCTATCCTGTACAACTATAAGTTCCACAGGCTTTTTGCCCATAGATGAAGGTGCTAAAAGTCCTGCTTTTAGTAACTTTTCCACATCTTCTTTTGAAACAGGTTCATCTGTAAATTTTCTTATACTTCTTCTATTTTTTAATAAATCTATCATCTCTTAATCCTCCTAATTAAAGTTGTATATAATTAATTTTTTCATTTTTATAAATATAAGAATAAATAATATTAATATAATCGATATAAGATTTATTATATATTACTTTTTTATCATCATTCAATCTAAGCTCTGTAATTTTATTTATCAGCTTATTTCTATCTTCATCTTTAAATTTATCTAAGTTAATGATATCACTAAACTTTACAATGACCTATACATTTTTTTATATCTCTATAAATTAATGTATAAATAATGATGGATAGTATGTAAAAAAATAAAAGTTTTATTGTAAATTGACAAAATAATCACTATTATTATTATGTATGATTACATTTTTATCATAAAAACTTATTTAATAATGTTTAGTAAAAGATATCACAATTATATCTGGGAAGGATTTGCTTTATGAGTACAGCAGTAAAAAAGAAATATAAGCTCCCTATAGGATTTTATATTTGCGCAATAACTTTCGCCATTGAAAGAGTGGCATATTACGCTTCAAAGTATTTAATATTTATGTTCCTTACTGTATCTATAATAAAAGGTGGTCTTGGAATAGATAAGGGACAAGCAGCAATAATGCAATCTAATCTTGTTGCATTTACATCTCTTGCACCATTGATTGGTGGACCTATTTCAGATAAATGGATAGGTGCTAGGTACACAATCCCTATCGGTATGTTTATTATGGGTGCTGGATATTGTATTGGTTCAATAGCTACATCGGCATCAATGATAAATTTAATGATAATTTTAGTAGCAATAGGTACAGCATTCTTTAAGGGCAATATTTCAGCAGTAAACGGACAAGTTATTAATAATAAAGAAGAATTAGATTCAGCTTTTTCTCTACAATACTCTATTGTTAATGTAGGTTCTTTTTTAGGAAGTACACTAGTTGGAATACTTTATCTTAAAATATTTGCTAAAAACGGTGTACTTGGATTTTCTCAATGTTTCTTACTTGCAGGTATTCTTTGTATAATAGGTGGGTTATGGTTTATATTTGGATGGAGATTCCTTGGAGAGGCAGGAAAAAGACCATTTAAAGAAGGCCTAGGAAATGAAAAAACTGAAAAAATTAATAAAACCGCTCTTACACTTTCAGATAAGAAAAAAGTTTTAGCTATAGTGATTATATCAGGATTCTCTGTGCTTTTCTGGATATTCTGGCACTTAACTTACCTAGCATTTTATGATTATGGTGAATTATTTGTAGATATGAATATTGGAGGATTCGAAATTCCTCTTTCTTGGTTTGACTCATTAAATAGTTTAACTTGTATAGTTTTAGGTCCTGTTTTAGCTGCATTATGGATAAGGCTTGCTAAAAGACCTCAAGGAGATATAAGCTTATTCAAAAAAACTTCTCTTGCATTAATATCCTTAGGATTAGCATTTTTAGTTCTTGTTGGGGCTGAAATTTCTAGAGGTATCGGAGCTCCCGAGACTGTTAAAGCTAGTATATTATGGATAATAGCCTTTGCTATTCTTTTAAGTGTGGGAGAAATATTATTCTCACCTCTTGGAAAATCTTTTGTGAGTAAGTATGCTCCTAAGCAAATGCTATCACTTCTTATGGGGGTATGGGCTTTATCTAATTTCATAGCTGGTAAAGGGTATGCATATATATATAAATTTACTCTTAAATTTGATATGATTTTAGCATATAGTACTATTGCCGTAATATTATTTATTGGAGCCATATTATTATACATATCTGATAAAAAGTTAAGTAGTCTTGTTGAAGAACCAAAAAAAGATAATTTCAAAAGAGCAATTAATTAATAAGTAATAGGAGGAATTTTTTATTCCTCCTATTTTATTGTTATACTTCTTAGGAAAAGTTCTCATTATCTATAATTAGCAAAGCTTTAACTAAAAGTAAAGTTCCTATCAAAGTTGATATTAAATCTATTACTTTTTTATTTTCCATATATTTTCTAATATATAATGCAAATACCCAAGTCTATAAATACAATATATAGTATAAAGATAATTTATCATGTGTTCATTGTTTGATGAAAGTATAAATCTTATAAGTAAATAATTTTGGTTTAATTATGTATATTACGTAATAGTTATATAATGCGAAGTAACAACACTTTTGATATCATATAGCTAAATAGGAGTTTTGATAGGAGGAGAATATGAAAAATTATAGTATATTATCTAAGGTTGTATTAATACTCTGTGTTTGTGGAATTATAGCAACAGTAATTAATCTATTTACAGGTATTATAAATACTACAATTACAGCAGGTGGAAGTGCTATTTGTATTATGGGATTTGTTATTGCAGTAAGTGTAATAACAACTTTAGAACAGGAGAAAGAAAAAAGTAAAGAAAAAAATATATAGATAGATAGGGAAATTCCAATTTAGCGAATAGATTTGATGAATAATATTAATAAATTATAAATTTATTAATACGTGTTATGGAGGGGGATTTTGTGAAGTATAAAATTTTAATAATTCTTATGATAGCATCTTTTATTACTGTTGGATGCTCAAACACAAGCACTTTATCAAAAGAAGAAAAATTAGCTGATTTCGAACAATTATACAATACAGTTAAAGAAGGATATCCTTTTTTAGAAGTTAGCAAAAGACAAAATAAAGAAGATTGGTTAGCAAATAAAGAATCTTATAAGGAATATGTTATGAATTCATCATCTGATCAAGATTTTGCTAATAAGTTAAATAACATATTAAGCGACTTACATAATAGTCATACGGAAGTAATTAATAATAAGGAATGGTTCAATACTTTAAAAGAAATTTATGAGCCTCTTGGGTGGTATGACTTTTTTGATGATAAAGATGTAAATGACATGTATGAATCTTTAAGAAAAGGTACTGAATTTGGAGATGAAAGCTTCAAGGATATAGAGTTAAAAGATTTAGTTGAAGGTAAAATAGGATACATATATATTCCTCAAATGAATTCGGCAAATGGAAGTATTGATGATGATATGAAAAGAATTGGTTCTTATTTAGAAAAAATACAAGATTATCAGTCTCTTGTTATTGATATAAGAGGAAATCCAGGTGGTGATGATGAGTATTGGACTAAGTTAGTATCATTAATTTCAGATAAAGACTATAAATGTAAGGGGTATCGTTTATTTAGAAACAACTCAGATATTATTAATAACTATACTAAAGTAAGAAATGTAAAGCTTAATGATATTAGTGAGTTACCTAAAGATGTATTTGATAATGCTCCAAAAGAAGTTACAAGTATGTTTACACACTTTGAATATAATGAAGAAATTGTAGAAGGTAAATCAAAAACTCCATTCAAAGGTAAAATATATTTATTGGTAGATGATTTAGTATTTTCTGGAGCAGAATCCTTTTCTATATTTTGCAAGGAACAAAATTTTGCTACTATAATAGGAACAAAAACTATGGGAGATGGATATGTATACGATCCTGTGCTTTTTAAACTAAATAATAGCGGGCTTATTGTTAGAATGGCATCAACAATGTATTTAACTGAAAGTGGTATATGTGATGAAGAGGAAAAGGTCACACCTGATATAGAGATTGAAAGTAGTAAAGGTAATAATAAACCTAGATTAGATGATTATATTGATAAAGTACTTGAAATTGAAAAAATCAAATAAAATATATAAATTAAAAGGGTGTCACATTTTTGGGACATCCTTTTAATTATACTATATTTTTTATAATAAACACTTATAAATATATTAATTATTTTAGTGTTGGCCAGTAATCTTTATTAGCTTCCATTAAATCATCTAAAACAGCTTTCCCTACTCTATAAGAAGGTATTGTTTTATTAAGTAAAATAGCTTCCATTGCAGTATTATAAGAACCTGTTAAAGCTGTTTCTACAGTTAATTTTTCATATCCTTTTTGCATTTCCATCATACTCTTATGGAATGTAGGTATGTTTCCAACTATTACTGGTTCTGCTCCTGTTGCTCCAACATAACAAGGAACTTCTACTACCGCATCACTATTAAAGTTATTAATTGCTCCATTATTTTTTATATTTACTATAAATCTTTCTTTAGTATCATGTATTATAGCATTAGTTATATCTACTATATAGTTTCCATGAACACCACCTAATAATTTAGAATCCTTAGCTGTTCCTAATTCTATAACTCTTTTACACTCTTCAAATACTGTAATTTCTCTAGTACTTAATACATAAGAACCTCTCGTAAATTCAATATTATCTGATTCAACCATCTCATCTGCAAAGTAGTAATATTGTAAGTAGCAATTAGGGAAAAACTGAGGATACATCTTAAATGCTTTAATTACATTTTGGAATGTCTTAGTCCAGTAGTCATCTCCTACAATCTCTTCGTTAGTTTGTATTAATCCCTTTAATTCTCCTGATTCTACCTTTTCTCTGATACCTGGTAATAAATCTTTTCCCTTTTTATCATAAATATTAGTCCACCATCCAAAGTGATTTAGACCAAAATATTTAAAAGTTAAATCTTTATATGGTACATTTAAGTATTCAGCTAAAGTTTCTTCTATACTTATTGGCATGTCACATATACATAAGCACTTAGCATTAGGGAATTTCTTATATATAGCCTCTGAAATTATAGCTTCTGGATTAGTATAATTTAATATCCAAGCATCAGGGCAAACTTCTTGTGCCACTTCTACTATTTTTAAAATCTCAGGTATAACTCTTAATGCAAAAGAAAATCCTCCTAATCCACATGTCTCTTGACCTACAACTCCATGTTTTAAGCATATTTTTTCATCGATTTCTCTCTGATTATTAAGACCTGGTCTTATTTGAACATATAAGAAATTAGCATCTTTAAAAGCTTCTCTTATATCTGTAGTGTAAGAAACTTTTACATCTGAATTATTATCTCTATAATATATTCTTGTGAACTCACCTATAAGATAGTTTCTTTCTTCGTTATTATCGTATAATACTATTTCTTCTAATTGTAAATCTTTTGAACGGTTTCTAAGTACCTCTACTATTCCTGGTGTATGTGTAGATCCTCCACCAACTATTACTATTTTATTTCCCATATTATTTGCCTCCCTCACTTGCGAATTCACTTAATAATGCATTAAACTCTTTCATTACATGAACTACTTCTGTACCTATTATAATTTGTATATTATTTTGATTTACTTTTATTACGCCTTTTGCACCTGTTTTCTTTATGTTATCTTCATTTATTAAGTTTATATCTCTTATTTCTAAACGCATTCTTGTAACACAATTTTCAGCATTAACTATATTTTCAACTCCACCAACATTTTGTAATAATTTTTTTGCCATATATGAATAATTTGAATGAGATAATTTTAATTCTTTTTCATCTATAGATTCAGTTACACTTTCACTTCTTCCTGGAGTTTTTATATCCTTTTTAAGAATAATTGTCTTAAAAGTAAAGTAGTATAAGAAGAAGAATGCTATACCTACAGGTATTATATAAATCACGTTATTACCCATTTTCCAGTTTAGAGTTAAGTCTATAATATTAAATCCAAATGCAAATCCAAGTCTTGAATTAAATAAGTATAATATTGCCCCTGCTAAACCTGTAAATACTGAATGTATAAAATATAAAAGTGGAGATGTAAACATGAATGAAAATTCAATTGGTTCTGTTACTCCTGCAACTATTGAAGTTAATGCACCACTATTTGCTAATCCTTTTACTTCTTCTTTATTTTCTGGGCGTGCTGTTTTATACATTGCAGCAGCTATACCAGGTATCCCAAATACCATAATTACATAAAACATTACTAAAAATGCTCCTGCACTTGGATCTCCTGCTAAAAATCTTGTCATTTCTCCTGTTACTACTGTTCCATTTGCTGTCGTGTAACTACCTAATTCATAATATATATAAGCATTAAAAACATGGTGTAAACCAGTTGGTATTAGAATACGATTTAAGAATCCAAATAAAAATATCCCAAAAATACCCATAGATCCTAGGCCTATTGCAAAAGCATCTAATCCTGCTTCTATTGGTGGCCATATAAAACTAAATACTCCTGCTAAAACAAGTGAAAATATTGGACCTAAAGTTATTGCTAATTTCTCACCTGCAAAGAAAGAAAACATACTAGGAACTTTCCAATTTTTACTGTAGTTATATATAATAGCAGTACTTATACCTGATACTATACCTCCAAATACTCCCATGCTAATACTTTCATTTAAGTATGTAAGCGCTTGCCTGAATACCATAACTGAAAGCACTCCTGCTAAAACTGCTGATGATTTATCTTTACTTTTTGTGTATGCAAGTATACATCCAACAGCAAATAATAAATCTAAATTTCCAAATATAACATCTGATGCAATTTTTAATATGTCTAAATTTAATAAATCCGGTTGCCCAAGTCTAGATAAAAGACCTGCCACTGGCATAGCAACAACTGGAATAAGCATTGCTTTTCCTAGCTTAGATAATTGATTACTTACTAATCGAAGTGAATTAGACAAAATAGTATCCCCCTTTAATCGTGTATATTATTGTAATTGCAAAGCTCTATATCATATTTATTTATAAGTTCTCTCATATACGAATCACATAGTACATCTACTTCTCTTATTCTCGGAATATTGAAAGATGAACCCTCTAGTAAATAACTGTCTATAAATGCAGGATGACACATTGCCTCGCTTTTTTCAAATTCAATATTTTTAATTATATTTGATTCTATAACTTTAAAACATTTTTCTCTAGCTGACATATACTTGATAGACATGTCTCTAATTGGTTCGTAATTACATAGGTCTAAAAAATTTATATCATCCTTATTTGTTGCTCTATTGCAGTTTCTAATTGGCAAATCATATTCTTTAGAAAGTGTTTTTGCTATTTCAGATGTTTGTTCAAATGTATGTATATGATGATGGGAATCAATGTGGCTTAGCTTAACTCCAAGTGAATATAATTTTTCAATTTGAGTTTTCCACTCATCATAAAGTTCATTTTTATCAATTTCTACACTTTCATTTTCAAAATCACTTAACTTATAAAAGTTCCCATCCTCACTAATTAATGAACTTACTTTCTTACCTAAAATAGGTTTTCCACAGGTTAAGGATAAGTGTACCCCTACTGCCAAAGTAGGAATTTGTTTAGATAATTCAACTGCATGTTCTGTACCTGACATGTTTGCCATTAATGTTGTTGATGTTAAAACACCTTTAATATGACTCTTAACTATTCCTAAGTTTACAGCGTTAGAATATCCAAAATCATCTGCGTTAATAATTAGTCTTTTAATATCGTTTCCCCCCTTTTCTTAAGTATATTTAAAGTATATATCCTTTCGTACAACATTAATATACTTAAAGCGACTTTTGTAACATATGTATAATAGTGTAACATGTTTCAAAATATAAATGCTTTATGATATAATAATTTCATATATTGAATATTAAAATTTAGAAAGGGGATGTCTATGAACAAAACATTTCATGTTGGGAGAATCTTTAAAAATCAAAATTTATCAGATTCAGAAGTAAAAGTACTTGAGTACATATTTGCAAACCCGGAAAAAATAAAAAAAGAAGGTATAAGACAGCTTGCAAAATCAAACTTTACTTCTACAGCATCTATTATTAGGTTAGCCAAGAAACTTGGATACAGTGGATATAATGAGTTAATTTTTGATATTAAAAGAATGACATCATACACTTTGGATAATAACAGCGACAATGAAAACGGTTTTTTATGGAGTTCAAAAAATCCTTTAGCTGATTTTAATGAGTTATCTAAAAAATATTTAAATAAGAATAAGTATATTTATCTATATGGAGAGGGATTTTGTGAATTTGTAACTGGATACATACATAGAAAACTTTTAGTGAAAAAGTATAATGTTATATTATTGCATGGTCTAGAAATACCCATAGTACATGAAAAAGATCACGATCCTACCTTAATAGTAATCTCCAAATCAGGTGAAAATTTCGCATGTATTAGGAAAATTGAACAATTATCTAGTCTTGGAGGGGATATTATATCTATAACATCAGATTCTAATAGTAGTATTAGTGTTATGTCTGATGTGGCTTTTTCTATACCTGTTAGTAATATAGCAGATAGTAAAAATGAGGAGTTTACAACTTTTTATGGTGATAGTATAAATCTATTGGAGGACCTATTTTCTAGAGTCTAATAGTTCTTATGTAGGTTACCCTAATGCTAAAAAAGATATGAGTAGATACTCATATCTTTTATTGTGAAATGATTTATTTTTTGTCTATATCTCTTATAAGTTTTATATTTTCTCTTTCAATATAATTTAGATCCTCTTCACTACCTGAAAATATACTATTAAGATTCTCTTTTAATTTCTCATTAATCCTTTTCTCTTTAAAAATTTTGAAATTTTTTGGACATCATCACCTGCAAACATAGTCAAAATAAAGTCTGCAATAGCTACAAATATATCTATTACTATATCCATAATAATCACCGCCTTTAATCTAATATATTGAAATACTATTTTATACTTTCTTCTTTAAATTATACTATAATTATTATGAATTTTTATTAATTATATCAAGTAAATTTATAAATATTAATACTGAATACTACAATAATCATAGTTTAAGGTTCATAATATTTTTAATAATAAAAGGCAGAGAATAATTCTCCGCCTAGAATAATATTATACTATTACTTTGTTTGATGACCTAAGATTTTTATTCACCACCTGTTGGCAATTGCCAACTACATGATGAAAATCAATCAGATTATTGACAGCATTTAAAAGCAGGTGATGGAACTTGGATATCAAAGCAAAGTAGTGCTCTTGCAGTACCTTGTTGAGTACTTATTGTTACATGATCTATATTAGTTGCTGTAAGTGCCGCCATTCCATTTGGAGGTACAATTTTTTGTAAATTATCTACAACGAAAGTAATGTTTCTTTGTCCTAAATTTGTTAATATTACTGTTCCAGTTACAGTTAGATTAGCAGAATTTCTATAGACTTCTGTTCCATTACCAGATGTAGCAGTTGCTTTTATACTAAATTCCTCCTTAACAAATCCTTGGCAACATTTGCTGTCTATATCACATTTTTCTTTCTTTTTATCGTCCCAATTATCGTTCCAGTCTTGTTCTTCATCCCATCCATTACAATATCTATTATCCATATCATACATAATAATTCATCTCCTTTTAATTGGACAACCTTTAAGATTGCCCTTGATATATAGTATTATTTATCCGTTAATTTGTTACATAAAAAAATACAATTTTCTACTTTTTCCGCAATATATAATTTATACAAAAATATAATAAAAAATTTATTTAAATTATGATATAAATTCATAAGTATTGACTAATTCTAAAAATAACCCTTATAATTTTATGTTGATATATCATTTATAAATATATCTATCAACTACAATTATATTAATAGTTTTAAATTCTAACTTGGGGAGGAACAAAATGAATTACAAATTAATAGCACTAGATATAGATGGAACTTTAATAAATAGTTCACATCAACTAACAGAAGGTGTAAAAAATGCTGTGCAAGAAGCTAAGAAAAAAGGTGTTAAGGTAGTTTTATGTACTGGGAGACCATTAAAAGGTGTTGAAAAATTCTTAGAAGAACTTAATCTTAAAGAATCAGGTGACTATGCTGCAACTTTCAATGGTGCTCTTGTTCAAGATACTTTTACTAAAAATCCTGTATCTCACTTAACCCTAGGATATGATGACTTAGTTGATTTATATAATTTAAGTTTGGAGCTTGGTTCTAGAAGTCATTTCTATGATACAAAAACTGTTTACACATTTAATAAAGATATAAGTGATTACACTATACTTGAATGTTACTTAACAGGAGCTCACTTAAATTCAACTACTCTTGAGGAAGTTCCAAAAGATATTGCCATGTCTAAATTTATGATGATAGATCATCCAGAAATAATAGATGAATGTATAAAGAAAATCCCAAAGAGTTATTTTGAAAAATATACTATAGTAAGAAGTACGCCTTCGTTTTTAGAATTCTTAAATCCAAAAGCTAATAAAGGTGCTGGTATAGAACTTTTAGCTAAAGAACTTGGTATAAAACAAGAAGAAGTTATCTGTGTTGGTGATGCTGGAAATGACAAACACATGATAGAATATGCTGGACTTGGGGTAGCTATGGGAAATGCTAGTGATGAAATAAAAGATATAGCTGATTACACTACTCTTTCTAATGATGAAGATGGTGTTGCTCATGTAATTAAAAAATTCATATTAGATGAAAGATAAAATAAAACATCTATAGTAAAAGGACCTATTTTTATAGGCCCTTTTTTATGGTAAATTTTACTTAAGAAAAATATTTTTTAAAATAATGTAACGAAAAAGATTTTTTTATCACTAATATTATGAAAGGAGATTTATGTTACTAAAAAAATATACGAAGAATATAAGCAAGATGTATTTAAATATCTTGTAAGTTTAACACATGATGTTTCTCTTTCAGAAGACTTAGTGTCTGAAACTTTTTTAGGTGCATTAAAGTCATTACATAAATTTAAAGGAAAATCAACTATTAAAACTTGGCTATTTTCCATTGCAAGGAACAAGTGGTATGAACATTTAAGAAAAGAAAAGCCTACTATATCCCTAGATGACTTATCTTATAATTACCTCTTAAGTGAGTGTGATTTAGATAATTCTATTATAAAAAAAGAACTTTCTAATAAAATACTTAATTTACTTGATAATGAATCACCTAGAACAAAGGATATTATTCTTATGAGAATAGAGGGATATTCTTATTTTGAAATAGGAAAAAAGCATAATATATCTGAAAGCTCTGCAAGAGTAATAGATCATCGTACTAAAAAGAAAATCAAAAATATTTTAGCAAAGGAGGCAGACGACTATGAATAAAATCTCATGTGATATTTGTATGGATTTAATTCCCTTAGTTAAGGATAATGTAGCCAGCGAAGATAGTTATAATGCTGTCATGACACATACTCATGAGTGTAATAAATGTAGAGAATTATTTTCCCAAATGGAAATTGAAAATACAATCCAAAATAAAAATATAAGTAAAAATGAAAAAATGAATGATAAAAAAATTATTTCTAAAATAAAAAATCAACTTATACTTGTGGCTATTACACTAGTTGTGATTGGCTCATTTATAGGTGTAATTCTTACAGAAAGCCAATTTATGTTTTACAATATTTTGATTATGCCTCTAATTGGATCACTAAGCTACTTTACACTTAGAAGAAAATCATATCTTGTGGTTATAGCTATGTTTATTTTTACATATTTATATCATTTTATTAAATACATCATGGAAGGTTTATTTGATAAATCTCAGATAGCTTCATTTATAACAGCTCCAGCTATGTGGGCTAGTATTTATAGTGGACTTTGTGCTCTTGGTGTTTTAATTGCATTTTTACTTTATATTGCCTTTAGAAAGGAGAATAAATAATATGAAAAAATCAACGAAAATATGTGCAGGTATAACTTCCTTTTTATTAATTATAGGTGTTATGTGGTTTGCCAATGGATTATTAGGTAATCCCATATCTAAAACTATTGCAAACAATTCAGCAAAAGAATATATTGAAAAAAACTATTCTAATATGGATTTAAATATATCAGGTGCATTTTATAATTTTAAAACTGGAACTTATGATATTGAAGTAAAATCACCTACAAGTAAAGATACTCACTTTTATTTATCTCTATCATCTTTTGGAAAAATAACTTATGACTCTTATGAAAATGATGTAGTTGATAGATATAATACTTTCAATAGAATAAACGAAAGTTATAGTTCTAAGGTGGAAAAAGTCTTTGATAGTAAGGATTTTCCATATGAAAGTGAAATAAATTTTGGTGAAATAATGGACATAGAAAATTTAAAAGAAAATTTAGAAATTAATAAAGATAATGGACTTACTTATCCTATTTATGGAATTGAGGGAAAAAAATTAGAGCTAGACAAAGATTATGATATGTATGAAATGGGTAAAAAAGCAAGTCATATTATTTTTTATGCTGAAGATAAAGAAATTACAGTAAATAAGGCCAGCGAAATTCTCCTTAATATAAAAAATATATTAGATGAAGAAAATATACGTTTCTATGCCATAGATTTTACTTTAGAAAAGCCTAGAAACGAGGAAGGAACACCAAATTCAGATGATACTTCCATTAGAATAGAACATTTTTTATATGAAGATATTTATGAAGAAAACTTGGAACAACGTATATCTAAAGCTGAAAAAGATTTGAAAAAATACTATGAGATAATGGATTCAAAAAAAGAAGAGTTAGAAATTGAATAGATTTTTATAATAAATTCATCTATAATAAATATATACCATTTTTTGGCATATATTTATTATATAGTAACTATATATTTTTCTGAAAAATTAAATATTTCATACTAATTAAAAAAAGGGGGATTTTACAATGATTTTATTAAATCCGGTTGTTATTTCTATTGTTGTTATGATAGTACTGTGTTTACTTAAATTTAATGTATTCTTATCTATCTTAATAGCAGCAATAGTTGCAGGTGTTACTTCTGGAATGTCAGTTGGTGACTCAATGTCTATTTTAATTGGAGGCATGAGTGGTAATGCTGAAACTGCTTTAAGTTATATTTTACTTGGTGCCCTAGCTGTAGCAGTAAGTAAAACAGGACTCGCTTCTATACTTGCTAGAAAAATTGCTAAAATTGTTAAAGGTAAAAAAATTACACTAATCTTATTAATTGCTATAATATCATGTTTTTCGCAAAATCTTATACCAGTACATATTGCTTTCATTCCAATTTTGATTCCATCTTTGTTAGGACTTATGAATAAACTAAAAATAAATAGAAGGGCTGTAGCTTGTGCTTTAACTTTTGGTCTTAAGACACCTTATATCGTTATCCCAGTTGGATTTGGTCTTATTTTCCAAAATATTATTAGAGATCAAATGATTGCTAATGGCATTGAATGTACTACTGATATGGTTACTAGTGTTATGTGGATTGCTGGTATTGGTATGTTCTTAGGTCTATTAATTGCTGTTTTCATTTCTTATAGAAAACCTAGAGAGTATAAAGATTTACCTATTGAAGGTCTAGAATGTAGCCTTGATTCAGATAGGGAGGTTAATGATATTGCCGATGAGAAGATGACTACTAAACATTGGTGTGCTTTGCTTGGTGCCATTACTGCTTTTGCTGTTCAAATAGTTACTGGTTCACTTCCTCTTGGTGGTCTTTGTTCAATTATTGTACTATTTATAACTAGAGCTATTAAATTCAGTGATATAGATGATTTAGTAGATGGCGGAGTTAAAATGATGGGTCTTATTGCATTTATTATGCTCGTTGCTGCTGGATACGGTAACGTTTTAAGAGAAACTGGTGCTGTAGAATCTTTAGTTTTATCTGTTTCGTCTATAGTTGGTGATAACAAACTTCTTGCCGCTTTACTTATGTTACTTGTAGGTCTTTTAGTTACTATAGGGATTGGAAGTTCATTTGGTACTTTACCAATAATCGCTACTATATATTGTCCTTTAGGAATAAGTCTAGGATTTAGTGTTCCTGCTATTATCTTATTGGTCGGTGTTGCTGGTGCTTTAGGTGATGCTGGTTCCCCTGCTTCTGACAGTACCCTTGGACCTACTTCAGGTTTAAATGCTGATAAACAACATGACCATATATGGGATACTTGTGTTCCTACATTCCTTCATTATAATATACCATTGTTAATATTTGGAACAATAGGAGCTATGTTCTTATAGAAATTAGGTAATATTGACATATTAATTCTATATTATATAATTAAATCTAGTTATATAAATGGGAGGAGTTTTTATGTCAGATTACATTACAACATTTTCAAAGGTTAAATTTGCTCCATTAAATCCTAAAAAAGAGGATATATTGGTAGATGATATTGCCCATGCTCTATCACTTATGTCTAGAGCCAATGGTCATTTCCCTGAGTTTTATTCTGTAGGACAGCATAGTATTTTCTGTTGCGAAGAAGCGATAGCAAGAGGATATAGTAATAGAGTTGCTCTTGCATGTTTACTACACGATGCAAGTGAGGCCTATATGTCTGATATTATTAGACCAGTGAAAAAACACTTAAGTCAGTATCTAGAAATAGAAGAGAAATTACAGACTTTTATTTATAGAGTTTTCTTAGAGGAAGATTTAAATGATGATGAATTAAAATTAGTACACTTTATTGACAATGCTCTACTTTACAATGAATTTATACATTATATGAATGAAGAGGTAAATGTTGATAAAGTTGAATTAGTTAGTAAGCCTGCTTTTAAATTTACTGATTTTAAAGATGTTGAAAATAGATATAAAGAGTTGTTTAATAATCTTATAGATAAAATATAATTACTCAATAAAATAGAGAGGGTATTTCCCTCTCTATTTTTACATTCTCTCCTATCTTCTTCTATTTCACTTTACTACAGTAAGAATTAGATATATTTATCCAGCCTGCTTTTGATTTTAAATATCCCCAACTTCCAGAAACTTTAACAATAGTATAGCTGCCTTTATCTCTTATAACTCCCACTATATCATAGTTTGTTCCAGGGCCTTTTCTTATGTTTAATCCTTTTACTTTTACTCTGTATATTCCTGTGGTGTAAGATTTTATTTCACTACTATTTGTATTTTCACTTGTAGATGTGCTTCCATTTATAAATTCACATTCACTCATATAGTCTTTAATTTTAGGATAAAAATTTTTTATAAAAGCTGATTTAGTATTTCCTATTCCCATAAAATTAGTGCCCGGACAGGTTTTACAGGATTTAGATTTATTATAATCTCCCAAATAAGTACCACTTGAAGTAAACCATCCATGACATCTGATTGTATTCATACTTGGTGTTATATTAAATTTTTTGCAAAGTAGACCATAGCAAGCTATTACTGCTTCTTTTTGCTCATTGTTCATTATGTCATTGTTTCTATCAAAGTTACCGTATATCTCTATACATATAGCGTTAGTGTTCCATCCTTTTATACCTGCTGGATCATTGTTTAAACTTCTCCCTGTGACTATTTTGCCATTTGGGAATATAGTGAAATGTTGACCTATATCTGACCAACCATTAGTATCCATATGATATTCTTTCATGTTATGTTGCCTAGTTAATTCATCTTCTGGCCAATTTTTGTAAGACGGCAAGTAAGTATGATGTACTTGAAGTTTATTTATTTTTCGCCTTATATTTTGTTTATTTAGCCATGTTTTAAATTCATTTATAGTGTCAAATCTAGTGAATCCATTTTTTGTTTTCATTACTAGTCCTCCCCTATTACATTTATTTTTCTAATAAAGTTGTCTTATAATCTTTAGAGATCGTTCTTCTTACTGTTATAGTAATTTAATTCTTTGGATTACTTTTGGAATATAATTTGATAAGTTCTGATGAATAACATTAAGATTCATAGGGTTGTAATAATTACTTTTTTGTTATACAATACATATAACAAATATATATCATATAATAGTTTGGAGTGATAAAATGATATTAAATTTAGATTTTACCAGTGATGTTCCCATATATTCACAAATCAAGGAACAAATTATAAAATCTATTGCAAGAGGTGATTTGAAAGTAAACGAATCTTTGCCATCTGTTAGAAATATGGCTGAGGAAATTGGTGTGAACCTTCATACTGTAAACAAATCATATAATTTACTTAAAGATGAAGGATATATCAATATTGATAGAAGAAAAGGTGCTGTAGTAAATTCTCTACCACTGACTAAAAAGGATGAAAACACAGAAAAAATAAAATCCATGTTGGAGCTTTTAACTGCTGAAAGTTATCTTTTAGGTATATCTAAAGAAGAATTTATAAATTATAGCAATGAATTTTTTGATAATTATGGGGTGAAAAATTATGAATAGTACTTTAGCAGTTATAATAAATATACCACTACTATTTTTAGTTTATATAATGATATTTTTTACTCAATCATTAAGTGGAAAAAGACAATTTTATGGAGTTAGTTTAAATAGTGATTATTTTACTAAGAAAGAATTTAAAGCCTTAGATAAGAAATTTAAACTTCTTGTTACAATAGGATTTGTTATATTTGCAATAATTACATTAATTTGCATTTATATATTTAAGGCTTATATAATAGCTTCTATTGTTCCTGTATTAGGATTTTGTCTGTATGAGTTTTTTGCATTTCTTCATATTCATAATAAGGTAAAAGCTTTAAAAGAAGATTTGTCATTGGAAATAAGTGACTTAGAATTGGGAAAAACTAAGGTAATATTAGATACAGATTTTATTAATGAAAAAAACAGAATCATAAAAAAATATTCTTTACTATATATGATTCCCTTTGTAATTACTGTGTTGGTTGGAATCTATGCAATTACTCAATATGATTCTATGCCAGATATTATACCTACTCACTGGGGATTTAGTGGTGAGCCAGATGCATTTTCTGAAAAATCATTTATGAGTGTTTTTGGTGTTATAATTATGAGTGTAGGCATAGGGTTAATAATAACTATTAGTTCCATATATTCCTTAAAATCTAGAGTTAAGTTAAGCTCTGATAATCTTAATGAAAGCAAAAAAGCCAATTTAAATTATTTAAATAAAATTGCTCTTACTTTTTTCATAGTAAGCTTAGGGTGCCAAATTTTATTTATTACCATATTAATTGCCACTGTGAATGCTAGTAGCGTAAATAATGCTGTTCTGTTCCCTACTGTAATAGCAATTATTCTATCATCTCTTTATCAAACATACTTATACTACAAATCACCAAGTAAGTCTAAAACTGCTGTCTATTCAGTAGATGATAACGATAATAACTGGATATTTGGTACTTTATATAATAATCCCAACGATCCTTCTTTATTTGTTCAAAAAAGATTTGGTGTTGGCTGGACTGTTAATATAGGTAGTACAAAAGGAAAAATAGTGTTTATATCTCCTTTCATACTAACAATAGTTATATTAATTATTACATTTTACATGTAATCTAAAAAAGGAGTGATGTAATTTTATCTTACGTCACTCCTTTTGCTTACTTAATCTTCTTTAATTAAAATTTTCATATTTTCACTCCTGTCTTATAAAAAGCATACACCTTCCTTCGGATAATTAATTGTATTAATAACTTAATTATCGAACTCTTTAGAAAAATACACACTTTATTTTACAGCACCTGATAAGGAGTGTTATTTTCTAGTTATGTATTTTCTAGATAAAAATACGAATAAGTATAAAGTTGATAATATCAAGATAAATAAGTATACTATAATACTTTTATCTCCTGTACTTACATTTTCGTTCCCATTTTCTGAATCTCCTCCTGGATTATCTACATATTCATCTGGAGATATAAACCCTATACTTCCATGAATTCTTTTTCTATTATACCAACCTTCAATATATTCAAATAATCTTAATCTTGCCGAATCATAATCAAAATATTTTACTCTATAGACTTCTTTTTTCTTTAATGTTGCATGAAATGATTCAATACATGCATTGTCATAATAGTGTTAGTCTAATATCATAGTAATATCCTTATCCCATACCTCATAGCCATATTAAACAAAAAAATAAAGAGCATAGACTTTGTCTACACTCTTATAAGATCTAATTATATCATTCCCATAAGTTTAGGTATAAATAAACTTATCTGAGGTATAAATGTTACTAACATAAGCACCACTAATATTCCTAGATAGAATGGTAGTAAGTACCTTATTACTTCTTCTATACTAGTTTTACCTACCTTACATCCAATGAATAGAGTATTACCAACTGGTGGTGTAATATTTCCTATACATAAGTTGAATATAAGCATTATACCAAACTGTACTGAATTCATACCAAAGTTTTGAGCTATCGGTAAGAATATAGGTGTAAATATCAATATAGCTGGTGTTAAATCCATAAATGTACCTACTATTAATAATACTAAGTTCATTATTAATAATATTACAATTGGATTTGAAGATATTCCTAATAATAACTCAGTTATAGCATTTGGTATATTTGTAAATGCCATAACCCAAGACATTATTGATGATACTCCTATTAAGAAAATTATTATCCCTGTCATTTCTACTGTTTCTAATAATATTTTCGGTATATCTTTTAACTTTATAGACTTATAGAAGAAGAATGATAATATAAATGAATATACAACAGCAACTGCTGCCCCTTCCGTAGCTGTGAATATTCCACCTACTATACCACCTATTATTATAAATATTAATGCTAAACTTGGAAGTGCATCTATAAATATTTTAATAGCTTCGGTAAAAGTTATTGTATATTTAGATGAATACTTGTATTTTTTTGCTAATATAAATGCAACTATCATCACAGATAATCCCCATAATATGCCTGGTATGTAACCTGCCATAAATAGAGCTGCTACTGATGTACCACCACTTACTAGTGAATATATTATAAGTGAGTTACTTGGAGGTATTAATAATCCAGTTGGTGCAGAAGCTATATTAACTGCTGCACTGTAGTTTTTATCATACCCTTCTGCTTCTTGAAGTGGTGCCATTGTACCACCTATTGCTGCAGCTGCTGCAACTGAAGATCCACTTACAGCACCAAATAACATGTTTCCAACTACATTCGTATGTGCTAATGATCCTGGTAACTTACCACTTAAAACCTTAGCAAAGTTTACTAATTTTAAAGCTATACCACCATTGTTCATTATTATACCAGCTAGTACAAAAAACGGTATTGCAAGTAGTGAGAAGCTACTTATACCAGTAAATATTCTTTGTGCTCCAGTTAATACTGCTATATCCCATGATAATGTAGTTAGTATACCAAATATAGATGATATTCCTATAGTTATAGATATTGGTATACCTAATAAAAGTAATATTGGGAATACAATAGCTATAGCTGTACCTGCTTGAAATGCTAATTCCATAATCGTCTCTCCCTCAGATTAATTATTATTTATCACTTTAGTTGATTTTACTGAACTACTTTTTAAATCAGCTAAATTTAAAATATTGTATATTATTGTTATTATCCCTGATAATGGTAATGCTAAGTATACATATCCCATTGGTATACCTAGTGCAGGTGATATTTGTCCCATTGCTAGCTTACTTATTTGTACTCCACCTAAAACTAAAACTAACGCTGAGAATATTAATACTACTATTTCTGTCATTACACTTAATATAAACTTAACTTGAGGACTTTTATTATCTAGTTTTTGTCTAAAAAATACCATAGTCATATGATCTTTTTTTCCAAATACATATGATGAACCAAGTAAAGCCATCCATACAAATGAATATATCAGTAAATCTTCTGATACTGTACTTGGGTTGTTTAATACATAACGAGTAATTATCTGCCAAGTACCTAAAACTACCATAAATACTAGTAGTGCCATACATATGACTTCTATTGTTTTATTTAATACAGTTCTTAATTTATTCATCTTGCTTCCTCCCTACTAATATTTACTTGCTTTCTTTTTGTGCTTTTTGTTGTATCTTATCGTATAAAGCTTTTACTTCTGGGTCTTGAGTCATTTCATTATGAAGTGGTAAAACTTTTTCTTTAAATGGTTCTATTTCTGGATAATAGAATTTAACACCCATTTTTTCTGATTGTTTTTTAGCTTCTTCTACTTTATCTTCCCATGCATCAACTTCAAACTTGTTTATTTCATCAACTGCATCTAATATTACTTTTCTATGTTCTTCACTTAGGTCATCTAATAACTTAGCATTCATTATTAATATATCTGGTATCATTGCATGTTGGTTATATGAATAGTACTTAGCAACTTCCCCATGCTTATTATTAGTTAATGCTAACTCATTATTTTCTGCACCATCTATAACCTTTTGTTGAAGTGCTGTATAAACTTCACCGAAGCTCATTGGAGTTGCAGACCCACCTAATAAGTCCATCATTCTGATGTTAGTTTGACTTTGTTGAACTCTTATCTTTTTACCTTTTAAGTCTTCTGGCTTCATTATTGGTTTGTCTGTAGTATACATATTTCTTGATCCTGCATCAAACCAAGTAAGACCAACGAACCCTGAATCTCTAGTTGATTCATATATTTTATTCATTATTTCATCATCATTCATTACATCATGATAATGCTCTTTGCTATCAAATAAGTATGGTAAGTTAAATACACTATACGACTTATTAAAACTTTCTAATAAACTTATACTTCCAACTGCTATATCAACAGCACCTGTTTGAGTAAGCTCTACAGCTTCACGTTGCCCTCCAAGTAATTCGTTTGGGTATACTTGTATATCTATTTTATTATCAGTATTTTCTTCAACAATATTTTCAAATTCTTTAAGTGCTAAATGTATTGGATGTTCCTCACCTTGGTTATGAGCAACTCTCATTACTCTTACATCATCACCTTGAGTTTTGCTACATCCAACTACACTTAAACTTATTGTAGCTATAAGAAAAAGTGCTTTAATCCTTTTATTCATCTATAAATCCCCCCCAGGATTATTTTTCAAAATATTTTTTAGAATTGTTATAATCACATAAATTATAACTTGTTATTTAGATTTACTTATTGCTTCTATTAAACCATTTATATAAACAGCACCTAAAGCTCTGTCATATAATCCATATCCTGGCCTACCAGTTTCTCCCCATATCATTCTTCCATGATCTGGTCTATATGGTCCTTTGAAATCATAATCGCAGTAAGCTTTTACTATTTCATAAAAGTCTAATGATCCACACTCAGATAAGTGAGCTACTTCATTGAAACTACTTTCACCAGTTATTAATACATTTCTTAAGTGAGCAAAGTTTATTCTGTTCTTTTCTTTACCGAAATATTTAACCATTTCTACAACATCATTAGTGCTTGTACATCCTAATGAGCCTGTACATAATGTTACTCCATTGTACTCACTATCATAAAGATTTATAAATCTTTCTAAGTTTTCAAAGTTTGTTATTATTCTTGGAAGTCCAAATATTCCCCATGGTGGATCATCTGGATGTATAGCCATTTTAACATTACTTTCTTCAGCTACTGGTATTATTTCCTTTATGAAGTACTCTAAATTTTCCCATAACTTTTCTTCATCAACATTTTTGTATTGATCAAGTAATAATCCTAGTCCACCTTCTCCATATGATGTATCCCATCCTGGAAGTTCTAATTCACCTAAAGCTGGGTCCATTTTCTTAACAGTTTCTTCATCATATATTAAACAAGTTGATCCATCTTCAAGCTCATAGTTTAGATCTGAACGAGTCCAATCAAACACCGGCATAAAGTTGTAACATACTGTCTCTATTCCAGCTTTACCTAAGTTTCTTAATGTTTCTTTGTAGTTTTCTATGTACTTATCTCTTGTAGGTAATCCTAACTTTATATCTTCGTGAACAGGAACACTTTCTATTACTGAAAGCTTTAATCCATTATCTTCTACAGTTTTCTTTAATTCTAATATTTTATCTAGTGGCCAAGCTTCTCCTACTGGTATATCGTATATTGCCGTAACTATACCTTTCATCCCTGGTATTTGTCTGATGTACTCTATTTTAACAGGGTCATCTTTACCATACCATCTAAATGTCATTTCCATATTTTTAGTCTCCCAACTATTTTTTATATTTTGTAATACTTTTTCAATTAGATTTGATACACTTTCTTTGTAAACTAAGTTTATATCTCATCCTATCGAATGTTTTAATACACTTGCACAAACTCCAAATTATACAATTTCCTTAGGCTTATCTCTATAATTTGAATCTATGGATATTAATCTTCCAGTATTCTTATCATACTTTGCTATTTCCATAGTTAACTTTCCATTTCTAAGATAAGGTTTTCATTATCTCTTAATTTATTTATATGCTCTACTACATATTGTGCACCCTTTTCTGACTAACATATCCTTACTAAACTCTTGAAATGGATGTAATGTTCCTATTAACTCACATCAATATTTTATACTTGTATACTAGCATATTTCCGCTAGGAAAACAATATTTTTTATTTTTTTTATGAAATAATTTATATTTTGTCTATTTTTCGACATAAATATATATAATTTGTTAATACAAGTGCAACACTTTATACTAATGTTTCAGTAAAGACTTCAGAAGGTATCTTATATCCAAAACACTTTTTAGGTCTATTATTTATTAAGTTTACTCGTTGTGCTAGTTAAAAAATAATAAAAAGACATTGCTTTTTAGCAATGCCTTTTCACATACTATTTAATTATAGATTTTATATAATCTATGTCTTCAATTAAAATATTTCTCTTTTCACTGTACTCTTTACTATATTCAAGTACTAAATCCGCTTTATTAGTGTATTTTTTATATATTTCTAAAAATTCTTCTATATTTAATTTTCCAGCACATATAGACTCATGACTATCCTTTTTACCATCATTATTATGTAAATGATAAGATACGATTTTATCTTTCAATTCTCTTATGACATACTCTATATCCCATCCATTTGCAAAAGCATGTCCAATATCTATTAATACATTATTATCACTTTCTTTGCAAATTTGGATAAACTCGTCCTGATCAAATAACATATTTTGACTAGATATTACACCAGCATTTTCTATTACTATATTAGCATTATAATATTTTCCCAATTCATTTAATTCTTCTAAATTTATTTTGGAATTGTTAATCATCTTTTCTTTGTCATGTATTTTACAGTTGTTATGATGATACACGATATACGAGCTATTTAATTCCTTTGATAATTTTAGAGCATCTATAAAATATTCTTTCGATTTGTTATATGTATCAGAACCATTTTGGGCGGAATGCTCTGTTTTATAGTATGGACCGTGTAGCGAAATTTTATATTTTTTCAGTCTATCCATATTCTTATTAACTACATTCATAAATTCCTGATTATGAAACTCTGTAAATAACTCTATTCCTATATTTTCGTATTGAATATTCTCCAATATATCAAATACTTCTTCTAGTTGATTTACTTTAAACATATTCGTACTTATATAAATATTCATTCTTATATCTCCTCTGGATATCCAATTGACATAGTTGTTTCTCTGTTAAATAAATGTATTTTTTCAAAATTAGGTTTATAGTATATTTCATCACCATTTTTAAATGTATTATCATCAACTAGTGCAATTACTTCATTCCCTTCTATTTCAAAATATACACCTATTTTATTTCCATAGTCTTCAATATATTTTACAATTCCTTTAAATGAGTTTGGTAAACATTCACTAGATATTTCAACATGTTCTGGTCTAACCCCAAAAGACAATTCATTTATTTTATTTGACTCCACAAGCTCTACCCAACTATTTGATAACTCTATTTTTTGATTATCTAAGTTAATAGATTTATTCTTATAATCAACATCAAATATATTCATAGATGGTGAACCTATAAATTTAGCTGTAAATATATTTCTTGGTTTATTGTATACATTTTGTGGTGTATCAAGCATTTGTAAATCACCTTTATTCATTAAAGCAACCCTATCTCCAATAGTCATTGCTTCCACTTGATCATGAGTTACATATATAAAAGTTTGCTTATAAGTTTCATGAATTTTTACCAATTCTTTTCTAGCATGACCTCTTAACTGAGCATCAAGATTAGATAATGGCTCATCCAATAAGAAGAAATCTCCTCTTTTTACTACAGCTCTTGCAAGGGCAACTCTTTGACGTTGACCACCAGATAAGTCCTTAGGTTTACGATCTTCCAATCCTTCTAGTTTTAACATTTTAACTGCTGCATTTAGTCTTTCTTCAATCTCATCTTTATGTATTTTATGAGCTTTAAGTCCATAAATTATATTTTCTTTTACTGTCATATGAGGAAATAATGCATAGTTCTGAAATACCATAGCTATATTTCTCTCACCGCTTTTTACTTCATTTACACATTTACCATCCATATATATTTTTCCTGATGTAGGTTGCTCTAAACCAGCTATCATTCTTAAAGTAGTAGATTTCCCACAACCAGATGGACCTAGGATTATTAGTCTTTCCCCTTCTTTTATAGTTAAATTTAAATTTTTTACAACCTGTGTTTTACCATAACTTTTGCATATATTTTCAAATACAATCTCTTTCATAATTCTCTCCTATCCCTTTATTCCCGATGATGTAAAAGTATTTATAATATGTTTTTGGAATATTATATATAGTATTAAAGGTATTATCATTGTTATAACTGATACAGCCATTGCCACAGTAAAGTCAGTACCACCTTCTGAACTTATAAATAACTGTAGTGCTAAAGGTAGTGTAAAGTTTTCCTTCGTCTTTAATATTAATACTGGCCAAACATACTCATTCCAAGAGTTTATAAAGAACATTATTCCTGTTGAAATTATTGCTGGTTTTACCATTGGAACAATTATATCTCTCATTCTTTTAAAATGACTTATATTTTCCAGTTCTGTAACTTCAATAAGTGATTTAGGTATAGTTTTCATAGACTGTCTAAGTAAAAATATACCTGTTGCATCACTTAACTGAGGTAATATAACCCCCCATAGACTATCTCTTAACCCTAACTGAGATATAGTTAAATAGTTTGGTATCATAGTTACTGTAAAAGGTATAAATATGGTACTTATCATTATAAAGTACAATATATTTTTATATTTAAAATCAAAGTATACAAAAGCATATGCTGCTAAAACAGATGTTGTAACTTTAAATAATGTAACCATTGTTGCTATAAAGAAAGTATTACCTGTTATATTTATAAAAGGTAGTCTTTTGAATACTTCCATATAATTGTTTAAGGTAGGCTCATTAGGTATAATCCCCAATACATTGTTGTATGCTTCACCTAAACTTTTAAATGAACTTGATATGGCAAATATTATTGGAAAAAGAGATACCACCACAAATATAGCTAAAATTATATGCCATTTTATTTCTGAATTTAATTTAGTTTTCATAGTGTACTCCTTTTTCTACATACTTAAATTCTAAAATTAACAATACTATAAATAATGCCATTGTTATTATTGCAAATGCTGAAGCCGTTCCTGTTTTATATAGTACAAATGCTTCTTGATAAACATTATAAATAGCATTAGAACTTGCATAGTTCGGTCCACCTTGAGTAATAACCTTTATAGGTGTGAATACATACTGTAACCCTTGAACTATCGTCATAATTAATACGTATATTCCTGTTGCGCTACTCATTGGTATTATTATATCTATAAATATCTTATGCATTGGAATGTTATCTAGTTTTGCTGCTTCTATAACTTCACTCGATACACCTGATACTCCAGCAAGTACAACAATAAAGTTATATCCGAAGATCTTCCAACTTGTAATTAAACTTAATATTACTATTACTAATCCATCAGTTTTAGTCCATATAGGCAATGTTATACCAAGCCAATTTGCAATTACTGCTGCTGGTCCAGAAATAGGATTAAGAATCCACAAATATAGTATGGAGCCTACAACTAAAGAAATTACACTTGGTAGAAATATAACACTTTTATAGAATCCTTTTGCCTTTGTTATTACAACAGATAGTATAAAAGATAGTATATATGGAGCTACAAAATTTATTAAAAGCAATATTAATATATATATAAATGTATTTCCCATAATTTTATACGTTAATGGATTATTAAATATCTCAATATAATTATTTAGTCCTACAAAAGTTTTTGTTGGTTTAACCATATTCCACGAAAAGAAACTTAAATATATAGTTCTGATTAATGGCCAAAACATAAATAATGTAAAGGCTAAAATTGATGGTAGGATAAGCAAGTGTGGAGTTAATTTATCTTTAATTTTGTAAATATTTCTTTTTTTACTCATTTAATGTCTCCTTATTTTAGATCTTTATAATAAAAGGTAGAAACTATTTTTCTACCTTTTATCAAAAATAAGTTTTATTGTTGTTCTAATAATTTATTTATCTTATTTTGTGCTTCTGTTAATCCATCTTTAGCTGATATTTTCCCACCTAGAATTTGATCTCTTGTATCTAATAATATTTGTTCCGCTTCAAGACCAGCATCTCCTGGGAAAGATGTCCAAGATACTACACCTTCCATTTGACTTGTAGCTGCTTCCATCATTTGATTTTTCTCTAAGAAATCTTTTAATCCGTTTTCAGATTCAGCAACATCTTTTCTTGGAGGTACATAACCAGTTCCTATAGTCCATTCAGCCATAGATTCTACACTATATAAATACTTTTGGAATTCCCATGCTGCTTTTTGTTGTTCTTCATCTTGAGCTGTAATTGCAAGGAAACATCCACCTGCAGGTAATCTTACTTCTTCACCTTCCCAAGCTGGTGAATTAACTGCTGCCACATCAAACTGAGCACCTTCTTGTATACTTGCTCTTCTTGCAATTGTAGTATATAACATGCCTACTTCACCATTTATAAATGATTGAACACCTTCATCCCATGATATGTGTAATGCTTCTTCATTTTTAACCATATCTGCATAAGCTTCATATGCTTCTATACCTTTTTCTGATGCAAAAGTTGCTTTTCCATCTGTTATCATTCTAGCTCCATTACTTTCTAATAAAGCCTGTGTTGCCCAGTTATCAGCCGGTTCTTGTATATAAACACCGTATTTACCAGTTTTATCTTTTATTACACTGGCAAATTCTTGTACTTGTTCCCAAGTTTTTGGTCCTTCTTCATCTAAGCCACATTCTTTTAATATATCTTTATTTATGTATAATACTGGTGTACTTAAAGAATAAGGTATACCAACTTGACTTCCTTCACTATTTTTAGCAAGATTTAATATATTTGGTAAGAAATTATCTTCTAAAAATGTTTTATCTTCTGGGAAGTGTTGATCTATTATCTCTTGAGGCTCTGTGTATCCAAAATTATTTGAAAAGTAATCTAAAAATGACCAACCAACTTGTACTAAAGCTGGAGTAGAACCTGTAGCTGCTTCAGCTTGAAAGTTTTGTAATAATCCTTTATACATGTCTGGATTGTATTTTGCTACTACTTCTACAGTATCACTTTGTTTATTGAACTCTTCAACTAACTTATCTACACTTTTTCCTCCTTGAGTTTCAGCGTTAACATGCCAGTATTCTATTTTTACTTTTTCGTCAGATGATTTGGCATTACTTCCACTATTACTACACCCTACAGTAAATAAAGATACTACACTAACTAAAGAAAGTATTTTTATTAATTTTTTATTCATTCTATCTCTCCTAATAATTACTTGAATTTTTTTAGTATTTCTATAACACCATTCTCGTACTCTTCTTTTGTTATATAATCTGCGATTTCCTTTAGACCGTCAACTGCATTATTCACAGCAAAACCAATGTCAGCCACTTCAATCAATTCTTTATCATTCATATGATTTCCAATAGCTATTACCTCCAGGTTTTCTATGTTTAAATGCTCTTTTAGTATATTTAAGGCCATTCCTTTTGATATATTACTTTGGACTATTTCGAAATAATCATCTTCCGAAATTACATATCTAAATTTATCTCTTATGGAAATATGCAGGTTATTCCAAACTTCCTTGTATCGTTTTACATCTCCAATTACTAATACTTTGTTTACCTTTATATCCGTATCAAACAAAGATTCATCTATTTCTTCACATTTTGTAATTTCTTTTTTCTCATATACAGCAATTCTTTCTGTATATTTGAAGCAAAGCACCTTTCCATTAATATAAACTATTATTGATGCTCCAAATTTTTCAATCTCTCTTAAAAAAGGAAGTACCTCTGTCAATAAAAATTCTTCCGAATAAATTTTTTTGCCTTTTATATCTGCTATTTTAGCTCCGTTGTAAACTATATAAGGCGCATTAATTCCTACTTCTTTAGCCACTTCTATACTAGTTTCTATAGGTCTTCCTGTAGCTATAGTAAATATATTTCCCTTACTTTTAAATTCTTCCACATGGGATATAAGCTCTTTTGAAACCTTATATCCTTCATAATCACTATTAAATAACGTTCCGTCTAAATCAGACACTATCATTTTTATACTCATACAAAACTCCTTTAACAAAAAAAATTGTAAAATTAACCTCCTATCTTATTTACTTTATAATTAATGGTTTTCTCCAGTCTCCACCAATAATCATAAAAATTTGCTTCGCTTAATCCGCTGCATTGACGCTATGAAATTTCAGTCAACGACCTTGCTCAAAATACACTAAGTTATGAATATTGCATAAATGTAAAAAATCTAGTTTTCCAATTATTATTTTATTTAATTATTTCCTTATCTATTTTCATATTCCATAATTCTTCCTTGCTAAATGATATTGCATCAGCTCCTGATTTTAATCCTTCAATAATTTGTTCTTCTTTATCTATCAATCCGCCAAGAATAATTGGTTTATTTATTTCTTTCTTTAATCTACCTACTATTTCTCCACATAAAGCTGGCATAACTTCTACCATGTCAGGATCATTTTCTATAATACTTTCTATAGAATTTTTAAGTGATTTACTATCAATTAGAAATATTCTTTGTATTGTCATTAGTCCTCTTTTTTTAGCGGCATTTAATACTGTACTTTTAGTTGATACAATACCCTTTGGATTTATATTTTCTTTTATAAACCTTAAAGCTTCAACATCATTTGATAGACCTTTTAATAAGTCTAAATGTATAAATATAGGTTTTTTATCATTCATTGTTTTAAACTTCTCTTGTATTAAATAACTTAGTTTTCCTTCCATTAGTATAACTGCTGAAACATTAGATTCCACAGCTTTATCCAAGTTATCACACCTAGCAGCAGCTATTAAAGGATTTTTTGTTATATTCTCTTTCATTCTTAATTCCCTTTTCTGATACAATATTTTTATTATATTTTTATATTAACAATCAAATGTTAGATATATATTAAATCCTTGTAATGTTTTATCACTTTTTGTTAACTATTCGTTAATATTATTATGTTTTCTTATAATTGGTTATATTTTTTTCGATATAATTACTAAAAATGAAGTATATTGACTTAATGATATTAGGAAAAATAATGTAAATAACATAATTATATTCAAAATAAAAAACGTATTGACTTCAATGTCAATACGTTTTTTTATTTTGAATAGCTTTAAACTAATTTCATTACTCTATTTACCATAAAAATAAAGGATGAGCTCACATAGGGTTCATCCTTTATCTCTTATTTCATACTTAATAATCGGTCTAGATATATTGATTTAACTTGTTCATTTGCTAAAGCTCTTTTAGCTGGAGGTAATTTAAGTATTGCAGATAGTATAGCTGCCATTGCTCTATGGCTACTTAATGCTTTATTATCAAATATAAGTTCTTGTAGTTGTCCTTTTTCTATAGCCATAAGGACAACCCTATGTACTGAATTTGCAGGAGTAATTATTTTTTCTTTTCTTTTCAAAAGTATTATGCTGCCTTTTGGACAATTTCTAGCACAAACTCCACATCCTAAACAGACTTCTTCATCGATCTTGATTATATTTTTATCATTTTCCTTTACTTTACTTATTGCTCCTATAGGACATGCCTTTACACATTTTCCACATCCTATACAAGAATCATAATTAATATTTGGTATAAAGCTAGTAGTTGCTACTGGGTGCATATTACCAAATTTTCTAGCTGCTAATAATGCTTCACAACAACATCCACAGCAGTTACATATAAAACTTACTCCACTTCTTACATTTTCACCACATTGAACTAAATTATGTTCATATGCTTGATGTAATAGTTCTTTACACTCAGAAGCATCTATCCGTCTTGCATAGTTGTATTTTATTAAAGAATTTGCTGTTCCATTAAAAGTCATACATATATCCATAGGAGCATCACAGCCTTTACCAACATGTTTCATTTTATGTCTACAATAGCACATTCCTACTGCTATATGCTCTGCTTCTTCTATGATGTGAGTAGCTCTTTCATAATCTAATATAGTGACTTCATTATCATTACTTAATACTTCTTCTTGAACAAAAACTCTTCCTAATTTTGTTTCTGCTGAATAAAATAAATCCTTTATAAAATCCTCTTCAACATTTAGATATTGATAATAAAGTTCTGATAAAAGTTTTTGATCAATATCATTTCTAGTTCTCATCAAAGCAAATTCTATAAATCCAGCCATTGGCGGAGGAAGTATATATTGTTTTCCCTTATCATCTTCTATATCTAATAAAATTGCCCTGCTAGCAAGTGTATCAAGTATTTTTAATGCTTCACTTTCACTTACACTCCATATATTAGCAGCTGTTTTTACTCTAAATGCTTTAATTGGTAGTTGAGCAACTAATTCAGCTTCTTTTTCCGTAAATAACATAGCTAATATTTTATAGAGAGTTTTTGAAGGAGGAGCACCTTGTGGAAATCTATTTAACCTCTCCTCTAAACTTTTATATCCATTTTTTGCACTTATATGAGACATCTATATCATCCTTTTCCTTTTTCTTATTATTTAAATTATTTTATCTGGAAAATAATCTCATTTTACATTATGTAACTATTATTATTTTTTTATAATACATTATTTTTATAAATTTCTATATTTATATTAAATTGTAGTAATATAAACATTTATAATATATGTGTGATATGAAAAACTCCAGTAGATTTAAATCTACTGGAGTTCTTTTGAGTATTAAAAATGCTTAGAATAATAATTTGCTAAAAATGCCCAAACTACGAATTCTGCCACTACTAATATTGAAAATCCTATGCTTATCTCTTTATATCCAAGAAGTGAAGTTACTAATACTATTGCACACTGAACATAAGTAAATATAGAATAGACCTTAGCACTAGTTTTTTCTCTTAACATTACATTTCTCTCATCATTTTCAATTAGCTCAATTTCTTCTACTTTCTCAGGATTTTTATAATTCTTATAACCTCTAATAGTACTAGCCAACCCAAATGAGATAAATCCACATCCCATACCAAATACAGAACTACCTAATGCATCGTCTGGTAGTATATCTAGTAATGATACTATAAAAAATATAACCCCTACTCCTAATAATACGCTTGAAAATATAAGATTTTTCTTCACTGATTTCATTTCTTATTCCTCCTCAAATATAAATACATCTTCAATTATGCAATCAAATATGACAGCTATTTTGTGAGCCAGCATTATAGACGGATTATACTTTCCATTTTCTAAAGAAATTATTGTTTGTCTAGATACTCCACACATCTTCCCCAGCTCCTCTTGAGTAATCTTTCTTTCTTTTCTTAATTTTTGAATATTATTTTTCATATTGAACCCTTTCCTAAAATATAAATTTTACTTTACATTTTTAGTATAGTTAGCTTTACATTTTATGTCAACTACACTTTACATTTATAGATGTATCAGTTGGGATTATAAATTATCCACAATTCAGATAATTTATAATCCCTTAAAATATAAAAATAGAGCAATAATTTTAATATTATTACTCTATTTCCATGAATATTTAATTTACATGGTGTCTACTATAATCCCATCTTCAACTACAACAACCGAAAAATGTGACAATAAAGATTGATCCCATTTATCCAAATCTACAGTACCTGTTGCCCATACATTTAGCTGTTCTTCGGTGTAATCTTTTGAATAAACTTCTTCCTAAAAACAATCTCGATACAATAATCATTGAAAATGAATTAAGAAAATCATAAACTTTTTTCATACACTCACTTCATTTTTAAATTATTTTATTATCTACTATCCATATAAATTATTACTTAATGAAATTACGTGTTATCTGTTCTGTAGATAACACATAATTTTCAACTTTGTTACTTGAGCAACGAGCAAAGTCGTTGGCGCTATGGTCAAAGCCAGTTTTTTATTTTAGTTTTTTATTTCTTTTTTTATATACATTTGCTTGCTAATAATATAAGATATTAAAATCATACTAGTAATAAATCCTATAAATATAAAATTAACATCTAATTGACTTATTTTATAAACTATATTACGTATAGTTTCGCTTTCTTCCATAAACATAATTCCTATAGATGGAATCATAACTACAATCATAAAAATAGCAGTCATTGCAAATCTAGCTTTTTTCACACCTAATTTCAATATAACTGGTATAAAAATAGAAACTAAAATAACAGCATTTGTTATTCCTATATATAAATTCGTTTTGTAATCTATAATTCTATATCCTTCAATATTTAATTTAATAGATATAAAATATATTAAAGAAAATATTAAGCATGATAAAATTATCATAAGTATATTAAACACATATCTAGAAATTACATACTCATTTTTTGTAACTGGTAGATATGATATTAAATAATCTATCCCATAAGCATCTTCATAAGCTATTGTCTGATATCCTGTTATATAGGTTAACATGCCAATTAGCATAATAGAAATTGAAGGATTAAATATTGATGCTACAGAAAAGCACACTGTTATAAATAAAACATATTTTTTAAGACATAAAAGATTACTTAAACTAAGTCTTACTAATTTGCTAATACATCTCATTATTTTTCCCCCTTGTATAATAAGTTAAAATATCTTCTAAATTCGGTTTATCATATAGTACTTCTTCACCAAATACTTCATATGCTTTTTCTCTATTATTTACTAAACCTTCAAAACCAAAAGCATTTTCATTTATTGATATAAATAAATATTTGATTTCTTTGTTTAATAATTGCTTTTTACCTTTCACAATAACATGTTCCTGTAAAATAGTATCTTTATCACCAGATAAAAATATATTTCCTTTATATATAAATACTAAATAATCACCTATCTTGTCTAAGTCGCTTGTTATATGAGTAGAAAAGAATACTGTGGCATTATCCTCTTCTATTCTTTCTTGTAAAATTTCTAATACTTCATTTCTTACAAGAGGATCTAAATTAGCAGTAGGTTCATCCATTATTATTAATTTTGGATGATGAGACATGGCCATAACTATTTCAAATTTCTTTTGTTGTCCTTTTGATAATTCTTTATATGGTTTATCTTCTGTTAATCCAAATTGCTTCATATATTTTTCATATATTTTTTCGTCCCAATTTTTGTAAAATACAGATATAGTTTTTTTTATCACACTAATCTTCGCATCTTGTAAATATCCACTTGGATCCCCCACATACCCAATTTTTTCTTTTAAATCTATATTTTCTTTTTTATACTCTGTTCCCCAGAATTTTATACTTCCTGCATCTTTATTTAACATGTTCATGATTAATTTTATTGTAGTAGTCTTTCCTGAACCATTAGGACCTATAAATCCTGTTACAAATCCTTTTGGTATTTTTAAATTATCTATCTTTAAGGAAAAACTACCTAAATCTTTTTTTAGGTCTTTAATTTCTATGCATTCCATATTCTATACCTCCATATAAATACTTTTAAATATTTCTATCCCTTCTTCTAAACTAATTCCCATCTTCTTCGCTTGGATTATTATTTCTTCTAGCTTACTTTCCATCTCATAAAGAGCAGCTTCTTTTAATCTTTCTGTACTCTGAGTCCCCACAAAACTTCCTTTTCCTGCAACAGTTACTATATAACCTTCTTTTTCAAGCTCTTCATATGCACGTTTTGTAGTTATTATACTTACCTTCAATTCCTTTGCTAAGGACCTTATGGATGGAAGTAATTGATCTTTCTTTAATTCTCCACTTAGAATTTGTGATTTAATCTGATTTTGTATTTGTTCATAAAGTGGAATTGCAGAAGAATTACTTATGACTATGTTCAAAGTTCTACCTCCTTATTTTCAATGCCGTATATAACAGTTTATAACTGTATATTTATTATATATACATATGGTAACTGTTTTGTTAATACATGTCAAGATTATCTTTAATTTTTTTAAGTTACTAAATTAAAATATAAAAAAGTAGTAAATAAAAAAACTGCTTTTTATTTACTACCCTAATCTTTAAAAATGCTCTATTACTTTAGTAAAATATTAAATTGTTGTTTCAGAATCTCAATATTCAATACTGCATTTATTTGAATTAAAAAATCAAATCAAATACACTTAGAGCAATTGAAATATACATAACTAAATAAGCTATGTTAGCTTTATTTGGAAGTTTTAATTTAATAAAAACTGAAATTATAGATAATATTCCTATAAATAAACCAAATACTCTTTGGAATATATAGTTATTAGGTAAGCTAGTAACATTCATAAAAGAAATTATAAGTGACCATGCAAACAAAACATAAAATAGAATATTTTTAACTTTTTGATTTTTTACGAAATACAATCCTAGAATTCCAAGAATACTAATCAATATAATAAATACAAATAATATAAATAAATATCCAAGAGCCATAAGAATCCTCCAATTCCAATTATTTATTATTATATAATTTTTAGAAATTTGTTGTATATAAAATTTAGATTATATTGATATTGTTAAGCTCAACACCAATTCCTTTTAATGAATTGAATGTAGACTTATCCATGTTTGCTCCTTCAAATTTTACATTGTTAAATTCCATACCATTAAAGTTGGTATTACGTAAATCACTTTTAGAAAAATCTACTCCATTAAAATACACTGTACAAAATTTACTTTTCTTAAATCTGTCATCTTTATATTTACATTATTTAAAACAACTTTATTAAAAATAGAGTCTGTTAAATCATTCATACTTAGAGTTGTGTCATTTATAATTGTAGATTTAAAAATACAATTTATTTTAGTTATTCTCTTGTCTACTATCTTTTCTATTTCGAATCACATCAATAAGAAATTTAGCCCCAGTAACCATAAATACAATCATTCCAGCAAAAATGAAAAGAAAACCAATTGGTAAAAGATAAAAATTCTCATGTAAAATTCCTGATGCGTCGATATATTCTACCGAATTTGCCTTAATAAATAAGCAAGCAAATCCAAAAAATAGTAAAAATGTTCCTATCAAAGTCGTAACCAAGTTCAATCTTACACGCCTTGTTGTATTTCCATCCTTAATTAACTTTTCTGTCATGTTGTTCATATTATTGCCTCCTAAAATTAATTCATCGATCGAAATATGAAAAACACTTGAAATAAGGATTATCATCTCCAGGTCTGGAAGATTACGATTATTCTCCCAATTGGATACAGCCTGTCTAGTTACGTTTAATCGCATAGCAAACTGTTCCTGTGTAAGTTGATTTTTTGTTCTCAGTTCTTTAATCTTATCTCCAAATTCCATAGTATAATCTCCTTTCGCCAATATACCTCAATCATAAAGAAAGTTCTTATTTTTAGCAAGAAAGCAGTGCTTGCAATAATGAAATTTCAATGAAAGTGGTGCTTGCGTGATAATTTTATATTGTATTTTTAATAATTAATATACTCTAAAGGGTGTGACATTTTTGGGACACCCTTGTGTTTATATCAATTCTTCCATTCTTTCAAAAAGATGTGCAACTGCATAAAATGTAGTTTCATAATGCATATAATCTAGAGTATTTTCATCCCACAAAATTTTAAATTCCGCTGGAAAATCACAGTCTTCTTCATAAAATATAATCATTACTGGTAAAAATTCAAAAAGATTAATCCATGATCCCACTTTATTAACTCTAACTTGCTTTTTTCTGCTTGAATCTCGTAATTTGATTTTATTCCCATTATATTTCCCCATTATTTAGAAATCATGATTACTATACTATTTAACATTTGTCTATATTATGAAGAAAATTCTCTTAAAAATTGGTTATGTTTTAATATAATATTGAAGACATACATAAAAATATAGTATGAATAATATTTCCATACTATATTTTTATCTTAATTTTTTCATATTCTTCTAAGCCTTTAAGCCCTATATCATTAGCGATGTTTAATTCTTTTTTATAATTTTCAAACTCTGACTGTGAAAGATATTCTAATAGTGTCTCCTTTTTTGTATCTAATATATAATACATATTTTTATTAGTTTTAGCTAATATATATCTATCATCTTGTCCTACTTTTTCTACTGACTCTGAGTTATAATCTTCTTCTTTATCTTCATAATATGGAGGTATACTTGGAGCTTTGCCTGTTGTATCTTTACCATCTTCTTTGAAAATTTTTACATTGTTAGCAGACATTCTCATAACATGATAATCATTTATTAATTTAATCTCATAATCTGATGCTCCTGCACATCCAATCATTGTTAACATTAATAAAGTAACACTTAAAATCACTATAAATTTCTTCATTCTACTCTTCCCCTTTATTTGATTAGTTAATTATGGATTATACCATATTAGGTCGTAAAATGAAATTGTTGTAAAAAATGTAAAGTCCTAATGCAAGTTATAATAAAATTATCCCACTTATCAAAAAATAAATATTTACATAAAAATAATTACATGCACAACTAAATCATTATATAATATTCGATATGCAATTTTTTAATTATATAAACATAGTCAATAAGCAATCATACTAAGGAGGTAATATGAATAACAAAACAAAAGAACCACTTAGTAAATATATATAACAAATTTATAAAAAAGGAAAAATAGGAGGACTTCATGAGTAATAATCAACAAGTTTTAGGTACAGAACCTGTAGGGAAATTACTAATAAAATACTCTGTGCCGTTTAATAGCGATGCAGAGCTTGTAGCTATATCAGTAGATGGAATAAGAAAATATTTATTCATGATGCCTTTAATAGGAATGTCTATGATTGGATCAAACTATATTCAATCAATTGGTAATGCCAAACAAGCAATGTTCTTAAGTTTACTTAGACAAGTAATATTATTATTTCCTATGATGCTTATTTTACCAAAATTCTTAGGTTTAAATGGTGTTTGGTTCTCTCAACCAACTGCAGATGTAATTTCTTTCATAGTAACATTTATAGTAGTTCGTAGAGAAGTTAAATCTCATAAAAGTGAAGATATGGACTCGGCAGCTTAAAAATTAGGATATACTAGATAATTATATGATAAATGTTAAATAGCTAGACATTGGGCAATTTATGCCACTATGTCTAGCTATCTTTATATACCATTATTAATTATAAATACATCAAACTCAAATTCTTCTATTTCATTGAAATCTATCATCAATTCATATTTTCCATCTTCATATACTGGATCAATTAAAATAGAATATATAATATTTGGGTCAAATAAAGATTACTTTTTCTTTATACTCATTCCTATAAGCATTCCAAATAACATTCCAAAACATATGCCATAAGGTCTAGATTCTGCATTAAAAAATATTGTGCCTATTGCCACGCCAAATAACATCCCTATGGCCATATAATTTTCTTCATTTTGATTTTCTTTCTCATCTTCAAAAGCTTTTCTTTTTTCATTTGTCTTCTTAACATTATTTATAAATAAAATAACTGCAATTCCCACAACTACCACTGGTAAAAGTATTAAAATAAAATCAACCATAATTTTTAACCCCTATAATTTTGTTTAATTCAAAGTATATGACTATTACGTAATTTATAAATATTATGTAGTTTATTTAAATTATCCATAAAACCTATTCACTAAATTGGAATTTATCTATTTAGTATAATCGAATTATTATAAAACTTACTCAATTATATATTACATAAATAAATCAATAACTAATATAGAAATCAATAAAATCGATATACTGAAAAGTATCTTACTTATTAAATTGTAACATTTTTTCCTACCTGAATCATAATGACCTATGAGATTATAAAATATCACTACCATAGCTATAAGACATATACCATAAAATAAAATATACATCGTATCACCCTCCTGATAATAAGGTAGATTTTATTAGCACTTAACTAAAATTTCTATATTCTTAAATTATATCAGATTTCCAAACATATAGTAGTAAGAAATCATTAGACAAATGGATTAAATGTGCCAATAAAATAAGTATGTAATGGTTATAATTAAAATCAAAAATATATAATTTTATGAGTAATTAACTTTTTGTAGACATTTGAAATAATTGTGATACTATCTAAATAAATAATTATAATTATTAAGAGGGGTGATATTATGAATACAGTTGAAATTGTAAGAACTGTAGTAGGAGTAGTACTTATACTATTTGGATTAGGAGTATATGCATATGATAAACTTCACAATATGAAATATTCAGAATTTAGATATAGTCCTATAAGTTGGCTTATTTGCCTATTAGCAGGTGTTTGTGCTATGACTTATAACATTAAAATAGGAATTATATGTGGATTAGTTACCTTAATGTTATGGGTAATTACAAAGATAGCTGTATTAAATTTAGTAAAAAAAAGATCAATATAAATATATAAGAAACAATGTATAAAGATTTGAGTATATTTTTTTATATTTAATTTATTCATAATATTAATATAATGCAAACAAATAAGTAGGGGTATACCAGTTAGGATACTCCTACTTTTTATTGTATTGAATTTTTTCCTCCCTATCATACCTTACAAAACTGTAATAGTAATGAAAGATTAATCAATATTAGTTAAAAATATTTTATGATATTATTCATAGAGTAAATTAATTAAATAAAGGAGAAAAAATATATGAGTAGTTTTACTTTGAAAATTATAGCAATTATTTTTATGGCAATGGATCATATATATACTTATTTTAATCAAGCTGGTGCTAATATCCCAATATGGTTTGGATATATAGGAAAATTAGCCGCACCAATATTTTTCTATTTAGTAGTGGAAGGATTTTTCCATACTAGAAGCAAGAAAAAATATACACAAAGAGTTTTTTTAATGGGATTAATTATGATAGTAGTAGATATATTACTTAAAATCCACAATAATATTTTCTTATCAATAGGATGTAGTTTAGTAATGCTTATAGGAATAGATAATGCTAAAAATAGTGAGAAAGGCTCAAGTGAACATAGTAAAGGTATTTTGTTAGCTGTTTTATTTGGAGTATTAGGATTATTTACTGAAGCTTCTATGTTTGGTGTATCTATGGTTCTAATATTTTATTTCTTTAGAGAAAAGAAAATCCTTATGAGTATAATATATATTTTTATTAGTTTATTTGGAATAATCAGTGTTATGGGACCTGATTTTATAGAGGCTATATTTCTGTGGGATTATCAATGGATGATGGTCTTTGCAATAATACCAATACTTATGTATAATGGCAAACTAGGAATTAATAATAAGTTTGTAAAATGGATGTTTTATTGGTTCTATCCTATACATTTAATTGTAATTTTATTATTATCAAGACTAATAGGTAATTAAAATATTAATAGCAACATTTTATATTGTACACTAAGTACTTAAAATGTTGCTATTTTTTAATTGGTAAAACAAATAATACCATTTCAAATAAGAGTTGGCTTATTTATTAAATTATTTATTTAAAATTTAAGCTAGAACTCTAGATATTTCTTTATTTTTAAGTAATAACTTAATCAGTATTGGTATAAATACTAATTGAATTATCATTCCTGATATAGCAGTAGATAAGCCGCCTACAACATAAGCTATTGGATTTACTTGAGGAGCTAAAGTTAATGAAACAATAAATGCTCCAACTATGGCTAATAATCTTCCTGCCACCATAGCTAAAATAAGAGATAAGTATATTTTCTTAGTTTTATCAAATATTAATCCAGTAAATAATCCATATCCACAAAGTTCAAAAGCCATAATAGGCATTACAGGAATTAACGGTGGCATACCAGTTAATAAACCACTCACAATAGGGGTAACTACTCCAACAGCAGCCCCATACATAGGACCTAAGAAATATCCTGCAATTAAAACAGGTATATGCATCGGTAGGAAAACAGATCCTCCCATATTAAACATATGAAATGCCATAGGTAAAACAAGTCCACATGCTATAAAAAATCCAGATAAAACCAACTTCTTAGTTTTCATAATATAAATCCCCCTAATTACTAACTATGATATTAAAATTACTAAACACTAATCTTTTTGTATTACAACATAATACACTTCATCGTTTTCAAATGCTTCAATTACATTTAGTCCAACATTTATAAATATATCTCTTTGTTCATTAACTTCCATTAGTAGTGAGTCTCTTACACTATCATCGGTACGCTTGTGCATATTATTTAAAAACTCTCTACTACTAGAATGGGCAATCATTAAAATTCCATGTTCTTTCAGATTATGTTCTACAAGATTTACAATTGTTCTTGTTTTATTTTCCAAATGAGGATACATAGAATAAAGAATTATCTTATCATACTTGTCCAACAAATTATCATTTTCAACATCACATAGTTCAAATTGCACATTACTTATATTTTTAAACTTATCCCTAGCAATGTCTAACATCCCCTTAGATATATCAACTCCTTTGATTAATCCATTAGGTGATAACTTGGTTAGAAATGGTATTAAAACTCCTGTTCCTGTACCTATATCCAAAATAGTGTCATCTTCTTTAAGGTTCAGTTTACTTAATAAATAATTGATTTTACCCTCATTGACCTCGATTATATTGTCCCAATCTTTTGCTATAGAATTAAAAAAATCTACTTGGCTCATATCCCCCTCCTATTTTTTTACAAAAAAAGACCACAAAGGTTAAAACCTTCATGGTCTTATTATGTATATTTCATTAACAAAATTATATCAGTTTTGGTATTTTTTATCAACGAAGAAAGATATATTAATCAGCATTAATTATAAATACATCAAAATTAAATACTTCTATCTCATTAAAATCTACCATTAATTCATATTTCCCATCTTCATCAACTGGATTAATTAGAATAGAATTATCTTTAGGCTTCTCAGTCTTATTGTATACGTACTTTTCATTAGAATTATTTTTTAACATTACTGCGATTGGCGCTTCTTCTTCTGTAGATATTTTTAAAGATTGTCCCTTTTTTAAATCAATATTAAAGGCATTTTTAGCACCATTACTTAAGCTACTTTTAGCCTCTTCTTGCAAAACATTTATAGAGTTTGCTCCTCTTTTGCCTGATTCTTTTAAATTAACTTTGACTTCTAAAATCTTAGTTTCTTTTTCATCAACCACATTAGTTTCAGATTTTTTTACCTGTGAATTATTTTCTGTTTTATTTTGTGTGCTACATCCTGTAGTAGTTAAAATCATTGCTACTACTATAATTCCCGTTATAATACTTCTCATAAGTATGTCTCCTTATCTTCTTTTTTTGATTATCTTAAATATGTATCTTATTACTTTAATTACTTATATTATTTTTATTTATTATCTTGTTTAATACTTTCTATATCGTTATCCTTGAAACACATATTTCTAAGTGAGAGCAATAATCCAAATCTGAAGTTTAGTTTATAAAATAAAAAATCAAATAATAGTATTGATAAAAATAATGATATCATATATTTTACAGAATCAGACATACTTTACTCTCCTTAATATATTAGATTTTTGATTATCAATTTAATAATATTGTTCATTAAATCTATTATATAAATTGAAACTTATAAGTATATATGTACTTACAATTCTTTCTTTAAATAGACCATATCAGTTAATTGCTTTCCATATTCATAAATTGGATTATCATAATTATCTATAAAAAAATTTTTAATTCTATGAGACTCTACAAATCCACATTTTTCATAAAAAGGTACTGTTAAAGGACTATCACCTGTTCCTACATACATAGTGTCACAATCATTTTTAAAGTATTCAAAAACATACTCAACCAATTTTCTTCCATATCCCTTACCATGAAATTCTTTATAAATAGCAATATTTTTTATTTCATACGTTCTATCATCCTCTTTAGTTACTACACAAATTCCTTTTAAACCGTCATCATGCATTGCAAACATAATACCTCTTTCAATATATTTATCAATCATATTTTCTTGTTCATCTGCTAATAGTAACAAATCTAAAAAATATTTTTTATTGTCTTTTACTATTTCTATTTTCATTTTAAAGCTCCCTAAAATAATCTAATCGTTAAATTCCTGATTATCTATATCATATATAAATTATCTTTACTTCACACTATATAGCTATTGTGAAGTAATTTAATTATCTGATTTGATTTTTTTCTTAATAAAGGTTTCTAAAATCGTAAATAAAATAATTATAAAATTACCAATACATAACATGTAAAACTTAAAATACGTCCATTTACATTACTTAAATTTCCAAGATCTCTTTGCATTGGCTCAAATATACCACATATCATGTAATTTAAAATATAAAATAAAAAACTAAAAGTTGCTGATGACAAAACTGTAGCTATTGTCATTAACCACACATATTCCATTTCTTTCTCATATTTTTGTACATAATTCACAATATATTAAAATTACTCTTCAATACTAAAGATTGCAAATTTAGCTGGAGCTGCAAATTGGAAACCGAAGGCTTTAACTCCAATAAATCCAATAGTTACTACTATAGCTAATGATATTAATATTTTTTTATCTTTTGATTTCATTTCTTTATCCCCTTTATTTGTAATTAAAATTCGCAATATATTAAAATTGTGAATAACTAATTATTAACATCTTTATTTTTATTAAATCTGTATGAATGAATTTCCGTCGAAACTATAGGTCCAACTAAAATCAATACTTCTGATATACAATAAACTGCACTTGGAAGTTTTAAATTCATTAAATTAGTTAATCCTACAAAGCTTATTGCAAATATAAGAGACATTGTACAAGCCTTATAAATATAATTATTTGCTTCTTCCCAAGTTTCTTTATCTTTCATCCCAGTACCTATTTTGTAACCCACATGTATATTAGGGTATTGCTTATAATCATCATGTAAATATTTACAAATCACACCCACAAAGTACATAATTATCCCCGAAATTATTACCATTTTACTCCCCCAAGATAAGAATTTATTTTAAATTTAGTTTATAAAAATAAACTCTTTCAGTTCTTTTGCAATATATTAAATTTATGTATTTTTTATTAAAACTAAAAGTACTTACTCTATGATTAGATATATATTCATCTCAATTGTAAAAGTTTATTTGTTTTATCCTTTAGTTTGATATATATGTCAAATATGTTTGATACTCTTTTTCTCCTTTTTTTACCTTAAATTCATCATTTTTATTTGGATAAATTTCTATAACCCCATCCTTATAAGATGATTTATCAAAGTTAATACTTATATCCATATCATTAATATCACCATATAAATAACAAGCTACTTTACCATCATTCATAAATACCATTTGCAATTCACTATCTTTATCTTTTGATACAATACTTTGCCATTTATATCCAACAGTTTCATAAATTTTATCTATATTAATATTTGTATCAAATACATAAGCCTTATCCCACTTAAATGAAACTAATTCGCTTAAGTGTATTTCTTTATCATCACTTTTTAAGCCTGCTATTTTAGATAGTAATTCACCTACACTTTCATCCAATTTAGTTGTATCAAATTCTGTTAATTTTACATATTTATTTACTATCTTCCAATCACCATTTTGATTTTTTAATTGAAAAGTTATTTTAGATATAGTCTCACCATGCTTTCCAGGCTGAGTGACTATAACTTCTTCACCTTTACTATTTTTATAGTTATGTTGTTCAAAGGTTTGATGTGTATGACCTGCAACTATAGCATCTATTCCGTCTACTTCTTGTGCTAATTCTTGTATTCTATTTCCTGGATTTTTAGGTTTTTTAGGTTTTTCTCCACTATGTGCTACTGCTACTATTACATCTGTATTTTCTTCTTCTTGCATTACTTTTACCCATTTTTTAGCTTCATCTACTAAATCATTTATGTATAATTCTTCATTATATTGTGGCATATCTTTTAATTCTCTAGACTCATCAACAGATTCACCTACTTCTTTTATAGTAAGTCCAAGTATGCCTAAATTTACACTTCCATACTCTGTATTTATCTCCTTTATGGTATATGGTTTTACATAATTTGTATTATCTTTCTTATAAGTGTTTGCTGATAAGATGTCTACATTATATTTTTCAAAGTCTGATACCATATTATCTAGATAAAATTTATTGTTTGATACAAATTCATGGTTTCCTAGAACTACAGCATCATACCCAGCATCTTTCATTTCTTTCGCTAATGGCATTTCTATATATTGCTCTTTTCCTTGTTCTACATTATTTTGTCTATCATCAAAATATTTCCTCATCGGAGTTCCATAAACCCTAATATCAAAGAAATCTCCTGCATCTACCACTACTGTGTTTATATTATTTTCTTTTTCTATTTTTATGTATTCAGTTATGTTGTATGGTATTTCACCATGCAAGTCTGTCGTTGCTACAACATTTATTTCTGTTATATTTGAACTTGTACATCCTGTTGATAATATTAAAATTAACGCTGATACTATAGTTAAAACTTTTTTATTTTTCATATTCCCTTTATTATCCCCTTTTAGTTATCTCTCCTATTTAATAAATTGATTTTTTCAAAAATTATATATTTCTTAGATTTCCCCTGACTTATTTGATAAACTTAAATAATCTTATTTTCTTATTATTAATAATACACTTAAAATTAAAATAAATCTATCTTTGTAATTGAAGTATTCTAAGATAGTCTTATTTCGTAATTTACTAAAATTGTTCATTATTTTTGTTAGTAATAATTTCTATAATATTATTTCTAAAGCATGTATCTATTATAGATCCTAGAAATCCTAAAATTAAACCGCATATAATACTACTAACGCCTAAGCTCACCTTCAAAAAAGCAGTTATTAATATTACCAAGACATAACCCGCAAAGCTTAAAATACGTCTATTTACATTACTTAAACTACCTAAATCTCTTTGCATTGGCTCAAATACACCACATATCCTGTAGTTTAAAATATAAAATAAAAAACTAAAAGTTGCTGATGATAAAACTGTAGCTATTATCATTATCCACAAACCTTCCATTTCTTTCCCCCTCTTCTAGTAAATACATCAATTTTTTAAATATTTAATCCGAAAAATACTTCAAGAATAATAGAAGCTGCTATTATTACAGCAGTACTATAATATACGATTGATGCAACTTTATTTTTATCTGATGATTTATCTTTTAGTATCATTGATATCCAAAACAAAATAAGTATAATTCCATCAAACATAAGTTTTAATTCATGTAAATATAGTGCATTAATAGTACCTATAATTAATATAACTAATAATAAATATCTAAATATGTTCCAAATCTTTTTCCACACTAGTTAATTCCCCCTCAATATCCCTATATTTATATAACTATTATTTCTCATTCTATTAAAAATTTGAAGATTGCAGTCGGTATTTTTAAACCTGTTTTAAGTATTACTTACTCCACGTATCTTTAAATAAAATAATGAAAAATAAAATATTTGCTATCCTATATAGCCACCTGCTTATCTTAAGAGTTTTTTTACTTATATCATAATTTAATAAATAATTTACAATACTAGGTACAATAAACTTATATAAAATAAATACTGGCAGTGCTATGTACATAAGAATAGCGATCCAAAAGTTATAAAATAAAGTATCGAATAAAAATTTAGTTCTAATTTCAGTAGGAAACCCAAGTATATATATAATCCAAAATAGATAAATAATCGTAGACACACATGAGTCTACTAGATAACGATACTTGTCATATCTTATAATATATTTTAGATAATAGTCTCTGTATAAAGATGTAGATAGATTATCTAGAATATCTTCTTTAGACAAAAATTTCGAATTATCTCTGTACATATAAACCTTAACTAAGTACATGATAATAGTTTCAGTATTATTGCATTGGTTTGATAAATCAATCTTATGAGTTTTTTTAGAAATCTTATCTATCCTAAATGCTTTTTCGTCTAGTATTTCACTAAGCTTATATTCCAGTGTAAGCCTTAAATCATCATTTTTACCAATTTCCATTTCTATAAAAAAGTTATTTTCATGGTAAAGTATATCATCATAATCATTTTCAACTACTATTCCTACAGTCTTTTTATCCATAAGCGCCCCCTACAAATTCTAGTTTCATCTTTATGTACTTGACATTTGTTGAAACAAATCAATCTATTTCCTATGCTATTCCCAATTAAATATCTTGCTCTAATTATAGATATACCTATAGTATATACTGATGAAATATCCATAATTTTTTTCTCTCTAAATTTATTTAGCCTTTACTTCACGTTATATAATAATTGTTCATCTAATCTACTCGATGGATTATAAGTTATTAGTTATTTTTTTATTATTTTATAACTAAATAAAGTTAATAGTAATGTTATTGATGTTATGACAACTATATTAACAATTCCCGTATTTATAGACATAACCACTCCATTTGTGAAAAGTAACCCCGTAACTGCTGAGCTTGATGGATTAATTATAATATATGACAGTAAACATACAATCATTGAAATTATTATTGACATAATTATATGTTTCTTAAAGTTCCAATTATTTAACATATATTTCCCCTCCAAATAATTTTTAAATATATGATATAAAAAATATCATTATTGCGTATTATATAGCAACTTTACAATTCTATTTCCCGTTTCTTCAATTTCACTCTTTATTAGATTTAGCATGACTTAACGCTTTATCTATTATTACAGCAATTATAACCCCTATAGTATAGCTTATTAAATCCATCCACAAAAAACCATGTCCAAGTACTAGACCTCCAATAGTAGTTTTGCGTATGGTATTTATCCAATTAGATTGATATAGCTGACTTATCTCTATAGCAAAAGAAAAAATAAGTGCTATATTAAAACTTTTTAATAATGCTAACTTTGGAAGTAAAAACCTAAAACCAAAGTAAACCATCATAGCCCAAAACATATCTCCTACAAATGGGGCAATATTCTTAGGGAATATAAACATAAATTTCCTCGATAGCAGTCCCATCAGCATAACTAGACTAGTAATTATAAAATATAGAACTCTTTTTTTCATAGTAGTTTATTCTCCATATTTTTTATTCCTCAATTTATTAAAATTGTGTATAATCAACTATATTACATATATATTTTTTTATATATTATCTTTAGGATTAGGGTAATACTTATTAAAAATAGCTCTTAAACATAATCCTATAATAGCACCTATTGCTATAGCGAATATTATGTTCGTAAATTTTTCTAATAAATTAATAATTCCTATTATTATAGAAGCCCCAATACACTGGCCTTTCAAATGATTACTATACATTAATTTATATTCTTCACTATATGTACCATCTAAAGTTGATTTTTTTACATAACGATTAACTTGATTTACTCTATATAATAGACTGTAGATAATGTAAAATGTAAAACTAGAAAACATAATGTTAATTAAATCTCCAACCAATATTAATCCCCCCTCTGTTATATAAGCTAATAAATTGGTATTTATCTCTCTATATAAAATGCTCTACAAATAATATCTATTTCGCATTATATAACAATTATTCACTTAATCAGCTCTACAAATTAGAATTTACACATCTTTTTCTACAAAATGAACCTTAGAATTATCCCAGTATTTCTTATATACTCTGTCATCTACTTTATTGAAATTTATAATTTAATATTAACTTCATAGTTTTCATCTATTAATATATATTCACAATCATATTTTTTACACATTTCTAAATTTATAGAATTTTCCTTTGTCATCATTTCTTCAGTACAAAATGAATCATCAACACGCTTTTCAATTATATTTGCATATTTTTTTATTTCTGAAAAATGTTTTTCTATATATTTTTTAGTCATAATTAAACAATAATATTTAATTTCCTTCAAATATTCATCATTAAAATCCTTCTTCCAATCAAAAGGAATATAGCATCCTTCTACCACAAGATTTTGATGATTTTCTATTGCTGTTTTTATAATTTCTCGAACAATAGGCCAAATATATGTAGTAAGTTCAGTATCATCTTCTGGCGTTAAATTTGTATTTCCACTCCTTATAAGTCCCATTTTTAAATGGTCTATAGACAAATATGGAAATTTATATTGTTCTAGTATTTTTTGTGCTAGTGTTGTTTTTCCAGTATGAGAACAACCTGTAATTAGTATAATCATTATTTTTATAGTCTCCTTTCAAGTTTGTATTTTCTGTAATATTATAGGAATAATTTTTAATTCACAATATATTAATATTATAAATATATATTTGTACAATTCACTATACCATATATCACTTTATTCCATAAAATTATAATCAAGTCTATAAAAATCTACCCTATCATCTTCTTCTAACCAAAACTCTATAGACCAATTTTTTTCTTTGTCTACATAACCAATAATATTAACACCTTGCTCTAAACGAGTATAATAATTATCACCGTACAACTTAACTACTTTATCTTTTTTATCTCCGATTTTTATTCCTTTTTCTGTCTTTACATTTTTATCATTTACAACAAATCTAATTATTTTATTGTCATCTTTATTTGTTGCAATTTCAATATTTTCTTTTAAGAAATAATAATTGTATAAAATATTATCTCGGCTTAAATTTGATATTTTACCATATTTAGATACTATTTTTTCATTGTCAATCTCTTCGTTTAAATATATATTCTCAACGTTTTCTTTGTTTAAATCAGTTGATTTAGTAAGAAAATGATGATAAGAGCGACCGAAATTATGGTCAATTGAAAAACAAAAAATTAATAATATAGATGCTATTGTGATAAAAATTATAATATTTTTTCTCATATGAAATTTCTCCTTAAATCTGTATAAGTTCTTGTATCAACCTTAATTCTTTTAAGTATTTTCACTTATAAATTCTACTAACTCTTTAGAATCTATAATATAAGATTTCTGCATAACTTCATCTGTATTAAAACTATCATCATCTCTAAGTCTATTTATCTCTAAAAAAACATATACACTATCTTCATCTATG
>JARKUZ010000089.1 GCA_029851945.1 Terrisporobacter sp. | reverse complement strand
CTTTACCTTTAGCACCATCTTGTCTTGTAGCATACGCTAATCTATTTATCTCCGCTATTTCCTTAAACTCTACAGTTACTTCATTTTTAAATTCATTTGTATTTCTAGTGTTTGTCTCCCAATGTGTGTCAAGTTTACCATCTATAGCATTTTCTATCTTAGTTCCTGGATAACTTCTTCCATTGTTTGTTATAGACTGTATCCCGACTCTATAAAGTTCATTATACTTAGCGAAGTTAGGATTGTTCTTTATTTTAAAATCACTAACAGTCATAGTTTTAGTAACTTGTTCCTCTATTGCTAATGCTTTTTCCTTTATTACTTCATTAGCAAAAACGTTTAAAGCAGGTGTGCTGTTTGTTGCTATAACAGATATGGCCAATATTGATGCTATCTTTTTCTTCATAATATTCTCCCTCTTATATTATATGAATTTACAATAACTAAATATTTTACCCAAATTTTGAAATATAGTCTTGCCATAGAGCTATAGTTGTTTTTATGAAATAAAAAACTACCCTCTATATAAAGGGTAGTTGCCATCTAAAGTAAACACCATAAAACAATCTTACGATTGTATCATAAGATAACTCTATAAAAACAAAGAATATCAATTCTTTGGCAACTGGCTGGCATAGTATAATTTTACCTTAGCCCCTTTAGCTTTGCGTCTCTAGATTTCCCTAGATTTGCTAATATGTAATTTTTAGTCATCTATCTTAATTATACATAATTTTACATAATTTTAAATAGTTTTTTTTAATTTAAAATAATTTTAATATTTTTTAGTACATTCTATTTATCCAAATATTCATTATTGTTGAATTAAAATATTTATTCATTTTTTATTTGATGATTCCTTTTATATGTAATTAAACTTTAAATATGAAAATTTTACCATTTGCACTTTTTTACCCTATATTTATATATATGATATAATAAGTATAAAAATTTATACATTTTAATAAGGAGACATCTATGGATAAAATTGCACAAAACAGAGAATTTTTTAAAGCTGATTTTGAAATACTAAAACAGATAAAAACCGATAAACAAAAAGGAATACCCGCTCCTTCTTTCCAAAAAGAATATGATTCAAATTCTAATTTAATAGAATTACCTCCTGTAAGCAAAGACATTTTAGTTAAACCTAACGTACTAGATTGTATAAATGACAGAAGAAGTATAAGAAAGTATAGTAATGAAAAAATAAATTTAGCTGAACTTTCGTATTTACTTTGGGCTACTCAAGGAATCCAAACTGTAAAAGATAAATTTAGCGCCTTAAGAACTGTACCTTCTGCTGGTTGTACTCATCCCTTTGAAACATATTTAATAATAAATAATGTTGATAATTTAAAGAGTGGAGTTTATAGATATTTACCTTTAGAGCATAAACTTTTATTTATAAAAACTTTAAATAATATAGATGATGAAATCGATAAAGCAACTCCAAATCAACCTTTTGTTCAAGGTTTTGTATCTAAAAGTGCCGTTGTGTTTGCTTGGAGTTGTATTCCATATAGAAGTGAACATAAATTTAGTATAACTGCTCATAAAAAAATACTTATAGATATTGGTCATGTTTGCCAAAATCTTTACATAGCATCAGAATCTCTTAATTACGGGACTTGTGCTATTGGAATCTATGATCAGGATATAATTGATAACATGCTAGATTTAGATGGAGAAAATGAGTTTGTAATTTATATGGCTTGTTTAGGTAAAAAACTTTAATAAAATAGTTTAATTATAAATATAATAGTATTGCTTTAATAAATTAAAAAAAGTATTGATGTTTCCATCAATACTTTTTTAAGCATACCCACTATAATATTTATAAAATTGGAGCTTGGTTATTCATTGAATATCCATCATTTCTAACATCACTCATGTCTAATGTATCATCTTTTATTTTAACCTTGCTAAGTTTTTTAACTGCTCCATAAGGCTCTCTTAATGAAAGTTTGTCTCCTCTGCCAGAAATAACCCACAAAATCTTATACCCTCTAGGTATTACTTGTAGCTTGTCTTCTCCTTTACCATCAGTAAAATATACCAATAAATTAATTTTTTTATTATTAGCATATTCAAAAACCGGGCTAAACTTAGTTGAGCCTCTCCTTTTAAGTCTTTCTTTTATATCTTTTACAGATTTGACTTTGTACACACGTCTAATTTCATTGTCACATTCTATAATTGTAATTTCATGGTTATAATTTTTTACTATATTAAGTACTTCCTTAATAGCCTGTTTAAATTCTTCATCACTAATACTTCCACTTATATCAAGTGCAACAGCTATTTCTGCTTTATGAGATCTCAACTGGCCCCTCAAATCTAATCTATTTGGCTGTCTTCTATTTCTTCTTGTTATAGTCTTCTTTTTATTACTTTCGACTGTTCCCATCAATCTATTAAGATATAAGTTCCAAGGCAATTCGCCTTTACTATTTTTAAGTGATGATATCATACCATCTAAGTATTCTGGAATTTTACCTTTTTGAGAATTATTAATAGCTTTTTGGGTAAATTCTTTAAGAGTTTCTTCATCTATATTACTAGAATCTTCCCAAATATCATGAGTTTTTTCTGGATTGTATTCAGTTTCTATATCATTAGACTGACGAGTATCATCTTCTTCGCCATCTTTATCTACTTCTTGTAAATCTAATTCAGTTTGAATTTTTTCTACATAGTATTCAAAAGGCTCATAAGGTTCAAGTTTTAAATTGTATTTTACATTTACGTTTTCTAAAGTAACAGCATATGGTGGTAAATTATTTAAATATTTATTAACCACTATATCCATAGCCATATTAATAGCTAATGTGCTATACTTTCCTTTTAATTCTTTTGCTCTTACTAAATGCATAGATATTACATGAAGAATTTCATGTTTAATTGTACTTTCCATTTGCTTCATATTAAGATCTAAAAAAATTATTGGGTTAAAGTATATAACATACTTAGCTCCTTTAAAATTTATAGCAGTAGGACTACTTATATCAAATCTTATTTCTCTTGATGTTTGAAATAAAAAATATCCATAGAAATTATCTTTATCTTCCATAAGGCTTAAATTAACTTTATCTACTAAACTAAAAAATTCATTTTTGAAATCTTGTGGTATGTCTATCTCAAATTTTTCACCCTTGTGATTTGCTTTTAACATAGCATACGTATCTATAATTTTTTCTGCTTTATAATAAAGATCTCTTTTTTGTTTATCAAAGTAAATTTCCATAAGCTATCCCCTTATTAGTTTATAAGATTCAAAGTAAGCCTCTACGAATTCTTCATTTTCTATCGCTTTTTCATATACTTTTTTATAGCTATTTTTGATTTCTTTCATAATTCCTACCATTAAATCTATAGGATATGCTTTTAAAAACTGTACAAATCTATTAATATAATAACTTGATTCATAATCTCCATTTTTTATATTAGATTCTAAATCTCTTAAAATATTCATTGCTGATAAATAAAGTCTTGTATGACTTTCTTTTTTTAATCTTTCTATAATAGATTCACTTAAAGTTTCTCCACAAAAAACCTCTTCATAAGATATAAGTGGACTATAATCTGATTCAATAAAACTTATAAATTCCTCCGCGATAACATTTCCTACATTTCCTTTTATTACATTTAAAAATACAGCCTTTGGTATTGAATCTTTTTGCTCCTTATATACCTTGTAACTTTTAGAAACTCTTTCATAACTTCTTGGAGTTGCTGATACATCTCCTTCATTTATTTTGTGTAAATACTCTGGGAATGTCGATATAAACTCTATGACTTTTTGCTCAATACCAGAATCAATTGCCCATCTTAACCATTGTGCATGGTCTGGTTCCATGTTTAACCATACAAATCTATTTTCTTGAGCTGCATCCATATCTACAACTTGGTAATCAAAGTCTGAACCATACTTACTTGATGGATTCATTGCTGCTAAAATTTTTACATCATCATGTAACTTATATCCATTTATTTCTCTATTTAATATTAAGTTCATAAGTTCTTGTTGTACCGTATGCTCACAACGATTTATTTCATCTATAAATAAAAGAACTGTATTTCCTTTAGATATTTCTTCGTCAATTTCTCTTAACTTGTTATGAACTGCATATACTGTTGTTTTCTTTTCTATCTCATCTCCATTAGAGTTAACGCCTAAATAAGATGCTATAGTTGGAAGACCACCTATTTCACCTTCTTTAAGAAGATTTCCATCAATAACAACTAAACTCCAATTATTTTCTTTAGCAAGCCTTTTTGCTAAAGCTGTTTTTCCGATTCCACTCTCTCCAACTACTAGAGGTACTTCCCCAGTAGCTAAAACTAAGTCAACGCTCTTTAATGTATCTATAAAATTCATTTTTTATTTCTCCTATATCATCTTAAGTTTTTCATCTACAGCTATTTTTTTAGCTTTTTTACTTCCGTATTTATAAATGAACATTATCTTGTCCATTGATATATTATCATTATTTTTATCTATAGTTTTACAATTTAAAAAATCTCTAACGTATTTTTCTTCAACATCTTCCTTTGATAGCATTTCTTTTAATACTTCTTCTAATTCATCTTTAGCTATCTCATTTTGAATATATTTAATTACTAAAATATTTACCTTTAAAAATTCTAACATTTTATTTTTATCTAAGTTTTTTATAAATCTAATAGCTGCTTCATTACTTTTAATAGCTAAAATCTGTGCATTATAGCTAGGTGAATCTATATATCTTAATGCATCATAACTTATTTTCACAGCCTCTTCTTGCACACTTTCATAAGGATTTTTTATATATTTTAGTGAATCGTAATCTTTTTTTACTGCTAATAATTGTAGCTCCTCACTTGGATTTTCAACATATTTAATAGCCCATCCAGCTTTATCTATAGCTAACTTAATTACTTTATCAGTTGGTTTTTTAATACAATCTAAAATAGTCCAGCCATCGCTTACAGCTTTTATCATCATCTCTTCTGTTGGTTTGTCTATATATTTAATTGCTCTAGCATTATTATCTATAGCTAGTTCTTGCATCTCTATAGTTGGATTTTCTATATATTCTAATACAAGCCCATTTTTCTTTATAGCTAATAACTTCATCTCATCTGTTGGATTGTTTATAGTTTTTATAACAAATGGATTGTTATTTATCATCTTTATAAGTTTTGTTTCTTCCATAGCATGCCTTTCTCTCTATGTTTATTTTAAATTTTTATTATTTATAATTATTTCTTATTATAATTAATATACTTTTTTAATGAATTTAAACAGAATAATTATGGCAATATATAAAAACATACCCAAATTGATTGTAACTTTAGGTATGTTTTTATATAAGTTCTTTGATTTTTCTAATTTATTTTATTATTTTCTAGAATGATGGAGGTGTTACTGCAAATATAACTTCACAATCTTCATCAGTATTATTTTCCCACTTATGATTTGAATGTGGTGGTATTTTTACACTATCTCCACAGTTTAACTCAATAACTGTACTCATCAAATGTAAACTTACACAACCTTTTATAACATAAGCCACTTCTTCCCCCTTATGACTAAAGAGTTCTTTTGAAGATGACTCACCTTTAGGTATCTTCATAAGCATAAACTCTATGGTTCCTTGTGAATTTGGAGTCAATAATTCATAAGCAAAGCTATCATCCTCAGCAAACATTATTTTTTTACGACTATCTTTTCTAACTACTAAATTTTCAGTTGGATTATCATTTATAAAAAAATTAAATAATGGTATATCTAGAGCCTTAGAAATTTGTTTTAGTGTATTTATAGACGGGTTCGATGTCCCCTTTTCTATTTGACTAAGTAAAGAAGGCGTTACACCTGTTAAGTTAGCTAATTCTTTTATGGTCAAATTTTTTCTTTTTCTATATTCAGTAATATTTCTTGATATATCTACTTCATTCATATATTAATTTACCTCATTCGTATATTTAAAATTATCATTAAATAATTATATCAATATAAATTATTCTTAGCAATTTAATTAAATTATATTTAATTTTTATAAAAATAATTAAATATAATTGACGTCATTTATAAAAGATGCTAATATTAGTTAAGTATTATTTAACAATATTAAATAAAATTAATTAATACTTAATCAACATTAACAAATATATGTAAGAATTAAAAATAAAAATATAAGGATGGTTATTATTATGCCTAATACAAAAGTTTTAAACAAAGAAATATCAACTTGGATTAAAGAATATCCTTTATTAAAAGAAATAATAGACTTAAAAGAATCAATATGGATAAATCCACTTCATACTAATTTTGATAAAGGTATGGAAAATGTTTCGCTTTCTGAAGCTGATGTACTAGATGCAGAAGCAAGATTAAATAGATTTGCTCCATACATAGCAAAGGTATTTCCTGAAACTCAATCAGAAAATGGAATAATAGAATCTCCAATAGCTAAAATAGATAATATGAAAGCTAAGTTAGAAGAAATTTGTGGTGAAAAGCTTGCTGGAAATCTACTATTAAAATGTGACAGTCACCTTAAAGTGTCAGGATCTATAAAAGCTAGAGGTGGAATATATGAAGTATTAAAACATGCTGAAGATTTAGCTTTAGCAAACAACATAATATCATTAGAAGACAACTATGTTAAATTAGATAGTGATGAAGTTAGAAAATTCTTTTCTCAATATTCTGTAGTAGTTGGTTCGACTGGAAACTTAGGCCTAAGTATAGGTATAATGAGTGCTAAACTTGGTTTCAAAGTTACAGTTCATATGTCTGCAGATGCTAGACAATGGAAAAAAGACTTATTAAGAAGCAGAGGTGTTGAAGTTATAGAATACGAATCTGACTACAGTAAAGCTGTTGAAGAAGGAAGAAAACAAGCAGAAGCAGATGCTAATAGCTACTTCGTAGATGACGAAAACTCTAAAAACTTATTCTTAGGATACTCTGTTGCTGCTAAAAGACTAGATAAGCAATTAAAAGATATGAACGTAAAAGTAGATGCTAATCATCCACTATTTGTATACTTACCATGCGGTGTTGGTGGAGGTCCTGGTGGAGTGGCTTTTGGACTTAAACTTTTATACAAAGATAACGTACACTTCTTCTTTGCTGAACCAACACACTCTCCATGTATGATGATAGGATGTATGACTGGTGAGCATGATAAAGTATCTGTTCAAGATTTTGGAATAGACAATATAACTGCTGCTGATGGATTAGCTGTTGGTAGAGCTTCTGGATTTGTTGGTAAAACATTAGAAAAATTAATGAGTGGATGCTACTCTGTTACTGATGAAAATATGTACAGATTATTAACTAAAATGGCTGATAGTGAAAATATATTCTTAGAACCTTCAGCACTTGCCGGTGTCCCAGGTATAATAAATATACTTACTTCTGAAGAAGGTAAGAAATATTTAAAAGCTAATAATCTTGAAGATAAAATAGAAAATATAACTCATATAGCTTGGGCGACTGGAGGAAGTATGGTCCCTAAAGATATGATGGATGAATACTATAACAAAGGTGTTTCACTACTTAAGTAGTGAATAAAAGGTATTATCAAGATTTTGATAATACCTTTTTGCTTGTAAATTTAATTTTCTATTTTAATTCCCCTACTTTTTTCTTTTGGTGCAATTATAGTTGATATGAATATCAGTATTATACTTATAATCCAAGGTTTTAATCCAAATTGATTAATTAACAAATTAACTCCTGAGATTGTAACTAAAGCATATTTCAGTGCAATCAAAAATATATTTTTGGACATCTTACCAGATAACATGATTCTAAAGCATAATGTAACCATTCTTAATCCTATAAAAGCTGCTATTAGCCCAACAATATCTTGGATTAAATAATAATAATGAAATTCCATAATTAATTACTCCTTACTTTTTATATGACATTAACCTCTTCTTCTTCTAATGCTTTAAGTTCCTCTTCTGTATAAGTATTCATTGTAAATCCAGTAACTCCGTATATAAATGTTATTACTGGAGTTATCCAACTTAAGAAACAGTATGGTATAAATTCAAATGCACTAACACCTAAAGTTTGACTACAAAAGATTGCATTAGAGTTCCACGGAATTAATGGAGCGCCAAGTGTTGCAGTATCTTGTATAATTCTAGATAAGTTTTCTGGTTTTAACTTAAAATCTTTGTATAAAGGTGACATTATAGTACCTACAAATACAGAAGTAAACATCATAGAAGAACTAAATGCATTTGCTGCATAACTTGCTATAAATGTAGATCCTATTAGCTTAGTTCTAGAGTTTCCTATTTTATTTAATATAGGTTGTAATAGTACATCTAAGAAACCTGTTTTTTGAAGAATACCGGCTATTACAAATACTATAAATACTAATAGTACAGTTTCAGCCATACTCATTATACCACCACGGTTTAGTAATTGATCTGTATAAGTAAGACCTGTATCTATAGAAAATCCATTAAGCATATAATTTAATAAATTATTAATACTTTCTCCTTCTTGAATAAATGCTATAACTGCCCCTAGCGCACCAGAAGCTAATATAGACACTATAGCTGGCTTTTGTAACAATAATAAAGTAAATAAAAATATTATTGGAATTATCGCAATAAAACCGATATTAAAATTATCACTTAAAACTTTCATTACTTGATTTATTTGATTGTAATCTATAGTATTGTTAGCATATTTAAATCCTATAACTGTATATAAAATAATACATATTATATAAGCCGGAGTTGTTGATAACATCATATGTTTTATATGAGTTATAACATCTGTTTTACAAACTGCAGCTGATAAATTTGTAGAATCTGAAAGTGGTGATATCTTATCACCGAAGAATGCACCAGATATTATCGCCCCAGCTGTTAAGCCAGCAGGAACCCCCATACTAGTACCAATACTCATTAAAGCTATACCAGAAGTTCCTAAAGTTCCCCAAGAAGTTCCTGTAGCTAAAGATGTTAATGAACATACTATTAATGATGTAACTAAGAAATATTTAGGTGTTATTATTGTAAGCCCACCATAAACTATTGTAGGAATAGTACCAGCTGCTATCCAAGTAGCAATTAATACTCCAACAGAAAGTATAATTAAATTAGATTGAAAAGCTCCCTTCCCAACTTCAAATCCTAATTCCTCAATCTCACTATTAGTATACCCTAGCCTCATAGCTGCTGGTACCACTATTAACCAAGATAATAAGAACATTGTTGTTATAGATGCATTAAATACAACCATACCAGTAGTTGTTAAAGCTATTATTGCGATCATTACTAGTGCTGCATACCTAAATGTCGGTTTTCTTTTTTCAACAGTTTTACTCATTTTATAATTCCCCCATTTGATAATACGTTACAATAACGTTTTCTTTGATTGAACTAACTTTTTATTTACTACGAAATAGATTGTTCTAATTAATCTATTTCGTAGTAAGCATCCTTCTTACTCAGTAATAGCTTTCTTTATTCTAGCTAATCCATTTTCTACCATAGATCTAGGGCAAGCTAAATTAATTCTTTGGTATCCTTTTCCGCCAACTCCAAAAGCTACTCCATTATTTAATGCAACCTTACCTTTTTCAACTAAAGCCTTTGCAACTTCTTCGTCACTTAGTCCAGTTTCACTAAAATCTACCCATAACAAATATGTTCCTTCTGGCTTTTTCACTTTTAATGAAGGCATATTTTCTTCTATATACTTTATTGCAAAATCCATATTATCTTCTATGTATTCTAAGAATTCATTTAACCATTCTTCACCATGGTTATAAGCAGCTTGTGTTGCTACTAAACTAAATGCATTATTTCTTCTTATATCTAATCTAGCAAATGCCGCATCTAATATCTTGTAATCATCTTTATTTGGTAATATAACTTGAGACATTTGTAATCCAGCTATATTAAATGTTTTAGTTGGTGCCATGCAAGTTATACTATTTTGTGCAAATTCTTCACTTATTGATGCAAAAGGAACATGCTTATGCCCTTTGAAAATTATGTCACTATGTATCTCATCTGAAATAACTTTTACATTATTTTTTAAGCATATTTCCCCTAGTTTTTTTAGTTCTTCTTTAGTCCAAACCCTACCTACTGGATTGTGTGGATTACATAATAGGAACATCTTTACATCTTTTATCTTTGATTCTATATCTTCATAGTCCATTACATAGTTTCCATCTTCAAGTTTAATTAATGGACTTATAACTAATTTTCTGCCATTTTCTTTTACAACACTGTTGAAAGGACTATAAACTGGTTCTTGTATCATTATCTTGTCATTTTTATCAGTCATTTCTTGTATTATTAAACTTATTGATGGTATAACACCTGGACTGAATATTAACCAGTCACTTTTTATCTCCCATCCGTATCTTCTAGCTGCCCAGTTTACAATTGACTCATTATAAGAATCTGGTCTAGTTGTGTATCCATATATGCCTTGTTCTAATCTTTCCCTCATAGCATCAATTATACATGGAGCTGCCTTAAAATCCATATCAGCTACCCACATAGGAAGAAGGTCATTACTTCCATATTTTTTATTCATCTCTGACCATTTTGCTGAAAAATTATTACTTCTGTCTACTAAAGTTTCAAAATTATAATTCATAATTACTTTACCTCCGTATTTTTAATTACATTTTTATATAAAGCAATAGCCGTGCCAACTTTATAAATATAAAAAAATAAATAAAATTCTCTCAAACTCAATAGTTTTAATAGTTTCTCTTTTAAGTAAAGTACTTTGAATTATTAATTTCATTTAACATGCTCCCCCATTTAACCCTTTAAAACAGAAAATGGATTCAACGGGTTAATTTCTTACCCCATTGAACCCATTTTTTGGTTTGTTACAATTTATTTAAATTATAATTATCTATTCTGTTCTAAAAAAAGTCTTCCCTTATCTGTAATTATAGAACCACCACGTCCAGATAAAATTTTTATAAATTCATAATCTTGAAGTTCTAAAAGAATACTTCTAACTTGTTGCTCTGTTAAAAATATACCTTCAGCTACTGCATACTCATAAATTTTTCTTCTACCAATTCTAACTTTATTTGAGTATGCTTCATTAACTTTTCTTAATACAAATATATAGTCATTTATAGATCTCTTAAACTTTGGAGTTTCTATATTGCTACTCTTCATTAGTAAGCTCTCACAATAATTTTTACATTCCATTGATTCAGTAATATATTCTGGCAAGTCTGATACTTCTATTATATTTTTCCCTAGATAAGAGCAATATTCAGCTAAATTCCTTAACTCTCTTATATTACCTTCCCAATGGTATGATTTAAAGATCTTAACAACTTCCTCTGATAATTTAAAATTAATATCAAGATTCTTCTTAAAAGAATCAAATATTAAAAATATATCTTCATTACGCTCTCTAAGTGGACTAACTTTTAAAGGAAGTACATTTAATCTATAAAATAAATCTTTTCTAAACTTATTTTCACAAACTAATTTCTTTAAATCTCTGTTAGTAGCTGCAACTATTCTTATATCTACATCAATAACTTTATCAGAACCAACTCTTCTAATTTGCTTTTCTTGTATTACCCTAAGAAGTGTTGCCTGAGACCCTAAGTCCATCTCACCAATTTCATCTAAAAAAATAGTTCCATTATTAGCAAGTTCAAATAAACCTATTTTCCCACCCTTTTTAGCTCCTGTAAAAGCTCCTTCTTCATATCCAAATAATTCACTTTGCAAAAGTCCATCTTGGAATGTACTACAGTTAACGGCTACAAATGGGCCTTCCCTTCTAGTTGATGAACTATGGATAGATTGTGCAAATAGCTCCTTACCAGTTCCACTTTCGCCCATTATTAAAATTGATGAGTTAGATTGAGCCATTTTATAGGCAATATTCTTAGTGTTTTGTATATTTTCACTATCTCCAATTATATCATCAAAGGTATACTTACTCACATTTCCCGAATTCATTAGCTGAGATCTAAGTTTAGCCTGCTTCTTTTCTATTTGATAAAACTTAGCAACTTTTATTATATATCCACTAAAAAAATTTATATTAGTGTATCTAACTTCTAAATTTATATCTATATTATTTACTTTAGTAAGTTTTTGAAGGTGAGTTATTTCCTTATCTACGATATTATCAAAATTACAAGTTTTTATATATTGTGAAATATGCTTCCCTATCATTTCATTTTCATTTATACCTAGTATATCTTTAGCTACATGACTATAAAATTGAACTATACCATCATTACTTACGCAGATTATTCCCTCATCTATTGAAGATAATAAAAAATCAAATTGATTTTCTAACTTAGTTTGAGTTATTAAAAGTTTTTCTGTAATGTAGCTAGTTGGGATAATTTTATCCATAAACTTTTTTAATAAATCTTCTTTTATTAAATGTTCAAGGTTTAACTTTATAGCAATATCAACTATGCAACTTAAATCCATTATTCTATATCCTAAATCAATAATTTCACATCCATTAGTTTGTATAAAAATTTCTTCCCCTGGTGTTAAAATTATAGAATTTTCAGGTATACTTTCAATTTTAGGATAACAAGGTACAAGATTTGAAATACCACTCCCTAATCTATGTATAAGAGCTACTGTTTCTAAAGCCATGCTCCTAGATAAGTTATACACGTATACAGTTTCATTCTTGTCTATTTTAGATATCTTGCTAAAGCTAGATTTTTCAAAAGTTAATTTAGGTATAATTATTTGTGTATCAGATGAACAAAGTGATACAATCTCTTCATATTTTAAACTTACGGATAAAATAATTAATTTCTCATTGAAATAAGTAACGTTACCTTCTTCATATGAGTAAAAGTTTATTTTTATATTATTCCCTAAAAAATCTCTTATTTGTTTGGCGTATATTTCGCCTGCATCTTTTTTAAGTGTTATTATTCCTAAACCTTTTCCTTCCATTTTTACTCCTCATACACTAGTGGATTATATTTGATACGTAAAATTATATCAATATTATATATAAAAGGCAAAATTTGAAATATATAAATAATCCTCCCTTTTTAATAAAGAGAGGATTCGTATTTTTTCTATTAAATTATTTTCCTAATGCTTCATTTAAATCTAGTGTTTTTGTTCCATCTTCTAAAATAAAGCATGGTATTCCTATTCCACCCATATTTCTTATCTCACTATATATTTCTAATCCATCACGTAATGCTAAATATTCTTTTAAATCTGGTAAGCTTGCTGATAAATTTTTAAAATCTATCTCTATATTTTTTCCTTTTAATTCATTTAAAGCGTATAATGTGTCTGGGCATAAATGACTTCCTACTACAGTTATTTTCATAATAATATTCTCCTTTATAATTTTTATTTGTAATTTTTAAGTAAAACTAAATATTTATTTTTTTATAACAGCTATAGCTTCTATCTCACAAAGCACACCCTTTGGTAATTCCTTAACTGCTACACAGCTACGAGCTGGATTAGATACAAAATATTTTGCATATACTTCATTAAATGCTGTAAAATCTGCCATGTCTGCTAAAAAGCATGTAGTTTTAAATACATTTTCAATAGTAGTTCCAGCTGATTCTAGTATAGCCTTAACATTTTTACAGCTTTGCTCTGCTTGCTCTGATATAGAAGCAGGTACAGAACCATTTTCTGGATTTACTGGTATTTGGCCTGATGTAAATACTAAATCTCCAACTTGATATCCTTGAGAGTAAGGTCCAATAGCTCCTGGTGCTTTTGTCGTTTCAAGTTTATTCATTATAAATTCATCCTTTCTTAAGTTTATATAAAATTTTATTTTTCTGAGATTCCTCAGAATTCTTAACTTTATATAAAGCAAGGATGATGCCAAAATATTTAAAAATTTTTATTTTTATTTAAAATATCTTAATACTACCTATATTCTTAATCTTTATTAACTCTACAATGGCATTTTTTAATCTATCTATTTTTTATTATTTTTTTATGGGGTGAATTGTACAAATCATTTAACACATTTAACCATTTAAATTTGAAATAAAAATATCCTAATGAATTTTACTTTTATTTCTCATTGTATATTCAATACCCATAGTGCCCTCATCAATACTTTCACTAACAATTTCAAAATTCATCTTTTTATAAAATTCTACAGATTTTGTATTATCTTTATAAACAGACAAAGCTAAGCTATCGTATAAATTAATTGTATGTTCAATTAGCTTTCTACCAATTCCACAACTTTGGTAATTATTATCAACAAATAATGCACCTATAAATTCATTATTTATAATTGCTATAAATCCTTTTATGCCTTCTTCGTCTTCATAGACAAATACATCTGATACAGGTATATACTCATGTTTTACTGTATTATAATTATCTTCCCAATATTTTTTTTCTATAAAATCGTGAGCTTTTATAGTACTTTCTAACCATATTTCCATTATTCTATCTATATCTTTATTTTCTAACATTCTTATCATATTAATTACTTTCTCCTCACTATATTATTATATTTAGATTTTATCATTTACCCTTATTAATACTAAGCGTATAGATTTTTGTATTATAAATAAAAAGTGCCTTAAGTAATTTATTAATTACTTTAAAGCACTTATTTTTTTATTAATTTAATATAAGTATTTCTATCCATATTTTCAGGTTAGAAAATACCACCTTAATTTATTGAATCTAAAAGCTTATTTATATTTATATAAAAATCAAATACATATAAAATTCAATCTTAAATATTTATAATAATTCATTATAAATAGCCTTAATCTCTTCTTTTGATAATTCAGTATAACTCTGACTAAGTAGCCTTTGTTGATTAGCTATAACATTTTCAGTAAATAGTAATATATCAGACTCATTCATACCATACTCTCTTAAATATTTTTTTTCTATAATATTACTTAGCAATTTTTCCATTTCATCATATACATTACAAACTTCACATTCTAGTAATCCGCTTAAAATCATATTTAAATCTATTATCTTTCCATTTGGATTTTTTTTATTATAAACTTTAAAAACAGATGTAAAAAATTGATAGTTAGCTTCACCATGAGATACATGGTATGTTCCACTTAAAGGAGATGATAAAGCATGCACTGCTCCATTTCCTGCATTGCCGAAGGCAATTCCAGCTAAATTACTAGCAATAAGAAAATCATCTAACATTAAAACTCTTGCATCTTGCCCTTCTTTAACAATTCTTTTAAACCCTTTTATTATTATTTCCATAGCTTGCTTACTAAACATCTCTGTGTAAATATTAGCTTTTGGTGAAAGGAATGATTCTATAGAGTGAATTAACGCATCTATTGCACTTGTTGCAAAGAATTTATATGGTAAATTTACTAGTAACTCTGGAATAAGTACCGCATAATCTGGATATAACTCATCAATTGCTAGTCCAAGTTTAGAGTTTAACTTAGTTATTTCTGTTATACTAACATTTGATACCTCTGACCCTGATCCACAAGTTGTTGGAATTGTTATCAATGTTCTTACTTTTTCTAACTTTATCTTTTTCTCAAATAAATCTGCTGTACACTTTTCATTTTTTAGAACTAATATTTTAGCCATATCTATTACTGAACCACCACCAATGGCTATAACTCTTTTGTAGTTACCTTTATTAAAATCTTTTAACAGCGCATCCATCATTATATCTGTAGGCTCGCCATTTCCATATGTATCTTTATAAGCTACCGTTGCCTTTATGTCTAAATCTTTAAAATTTCGTTCATATATACCTTTACTTGCAAAAATAAAGTCATTCTCTCCTATTTTAAATTCTTCAATAAACTCTTTTACCTTTTCAAATTTATGAATATCTGTCTTTGCCATAAATAAGTTCATTATATTACCCCCGATGTTTATGTTTTCTGTATTTCATTTATACTTAAAATAGTATATAAGAATACAACCTTTCCAACTAGTCTATAATTAAATTTATTTATATGCTATAATTTATATATAGAAAATAACTCATCTTATAGTTTAAACTTTTAATTATAGGATGAGTTATTTTCATTCAATGATTATACAATCATTAAGAATCATATCCAATATTGACTATCTATGTTCTTTCAATAGCACATACTTTAATTACTTATTTACAATTCTCCTATATCCTTTACATGTTCCAAAGAAGTATATAGCATAAATTACACATATACTCACTACTGCAACCACATTAGTTCCTACTGTATCATAGTCTCCAAATATTTTAATTACGTTATTTGCTACCTTTATTCCAAAATAACTATGAACTAGTGCTAGTGCTATTGGAAGTGAGAAATATATAAATACTTGTATAAAAATTGATTTGTTTATCATTTTTGAGCTTACTCCAAGTTTTTTAAGTATTTCATATCTTCCTAAACTTTCTGTTGCTCCAGATAATTGGTTAAGTGCAAGTACTGCTGCACTAGATATTAAGAATATTATCCCTATATATAAACCAATGTATAAAAACATAGCTGCATTAGACATATTAATTTCTAAAACCATTTGTTTACTTATAAAGATTAAAATTGAACCATTGTCTTTTTGATATTGAATTTGTTTATTTTTACTTTTTTCAAGATTTTTAGTTAGATTATTTTCTGTATCTTTTTTATCTCCTACATAATTAAAACTTAAACACTTTTGGCTTATATCATATTTATCTGCGTATTTATCTTCAACTACAAATGTTATAAAATTATCTTTTGCTAAATCATTTTCTAAAGATTGATTTTGATAGTTTTCATTTATTTTAAATTCATCATTTCCTATTTTTATACTTTTATTATTTTTTATATAATCTTTTATTGGGTTCTCCATAGTAGATGAATTTGTAACAAAAAGTACTTCTTTATCTTTTAAATTTATTGGTTTTTTACCTGCCATTTTATTTAACTTATTATAATCTGATAGTTTTATAATAGGAATATTATGATCCATCGTAACTTTTAATTGCTTAGATAAAAAATCATCTGAAGTATTTTCAAACATTTTAATAAACTTTATAGGAGATTTGTAAAAATTATAATCTAAATATTCTTTTGAATAATCATTTACATTTAAATCTAACTTTTTAAGTATTTCACTTAATTTTTCATTGTTATAGTTTGTCTTTTCTTGAGGATTGTAAGTTTCTATGACAGTTACATCATATGGGGTTTGAGACTCTGCTGATTTTTCCATGGCATTTTTTAGTCCTATTGCTGAAGAATACATCCCAATTGATATAAATAACATTAAACATATAATACTCATTGATATATAGTTTGTATTAATTTTACTGTTTAATTGTCTTAAAGTGAACGTGTTAAGATTTTTTAGATATAAGTTTTTATCATTTTGAACTAATTTTATTAAAAATCCTGCCAAAGATCTAAAAAATAATACTGTTCCTACAACTCCTAAAAGTATAGATAGTTTAAAATTATTATCTGTTATGTCTACAAGAGCATTTTCTAAAATTAATTTATATGCAAATCCTAAACAAACTATAGATATTATAAATAGTGCTACAGATAATATTAAGTTTGTGCCTTTTAACTTTTCATTTTTCTTTTGACTATTTATTAAATTTATAAGTTTATATCTTGAAACTACTACAAAATTTAGAATCATAGTTATAAAAAACATTATACTAAAATATATTATTGTTTTTATACAAGCTTCTTTTGAAAATATAAATTGATATTTTTTCATATCCACTGAAAATAATTTTGCAGTAACTGAAGCTAGTCCTTGAGATAAAAATACACCTACAAGTAGTCCTACTGCTAAAGACATAACCCCAACTATTATAGTTTCATAAAATAGCATATAAGCAATTTTACTTCTACTAATACCTAGTGTCATATATATACCAAATTCTCTATTTCTTTTTTTGATTATAAAGTTATTTGCATATATTATTAAAAAACCTAATATGAAAGACACAAAAACTGATACTATTGAAATTATCATAGTTGTAACTTCCATTAGCTTTTTTTGATTATCTGTCATATCCATCATAGCTGTTTGAGCTTCTACTGAGTTGAATATATAAAATATACAAACTCCTAGAACAAGTGTAAAAAAGTAAATACTATAATCTTTCATACTTCTTTGAACATTTCTTTTGGAAAGCTTAAATAACATTGTTATTGTCACCTCCTAAAAGAGTAACAACTTCTATGATTCTTTTGAAAAATTCTTTTCTATCATCATTTCCTCTTACTAACTCATTGAAGATTTTCCCATCTTTTATAAATAAAATTCTTTTACAATAACTAGCTGTAAAAGCATCATGAGTTACCATCATTATTGTAGAATTCATACTTTCATTTAAGTCAGATAAATTTTCAAGTAAAACTCTTGCTGACTTTGAATCTAGTGACCCTGTTGGTTCATCTGCAAGAATCAAAGACGGCTCATTTATTATGGCTCTTGCACAAGCTACTCTTTGCTTTTGCCCTCCTGATATTTCGTATGGAAATTTACTTAATATTTCTGATATTCCAAGTCTACTTGATACACTTTTTACTCTTTTATCTATTTCTGATCCCTTTACTCCTAGTATAGATAATGCTAAAGATATATTTTCATATACAGTTAAAGTATCTAGTAGATTAAACTCTTGAAATATAAATCCTAAATGTTCTCTTCTAAACTTTTCTATATTTTTTCTTGATAAAGTTGTTATATCTTTATCTTCAATTTGTATGTTTCCAGTAGTTACCTTATCTATTGTTGCTATACAATTTAAAAGTGTAGTTTTACCACTTCCACTAGGTCCCATAATCCCTATAAATTCACCCTTATCAACTTCAAACGAAATATTATTAATAGCTTTTGTTAGATTTTTCTTATTTCCATAATATTTTTCTATATTTTTAACCTTAAGAACTGTACTCATTTTATCTCCTCCATATTTTTTAATTTATAACTTTATTTTATAGTCTTTAGAGGATTTAATTAATAAGATAACCTTACGACTATCTTACGATAATGTAAGGTTATTTATATTTGAATCATATTACTTTTTGGAAATGTTAGTTTTACAGTAGTTTCTTTATTAACAACAGAGTATATATCTAATCCTAAATACATCTTTTCTGCTAATCGTTTTGATATATAAAGTCCCATTCCTGTTGATTTTTTTAGTTTTCTTCCGTTAATCCCTGTAAATCCTTTGTTAAAAACTTTATTTAAATCCTTCTTATCTATTCCAATTCCATTATCTTTTATGTATAATTCTAGGCTATTATCTTTAAGCTTTGTGTATATACTTATCTTTGGAAGTTCTTTTTCTAGCTTTTTATTTATAGTTTTATCTCCTATGTATTTTATAGAATTTACTATAATTTGATTTAGTATAAACTCCATCCATTTTGCATCACAATAAACTATTTCTCTAAAATCTTGTATATCTATACAAATCTTCTTTTCCCTAATTAAGTTTTTATTCCTTTTAATAGTGTTATTTATACACTTTCTTAAATCTGTTTCTTTTATTATGTAATCTATTTCTATTTCATTAGACTTTGAATAATAAAGAGCTTGTTCTATAAAACCTTCTACTTTTTCTATTTCTTCTAAAATACTTAATGTATGTTCATTTTTATTATTTTCTATAACTAACTTGCTAGCTGCTATTGGAGTTTTTATTTCATGTACCCACAAATCAAGGTATTCTCTGTATTCTTCTTGATTAAATTTATATTTATTGACTTCTTCATTCATAGATTTATCTGTAATGCTAAGTACATCATATAAAATTTTTCCTTCGCAAAAAGATGGTCTTTTTATAACTACTGGTAGTAAATACTTTTTGTCTAGTTCATTTAAGGAATTTATTACTTGATCGTAGTAACTTTTCTTTTTAAAATATCCATAAAAAATTTCTATACTACTTAAAACTATCCAAAGCATTGTTGTAAAAATTATTGTTACTCTTTCAACTTGAGATGCTTTTAGTATAAAAATTACAAAAGCAAAAAATATAAAATTTAATAATATAGCTAAGTTTCTATCTTTTAAATAATCTTTTATATTCATAGTTACGGCATTATATAGCCTCTCCCCCTTTTAGTTTCTATATATCCACTACATCCAATTTCACTTAATTTCTTTCTAAGTCTATTTATGTTAACAGTAAGAGTATTATCATCTATGAATAAATCTAAGTCCCATAAATCATCCATTAAATCTCCTCTTGATACTATCTTCCCCTTATTTTTCATTAAACAATTTAGTATTCTAAATTCATTTTTAGTTAAGTCTACTTCTTGATTTTCAAATATAGCAATATCTTTAGATAAATCCAATGCCAATTTTTTATATAAAAGTATATCTGTATTAGATTCTTTATATGTTCTTTTTAAAATAGAATTTATTCGTGCTAATAAAATTTGAGTATTATACGGCTTTGTTATAAAATCATCTGCTCCTAAGTTCATACTCATAAGTTCATCCATTTCTGTATCTTTACTCGTTACTACAATTATAGGTATATCAGATTTTTTTCTTATTTCTCTACAAATATAATACCCATCATATATAGGTAAATTTATATCTAATAAGATTAGATGTCCTTTAGACTTTAAACTATCTTCTATAATATTTTCAAATTTTGTTAAGCATACAACATCATATTTATAGTTTAATAAGAAATTTTTTAGCTCCATTCTAATTTTTTCTTCATCTTCTACTATAATAATTTTCTTCATAATCTTTATCCCCTCCATTTTAAAGATAATTATATCATTTTGGTTAATTCTTTCAATTTATTAATTTTAAATATTATATGAAAAGGTTAATAAATCTAAGCTAAAATACACATTTTATAATAAAATATAAGTTTCTGATATTATATATATATTTTTAGGTATTGAGTATTCATTTTGATTTATTATTTTTAATATTGTTGATTTTCTTAAATTACTTTCTTTTTCTAGTTTAATTATGGAGTACTTTTTATTTCATTTTGTTTTATAAGTTTGTAATAGTCGATATGATTGAAAAGCTCTAATAAAGTATTGGAGGAATTTTTAAAATAAAAAAGTTGAGGCAAGTATTGTAAATAAATACTTGTCCCAACTTTTATATCGTTAATTAACATCCCCTTTTTGGTATGGTATTTTAAATAGTGCGAGATGTTTTTATTAATATGCTGCTTTAAATATATTTATTATATCTTGTTTATTACCTTTTCTTGGATTACTAAACGCATTTCCATCTTTAAGGGCCATTTCAGCCATATATTCAAAATCTTCTTCTTTTATTCCCATTTCTTTTAATGAAGTTGGTATACCTATATCTTTAGATAATCTAAACATTGCATCTATTGCTTTTTCAGCTGCTTCATGAACTGATAAACCATCTATATTTTCTCCCATAAATTCAGCTATATCAGCGAATTTTTGTGGGTTAGATATTATATTATACTTACAAACATGAGGTAATAACATTGCATTAGCAACACCATGTGGCATATCATATAATCCACCTAATTGGTGAGCCATAGCATGAACATAACCTAAGTTAGCATTATTAAATGCCATACCAGCTAATAATGATGCATAAGCCATATTTGTTCTAGCTTCTAAATTCTCACCCATAGCAACTGCTTGTCTTAAATTATTAGATATTAATTTTATTGATTGTATGGCAGATGCATCTGTTACAGGGTTAGCATCTTTAGAAACATATGCTTCTACTGCATGAGTTAAAGCATCCATTCCTGTAGCTGCAGTAAGTCCTGCTGGTTTTCCAACCATTAATTCTGGATCATTGAAAGATACTAATGGTAAGTTTCTCCAACTTACTATAACATATTTCACTTTTGTCTTTGTATTAGTTATAACACAGTGTCTAGTAACTTCACTTCCAGTTCCTGCTGTTGTGTTTACTGCTAATATTGGTGGTAGCGCATTAGTTAAAGTTTCTATACCTGCATATTCATATAAGTCACCTTCATGAGTTGCAGCTATACCTATACCTTTACCACAGTCATGAGAAGAACCTCCACCTACTGTAATTATCATATCACAGTTTTCATTTTTGAAGATTTTTAAACCATCAGCTACATTCGTATCTTTTGGATTTGGTTCAGTTCCATCGTATATAACAACTTCAAGACCTGCTTCTGTTAAATATTTTATAGTTTGTTCAACTGCTCCATTTTCTTGGTTTCTTAAGAATTTATCTGTAACTATTAAAACTTTTTCCCCGCCTAACATTTTAGCCCTTTCGCCAATAACTTTTAAACATCCTGGTCCCATAAAGTTGACGCTTGGTACTAAATAATCATACATTCTGCCCATTTTATATTCCTCCAATTTGTATACATTATTTTTTATTTATAAAAAGCATAAAATATTTTGGGATTAAATTTTGTATCCTACCTTAATTTAATGTTTTCGTTTTCCTTGTTATAATTTTAACTTTTTTTCTTATCAAATACATCTTAATATCTTGTTTTTTTATGTAAAATTTTAGTCTATTTTTATTTAAAAAATGTAATTTTTTGTTATTTGCTATTTTTCCCATAAAAAAAGTCCTATTTTTTAATAAGACTAGTTTTTTATACATTTCTCTAAATTTTTTGGATTTGTTTCTTCTAACTTTTTAAATATCCTTATAAAGTAACCACTATTTTCAAATTTTAAATATAAAGAATATTATTTATTGATTTATCTATATCCATTGACAGTGGTTTTGCCCTTGCTATCTTTTTCATATTTAAATCTTTAATAAAATTAATTCTCATTTTCCTCAAATAAAATTTGACTTGTCACCATAGCTCCTAAATAAAAATAAATCCCACATACATCGATTAAAAGTCAATATATATGGGACTTATCTTTTATACATTAAAACTAACTTAAGCTTTTTGACAATACATACTTATATAAGTTTCTTTTATTCTATTTAGAGCTTCATTTAATGTTTCTTTAGGGCATCCAATATTAAGACGAATAAATCCTTCTCCATCTTTTACAAAGTAACTTCCCACTACCATAGTTAAATTTGCACTTTTGAAAAATTCTTTAGATTCTTCTTCGTCCTTAAATACTTCTCTCACATCTATCCATGCTAAGAAAGAAGAGTCAGACTTCATAACTTTTGCTTTTGGCATATATTCCTCAAAGAAATCATAAACTATTTCAAAATTACTTTCTACATAGTCAGTCATATCATCTAACCATTCTTCACTTTCGTTGTATGCTGCAACAATGGCTGGAATTGAAAATACATTTGGAGAAGTTATTGAATTACTTTTTAGTCTTTCTAATAAAGCTTCTCTAACCTTAGCATCTCTTATTACTACATAAGATGTTTTTAGTCCACCTAAGTTAAATCCTTTATTAGGAGATACACATATTATACTATTTTTATAAATTTCTGGATGAGCATTCCATAAAGATATAAATGTATTCCCTTTAAATACTACGTCTCTATGAATTTCATCACTTACTAAAAGCACATTATACTTCAAGCATAATTCTGACACTTTATATAGTTCTTCTTTTGTCCATATACGGCCTGATGGATTCTGTGGACTGCAGAATATAAATACTTTTATATCACCAGACTTCATTTGATTTTCCATATCTTCAAAGTCAAGATAGTATCTGTTATTTTCTAGCTTTAATGGGCTACAATATAACTTTCTACTGTTATTTACTACAGCTTCTGCAAAAGGATCATAAGCAGGTGTATTTATTAATACTCCTTCTCCTTCTTTAGTATACGCTTGAACTATATAATGAAGAGTTGAAACTGTTCCAAAAGTTAATTTTATCCACTCTTTTTCTATATGAACATCAAATCTTCTTTTGTTCCAATTTATCACGGCTTCATAGAAGTCATCTCCTATAAAGGTATAACTATAATCTCCCACAAATGCTCTTTTTGTAATAGCTTCTTTTATAGCTGGAGCACACTCAAAGTCAATATCAGCTAAATCCATAGGAATTGCATCTTCATCTAATCCGAATTTTTCTTGAATTACATTATTGCTCCATTTTCTACAATTGCCTTCTTTACGGTTTAATACTTTGTCAAAATTATATTTCATAGCTTTACTCTCCTAATATTATAAAGTCCTTAGATGTCTTATTAAGTGAAATACCTTTCCCATCGATTATGACAATATCATCTTCTATTCTAACTCCCCCTACATCTGGAATATAGATACCTGGCTCGCAAGACATTACCATACCTTCTGTTAAAATATCATCACTTCTTTGGTTTAGTGTTGGTACTTCCCCATCACCAAGACCTATTCCATGACCTAATCCATGGTTAAAATAATCACCAAATCCATGTTCCTCTATAATTTGTCTAGCAACTTTATCAATATCACTAGCTTTCATACCTTCTTTAATTGATTCTATTGCCGATAGTTGTGCTTTTAAAACTACATCATATATTTCTTGAATAATTTTAGGCGGCTTACCTATAGATATTGTACGAGTCATATCAGATTGATATCCTTGGTAAACAACACCAAAATCTATTGTTATAGCTTCATTTTTCTTTAATTTTTTAGTTGTAGGTCTTCCGTGTGGCATTGCTCCTCTTTCACCAGATACTACTATTGGTTCAAATGACATGCCACTTGCACCCTTTTTAAGTGCATGATATTGAAGTAGAGCTGAAACTTCAAGTTCAGTCATTCCTTCTTTTATTTCAGATATGACTTCACTAAATACTTCATCTGTAATCTCACAAGCTTTTTTAATAAGCTCAATTTCCTCTTTAGATTTTATAGCTCTTACTTTACCTAATTCGTTAGTTATTAAGTTAATATTAAAACCTGCTTTATCTAATAAAATATACTCTTGTATACTCATAGCTTGGCTTTCTATTGCTATATTTTTTATATTCATTTCTTCTAATAATTCAATTATGTTTTCTATATAAGATCCCTGAGATACAACCCTTTTTATAAATCCAGATGTTTTCTTATCTGCTTCATCAGTATATCTACCATCTAGAATTTGATATTTTTGTTCTTTTGTGATAAGCACATAGACACCGCTACCTGTTAATGCTCCTATATATCTTTTATTATTTTTTCCTTTAATTAAAAGAGCGTCAACTCCTCTTTCTTCAATTAAATCTATTATTTTTTTAAATCTATTATCCATAATAAAATATTAGAAATCTAATTCTAAATCTCCTAATAAATCTTCGTCTTCTTTAGAGAATATATTCTTAGCTGCATTTTTAGCTTCTTCTTGTTCCTTAGCTTCCTGTTGACGTTCCATTATCTTGAAGAATGGCCAATATAATGCAACTGCTAGTACTAATTGTAGAGCATTAACTACTATAGAACGCCAATCTCCATTAGTTAAGAATCCTTCTAAAAATACTCCTACATATGGAGGGTCAAATACTGGTTTTGCTAGCCATCCCCAGTGCATAAAAAACATTGGCAATGTACCTATTATAGCTCCACCAAATACATGTGGTATAAACATTATTGGGTTTAATATTATTGGAGCGCCAAATAATATTGGTTCATTTATTCCAAATAATGCTGGGAATAATGATACACGTCCTATCTTTTTATAAGTCTGGTTTTTAGATAACATACAAGCTACTACACATCCTATACTAATACCACAACCTGTAAATCCGAAGAATGCACTTGAAACCCCTCCTGTAAAGAAGTGAGGTATTGCTTCTCCTGCTTGCATCGCTGCTATATTTTCAGCTATAAATGTAACCATTATAGGTCCAGTTAAAGGCTTAAATACTGATGAGTGTATACCAAAGAAGAATATAGTACATATAGCAAAGTTAAGTGCAAGAACTGCCCATGGATTATCCATACTTCCTACTAACGGAGATAGGAATTGAGTAAGTATTTGTGGAGGTAATTCTCCAAATACAGCTAATGAAATAAAACGAGCTGCTATGAAAGTACCACAAACTATAATAGTAGTTGGTATTAATTCAAAAGATTTAGATACAAAATCTGGAACTCCTTCTGGCATTCTTATTGTAATATTCTTTTTCTTACAGAAGTTATATAATTCTACAGATCCAAGACCAGCTATCATACCTGTAAATAAACCTTTAGCACCTAGGTTTCCTAATTCTAATGCACCATCTGGTGTAAAAGTTGCTACTAAGAATAAAAATGAGAAAGTTGCAAGTGTAACACAACCTGGTATATATAATTTATAATAATTACCTAAGTTAAAGGCAATACACATACAGGCATATAATCCTATTAATCCTATAGAAAGACTTACTGGTAAATCTAATACTGCTGCATTCTTTAATATAAATTGGCTTATTGGATTGCTTTTTCCAAGCATATTTGGAAGTGCTGGAAGTATTGCAAATATACTTCCTAGTATTGTGAATGGCGTCATAGCAACCATACCAGCTTTTATAGCCCCAAGGTGACGTTGATTGTCAACCTTGTGAGCTAAAGGCATAAATACTCGATTCATAAACGCTTCAAACTTAGCAAACATATTTAATCCCCTTTTCCCTATACTATTTTTATTATCCTTGAGCTAATTGATGTTTTTTGTAAGTTACTAAAGCTAACTTCATAACTGTAGCCCCATCCATTTTCCCATAAACATCTTTATCTATTACTGCATAAGGTTTGTTTTTTGGATCTAATATTCCTTTTAAGAAGTCTAACTTATGAGATATTTGAGGTCCTATAAGTACTATATCCCACTCATCAACTTGACTTTCTATTGAATCTGCTGGTATAGCCGTAAATTCGAAATCGTTTTCATCAAGCTTAGCACTTTCTTTTACTACCTTCTTCATATTTTGCATTAACATATTTGTAGAGAATCCACCTGCACAGCATAATAATATTTTCATAACAATTCCTCCTAAAATTTATATTTTTTATTTTCCTTTAGAAAGTTTATCTTTCTAAAGGAGTATTTGTATAATTAATTAATTTGTTTATCTACTACTTATCAAAAACTTCTATTAAAGCTTCTATTAAATCTTTTGCCAATTGAGAAGTCATATAGTGGTCTTGAGCATGAACCATTAAAAGACTCATTGCTGGGCTTTCAACATCTTCATTTAAATCTTGAGTTATTAATTCTGTTTGTATTCTGTGAGCCTCAATGTCTATTTTACGAGCTTCATTTATTAATGCTCTTGCTCCCTCAAAGTCCTTTTCCTTAACCTTTTTTAAAGCTTCAAAAGCTTTTGCTTTACTGTCACCTGCTGTTGATATAAGCTCCATTATTTGCATTTCTGTTGACATTTTTTTACTCTCCTTTTAAATAAAATTCTTTATATTTTTGTATCTTTCATCATCAAAATTTAAAACTAACTGAGTATATAATTCTATAATGGCTTCTAAATCTTTATTGCTTACTATAGAAAATGCACAATGTCCATATCTAACTGGTACACAAGTTACCGCACAAGGCTTACCTTCATTTACAAGATGCGCCTCTCCACCATCAGTTCCACCTGACTCAAACATATCATGTTGAAGAGATATATTGTTTTTATCAGCAATTTCTATTATGTAATTTATCATTTTTTTATTTGGAACTAAGATTCTATCTCTATGCATTAGCATTATGCCTTTATCTATTTGTTTTTGATTTGTGTGATCTCTTAAAAATTCATTTTTAGCACATGCTACATCTATTACAAATACTACATCAGGGTTTATTAACTGAGTGGCTGTTTTTGCACCTCTTATACCAACTTCTTCACTACTTGTAGCTGCAAAATGAACATTACAATTTATATCTTTTTTCTCTAGTCTTTTTAAGACCTCTCCCATTACAAAGCATCCAATTCTATCATCAAAGGCCTTACCTACTAGTCTATTTTCTAAAGTAAATTCTTCAAAATTAGTAGTGTATGTCACCATATCCCCAACTTGAATACCTAAATTATGTACTTCTTCTGCCGTATATGCCCCAACATCTGCATATACCTTCTCAACTTTACCATCATTATATGTCCCATTTATGATAGCAGGAATTTTTTTCCCTCCGCTCGTAGTAATTCTTACTTTTTGTGTGAATTGTGCAAGAGGTTTTACTCCACCTATTGTTATTAAATGAATCATACCAAGCTTATCTATACTTCTTACCATAAAGCCGACTTCATCCATATGAGCACAAATCATTACATTTGGTGCCTTTTCATTTTTTACCTTAGAAAAAATTATACTCCCTAATCCATCACATACTATTTCATCACTATAATCTTTCAACTCTTTTAATAAGACTTCTCTAACTTCTCCCTCATTAGAGGCTATCCCATCTGCTTCTGATAATTTCTTAAAAAAATCTATATTCATATCTAACCCCCTATGTAGATTTTTAATTTATACATAAACTCTTCATAAGATTGTGATCTATTTAGCATATCTACTATATCCTTATCTGCCATAATCTTAGTTAAGTATTTAGATATTTGTTTGTGGAGTTCTAGATTTCCCTTTATTAATGAAATCATAAAAATAATTTTTGGTTTTCTATTTTCATGGATAATATCAGAATGTATCAAGGCTACTGATATTATATTTTTATTACCTGTCATTTCAATTGGATGAGGTATTGATACACCATTTGTATAAATGGTACTTAAGTAACTTTCTCTTTCCCATACATCTTGAGGATAACTTGGAGAACAAGCACCTTCATCAACTATACACTGTGACATATTATCAAGAATATCTTTATAATCAATTTTTTCTTTTATACATCTAAAATGATTTTTATTAAACAGACTTAATATATATTTTTTAGGATTTGACAAATTTCCTATCTGATCTGCAAATCGTACACTTTCTTTAATATTTAGATAATCTAATTCATCTAAAATTTCGTTTATAAGTATAACTGGAGCATTTGTTTTGAATTGTGGATTTGTTATTGAAAAAATCAAATCTGGCTCAAAACATACTACTTCTTCTTCATCTAATAAAGAAAAGTTTTTTATTTCAGCATTTGGAAAAATTTCTCTTAGCCTTAATTTTATTAGAAATGCACTTCCCCCACCTGATGAACATATTACTGCTATTTTATATTTTTGATTAAAACTAGCTTCTTCCCTTTTTTCAAATGGTACAGCTATATGAGTAGCTATAAAACCTATTTCCTCTTGACTTATCTTTATCTGATATTCACTTTCTATAACTTTCGAAAGTTGAATAGCTAAATTAAAAACCGTTGGATACTGCTGACTTATCTTTACTGAAAAAGGATTTTTTGTGTTATGATTCCTTTTTACACGCTCTATTAAAGACGCGATATGTAAATAAAGTAAATTAAAGAATTCTTTATCTTCTAAAAAACTAGTATTATATTTTTTATCTACACCTTTAAAAAATTCATATATTATATCTTGAAGTTTGCTTTTATCAACATTCATTATGGCAGCTTTTTTATCTTTAGTCCTCAGTTTTATAAGTTGCTTTAAGTAATCATTTTCCTCATAGGTAAGACAATATTTTTTGTCTTTAAAAATTTTATCTAGTAAATCATTTATTATTAAATTTTCTGTATCTAACTTTAATTCATTAATATTTTCTAATGTTCTTAAATAAACTCTTATATACAAAGTAACAATTTGAGCTAATATTTCTTCAAGTTCCGTTAGGTTCGCTTCCAAACCATACTTATTAAGTACATTTTTTATTGTGCTTCTAATATCATCTAATTTCAAATTATCTATAAATTTATCTCTATATTCCGTTATATTTCTATTTTTTTTTAAATAATTTTCTACTAATATTTTTTGAATCGATTTAACAGATCCTTCTATCTTAATTCCATAATGAGCCTTACGCTCTAACTTCAAACCTGTATCTCTTAGCTTTTCATCTACCTTTTTTAAATCATTTTTAATTTGAGATGAACTTACTAAGAATTTTTTGCTTAACTGATCTATAGTTTTGTAACCTTCATTTACTAACAGTTCTACTATTATAGATTCTATCCGTTGTTCTGGGTTTTCAATTGAATATGAGGGTAAGTTTTTTAGGTAATTCTCGAACTTTTCTTGGTCTTTTAGATTTAAAATATATCCTAGTCTGGTCTTGTATTCTAATTTAAAACCATTGCGTTCTTCTATACTTTCTATCTTCTTAATTTCATTTCTAATAGTTCTAGTAGATACCCCTAGCTTATCTGCAAAATAATCTAGGCTTAAATAGTCACCACTATTTCTTAAGCATTCAAGAATAACACGCTCTCTCATATACCCACCTCCCTCAGTTGTTTTTATACTTTTAAATAATGTTATGAATTAAAAACATTTTCTTGCAAAAGTCAACCTTTTCTATATTTATAGTGAAATTTATGTATCTTAATATATAATAATAAAATCTATAGTTTGATACAATAATAAAACCTATAATTTGTTTTTTATTATATTTTAATTATATCTTCAATCTTTTTCCAATAAAAGCCGATATTTTTCAACAATTTTATGAAAAAACTATACCATTATTTAAATAAATGACATATCTTTTTCAAAAATAAAAATATCCTAGAATTATATAAGATAATTCTAGGATATTTTTATTTTTATGCTTTATTTATAGACCCACATACCGCCATCTTTTCTTTTACAAATGATTTTACTGATTGAAGTCCAGCTTTTCCATATTTCTTTGGATCTATAACTTCAGGATCCTCATTTAAGACTTTTTTTACACCGTTACTATATGCAATTCTTAATTCAGTTGCATAGTTAACTTTAACAATCCCTCTTCTTATAGTTTCTTTTATAGTTTCATCAGGTATTCCTGAACCTCCATGTAATACTAATGGTACTGAAACTAATTTTTTAATTTCTGATAATCTATCTAAATCTATTTTAGGCTCTCCTTTATATAAACCATGTGCTGTACCTATGGCTATAGCTAATGAAGACACTCCTGTTCTTTCAACAAATTCTCTTGCTTCTTGTGGATCTGTATGAGCGCTTCCTTCTCCACCATCTAAATCATCCTCTTTTCCACCAACTTTTCCAAGTTCTGCTTCTACTGGTATAAAGGATGGTTTACAAGCTTCTACTACTGCTTTTGATAATGATATATTTTCTTCAAAACTCTGATGAGAACCATCTATCATTATTGATGTATAACCTGTTCTTAAAGCTCTCATTGCAAGATCAAAGCTTGAACCATGATCTAGATGCATTGCTACAGGTACTTTCGCTCTCTCTGCTGCAACTTTTGCATTTGCTAAATAATAGTCAAGACCTGCATATTTTACAGTAGATGGAGTAGTTTGTAATATAACTGGAGAATTTAATTCTTCCGCAGCTTCTATAACAGCCATTACCATTTCCATATTCTCTACATTAAAAGCTCCTACTGCATATTTTCCCTCTTGTGCTTTTTTAAACATTTCAGTTGTCGTTACTAATGCCATATTTATACCCCCTAATTTTAATCTAAATATTTATAAGTTTTCAATTTCTTACTTCTCATATTCGTGTATTATTACACCTTTTACTACTCTATTTACTGTCCCTGTTGGCGATGGTGTATCTGGTTTATTATTACATTTTACTGATGCAAATAGTGATATAGTTTGTGCAAATAATACATATGGGAATGCAAGGTATGCATCTGGTAATTTATTGTATTCTCTTTCAAATCCAAATGTTGTACCTGAGAAATTATTTTCATTTTCTACTGATATTGCACAAGTAAGTTTAGCAATTTTATCTGCATTTATTTCTTCTAAAACATCTAAATCATATTTTCTTGTGTATACATTGTTGGATACAAATACAAATATAAGCGTATTTTCATCAATGAACGACTTTGGACCATGTCTAAATCCCATAGGAGAATCATATGCTGTAGCTATTTTTCCTGCTGTAAGTTCTAATAATTTTAACTGTGCTTCTTGTGTTAATCCACCTAGGCCTCCAGACCCTAAATATACTACTCTATTAAAATCTTTATTTATTAACTCATGTATTTCATCTTTTCTATCTAATACATTTTTCCCCATTTCTATTATTGCATCTATATAAGATTTCTCTACATCCTCTTCTAAGTTGTCAAATATTAACATGGCAGTTAACATCATACATGAGAAACTCCCTGTCATAGCAAAACCTTTATCATTAGATCTTGATGGCATTAATAATAAATAATTATTTTCATCATTTTTAGTTACTTGAGCAAGTTTTCCTTCTGGAGCACAAGTTATAGCTAAATGATAAAAATTATCTACAATTTGTCTTCCTAAATTTAGAGCTGCTAAACTTTCAGGGCTATTTCCACTTCTTGCAAATGAAACTAATAATGTTGGTACATCCTTTTTTAAGTAATCATATGGATTAGAAACTATATCTGTAGTAGGTATTGCTTCAATTATACATTTTCTTATATCATTTTTATTTTTAAGATATGGAAGTATTGAGTTTCCTACATAAGCTGAAGTTCCAGCACCTGTAAATATAACTCTAAATTGCCCATGCTTATTGCTGATATTTTCTATAAACTTATTTAACTGCTCTTTATTATCCTTATATATTTCATAAGCTTCTAACCATAATTCAGGTTGTTGCTTTATTTCTGTTGTTGTTATTATTGCCCCTAAATCTTGTAACTTTTGTTCTTCTAATTTAAACATATTACTTTCCCCTTTCATATTTTCAAATTTAATTCTGGTAATAAGGTTATAACCAGTAATTTTAAATAAAAAAAATATATATCATACTTAAACTATTTTATTTTCTCCCAAGTGGTAATTACCAACAACCCAAATATAAATTAATTTGAATTTTTTGTCAATAATAAAATATTTATATTCTTCTCATTATAAACTTTATGCTTTAATAACAATTAAGTTTACAATTAAAAAAATATGCTAAAAATAATTATTATGAAACTATTTGTCTCAAATTTTACTAACTTAATTTTGTTACTTTAACTAAGCCTTGATATTTTTCAACTTCTTCTAAAGTTACAAATCCAGTTTCTATGTTAAGAGCATTGCTTATACCACAAGCATTCGAAAGTTTAAGCAAGTCTTCTACTTCATATCCTCTCAAAATACCTACACCAAATCCAGCTATTGTACTATCTCCACTACCTACAGTATTTAACGCTTCTATCTTTGGTACTTTTGCTTCATATACTCCATCTTCGTTTAGGTAAATCATTCCATATTTTCCTAGAGATATACATACATTTTGTGCTCCCATTTCAAGAAGTTTTTTTCCTGCAGAAATAATCTCATCTCTTGACTCTACATTTGTTCCTAATATCTGTCTTATTTCATCTGTGTTAGGTTTTATTAAATATGGCTTTGATTTTAATGCTACTTTTAACGGCTCTCCTGATGTATCTAATATAAATTTTATATTATTTTCTCTGCATATATGACCTATCTTTTCATAATAATCTAGTGGCATATTTTGACAGTAGCTACCTGAAGCTATTAATATTTTAGTATCTTTTATTACTTCTTTTATATCATTTTCAAACTTTTCTAAATCACTCTTTTCTATTATTGGCCCTTTTTCTAAAAACTCTGTACTTACCTTATCGTCTTCAATTATATTTAAACAATTTCTAGTCTCTTGCTTTATTTCTGTAAATTTGTTTTTTATATCTAATTTTCTAAGTTCATCTTTTATAAATGCTCCATTAAATCCCCCTATAAATCCCATAGCTAAAGGATTTTCTCCTAAAATTTTGCATACTTTAGTTACGTTTAAACCCTTTCCTCCAGCAGTTGCATTTGTACTTACTACTCTTTGAACTTCACCTATATTTATACTATTTACTCTATACATTCTATCTATAGATGGATTGAATGTTATTGTCGTAATCATAATTAATTCTCCTTTTATTAATATACAAACCCCTAATCTATAACCTCCTATGTGGTTACTACCACTTTGAATATAAATTATTTTATTCTTTTTGTCAACACTATGTAGTCTTGGCATAAATTGATAATTTACCTTGCTCAGATATCTCTGTACTTTACTCATTGACAGAAATAGTTGAACATTTTATAATTAATATGTGGTAATAACCACTTAGAGAGGATTAAAATTTTTATGATAAATAGAAATGATAAAAGACCAATATATGATCAATTGGTTGAAATACTAAGAAATAAAATCGAAAATGAGATGGAGCCTAATGATAGGATGCTATCAGAAAGAAAAATTTGTGATGAATATGGAGTAAGTAGGACCACAGTTAGATTAGCCATGGCTGACTTAGAGCATATGGGGTATATATACAAAAGACATGGAAAAGGAACTTTCGTTGCTGCACTTAATCAAAATTCACAAAATTTAATGGATAGTTATAGTTTTACTGATCATATGAAAGCTCAAGGAAAAAATCCAAGTACGAAAGTATTATCATTTGAGATAGTCGAAAGTACAAAATATTTTTCTGAAAAGTTAGGTATAAACCCTGGTGAAAAAATAATAAAAATAATGCGTCTAAGACTTGCAGATAATATTCCTATGATGCTTGAAAGAACATACCTTCCTATGAGGGAGTTTGTGGGATTAACACAAGAAAAAGTTATCCAAAAACCTTTATATGAAATATTTAGAGAAGACTACGGAGAAATTATTAAAGTGGCTGATGAAGAATTTTCTGCAGGTATAGTATCTGATAAAGAAGCAGAATTATTAGAAGTACCAATAGATTCAGCATGCCTAAAATTACTTCGTACTACATATAATGATAATAATATAGTTATTGAATTTACTCTAAGTGTTGCTAGAAGCGACAAATTTGTATATAAAATAAGGCACTTAAGATAAGAATCATACCAAATATAATGTAATTAGGGGGATTAACTTTGAAAAATTTTATTTATGCAGATAAGTTTTTTATGAAATATGGTGTAGAAGAAAAGGGATACCTTAGTATAATTGATGGTAAATTTGGTAAATTTCAAAAAGAAAAACCAGATATTAATGACAATATAATAGATTACTCAGGTAAATATATTGCTCCAGGTTTAGTCGATACTCACATACATGGTCTTTTAAATGCTGATGTTATGGATAACACATTTGAGGCTATTAATACAATTTCAAAAGGATTACTAAAATATGGAGTAACTTCTTTTCTACCAACAACTTTAACTGATTCTATAGAAACACTAAATGAATCTATAGAAAATATAAGTAATAATTACAAAAAAGTTGAGGGTGCAAAAATACAAGGGATTTTCTTAGAAGGACCATTTTTTACTGAAAAACATAAGGGTGCCCAGAATGAAAAATATTTTAAGGACCCTGAAATTAATACTCTAAAAAAATGGCAAGAAAAATCAGGAAACTTAATAAAGAAAATAGCAATTGCCCCAGAACGTGAAGGTGCAGTAGAATTTACTAAATACGCTACTAAAAACAATATATCAATAGCACTTGGGCATAGTTCAGCTACATTTGAACAAGCCGAGAAAGTAGTTAATTCAGGTGCTAAAATATTTGTACACACATATAACGGTATGAGCCCATTAAATCATAGAGAACCTGGAATGGTTGGAGCAGCTATGGCATTAAAAGATACATATGCCGAGCTAATATGTGATGGACATCATGTAAGCCCTATTGCTGCTAAAATAATGATGGATATTAAATCTAGAGATAACATTGCCTTGATTACAGATTGTATGAGGGCTGGTGCTATGCCTGATGGTGAGTATATTCTTGGGAAATTTAATGTTAATGTAAAAAATGGAGTTGCAAGATTAAGTAGCGGAAGCTTGGCTGGAAGCGTATTAACAATGAATAACGCTATTAAAAATGTAATTGATTGGAATATAGCAACTTTAGAAGAGGCAATAAAAATGGCTTCATATGTGCCTGCTTTAAGTTGTAATATTAATGATGTATGTGGTTGTATAGACCAAGGTATGGATGCGGATTTTATAGTTATAGATAATAATTTAAATGTATATGAGACTTATATAAATGGTGTATGTAAATATAAAGCTAATGAGTAAGTTTATATAAAGGTAAATATCTAAATATGAAAGTGTAGATAGATTTGTGTAAAAGCAAACTTATCTACACTCTTTTTATTATATAAAAAATACCCAAACACCATTTCTTATAAAGCCTAATGAGATCTATTTAAGCATTTTGGATTTTCCTACATATCACTTAATACACTATATTAGGTATTTTAACCAAATAAAAAAAGATGCTCTTTAATGATAGAAAATCATTTTAAAACATCTCTTTTCATAGATTTAAATTATTTAGATAAATCGTAAAAGTAACACCTACAATTAATCTACATTTTTTACATTTAATGCCTTCATAGCATTTAATATAGCTATTACAGATACTCCTACATCAGCAAATACAGCTTCCCACATAGTGGCTATCCCTGCTGCTTCCTAATCCTCCCATAGCTATACCTATATCTGATCTAGCTAAAACTGGTGCATCATTGATACCATCACTAACAAATGCTAATTTACCTTTATCAGATTTTGATTTAATTAAAGCCTCTACTTTTTCAACTTTATCCCCTGGAAGTAATTCAGTATATACTAAATCCATTGCAAGCTCATTTGCAACTTTCTCCCCAACTCTTTTTACGTCTCCTGTTAACATAACAGTCTTCTTAATATTAGATTTTTTTAATCTTCTGATCGCTTCTTTCTTAGATTTTATACTTATTTAGCACTTTCTATAATATACTTCATAGTCTCTTTATTCATAGCTCCTGGTACATATTGATTTATATACCCTTCCTTATCTATTATTAAAGTTGATGGAAACGCACTAATTCCATATTGATATACTAAACTTCCACCATCATCAAATACTACAGGGAATGTATACCCTTCATCTTCTAGGAATTTTTCTATATGTTCTTGATCTCCCTCTCTACCTAAATTCGGTGAAGCTACTCCTAAAATTACTACATCGTCATTGTTTTTATTATACTCTTTATATAGTTCATCTATATAAGGCATTTCCTCTCTACATGGTGGACACCACGTGGCCCAGAAATTTAAGAATATAGTTTTTCCTTTATAATCACTTAACTTATGTTCTTTCCCGTACTGATCATATAAAGTAAAATCTAGAGCTTTAATTTTTTCATCCACCTGCTCTTCATTATTAGTTATTCTTTGATTATTTTCTGCTTTATTTTTGTTATCATTTTGTATCTTAGAAATCTCTAATTTACCTCCAACACCATTAGCTAACATAACTAACCCAGATACTATAAGAACTATTCCACCGATTTTCTTAATCTTATCCATATAATTTTTTATTTTATCTATACTTTTAACTAACCTATTGTAGAATAATGAAACTAATATAAACGGTAGTATAAATCCTATAGTATATACTACTATTAATAAATAAGACGTTGATGCATTATCTGTACTCGAAGACATAATCAGTACGGATGCAAGTATTGGTCCTATACATGGTGTCCATCCAAAACTAAATGTAAATCCTAATATAAAAGATGTTACTGTATTCATTGATTTTGATTTTATTTTGAATCTCTTTTCTTTATTTAATATATTTGATTTTATAATATCCATATAGAATAATCCCATAAATACTATAATAATTCCACCTATTATCATTATTAAATTCTTATTAGTATTAAAGAATGAACTTAATACGTTTAATGATGAGCCTAGTATAAAGAATGTTGCTGAAATACCTAATGTAAAGAATAATGTATTTCTAAACAATGAACTTTTGGTAAAATTACCACTCTTTAAGTTTTCTATGCTACTATTGGATAGCATACTCAAATATATTGGTAGTATTGGTAATATACAAGGTGATAAAAATGATAATAAACCTTCTATAAATACTACAACTAAGTTTAACTTTTCCATTTAACTCCCCCATATCTAATTAACTTCGGTTATTTTATACTTCTTTTATCATAGATGGTGATAATATATCATTAAGAGCTTCTGTCATAGTTGGATGAGCATATATCCTATCTCTCAAGTAAGTATATTTTAATTCCATATCTATAGCTAATTGTATTAAATGTATTATTTCACTAGAGTCTTCACATATCATAGTTGCTCCTAGAACTTTTTCGCTGTCTTTATCTATAACTATTTTTATAAATCCATCAGTTCTTCCTATTTGCTTAGCTCTTGGAATAGCCTCTGTTGCCATTTTAGCAACTAAAACATTATATCCTTTTTCTTTAGCTTCTTTTATATTTAATCCTACTCTAGAAAATGCAGGATCTAAGAATAGTGAATTTGGGATATTTTTTCTATCTGTTGTTTTTCTTGTTTTGTCTCCAAATAGTTGGTTTATTATTATGCGATAATCATCTAATGATATATATGTAAATTGAGGTCCTCCGTTTATATCTCCTAATGCCCATATATTTTTAGTTGTAGTTTCTAATACTTCATTTACTTTTATAAATCCTCTATTATCTAATTCTATATTAGCTTTCTCTAAACCTAATCCTTCAGTATTCGCTTTTCTACCTGTAGCAACTAAAATTATATCACTGCATAATTCCCTTTGTTCATCTTCATTATTTTTCTTATATATTAACTTAGCTGATTGATTTTCCTCTTTTATTTCAACTATTGATACATCATTTAAAAAACTTACATTTCTCTTTTTAAGTATGTTTACTACTTCTTCACTATCATCATTATCCTCTCTTGGAAGTATACTACTTTTAGTATTAATAACTGTTACCTCACTACCAAAGGAACCATATATTCCTGCAAATTCAAGACCTATATATCCTGCACCGATTATAGTTAGTTTCTTAGGTAATTTTTTTAATTTCATTAAAGTTTCATTTGTATAAACTATTTTTGAATTTTCTATTCCTTTTATATCTGGTATGTTAGGCTTTGCTCCTGTGTTTATAAATATTTTTTCACCCTCTAATCTAATTGTTTCTCCATCTATAGTTTTAACTTCTACTGTATTTTCATTTACAAATGAACCTTGTCCTGTAAATATAGTTATATTTTCATTACAGTTTAGTTTATTGTAATTTTCATCTCTTAGCTTTGCTATTAATTTTTCTTTCTTATCTATTGATTCTTTATATTTTATTGCTTTTTCATTAAAGTCATTTAAATTTTCTCTTCTTATCATGCTCGATTGATTTTCTAATACTTTAGTTGGTATACATGCTTGATTTATACATGTTCCACCATACATCTCTGAAGACCTTTCTATTAAAGCTACCTTTTTCCCTCTATTAGCTAAGTCACCTGCTAATGTTTTTCCACCTTTTCCAAATCCTATTATTATAGCATTAAATTTATTTTTCATATTAATTGCACCCCTCAATTTGTTTTATTTCATATTTATAAGTATATATACGATTTAAATTAATTAAAATTAGGTACTTTTTAGTAACCTCATGATTTTTTGAATAAACAAAAACTTCTAAACTATAGCTTTATAATAGAACATTTTTTATTATTATTTAGTATTTTTTAATCATATAAAAGTGCTATATCATTAGAATATTAGCATTCGTATATTCAATGGTATCACTTAGCAATATAAACTTTATTTATTTTAAGATTCGTTTAAGGTTAAATTTATACAATAAAATCACAGAGATATAGAAATATTTTTTAGGGAGGTATTTTGATGGCGATTAAGTCATTTAAACGTTATGAAAAGAAGTTTATTTTAACTCAAAAACAGTATGATGCACTAACACCAAGATTACTAGAGTATATGAATCCAGATGAACATTGTAAATCTGGTAAGAACTACTCTATCTACAATATATATTACGATACATATAACAACGATGTTATTAGACATTCTATTGCTAAACCTTATTATAAGGAAAAGTTAAGACTTAGAAGTTACACTGTACCTAATAGTCTTGATGATAATGTCTTTTTAGAACTTAAAAAGAAAATCAACGGTATTGTTAATAAAAGAAGGGTTGTTCTTACTTTAGATGAAGCCTATAAATTTGTAAACCAAGGCATAGAACCTACTTCTAATGATTATATAAATAAGCAAGTTATTAATGAAATAAAGTATTATCTTGAAAAAAATAAAGTCTATCCAAAGGTATATATCAGTTACTCTAGAAAGGCATTTTTTGCTAATGATGATAGAGATTTTAGATTAACTTTTGATTCTCAAATTATTACTAGACGAGATGACTTAGCTTTAGAGTCTGGAAGTTTTGGACAAGATATTTTGGGTGAAAATAGGTATTTAATGGAAGTAAAAATTCTAGGTGCTATGCCTTTATGGTTTACCAAGATACTTACTGAATTAGAAATTTACAACACTCATTTTTCAAAGTATGGTAATGAATTTATGAATTACTGCTTAAACAATTCAAATATAGATATAAAAGGGAGAGAAAAAGTATGTTAGAAACAATAATTTCATCAACAAATGGAGAGTCCTTTACTCTGATGAATGCATTTATTGTAATAGTATCATCAATTGTACTAGGGCTTGCAATTAGCGTTATATATATGAAGACAAACAAAAACACTTATAGCTCAAGTTTTACTACTACTCTTATTATGCTACCTGTGGTTATAGCTATAATAATTCTATTAGTAGGAAACAACATAGCTAGAGCATTTAGTTTAGCTGGTGCATTTTCAATAATTCGTTTTAGAAGTGCTCCTGGTGATCCTAAGGATATAGCTTACATATTCTTTACTTTGGCTGTTGGTCTTACTTGTGGTATGGGATACATTGGATATGCTGTAATATTCACTACTATATTATGTGCGGTTATGGCAATCCTTGAATTGACTAAGTTTTCTGTACCTAAAACTAAAAATATGCAACTTAAAATTACTATTCCTGAAGATTTAAACTATGAAGATGCTTTTGAAGATATATTAAACAAATACACTGACTCATTTTATATAGAAAGAATCAGGACTAGAGATTTCGGTGCATTATTTGAATTAAATTACAAAGTTCAATTAAAGCCTGATGTAAACCAAAAGAAATTCATCGATGAATTAAGATGTAGAAATGGAAATTTAAATATAGTCTTAACGTTAGCTGGATTTGAGAATAATGCTTACAGTTAATATTAATAAACCCCTTAAAGTAATTTTAAGGGGATTTATTTTATAATTTTAAATTTAGATAATAAATGTGTAATTATTTGGTAATATATTATTAGACAATATATAAAGAGGTATATTTTTATGAAATTATTATTAGTAGAAGATGAAAAACAGCTTTCTGAAGCTTTAACTCAGATTTTAATTAAAAATAATTACTCTGTTGATGCCGTATTTGATGGTGAGGATGGACTTGATTATGGTTTAACAGATGTTTATGATGCAATTATTCTAGATATAATGTTACCTAAAATGAATGGTCTAGATATATTAAAAAACTTAAGAAAAGAAGGTATTTCCACTCCTATCATTCTCCTTACTGCTAAAGGTAGCGTTGAAGATAGAATTTTAGGGCTTGATTATGGTGCTGATGATTATTTACCTAAGCCTTTTTCTACTGAAGAACTATTGGCTAGGCTAAGAGCTATAACTAGAAGAAAAGGTCCTATGGTAAATAACAATATATTAGAATTTGGAGATATTAAATTAAATATATCTACTTATAATATGGAAGTCAATGGCACTTCTCTTACTCTAACTTCTAAGGAGTTTGATATACTAAAATACTTTATGGAAAGACCTACATCTATAGTAACTAAGGATGATTTAATCACTAAACTATGGGGATTTGATTCTGATGTAGAGCACAATAATATTGAAGTGTATATTTCCTTTCTCAGAAAAAAATTAGCCTATGTAGAATCAAATGTTCAAATTACTACCTTAAGAAGAGTTGGCTACAAACTGGAGGATCAAAATGTTTGATAAGCTAAAGAAAAAATTTGTACTTATTAATATGACATTGCTTACTACAGTTTTTGTAGCTATTTTTGGAACTATTTTTGCCATAACTTATACTAATATAGTTAATGAAATGAACGGTGAAATGGAAGTTTTATTAAGGGGTGGTCATAAACCTAAACCTTATTATGACTATATAATTGCAGAGTATGATAAGGACAAAAATATATTAAATACTTTTACTCGTTTTAATACTAAAATTGATAACAATAATCTAAAGGAATCTGTAGTACAAATACTAAACAATAAAAGTAGATCTGGCAAAATAGAAATAGGTGATACTAATTATTCTTATACAAAGGAAGATACTCCTATGGGCAGTAAAATTGTTTTACTAAATAGAACTTATCTTCAAAATACAGTAACTCAGCTTTTAAAAAGCTTCTTATTAGTTGGCTGTATAAGTTTAATAGCTTTACTATTTATTAGTTTTTATTTAACTAACAAGGCTCTAAAACCTATAAAAGAAACTTTTGAAAAGCAAAAACAGTTTATTGCTGATGCTTCTCATGAGTTAAAAACCCCTCTTACAATTATAAAGACCAATACTTCATTAGTACTAAGTAATCCAAATGATGTTGTAAAAAATCAGTCTAAATGGATTAACTACATTAGCGCTCAATGTGACAGAATGTCTGAGTTAGTTAATGAAATGTTATCACTTGCTAAGCTAGATGTTGAAGAAAATAAAATTGAACTTCAATCTATTAATATGAGTAAGGTAGTCCAAAGTATGATGCTTGGATTTGATGCTATTATCTATGAAAATGGTATTGAATTAGAAGAAAATATCTCAAATGATATCTTTATTAATGGAGATTGTGAGAGTATAAAAAAATTATTCAATATATTAATGGACAATGCTATAAAGCACAGTAATAAGAATGGTAAAATTACTGTTGATTTGTTTAAAGATAAAAATAAAGTTAAGCTAGTAGTTAAAAATACTGGTGAAGGCATAAAACCTGAACATATAGAGAAAATTTTTGAAAGATTCTACAGAGTTGATACTTCCAGGGTAAGAGAAACTGGAGGTTATGGATTAGGATTATCTATTGCTAAGTCTATAGTCACTCAGCATAAAGGTAAGATATATGCTAAAAGTAACATAGGAGAAGATACTACTTTTATAGTAGAGCTTCCTCTTCAATAAAATAACAAGCACTTAAAAAAGAGGAGCTACTGCTCCTCTTTTTTAGTATTTATTATTGTGTTTGAATATTATCTTCCATGCTATTTTGTGTTGGTGGTTGTTGCATGTTACCATTTTTATCTGGTCTAATGCCACCTTTTCCACCTCCCATATGTCCCCCAACAGGCCCTCCCATAGAGCCTCCTCCTGATGTTCCTAGATTAGTTACACTTTCTGATACTGTAAAACTAGTAGATTCTGTTCCTCCTGAGTATTTACCACCAGTGTATAATCCATTTTTAGCTTCTCCAGTTGAAGTTCCTCCATAAGATACGGTATATGTTGAACCTGTTTTTAATTCAGGTGATGATACTATTACTGATTGATATTGTTTTGATGGTGCAAAGGTAATTACTTCATTTCCTTTTTCATCTTCTATATGAATTATTGTGTTAGCTTGTTGTGATGATAAAGCTACATTTACTGAGTTTTGAGAGGAAGTGGAGCTAGGTGATTGTGCCATACCTGCACTACCTGCTGCAATTAATATTCCTCCACTTATATCACAACTTCCATCATAATCTAGAGCACCATTTCCATTATTTTCAGGACCATTTACTATTGTTGTACCACCTGTTATTGTTATTATACCATTTGCATCTATACCATCTCCTCTAGCATCTACTACTGTATATCCGCCATTTATAACTATTTCACATTTGCTAGATGAATTAAAATTATTTTCTCCTGGTCTACCACTAGTTGAAGAAGCATCATTTCCTCCACCAGCATTTATTCCATCATCACTTGCTACTACATTTACATTCCCATTATTTATTGTTATAGACTGACTTTCTATCCCTTCATATGATTTTGTAATATCTATATCTCCATCGTTTATTTCTATTTTAGAATCTGCATGTATACCATCATCTCCAGAAGATGCTTTGATATTACCTCCATTGATTATTATGTTATCATTTGAGTGAATAGAGTCATCAGATGAATCTATATTTATGTTACCTCCAGATATTGTAATGTTAGAAGTTGCTTTTATCCCTTTTGCACTAATAGAGTCCGTTTCTTCTGTAGTAGTTGTATTATTTTTCTCTGGTGGTTGCATTCCTTCTGGTTGCTTACCTTCCCAGTTACCCCAGTTTTCATTTTTACTACTACTATTTTTACTTCCTTCACCTGATACTATATTTATTTCTCCATTAGATATTACTGCATTAGTTTCAGCTTGTATTCCATCCTGTCCTGCTGTGATGTTTAAAGTCCCACCTTGAATGTGTATATATCCTTTTTCTTCATCTTCAGTATTGCTAGATTTCATACCATCTTCTTTTGCATCTATAGTTATTTTACCATCTAAGATTGTAATAGAGTCTTTACCTCTTAGTCCATCTGATACTGCATTTACTGTTATTTGTCCACCTTCTATTTTTAAATCATCTTTACTAGTGATACCATTGTTGTAGTTTGCATTTACTACTAATGAACCTGTTCCTATTATAGTAAGGTCATCTTTGCTAAAGATTGCTGCATTTGGTTCATCTATTGTAGTATCTTCAAATACATAATTTTTTCCATCTGTTATAGTATTTTTAGTTCCATCAATTAGCCCTATTACTACTCTTTTAGCGCTTTTTACGTATATAGGTGCACTATTTGAGCTTGTTATATTTGCATTGTTTAATTGTATTTGAACTTTATCTTCTTTACCTGCACTTACTACAATTTGTCCGTCTTTTAATTCCCCACTTATGCTGTAAGTACCTGCTGAAGTTATTGTTACTACATTATTTTCTACCTTAGCTCCTTCTCCCTTTATGTTTATGGTATCTCCAAGTTCTATATATGTATCTACTTCTTTTAATTCTTCACTTTTTGTTGAATCTATTGATTGGTTGGTTACTGTAGTTTTGTTTGTATTTGTAGATGTTATTGGATTAGTTTTTGCTGAGCATCCTGTTACGCTTACTGTTAAAGAAAGTGCACATAACATTGTTAATAGTTTTTTGTTCATAATATATCCTCCGAAAGTTATATCTATTTAATTTAAACTTTTATTTGTATTCTTTTTCTTAGGATATAATAACAACTCTACCTTAAACTAAACTTAAAAATAATCAAGAATGTAAGCTTACGATAATTTTCTAAGTGTATCATTAATTTATATTATTTTTCAAAAATATGTTTTATAACTTCTATTGGCTCATGAAATAATAGCCTTGGACCTGAAAACTTCATGACTTCTTTAATCTTAGCTCTCATATCCTTTTTATAGCAATGTATAGGACATTTACTACAAAACTTCTTTTCTTCGCCAAATTTACAAAAATCCAACCTTTTATTAGCATATTCTAAAAGTTCACTACATTCATTACATAAGTATCCTTTTTCATGCCTATGCTTTTTATTGCAGTATATATTTATCATAAGATTAATAATATTTTTCTCTTTTTCTATTCTAGTCATAATCTTTCCTCCTAATTATCTATAATATAAAAGGGCTAAAATAGCCCTTTTATATTAGTTGAATTTAAGTGTATTATTTTTTACATAAACCTTTTTATCACATATTGATGTACTAGATTTTCTATGTGATACCATTATTATTGTTTTATCATTTGATTCTTCTTTTATACTTTTTAATATTTGCGCCTCATTAAGTGTATCTAAATTACTTGTAGGCTCATCAAGTATTAAAACTTGTGGATTATGTAAAAATGCCCTTGCTATACCTAATCTTTGCTTTTCACCTGATGAAAGATTAGAACCTATTTCTCCAACATTAGTTTCATATCCATTAGGTAAAGTTTCTATAAACTCATGTACTGAGGCTTTTTTACAAGCACTTATTACCTCTTCAATAGTTGCATCTTTTTTACCTATTTTTAAGTTATTTATAATAGTATCATTGAATAAGAATGTTTCTTGACTTACTAATGATTGAGATTTTCTCAATGCTTTAGTTGGAATAGTTTTTATATTCTTATTGTCTATTTCAATACTTCCATTCTCTACATCCCAGAATCTCATCATAAGTTTTAAAAGTGTACTTTTTCCGCAACCACTTTCTCCTATTATTGCAACCTTATCTCCTTTTCTAATGTTAAGATTGACATCTTTAAGTAATACTTCATCTCTATCTGCATACTTAAATTCTAAATCATTTATATTAGTATTATTCATTTCTAAATTACAATTTCCAGATACTTCTTCAACAGCAGGCACTTCATCTAATATATCGAATAATCTCTGTGCACAAGCAAATGTATGCATTAAGTTATTTGATAGGTTACTTAACGCTACAGTTGGTCCAAAAGAACTAGAAAGTAAAACTAAAGCAACTATTACTTGACCTAAATTTATAGTATCAGCTTTAAATAATTCAACCCCTACATAAAGAGTTATAAGTATTGCTATCATTATAGTTATATCAGTTAAAGCTCTTATTAAACCTTCATGACTTTTTATAACTTTCATTTTTTCATTTAATTTATCACTATTTTTATTTATTGAATTTAGTCTATTATCGCCTTGACCAAATAATAATATTTCTTTTATACCTCTTAATGAATCAAGTAAAAAACTATTAGCTTGTCCAAATTCATTTCTATAATCAAGTCCTGCTTCACTTCCTAATTTAGAAGATAAAACTGGTATTATGTATCCTACTATTACATAAAAAACTAATCCTATAATCCCAAAGTATGGATTTATATTATATAAAAATAATGCTATTATTGATGATGTAATTATAGCTATAACTATTGGTGCTATTGTATGAGCATAAAATACTTCAAGTAATTCTATATCACTAGTTATAACTGATATTAAATTTCCTTTTTCTTTACTTTCAAGCTTAGCTGGTGCTAACTTTCTTAAAGCTTTATATACCTTGTCTCTTAGTATAGCAAGTATTTTAAATGCTATATAATGACCTGAGTATTGTTCTATATACCTTAATATACCTCTAAGTACTGCACATACTATTATTATTTTTGCTGCATTTTTAAAAGTATAACCCATATCAAGGCCTATAATATCTCCCATAGCAACTGCACCAAATGTAGTTATTGCTATAGCCGATAAAAATCCTAATACACCAAAACTTATTGTTATCATCATTACAGGTACTAGTGGCTTTAGTATTTTTATAAGTCTAAGCATTATTTTACTACCTGACAATCTTTTTCTTTCATTATTCACTTATAGCCACCTCCCTAATTATATCTTCTTTATATATATTTTCTAAGTTTTCTTGATTAGTATATAAATTCGCATATACTGAATTATTGTTCATTAACTTCTCATGACTTCCACTTTCAACTATACATCCTTTATCTAACACATATATCTTATCCGCATTTTTTATGTTAGCTAATCTATGTGATATAACTACTACAGTTTTCTCTTTTGCTAAAGCATATATCGTTTCAAGTATTGAATCTTCACTTTCAACGTCAATATTTGAAGTTGCTTCATCAAATATATAAACTTCCGGATTCGTAAGTATCATTCTAGCTAAAGCTAATCTTTGCTTTTGCCCTCCTGATAAGAACGATCCATTTTCCCCAACTGGAGTTTGTAACTTTTTATCAAGTCCCATTACGAAATCATAAAGATTTGCTGTTTTTAAAGCCATATATAATTCTTCTTCGGTTGCATCTTCTTTACCCATTCTTAAATTTGCCTCTATCGTAGAATTAAAGATATACGAGCTATGACTTATAAAGCTTACCTTTTTTCTTAATTCATTAAATGGTATATCATTTAAGTTTACTTCATTTAATAGAATTTCACCTTTATCAACCTTATTTAACTTTAAAAGTAAATTAGTTATTGTACTTTTTCCACAACCACTTTCTCCGACTAAAGCAACCATTGATTTATTTTCTATGTCTATATTTACATTATGTAAGACTTTTCTTTCTTTATCATAACTAAAATCAACATTTTTTATTGATATAGAGATATCTTTTAATTTTGCTTTATTCTTATCTGATAACTCTTTTTCTTCTTCAACCTTAGCATCAAGTAAATCAAATATCTTATCAGCAGCAGCTAATCCATTCATAGCTACATGGAAAAATGACCCAAGAAGTCTCATTGGAATAAAGAACTCTGATGATAATAATATTATTACTACTGTAGATCCTATGGTAATATTCCCTTTATAAAATTCATTAACAGCTATTAATATACCTATGGCAGACCCACCAAATGCTATTAAGTCCATTATTGTTATAGAATTTAATTGCATTGATAAAACTTTCATTGTTATATTTCTAAAAGTTTCTGCTTCTTTATTCATTTCATCATTTTTTTCTTTATCTAAATCAAATATCTTTAAAGTGGTAAGACCTTGAAGATTTTCTAGGAATGAATCTCCTAAATTAGTATATATGCCCCAATATTTACTTAAAAGTTTTTTAGCAAATTTCATAACTGATGCTATTGATATTGGTATCAATGGAACACATATTAAAAGTACTATTCCTGCCTTAAAGCTTATAGGTGCTATAACAGCAAATAATGTAAGTGGTGCTAATAAACTATAAAATAATTGAGGTAAGTATCTACCAAAATAAATTTCAAGTGCCTCAACTCCATCTACTGCTATTTGAACAGTTGATGATGTTGATATTGTGTCATTATAATTTACACCTAATTTTAATAATTTTTTATAAATACTTTCTCTTATTGATGCCCTTACCTTTGCTGAAGAATTATAAGAAAATATTCCTGACATATAATTGCATATAAATCTTATTAATATTAATGAACCTAAATAAACCACATAAGCTACAATATTAAAATTCAAATCATTATTATATAATTTGTCTATTATATTTCCAACAAATAAAACTATTCCTATATTACAAATTATTGATATCCAGTTCATTAAAACTGTAAAATATACATATTTTTTAGATTCTTTGCTAAGCGAAAGTAATCTTTTATTTACCATAATATTCCCTCCTTTATATTAGTTGATTATATGATATGCAAGCGCAACTGCAAATCCTATAACTGATACTAGATGTAACCATTTATATTTTTTTCTGACTTTATTAGTCCCAGATAATATTATTAATAAACTAGCTATACCTACTGGTAATATTGTAACTTCCTTATCCTTAATATAATCTGTTATTGAATATACAATCATTGCTAATGATCCTAAACTTCCAGTTAAAATATGTAACTTTAGACTTAGTTTATTATTTATAAATTTTAAATATTTAAAAAAATATGTTATTATAGCTAATAAAAATAACATTGATCCTAATCTATGTAACATTCATATTTTCCTTTCTGCTTTTATCTTTATTGAGAATTTACTTTTAAATCATCTTGTTTTATTGTTTTTATTTTAAACATAAAGTAATAATATTTAAAACATGCTAAAGCTATTAAAAATAACCTAATATGTAAACTATCTAATATTATAATTGGAAATGCTAGCATTATATCTGCGAATAATAATATACCTATCTTTTGTTTCATAGTCATAGCTCTTTCATTTACAAAGCTTTCTAAATGTTTTTTGTAAATTTTTGTTGATTTAAGCCATCTATCAAACTTTTCAGAGCCCCTAACAAAACAATATGACGCTAATAATAAAAATGGAGTAGTCGGAAGTATTGGAAGTGCAACGCCTATCGCGCCTAACACAAATGATATTAATCCTACTGTTACATATATAAACTTTTTAATTTTACTCACTAACTTTTCCCCCTAATTTAATTTACTACAACAATTCTATCATTATTAATAATCAATATCAATAACATTTTAAAATCAAATAAAAATAATTATTAAATATTTTTTGAGAACTTATATAAAAATCCATAATAAAAAATTCGCTTCGCTCAAGCCACTACCTGGGCGCTACACTTCATGTCGCTCAAGTAGTTCGCCCACACGTGGCTCAAACGACTTCGTCCGTTGCTTGAGCGACGTGTCGGCGAAGCACTTCAAAATGCCTTTTTTACGCTCTACAAACTGATTGGTATTACTTAACTTAAATAATTACCCACAGTTTTTAAAGTATCATAATTTCCTTAAGCGTAAAAAATCCTTATAACAGATGTTATAAGGCTTTTTAGATAGATTTAGATTATTAAAATTAAAGATTTTACTGTTCTTGTACTTGATAAGTTATATCTATTGTTGTCTCTTCTTTTGATAATTTCTTTGATAAAATTATAAAGTAAATTACACATAATATAATTTGCACAAATGTAGACATTGGTGTTGCAAGACCTACTTTAAATAATGATACTGGTAGTATTTTACTCATAATATATGATACTGGTATTCTTACTCCAAAGGCACCTATTATTCCTTGTATCATTACAAAAGTTGTTTTTCCACATCCATTAAAATAACCTACCATACAGAACATAATTGCAGTTAAAAGACAGTCTATTCCATATGCTTTCATGTATTCCCAAGATGCTAAAACTACATCTTTATCCTTAGAGAACATTCCTGCAAGTAAGTTTCCATGGAAGAAGGTAATATAAAACATTACAACCCCACAACATAAAGAGGCTGAAATGGCATAAATAAGAACCTTTCTTGATCTATCGTATTTTTTAGCTCCATAGTTTTGCGCAACAAATGCAGATACAGCTTGAGAAAAAGATGATGGTATAAGCATTATAAATCCAACAAGTTTTTCTGCAACACCAATTCCTGCTGATGGAATTACCCCCATTGAATTACCTATAATCATAATTACAAGGAAAGATAAATGTACAAGTCCATCTTGTAAAGCTATTGGAGTACCGTATTTAATTATCCTTGATGTTAAACCTTTGTGAAACTTTATACTTTGTCTAGAAAATTCAAAAGGAAGTCCACGCTTTTTAATAATTATTATAGATAGTATAACACTAATTGCCTGAGCCATTATAGTAGCTAGCGCTGCCCCCATAGCAGCCATTTTAAATATTCCAACAAATATTAAATCTCCTATAATATTTGTAACACATGCAATTCCTACTGTAATAAGGGGAGTCTTTGAATCTCCTAATCCTCTAAATACTCCTCCTATAATATTATAAGCAACTATAAAAACAGAACCTGAAGCACAAACTTTTATATATATTACAGTGCTATCAAAAGCCTCTTTTGGAGCATGCATAAAAGTTGAAATAGGTGAAGCAAAGCTAACAATTAAAATAGTAATAACTATAGCTATAATAGCGAAGATTGAAATACCACTCCCTACAACATTTCCAGCTTCCTTTGTCTTTCCCTCTCCAAGTTTTTGACCTATTAATATGGTAAGGCCCATAGTTAATCCTGTAATTATTACAATTATAGTCATCATTACTTGACTACCCGTTGAAACGGCAGACACATCTGCTGCATGGCCAAATTGCCCTACTATAAGTAAATCAACTGCACCATACATTGTTTGTAAAAATAATGCAAGTAGTATGGGGATTGCAAATTTTAATAAAGGAGAGAATATTTTTCCCTCTGTAAAGTTAGATACTTTTGACATATATCATCCTCCTATTTTTATTTATGTTTTGTACAAAACAATATTTATATAAATATAACCGTTATTAAAATTCTAAACGGTTATTCTAGACTATTTCTTATTTTATCAAGTACATTTTGAAATACTTTTATTTCTTCTGGCGTTATATTTTCTGATAACTTATTCTCGATTGAATCGATTGCAGTAGAAATTTTTTCATAAAGTTTTATAGATTTTTGCGTTAAAATTATTTTTTTTAGACGTGCATCTTCTGTAACAGGCACTCTTTCTATTAAATCGCTCTTTTCCATATTATTCAGCATTAAGCTAATAGATGAGCGTTTTAAATCAAATTCTCTTTCTAAATCTTTTTGGAATATTTCTTTATCTTTTCCTTCATTAGAAATAAAATCTATTACATAAGCTTGTGACACAGTTAAATTATCATCAATTGCGCTAATTACAGAAGCATCCATCTTCCTTGAAATTATATGGTGGATTTTACTAATATCAAGGCCTAGTTTAAGCTTATTTTTATTTTTCATGGAAACACCTCCATACAAAGTTTGTTTTGTACAAAACTATAGTAACTATTCTCGCTACTTATGTCAATAAAAACCTTTACTTTTATATTAATGATAAAATAAAAAAAATTACCACACAGGTTAATGTGGTAATTTCAATATTTTGAAGGTTATATTCCTCTGTAATTGTTAGATACGAATTGATGAAATAATATCCACAATATTATCTATTAGATTATTATCCCTTCGAAATGATCTACTTCATGTTGAATAATCTGTGCAGTAAATCCTGTAAATATTTGTTTATGCTTTTTAAAATTTACATCTAGATATTCTACTTCTATTGTTTCATATCTTGTTGTTTTTCTAAAACCATCTAAAGATAAACAGCTTTCTTCCGCTTCATAAGGTTTCTCTTTTTTTATTATAACTGGATTTACCATAGGAACTATAATATTGCCTACAGTAAATACCAATATACGTTTTTTTACTCCTATCATATTAGCTGCCATGCCTACACAATGATCTAAATTTGCCCTTAATGTATCAATTAAATCATTAATAACTTCTACATCCTCTTTCGTTGCAAGTTCTGATTTTTGCTTTAAAAATGATATATCCTTTACAACTGTTCTTATCATTCTTGTTCCAACCTTTCTAATTTCTTTACTTAATTAATATCAGCTTATATTCTATACTTTTAAATTATACTCTAATAACTTCCAAATTTATCATTGTTAATTTATTTTCACTACTTAATATGTAACATATTTTCATTGTTAAGTTGTTTAAGTAATTAACTTATTCATATATTTAATATACCTCTGATAAAAACTTTATTCTAAATATAATCCATTCTTTATCCATATTAACATCAATTTCACCATTCATAGACTCAACTAAAAGCTTAGTTATTGTAAGTCCTAAACCAGAACTATTACTATTTCTTGATTTATCCTTCATATAAAATCTATTAAACAATAAACTTAACTCATCTTTATTAATATCTCTCACATCATTTTTAAACTCAACAATAACTTCTCCATCTTTATCATTTATTGACATATAAAAACGGCTCTTACTATACTTTATAGCATTTTGAATTAAATTATTAAAAACTCTTTTAATAGCACCTTCATCTAACTTTACTAATAGTGGATTTTTATCTAACTTTAAATCCACTTCAATATTTTTATTTTCAAAATCATTATAAAATACCAGTATATGCTCTCTTAGTTCCTTGTTAATATCTATAATTTCCATATTCAAATTATAATCATTATTTTCAAATCTGCTTAAATCATAAAAATCCTGAATTAAATTCTGAAGAACTTTAGCCCTTTTTTCTACAGTACAAACATAATCTTTCTTTTCTTCATCTGTAATAGTCTCATCATTTATTAATTCTAAATATCCCCTAATAGAAGTTAAAGGAGTTCTTAAATCATGAGATATATTTTCGATTTCTTTTCTAATTTCTTCTTCTCTTTTTATGTATCTTAATTTATATATTTGTATATTCTCTAGATACTTATTTATCTCAAATAACAATTTTTCAAAATTTTTATCTGGATGATTTAACTTAAGCTTACGATTTGTATCTATATTTTTAGAAATATATTTAAAATCTTTAATTGCTTTTTTAATATCCCTAGAAAGCAAGAAAAAGCGTGCAGAAAAATACATACTTATTATTAATAAAACTACTAAAATCAATTCCATTATCTACACGCTCCCTTTAATCTATTTTATTTCTTTTTTCTTAAACATTGCTAATCCTAATGTATAAAATAATACAACTCCTATAAATCCTACTATAAAACATCTTACAAAGCCATCATTAGTATTCCATGCCATAATTATTCGATTAGTAGTGTTATCAAATGTAGCACTTCCAACTATATTCCAAGGTAACCACCTTGCTATTTTACCTAGTATATCTATTTTACGTCCAGCCATTGATATTAATAGTGGCACAAATACTATAATAATTGACCAAAATGTCACAGCTATGCTCTCATTATCAAATATGAAGTAAAAACTATGAGCTGCAGTCATACTAACTAATAGCAGCGGAAAGCATGATATTATTGCATGTATAAAATCTTTTAAATATACTATACCACTATCCTCTAGCATTACGTATGCTGCTATAACATATGCACTACTAATTAAAACTAGATTTATTGTGCAAATTACTACTTCTACTAAAAATTTACCTAAATATATTTGATTTCTTGAAATACCAAATGCAATAGAATTTTTAAGTGTGGAGTTCTTAAATTCCTGACCAAAGGTTAATGAAACTAGATAAACAGATATAATCATTAATAATCCTATAAAAGTATAAAAACTACTAAGAGAATACTTAGTATTTCCATATGGAAAATTAGTCTGACTATTTGCGAATAATCCTAATGCTACATTTATAAATATTACAAATCCTATACTTCCAAATAAAAATATATGATTTCCTTTAGTATTAAAGTTTCTGTAAAACTCACTTTTTATATAATTAAGCATTATAAGATCCTCCAATCAAAGACATATAATAATCTTCAAGATTTATAGTTTTTTCTTCTATACAATTTAATCCAATTCCACTTTTAACTATAAGTTCGCTTATCTTTTGAGGGTCTCTATTTCTATCAAACAACTGGATTATCTCGCCAGGCAAAACCTTATAATCACTATAACCTAATTTTTCTTCTAATAATGCAGTTAGCTTATTAGCATTATTAACTTTAATTTCTAAATAACTTTTACAATTTTCATTAAGATCCTTTGCTGATATCTCTTTAACTAATTTTCCTTTGTTTAAAAATCCATAACAAGTTGCAATATTTGATAACTCTGTAAGTATATGACTTGATATTAATATAGTAATATTTTTTTCCTTATTTAATTTCAATAGTAGCTTTCTAATTTCAATAATTCCCGATGGATCTAATCCATTAATTGGCTCATCAAGTATTAATAACTCAGGCTCAGTCATCATAGCAAGAGCTAGCCCTAGTCGTTGCTTCATACCAAGAGATAATTGACTAAACTTTTTCTTTTTGGCATGATGTAAATTTACCTCTTTAAGAGCTTTATCAACCTTGTCTTTTCCTGGTATCCCTCTTTGAATACGATAATACTCCATATTCTTTTCAATAGTAAGATTAGGATAAAAGCTTGGTGATTCAATAATAACCCCTGTTTGTTTTCTAACTTCATTTAATTCTTTATCATTTGAAGTTGAAAAAAGTTCAAAACTACCACTACTAGCATATGATTGACCTGTTAATATTCTAAGTAATGTAGTCTTTCCTGCTCCATTATCTCCTACTAGTCCATATATATCACCTTGTTTTACATTAATACTTACGTCTAACAATGCATCATAATTTCCATATTTTTTAGATAAATTATACGTTTTTATAACTTCCTTCATAAATTTCTCCCTTTTTATTTAAGCAGTATTAAGTGCCATTTATTAACTAACTTATAATAACTATGATATAAAAATTTTTTTAATAAATATTCAAGAAAGTTTAAAGAAAGTATAAAGATTTTTATTAATTACTATTTAACTTAAATCCTATTCCCCACACAGTTTTTATGTACTCTTCATCACCTGACACTGATTTAATTTTCTTTCTAATATTACTAATATGAACATTTACAGAGTTGTCTTCCCCATAGTATCCATTTTTCCATACTTGTTCATACAATGATTCCCTTGAATGTACTTTATCAGGATTTTTAATTAAAATACTTAAGATATCAAACTCATGACCAGTTAAATGTATCTCTTTTCCTTTAACCTTTACTTTTCTTGTTTCTTCTTCTAAGGTAAGATTTTTAAATTTATATATTTCATTTGATGGTGTACTTATTTCATACTTTCTATATCTTCTTAACTGTGAGTTTACTCGAGCTATTATTTCTTCTGATTCAAAAGGTTTCGTTATATAATCATCTGCTCCTATATTTAAAACATTTACTTTATCTTTTAGAGATGTTTTTGCTGAAATTACTATTATTGGTATTTCTTTTTCATCTCTAATTTTACTGATTATCTCTTCTCCGCTCATACCTGGTAACATTAAATCTAGTAGCATTAATTTGAATTCTGATATAGATAGTTGCAACAGAGCTTCACTCCCTGAAAATGCCTGCGTTACTTTATAGTTCTGTTTTTCTAGTGTTTTTGTTATTAGGTTATTTATATCTACATCATCTTCTACTACTAAAATGTTCTCTTTGTACATATCTCTATTCTCCCTAATTTGTATTTTATTTTATAATATCATACTTTATATTTGCATACTAAAAAAGATATTAGCTAAATAGCTAATATCTTTTCATAAGTTTTAATTATGGAGACGATTCACAAAAATCAAACCCACAATCAACTTATACTATTATTTCTATTTTATTACTTAAATCATCTATACTCTCCATGAGTACAACATAACTCATTAAATTATCATTTGCCCTCTTATTAGATTTAATTTAAAATGCACATTCTATAAGGTTAATATTTCTATATTCTACAGCCATTGGTACAAATCTAATTCTACCGGCTTCACAAGCTATCCTAAATCCTTGAATACTTCTTCTATCAGCTCTATCTACTAGCATAAAGAAATTAGAAGGAGTAAAACCTCTCCTCATTACTATTCTAACTACTGCCATTCTCCTACAGTTATTTATAGTAAATTGCCCACCACCAGGTGATATAAAAGGAGTAGGAGATTGCCCACCACTAGGTGATGTAAAAAACGGATTATTATCTATTTGTGCATAGGTATTACCATCGTCATATTCATCATAATCCTCATAATCCTCATAATCTTCAAGAGACATAGGAGGTTCAAATAAGTTAGCAACTTCTACGTATTCACTTTTAATATCCGCATCAGGATATGCATTTTGTAACTCTCTAAGATATACAGCCATAAACTTGTAATAATTTTCCCAATAATCTTGCCAATAATTTCTGTCCATTGTTGATTCCCCTTTTTATGATATAAATATTGTTCTATATATTATATGTAAATATTAGACAATGGTTCTTATTTATGCGATATAATTTACTTTAAAAATTCCATATATACGATTTACTTATAATCTAACAATAAAAAATAAATAAAATTAAAAAATATGTATAATAAAAAAACTATATTTGGATATCTATATAGATTATGCGTCCAATCATTAAAGGATTATTTAAAACATTAACTAAAATATTAATATCTTATATGTTTGATATTTACCATTCTTATATCATAATACTTTTTTTAATATAAAAATTGAAAGTAATGCCTTAGTCACTTTATATTTATCAACTCCTATTAATGTCCTGTTTCTGTGAATAATTGATACCTTTTATCTGTATTTTTAATTGCATCCAATCCATAGATATTAATTACTTCAAGTTTTCCATAGTAAATAATGTTTTAATATATATCTTCATTATTTCTACATAATACATTTCCTAGTTTATTTATTATTTAATGTATATTTGAAACCAGAAATCTAAATCAAGTTATATCTCTAATACTAAGAAAGCTGACCCCTTATCAATATAGGAATCAGCTTTTAAATACTTAAAAACTTTCTATTTTATACTTTTTGCAAAATAATCTTCTAATTTTACTGGTCCTTGTAAAATTTCTTTTCCTACATACATACTGCTATCTTCTCTTGTCATAACACTCCACTTCACTAAACTAATACAACCACATTCAATCTCTATAGCTGTAATGGCTGTTGGATGTATACAACTTCCTGAATTAAAATACATAGCTTCACCTAAGTTAGCAAAACTAGGTCTATGAGTATGACCTGTAATTAACATTATGCTATTCTCTTTTGACCATATCATCATTTGTCGTTCTATTCTATTTTTCTTTTTATAATTCTTAGCTGCTCTTGTAGGATCATTAAATCCCCATATCTCTAACGACCTCCAGATATAACGAACTAAAAATCTACCTAGCTTCCATAGTCTATCATTAATCAAATCTCCTTGATGACCATGTACAAGAAATATTCTGTGTTGATTATTATCTACATTTTCCAGAATTATTCCTTCATATGCTTTTATATAATTGAATAATGAAAAAACCTTTTTTCTTATTCCGCAATAATATCCTTTATAATGGCACTCTAAAAATTCTGTATCACTTTTTTGCATATCATGATTACCATAAATCATATACATTCTGTTTGACTCATAAAATTTAGATAATAATTCAAATGTACTACTGTGTACTTCAATGATTTGTTCCATACATCTATTTTCCCAAAGCTCATCTCCATCACCTAATTCAATATAAGTAAATCCTTTTTTATAGTAATCATTAAGTGCAGCTAAAAATAGATATTGATTTTTTAGAAAATTATCTCCTGAATTACCGCTACCTCTATGACAATCACTCATTATAACAAGTTTTGAAGAATAATCATAAGGAATAACTTTTGAATTTTCATAGACTTTGACTAAGCGTTTATAAGTGCTCATTACTTCTCATCTCATTCCCATTTACATAAGATGAAATTACTTTATAAGATTTTTGTAATTTTTTCATTCTGTTTTTACCTGCAATTAATTTAAATAAATTAGGATAGTATGATCGTAAAAAGTCAATTTTATCTATTGTACGTACAAAATCTTTAGTAATTGAATTGTATATCTTACAATAAGTTTTATTCATAAATTGGATAAATGGGATTATCAATTTATAACGATTATATGGTTGATCTGATTTAGGTTTATTAAAATTAAAATAAATTATATTCTTAATTATTTTAATTTCGTCTTCTTTATAACCCACTCTTTTTAATCCACCAAGAAATGCATCTTTCATAATTGAATTTGGGAAAATTATTCTAATTTCCATTGATAAGTTATTAGGATTAGAAAATACACCTACATCAAAACCTGTTAGCCACCAATGGTAATCTTGTCTTTTAAATAATTCTTTTTCACTTATTTTAAGCTTAAAATCCATATTTAAGAGTTCTTCATCTGATACTGCTTCGAAAAAAGGTCCTGAAAAAATCCCTGGTATATTAATATCTTCCATTTCGGTTACATATATACCAATTTCACCACCAGTATTCATTCCATACTGACCTTTCCAAATTTCAATAAGCCATCTTCTATTGTCGTATTCAAAATAAATAGGTTCACTATCAATAATCATATTTAAGGCAGGTGCTGCTTCATCATAAAACCTACAATATCCTACACCTCTTTGCCAAGGATTCATATTTGAACATATAATATCATTAGTTTCATCATATACAAAACCATATAGCTCTAGTGCATTATTAATATCTTTAATTTTTTCTTCATCACTTCTTTGTAACACATTATTAATAGCTTGTTTTCTTTGTATTATCCATCTATATAATAGTAAGGAAAGTATAATTATAATAACTATAATCCATTTTAGCTCCATATACTCAACCTCCTTATACAATATGTTTCATATTATTATATTTCTATATATCATTTTTTGTTACATTTTAAATTTTTTTATAATAAAAAATCTCTAATCCAAGAAAAATATCTTTAATTATAATCATAATAAAGTTCCTATATTTATAGTTAATATGTATTATCTAAGACATAAAGAAATGAGAAAAACAGATAGGCTCTATCTAAAAAATAATTGTATTTGTTGTAGAATTTATACAAAAAATATCCTGTTAAAGTGATAAAAAATCATAATATGAAGCCCATTTGGGCAAAAGATAAATGTATTCTGTATCTAGGATGTATTACCAATATCCAAAATTTTCAATTCAATTTTGCAAAATACTAAAAAACATATCTAGTTTATTAATCACGAAAAACGTATTGATTTTTTAACCAATACGTTTTTTGTAGAGTTTAATGTTAAAGATGAATCTAAAGTATAATACTACGATTATTCATATAATTTTTTTATAAAAGTAATAGTTCCTAAAAATTATACAGCCTCACTATTTTCATAGCGCTAAAATTCCACTTTTAGAATAAACATATATCATAGTTTTATTTCTATTTGGTATTTTGGAAATTCATAATATATAGGAAAACTACCTTAATACTGTCCTCGTTTTCATGTAGTTTCTTCTCTTAATGTAATATGATAATTAACTTCCATATTATCTGCAAATTAATTAAACCAACTCTACGCACTAATAATAAAAAACTATTTTTAGCGAATGTATATTACAATACATTTCTGCAAATAATAGTTCTGAGGAGGTGATATTAATGATAAAGTCAAACAACAACAATAATAACAACAACAACAATAATTGCAATAACTGCAATAATAAAAACAACAACAATAATAGAAATAACAATAACGACAATAATAACAACAATAACAACAACAATAATAGAAACAACAATAGATAGTTTGATGGACAAAAATTACATAAAAGTTAGTAGAGCAACTTTTATGTAATTAATAAAGTGATAGCAAAGTCATTATAAAATTGATTTTGTTATCGCTTTATTATAAAAATTATAAGAAAATCTTAATTATTGTTCTATTTAATAAATTATTCAAACCAATCCTTTCTACCACAAAGTTTAACTAGTTCAACCTCATCAAATAAATTTCCCAAGTTTTTACTTACAATATTAGTCAAAATTAATATAATTTTTATTTGATATAACATCTACTATTAATCCATATAATATATTTATCTAAAACTATTAATAATTCATATAAAAAAGTAGATAGCTTGTTATATAAAACTATCTACCATTCTTATTTTTAATAGCTAATTATTTATATCTTTTGCTTCATAAACTATTTCACCATCAATTATGGTATACATTGTTTTTGTAAATACCTCCATTGGATTCCCATCAAAAATTGCAATATCAGCATCTTTTCCTATTTCAATACTTCCAACTTTATCCGATACATTACATATTTCTGCCGCATTTATTGTAATTGCTTTAAGTCCCTCTTCTATTCCTAGTCCTTCTCTTGCTGCAAATCCAGCACAAATAGGTAAATCTTGTATTCTTGTAACTGGATGATCAGTAGTGATAGCTACTTTCACACCAGCTTTGTGTAATATACCAGCCGTTTTAAAATCTGCATTTTGAGTCTCTATCTTATTTCTTATTGCTAGTGAAGGTCCAACTATTGCCGGAAATCCAGATGACTTAATCTCTTCTGAAATTAGATGTCCCTCTGTACAATGATCTAAAGTTAATTTTAAATTAAACTCTTTAGCTATACGGATTGCTGTTAAAATATCATCTGCTCTATGTACATGTGCCTTTAAAGGAATCTCTCTGTTAATTACAGGTAACCAACATTCTTTCCTAAATACCTCATCAAAGCTTTCACCATTTTTCATAGCATTTTTTTTGTTTTGATTGTATTTTTGAGCTTCAAATAATTCTTCACGTAAAAGTGCAGCTATTGACATACGAGTTGATGGCATCATATTTTTTTGATTATAATTTGTTTTTATATTTTCTCCAAATGCCACCTTCATTGCTGCTGGTTCAAGGACAGCCATGTTATCTATCGTTCTGCCATGAGTTTTTATAAAAACAAACTGTCCTCCTACTACATTTGAACTTCCAGGTCCTACCATTACGCCTGTAATACCAGAAGTCAAAGCATTATGAAAAGCTGAATCCATAACATTAATACCATCTAAAGCCCTAAGATATGGTGTAATTGATTCATTTATTTCATTACAGTCATTGCCTTCAAAGCCTTTCCTTTCTTCTTGAATCCCAATATGGCAATGAGATTCTATTATGCCTGGCATAACCCAACAATTTTCTGCATCAATTATCTTACAATCCTTATTACTATTTATATTAATATTTTCTCCAATTTCCACAATCTTTTTATCTTTTATTAAAATAGATCCACGATTATAATTTTTATCACACATGGTTATTATTTTCCCATTTTTTATTAATAACATAACCTTTATTCTCCTTTATAAACTAGCTTGTTATATTCGAAGCTAATATTACTTCTGAATCGTATATGTAGTAACTAGAATATTTTTTATTATCAAAATATTTATTTTATTTGTATTAATCATACTAGTTATATATAAAAATTTTATTTTGAATACTATAATAATCAAATATAGTACTCAATATAATTTATCTTTTATTTTGAAATATAGATAAAAATAGTAAATATATCTTGTTATATACTACTTTATAATAAAATATAAAAATGGCTCCGTTAAGATGACTTAAACCTCTAACCTATTGGTTGACATCCGATCGTCCCATCATTAAGCTATTACGGAGTATAACTATGTAATATATTATTCACAATCCTTAAATTTATATACGTGTCTATTTATTAATTTTTAGTTCATGTATTGAGTTTATCTGAAGTAATAATAAAAGTTAAAAACAATGGTCAAACCCCTAATCTCAAAGATTTTTCATTGCATCACTTTGATTTTTTTATAAAAAGTATAATAATATAACTTTAGGGTCAGAAGTACTTGCAAGTATATTAAGGTGACAAATCTTTTATCATCAGTATTTATTTTAATTTTATTTAGTATTCCTTTACAATAAGCTATTTTCACAAACCACACTCTCTTACTTGTGATATAGCTCACTGTTATTTATTATAAATTATTGATTTAACTATTATATAAACCCTATATTTCTCTCATTTATATGTAATAAAAAAGGAATTGCTAGATTATAAACTCTAGCAATTCCAATTGGTTTGACGATAAAAATTATGTAATTGATAGAAATGATTCTTCACAATCATACCTACGATTAATTCATCCAATAATTCTTGATAAATATATTATAAAAATAACTATATAAGTATTAATATCATTTATATATAGTTATTTTCAAATTTTATATATATTAGCTTGTGATATATTAAAATCTAGAAC
>JARKUZ010000084.1 GCA_029851945.1 Terrisporobacter sp. | reverse complement strand
ATTTAGATTTATACACTTTAAATGATGATAAACTTTCTAAAATAAGAAGAGAAGAGTTTGGATTTATATTTCAAAGTTTTAATTTAATACCTGTCATAAATGTCTATGAAAATATAATACTTCCAGTCTCACTTAGTGGAGGAAAGGTAGATAAAGAGTATATAGATGATTTAATAAATAAATTGGGGCTAAAATCCCAAGTTAAGAAATTTCCTAATGAACTATCAGGAGGACAACAACAAAGAGTGGCAATTGCTAGAGCCCTTGCTAATAAGCCATCAGTTATATTTGCAGATGAGCCAACTGGAAGTTTAGATAGTAAGACGACTAAGGAAGTAATTGATGTGTTGAAGTTTTGTGTTGAAGAGTACAAGCATACTTTGGTTATGATAACTCATAATGATGAGATTGCGAAGAGTGCACAGAGAGTTATAAGTATTAGTGACGGTAAGGTTGTGTGTAGTTAGATTATTAAGTGAGTTAGTATAGTGAGTATTAGTGATATGGAAGCTCATTGGTCTTTGGACTGATGGGCTTTTATTAAGGTGGATGATAAGTAATGAAGACAAATAGTTCATCATTTCAAAAAAATATATATCAAGATTATATGGGAGTTATCTATATTAATTTAGTGTGAGATTTATATTGAATTTGTAAAAAGAAATGTAAGATATGATTAAGTAGATATAATAATTAGAAAATAAGGTAAAATATAATCGCAATATTGAATCGATCCATACCATTAGCTACAATGAAAGAGGGAAACAACAATAAAGGGGAGAGTGTGGAATGAAACAATTAAAAACAATATTGCTAATAACATTATGTATATCTCTATTAAAAGGATGTACAAAACAAGCAGAAACAAAGGTGGGAGATACTAGTAATAAAGTAAAAGAAGAATACTTATTTGAAAATGATTCAAAAAAATATCAACCAAGGTGGAAAGATCGCAAGATACAAAGATACTTACTATTATTCAGAAATAAAAGATGGCGGTAAATTATATTCAAAGCCGGTAAGTGGTGAAGGTGAACCTAAAAAAATAAATGATGACGTGCCATTAAGCATAAATATATATAATGATAAACTTTACTACATAAACTGTGCGAAAAAGGACAAATCTCCAGTAATAGTTTTAGATATTCAAGATACAAGTAAAAGAGAAGTACTACAAGATAGAGATGCAATGAAAATGTTAATAAAAGATGACAAAATAATAATTGCATATATAGGATAAAATGAAAAAGGAATACTTATAAATGCAGAGTGCACGGCAGATCAAGAAACACCAGGTATTTACTTAGTTTATAGTAATGGAGAACGTGAATCTGTAGTAACACAAAATGAAGATATTATAGATTGGGTAAGTACAGATGAAGACTTATTTTACAGACGTATCCATGAATGTATTAAATTATAAAAATAACAAGAGTATGAAAATAATGGATTATAGCTTAGAGAGAACTAATAGATTATATAAATTTGAAAATACTCTTATAATTTTAAAAGAAAAATTATAGCGAAAGAGATTATTCAGATACTATATAAGAAGGACAATATTCAGCTATTAACTCACTTATGGAGCTAAGGAAAAATTAATAAGCAGTATGAGATCTTATTTTACAGATGAGATGTTAAATGAATTGAGAAATGCAGATGATATGAAGGTTGTTGATGGAAAAGAATATCTTGCAACGGTAGAAAATCCATATATTAATCTATGTAATGTGAAAATTATAAAGTCTAAAAATTACAAAGACGGAGTTTTAGCATTAGAATATATCTAATAAAAGAGGTGATAAATTATGGATAAATCAAAGAAAAAAGAGTTATTGCAAAAATATAAAGAAATGAAACCAGAGATGGGCGTATATATGTTTAAGTCTATAAAAACAAATACTGTTTACTTAGGTTGTGACAAAAATATAAAAGCAACTATAAATGGTGATAAGTTTAGATTAAAGTTCAACAATCATAAATTATAAAATGGCTTTCTCGCTAAAACAGTGGGAGAGCCACTTTTTTATAAGTGTGTACCAAAAATGTCATCCACTTTGAGGTAGACAGTTTGAAATATCTGGAGAGAGGATAGGTATGATTTGCCTCCATCGTTGAAATTTAAAAATACCCATATCAGTTGGATATGAGTATTTTTAAAATTTAAAATTTGCATCAATTAAGATTTGAGCATAATCTAAAGATTCTTTCGGTGATAATGTGCCAAGTAATGCATTTTTAATTGAATTTCCTAATATATTTTCAAATTTCCTTTGATCAAACGAGTCATCAGGAATTATATTACGGCTAGCAGTTGAAAAGTAAGAATTTGATTCCTTAATCCAAGGGAATAAAGATAATATATCATGATTTACATATATATCTTTATGAGGTGATAACCCTCCTAATAATGTAAATGCTGATGAAATCTCACTGCTATAAAACCATTTGAAAAATTCGTAGCATTCATCTATCTTAGTACAATACTTCGAAATTCCTATGACACCTCCGCCTAAAATGGAATGTTCACCTGGAATTTTAGAAAAACCAACTTTTCCGATAAAGTTAGAGTATTGGTTGTTAATTATATTAGATACATGATTAGAAAAAACTGTAGTCATAGCAGTTAATCCGTTATTAAACTCATCAATGTTACTACTCCACCATGAATTTGGCTTTTGACTACTGTATTGGTACGTTTCAATATAGTTATTTAGTGCATCAATAGATTTAGGTGTATTTATGACTATTCTATCGTTTGTTAAAATAGAGCCTGAAATACTTAAAAGCCTTGGTATAAAATCACAAGCAACTACAGCTGATTTACCAAATGGTACTGTAGCACCGAATTTAGTTGGTGAGTTTGGATTTTTTGATTTAGTAAAAAATGATGCGACTTTATTAAATTGTTCAAATGTTTTAGGTATTGTAAGTTCGCTTGAAAACATTTCGTAATACCTTCTTTTTAACGTTGCATCTTCAAAGAAGTCTTTTCTGTATAAAAGGACTAATATACTTGGATCAAATGGTATGGAATACTGCTTATCGCCTATAAATGAATATTTTACTTGGGTATTTTCTATTAAGTTAGAAAAAATAGGTGAAAAGTCTTTATTAGTATCTTCTAATGGCATATAAACACTAGAGGCTAATTTAGACATCCATGCAACATCCATACGAATTATATCATAAAAATTATTATCTTTAGCTAATGTTAAGTACTCATATAAATCGTCCATTTCCAATGTATCTAATTTAACATCAATTCCAGTAGCCTTTTTAAAGCTTGGAAGTAATTTTTTTAGAGCTAAAGAAGATGGAGAAGTAAGTGCTAGCATATTTAAAGTTGTATTACTTGATTTATTAGCATTAACAAACCTAAATCTAAATCCATCACTTTTTAGTATTATATTTTTTTCTTCAAATTTCTTTGATTCAAAATAATTCAAAAGTTCAGTAGTGATTATTTGGGCTAAAAGTTTATAATTTAAATGATAAGATACAAATTTATTGCTAGTAAAAATTTTTAAAGTATCAATAGCTATAATTTCAGGAACTTTATAACTTCTAGTAAAGTTTGATGCAGCTAATGCATCATTTGCTCTTTTAGCATCAGATGTTATAATAGCGTCGAAGTCAAAATCATTAATAAATAAGTCGAATGATTTACTAGAAGAGAGTTTATAATCGCAGCTAAAGTTTTTTATTAAAATATCATGAGAATTTAAATTATTTTTTAAACTAGTAAATAGATCACTATCATTTTTAAAAGTTAGTGGATTTGAAAAATAAGCAATATTTTTTAAATCTTTATTTTTTACATACTCTGAAATATCTTTTCCTATCTTTTTAAAATCAAATGATACGAAGGTTTTATTAATGTTATCATTTAGCGGTAACCTATCAATAAAAAATGTTGGACAAGTATTTTTATAAATAGAAGTTGTATCATCTAAACATGATATAGCTATTATTGCATCAACCTTAGATAAATTTATCTCTTCTAAAAAATTTTTCTCTATTATAGGAACATCATTTGTTGTATATAACTTGATTTCATAATCTTCGTTTGTAAATTGATCTTTAAAAAAAGAGAATAGTTCAGTATATTGGGGTACTTCTAAATTTGGAATAATCAAAGCTATTGACTTCTTAAATCCTTGTCTAAGCTGTTTGGCTTGTGAATTTCTGACATAACCTAGTTTTTTTACTGCATTCTCTACTAACATTATTTTTTCTGAACTAACTTTTCCTGTTTTATTTAAAACATTGGAAACGGTACCGTGAGAAACACCTGCTTCCTTTGCGATATCTTTTATAGTAATCAATTTTATCTCTCCTTTTATATCTTTTGATATTCATATTATAAATTAGAATATAAGAAAAATCTAGAAAAAGTTTTAAAATGTATTTACACGTACCAATTTAATTGGTATAATAATTTATAAATCAGCGCTTGAATAAAGTTAAATGAAATTAAGAAAACGTTTTTGAGGGTTTGGAAATATTTAAAAGTTAACATTTTGTTAAGAAAATATCTAGTATATTTACACGTACTATTAAATGATGATAGTATTTGACTTGTAAACTTTGCAAAAAAATTTAAATCAAAATTCATTAAGTTATGGAAGGTGGAGTAAAAATGTTTTGGAAAAAAATATCTAAAAAAATAAGTATCTTATTATCGACATTAATTTTAGGGACAACAATATTAACTGGATGTTCTTCTAATGATACTGATTCTAGTTCTAAAAGGTTGGTTATATATTCTAACTCAACAAGTGATGGAAGAGGAGATTGGTTAAAAGAAAAGGCAGCAGAAGCTGGATTTAAGATAGATATAGTTGAAGGTGGAGGTGGAGATATTGAAAATCGCCTTGTATCAGAAAAAAATAATCCAATAGCCGATGTAGTTTTTGGTCCAAATACTATGCAATTTGAAAAATTTAAAGAAAATGATTTATTAGAGCAATTTGTACCAAGTTGGGCTGGTGAAGTATCAGAAGGTTTAAATGATGTTGATGGATATTATCATTCAATAGTAAAGCAAGCTATATTACTAATATATAATACAGAATTATACAATGAAGAAACAGCTCCAAAAGATTGGATTGACTTATGGACAAATAAAGAATTTAAAAATAAATATCAAGTTGAACCAAGTTTAGATGGTGGTACAACGAGAGTTGTATTAGCAGGTATATTATCACGTTATAGAGATGATAATGGCGAATTAGGTATATCAAAAGAAGGTTGGAAAGCTGTTGAGGAATATTACAAAAATGGTGTAGCACGTATTGATGGAGAAGATTTTTATGCTAACTTAGTATCTGGTAAAACTCCAATGTGTCAAGTGTGGTCAAGTGGTATAGCATCAAGAGAAAAACAATATGGTGTTAAAGCAGGATTAGTTAACCCTGAAATTGGTGTACCATATGTAGTTGAGCAAATAGGTATTGTCAAGGGAAGTAAAAACGTAGAAACAGCTAAAGAGTTTATTGAATGGTTTGGAACTGCAGAAATACAAGGTGAGTGGGCACAAGAATTTGACTCTATGCCAGCAAATGAAAAAGCAATGGATAAGGCAAGTGAACAAAGTAAGTATATAAATGAAAATTATAAGGCTCAAGATTTAGATTGGACATTTATAGCTAAAAATATGGATGCTTGGGCACAAAAAATAGAACTTGAATATATGAAGTAAGATTACTTAAAGGTATAAAACTAACCATAAATAATTTATAGTTAGTTTTATACTTTATAAATGGCTAAATGGAGGAGATATAAGTGATTAAATTAGATAATATAGAAGTCAAATTTGGGGATTTTTTAGCTTTATCAAACATTAACTTAGAAATAAAAGAGGGAGAATTTTTTACATTTTTAGGTCCATCAGGTTGTGGAAAAACTACAACATTAAGGACTATTGTTGGATTTATACAACCGACAGATGGAAAAGTATATGCAAATGAAGTTGATATAACAAATACTCCTGTAGAAAAAAGAAATATAGGATTAGTATTCCAAAGTTATGCTCTATTTCCTACATTAAATGTTTATGAAAATATTGCATTCGGACTTAAGGTTAATAAAATTCCAAAAAATGAGATTGATGAAAAAGTAAAGGCTATTGCAAAGAAAGTTGATTTAAGCGAAGAGCAGTTAATGAAAAAAGTATCAGAATTATCAGGAGGACAGCAACAAAGAATCGCAATAGCTAGAGCTCTTGTAATGCAACCAGAGATACTTTGTCTAGATGAGCCACTATCAAATCTTGATGCAAAACTTAGAGTACAGCTTAGAAATGAGTTAAAGGAACTTCAACAAAAGTTTGGAATCACAACAATATATGTAACTCATGATCAAGAAGAGGCATTAACACTTTCTGACAGAATAGCTGTATTTAACAAGGGAGTTATAGAGCAAATAGGAACTCCTAGGGAAATATATAATGAATCTAAAACAGAGTTTGTATGCAACTTTATAGGAGATATAAATAAAATAGACAAAGAATTAATAAAAGAAATAAATGACCAAACAGATTATAAATTAGATGAAAACAAGCAATCATATATAAGATTAGAAAGAATAGGAATAAATGAACAATTAGCAGGAATTCAGTATGCAAAACTTAAAGCTGAAGTCGTAAGTTTTGAGTATTATGGACTTTATGTAAAGTACTATTTAAAAGTAGGTAATAGTATATTAAAAAGTATCGAAAAAGAATTTGGACAAGAAATATACCAAGTTGGTGAAACCGTAGAAATATGCTTAAATCCTATGGATATAATGCAATATTAAGGTGGTGAGAATATGAAACATGAAAATAGTATATCACCACTAAAGAAAAGAAAATCAAATAAATCATTTGGGTTTGAAAACATCTTAAAATACCTTATGTATGTAATGATTACATGGTTTATAATATCATTTTTAGTCATACCAAATATAAATACATTGTATACAACATTTTTTATTGATGGAAGTTTCTCCTTAGAAGCTGTACAAAAACTATTTAGTTCAGAACGTGCTATGAACAGTTTGAAAAATAGTTTTATACTAGCAATATCTTTATCTGTTACAGTTAATATAGTAGGAATATCTTTGGTATTACTTACAGATTATTTTGATATTAAAGGATCTAAGATACTAAGGTTAGGATATATGACCACTTTAATCTATGGAGGATTAATACTTGTTTCAGGATACAAGTTTATTTACGGAGGAAATGGATTTATAACTAAATTTTTAGTTGATATATTCCCAAATATGAATCAAGACTGGTTTATTGGATACTGGGCAGTATTATTTGTAATGACTTTTGCGTGTACTTCAAATCATTTAATATTCTTATCAAATTCAATAAGAAAATTAGATTTTCAAACTATAGAAGCTGCTAAAAACATGGGTGCATCTACATTTTTGATATTAAGAAGAGTTGTACTTCCAACATTATTACCTTCAATATTTGCAGTAACAATATTAATATTTATAACTGGTCTTGGAGCAACTTCTGCACCTCTTATAGTTGGGGGAGAAAACTTCCAAACTATAACACCTATGATATTAGCTTTCTCAAGGAGTATAGGGTCTAGGGATTTGGCTGCTATGTTATCTATATTCTTAGGAATAGCTACAGTTATTCTTTTAGTTTGTATGAATCATTTCGAGAAAAAAGGAAATTATATGTCTGTCTCTAAGGTAAAGACAACTATTGTAAAGCAAAAGATAAATAATAAATTTGTTAATTTATTAGCTCATATATATGCATATGCACTATTTTTAATATATGTAGTACCAGTTGTGTTAATAATATTATTCTCATTTACCGATGCAAATAGCATAGCAACAGGAACTTTATCATTTAGCAGTTTCACATTAAATAATTATCTTTCATTATTAACTAATGAAAGTGCATATAAGCCATTTATTGTAAGTATAGTATATTCATTATTGGCGTCTATTGGAGTTATTATAATAACTGTGTCAGCATGTAGAATAATACATAAAGTTAAAAATAAATGGAGTGATATTTTAGAGTACTCATTATTAATACCATGGTTACTACCTAGTACACTTATAGCTATAGGCCTTATAACAACATTTGATAAGCCGCAGTGGTTTGTAGGAGGAAAGATATTAGTAGGAACTTTGGTGGTTTTACCTTTAGCATATATAATAGTAAAAATACCGTATACACTAAGAATGATAAAAGCAGCATTTTTTAGTATAGACGACACCCTAGAAGATGCATCTAAAAACTTAGGGGCAAGTAGTTTATATACATTCTTCAGAATCTTGTTACCTATAATACTTCCATCAGTATTATCTGTATTTGCACTTAATTTTAATTCATTGCTTACAGATTATGATTTATCAGTATTTTTATACCATCCGCTATATCAACCATTAGGGGTGTTTATAAAGAACTTAACAGATGCTAATACTGTAGCAGACAATACAACTATGACATTTGTATATGCAGTTATAGTAATGATAATTTCATCTGCTACTTTATACTTAGTATATGGAAGAGAGGGTAAAAAGTAAAGAAAGGATTAAGATAAATGTTAGGAAAAGAAAAATATAAAAATATAAATAAATTATTAAGTAAAGAACTAAAAGAAAAAAGGTCTCTAATTGCAGTACATAGAGGATACCCAGGAGGTAATATAGTAGAAAATACTATACCAGCATTTTATAATGCACTTAAAGTTGGTGGTGATATGTTTGAAATGGACCTTATCAAATCAACAGATGGAGTTTTATATATATTCCATGATGGTATGGAAGAAAGAAACTTTAAAATAAAAGAAAATATAAAGACGATGTCATCTAAAGAGATAGACTCGCTATATTATTACAATAGTGTAGATGCAAAAACAGATTATAAAGTTATTCTTTTTGAAGATGCTATTAAAGAGTTTAAAAATAATGAACTTTATAATATAGATCGTGCATGGGATATACTTCCAGAAGTTTGTAAAATATTAGATAAGTATAATGTAGTTCGACAAGCTTTACTAAAGTCACCAGTGAAAAAAGAAGTACTAGAGTTTTTAGATAGCTATGATACAAAGTATATGTATATGCCAATAGTATATTCTATGGAAGAAGTATACGAAGTATTAAAGTACGATAATATAAATGTAGTTGGAGTTGAAATTATAGCGGAAAATGAAGAGTGTGATTTATTTAAGCAAAAAAATATAGAACAAATAAAACATGAAAATTTATTTGTGTGGGTAAATGCAATAACTTTAGACAATAGGACTAAGTTATTTGCAGGGTTAGATGATGACATCTCTGTAATTGAAAATCCTGATAAAGGATGGGGAAAATTATATGAAAAGAAAATTGATATATTACAAACAGATTGGCCAAGCTTAATGTACGAATATAGAAAAAAATATTTTAATCTATAAATATATTGATATAAAAATTCCAAACTGGTATATATTGCTAGTTTGGGATTTTTTTAATTAAGCAGAAAGGGTGTAAAATATGGAAGCTTTACTTAGGATAAATGAAGTATCTACATTTATAAAATTACTTTTAGCAACTATATGTGGAGGATTGCTAGGTTTTGAAAGAGGTATAAAAAAAAGGCCTGCTGGATTTAGAACATATATGTTGGTATGTTTAAGTTCGACGATGGTAATGATTACAAATCAGTACATTGCCGAGTTATATAGTTTGTCAGATCCTACAAGAATGGCTGCTCAAGTCATCAGTGGTATAGGTTTCTTAGGAGCAGGTACGATTATAGTTACGGGTAGAAATAAAGTAAAGGGATTAACTACAGCGGCCGGATTATGGGCATCAGCATGTATTGGTCTTACTATAGGTGTAGGATACTACTTTGGGGCTTTAATCGGATGTTTAATGATATTTGTAGTAATGTCATTGCTTCATGATGTTGATAATTATATTTTATTATTTAGAACAGAATATAGTGTCTATATAGAGTTTGAATCCATAACAAATGTATCAACTTTTATAGAATACATTAAATATCATAATATAAAAATATTAGATATGGAATTAATAAGACCGAGTGAATCATTGGAAGAAGTAACTATAGGTATTTTTACTATAAAAACGAATAAAAAAATACCATATAATGAAGTTAAGAATATATTGAGTAAGAGTAAAGGTGTTTGTTTCGTAGAAGAAGTGTAAAACTTGATGAATTATAATAAGTCAAATAGTTGATAAATATATTTTAATTTATATTCAGTATATTCATCAGTTTAAAGATATACTGAACAATTATATAAAAATGATTTTAGCCAAGATTTTGCTCTAATTTATAGCTCATTAGATAATATGAGAGAATTTTTTATCTAGGATTTGAAATAAATTAAGTAGTTTCAGAAGATAGTTCTAGTAACAAGATTACATAATAACTATATTAACATTATATAAATATAGTTATTTAATAATATAGATAAAATTGATTGTGATTTTATAGCTATAGAAGGATATTTTAATACTTATTGTGCATGAAATATTGATTTATTATAAAAATAATTAGATTTTATTATATATTTTAGTTAAATTTAAATATGGGTATAATTGTTGAGAATCGTTTTTGCCGTTGAGATCTAAAAAACACATTGATAATTCTATCAATGTGTTTTTTATTAAAAACGTTGATATGAAAAAGGTGATAATGAGGCCAGAGCTATTGATGAAGTAACTTTAGAAATACAGCCTAATAAATTTACAGCAATAGTAGGGGCAAGTGATAGTGGTAAAAGTACATTACTTTATTGTATAGCGGCTATTGATAAACCAACTAGTGGAAAAGTATTTATGGATGATTTAGATTTATACACTTTAAATGATGATAAACTTTCTAAAATAAGAAGAGAAGAGTTTGGATTTATATTTCAAAGTTTTAATTTAATACC
>JARKUZ010000061.1 GCA_029851945.1 Terrisporobacter sp. | reverse complement strand
GTTTATTATTTTTATTCATGGCTGGTACCCCTTTCTTTTTTGACAAGGCATCGACACCACCATTTAAAAATTTTTGTTTCCAAGCTACTATAAGTGAGATATTATTCATACCAAAATGGTTAGCGACGTCTTGCACACTAGATTTAGTTATAAGCATATAGTTTATAACATCTAGCTTGAACTGTATAGTATAATAAGTTCTTTGTTTTTTCTTTTTAATCCATCTTCACCTAATGTATTGTATGCATTAACCCATGTTTTAACTTGAGTTTCACTACCAATACCATATTGCTTTGCTATTTAACCAAGCCCGCCTTCTCCATCTAAGTAAGATTTAACAACCTTCATTTTAAAGTTAAAATCATATTTAGCCATAAAAACACCCCAATCGTTAGATTTTGGTCCAACAATTGGGGTGCAGTACAATATACCCCTACTTTTTATTATATAAATATACATATATAGATATCATTGATAAAATTATCAATGTAAATATAATTGAATATATATTAATTTGAAAATTATAACTCCTATACATAATTGCAATATAAATCGGTATTATTAAAATTATTTGATGTATTGGTTTAGTCATTTTATGCTTTATAAGACCACCTCTTTTCTTTTGTTTAATTTTTTCTGACAATATTTAATACAAATTCTATTTTACTATAATAATATACAAACAATCTTTACTTCGCAATATTAATATATTGCGAAGCAGAAGGGTAGGAGCACAGATCCTACTAATTAAATTTTTTACTATCTTTTAAGCTTTAATTAAGGTTTTTGGGAAAAGTAAGATAAACAAAAATATTTAAAAATCTTAAGGAGGTGGATTGTTGAAGTTAATTTAAATTCTTCAACAAAAAATTATGAAGCTTAATACAAGAAAGGTGACATCAATATTAATAGCAACAGCTATTGTAATTACAGGTTTTTGTTTAAATGGTATGAGCTCATATGCTAGTGATACTACTACTTTTACATATGAAAATAACAAAGATAATATTAAAACAGATAGATGTCATTGCCCAGGAAGAAGAGGTCCAAATCTTTTAAGAGAAAGTATGGATGATTTACAAGAAAGTGGTGTACTAACTGATAAAGATATAAAAAATATAGATGAGTATATGGATAAAGAAAGAACAAAGAAAAATGCTGAGATAAAAGAAGAAATTTATAAAAATGAGTGTGAAAAAATTGATATTATGGTATCACAAAAAGTAATCACTAAAGAAAAAGGTAATAAACTAAAATCAGCAGTTAAAGAAAATCTAGATGAATTTGAAGAAGAAATGAATTCTAGGATAAAAGAAAATCAAAAAAATAATAAAGCTAAATAGTATTTTAAAAGACCTGGTAATGAGTTTCATCACCAGGTCTTCTTATATTAGAGTGAAGCGAAATTTTAAGCAACGGGCAAAGCCGTTGGCGCCATGAGCAAAGCGTATTTTTATTTTAAGTTTATTATATTTTTTGATAATTCGTTTATACTATCAGTCAAACTTTGAAGCTTTCCTTCTATTCTAATTAAAAGGTACATAGAAATAGAAATTGGAAAGCCTAAGTTTGCTATGACAGATTGAAAATTATCCATTATTATCACCTCAATCTTATATAGTTAAATCAAAGTCAGTAGTTGTACTATTTACAATTTTTGCAGATACTGAAGATGCTAAATCATATCCTTTTGGTTGGAATATGTTTTTTTCTAATATTAGATCCATTGCAGTTATTATATCTTGTTCCTCTAAATCCTCTCTCGGATCATCGATAGATATTGAAAAAGTATTTCCAAGTGTATTTTTAAAAGTCATTATAAGTTTTTTTTCTTCCATGTTTTAACCTCCTATAAATTAAATTATTCAGATAAAGATGAATTATCAATTCTGTTTGTTGCATTTAAGTTATGTTTTTGAAGTCCAGATATAGATTTTACAACTGCCATAATATCTTCATTTGTAGCATCTGATTTCACTCCTGATAAAGTTTTTGTTTTGTAAACATTATTCCCTTCTAAGTCTGGACCATGATCAAACTTGATTTTAACTGATGAAGCATTAGGATTTGATATTATTGCCATTTTTAATTCCTCCTTTAAATTTATTATTAGTGAGCTCACTTTCTAATTAAATAATAAGGTGAAAAAATGGATTAAAGTTAAAATATATGTCTATAATATTTATTTATAAATTTGAGCAACGGACGCAGTCGTTGGCGCTATGAAGTGGAGCGCCCACTCAGTGGCTTGAACGAAGTGAATTTTTTTATATCTTCAATTTTAAAGTTATATGGATATGAATGATTACAATTAGGACATTGAATAGTACAATTATGAGTTATAGGATTTTTTTAATTCAAGAAATACACCTCTAATTATTTTAAATTGATATATTTATTATTTGTATAAAAATAATAAAATAAGCTAAATTTTCTTTATAACCGTATGTAAAATTAATATAAAAAATGTTAAAAATAAATTACTAAGAATTAACATGAGGTTAATAGGAAAGATGGCAAAATATACTATAATTCTCTATAGTGAAATAATAAATAAAAAAATTATAAACTTATGGGGGAATTTAAATGAAATTATCTACAAAGAAAAAAATAACGTCATTAGTATTAGCAGGAGCTATAGTTGCTCCAGTGGCGGCACCACCTTTAATATCTCAATCAACATCAAGGGTATATGCATTAGAATATAAGAATTTATTAAATAAAAAACAAGAAAATCAAGAGTCATTAAAGATGGTAATCTTATCTGACATACACATTTTTCCTGAAGAATATTTAGGAAATGAAGGTCCAAACTATCAGGATTATGTAAATGGCGATAGAAAAATGCTTAAAGAAAGTGAAAGAATTTTAGAATCTAATATACAAAGAATACTTGAATCAGATGCAGAAGTAGTTTTAGTAGCTGGTGATTTAACTAAGGACTCGGAAAAACTAGGACATGAAATAGTTGCTAAGCAATTAAAAAGATTAGAAGATGCAGGAAAAAAAGTATTTGTTACTAATGGAAATCATGATATAAATGCAAAAGATGCAGAAAGATTTGAGGCTGTATCTGGAGATGTAAATGATGATGATAGAACAGATAAAGTAGTTCAATTAGATGGCGCAACAAGAGATGAGTTTGAAACTATTTACGAAGAATTAGGATTCAATGAACTTGAAACTATAGCTCAGCATGAAGACTCAACATCATATGTTGCACAATTAAAACCAGGATATAGATTAATTGTTATGGATACAGGGATATATGGTGATAGTAGATATGACCAAAGTACATCTGGAACATTAAATAGAGATGGAAGATTGGAATGGGCTTTAAATCAAATAGAAGAGGCTAAAGCAGCTGGGGATGTAGTAATAGGTATGGCTCATCATGGATTTGTGGAACATTTTGATGGACAAGGTACAGTATTTGCACCATACTTAGTAGAAAATTATGAAACAGTAGCAAATCAATTGGCTGATGCAGGTATGGAATATGTATTTACAGGTCATTTCCATGCTCAAGATATTGTTACAAAAACAACTCCTTCAGGAAATAAAATGATGGATATAATGACTGGTTCATCAGTAAGTTACCCATCGCCATTAAGATTTGTAGAGATAGATAAAGACTTAGATAAAATACATATAACAACTGAAAGAACAGATTCTATAGAAGGAATAGAAAACTTTGAGGCTTATGGAAAAGAAACTATGACTAAAGGCGTTCCAGGTATGGTAGCATCATTAGTTGAAGATATGTTATTAGGACTTATAGATGGTGTATTCCCGAATGCTGATACTCAAGAATTAACTTTGGCAGTTAAAGAAGGTATAATAGAATACTTACAAGAAAGTGAAGAAGTACAAGAATTAAATAATGAAGGTTTAGAAGAAGAAACAGAAGAAGAAACTCAAGAAGAAATAGAAGAAGAAATAGAAGAAGAAACTCAAGAAGACGTAAATATAGAAGACGTTCAAGACGATGATAATAATGAAGTAGAGAATGCTGTTGAAGATATGGACTCAGAAGAAGTTATACAAGATGAGGTGGCAAAAGAAGAAACAGAAGAAAAAAATAAAGAAATAGAAGAAAGTGAAGAAAGTGAAGAAGTAGTTGTAGAAAAAGAAGAAACAGAAGAAAAAGGTGAGAAATCAGCTAAAACAGTAGATAATTCACTAAATACAAGAAGTACAGTTAGTGTGGACATAGATGGTTTAGGAACAATAAAATTTGATGTAGATAAGGTGAAACAATACGTTAAAGATGTTTGTGAAGGACTTAAAACTGTTGAAATAGATACATCAATTGCACAAGACTATAAATTAATGGATGCAATAACAGAATGTCTATTACAAGTATATGGTGGAGACGAAGATTACTCTCAAGATATGAAAACACTTAAGAGTGAGTTAGAAAGTACAAATATGGTTAGAGATGCATTAGTTAAAGTTTTAGTAGATAACAAAGCATCTATAGGCAAAATTACATTAACTACACCAGGAGGATGGTTCCCACTTGAAGTACAAGGATTAATATTAACTACTTCAGCTTTAAATTCAATATTAGGTGATGCAACTACAAACACTGAAAGTGTATCAGCAGTTATTGGAGGAGCTTTTGCAGATTTATTATATGGAATATTATCAGATGATACTCCTGATAATAATGTAGCTTATATAAAAAATAGATTGGTTAACTTTGATTTAAGTGCTAAGTTAAATGAAGCTAAAGCTATTAAAGAAGGAAATTACTCAACAGAAACCTTTGATAAGTTAAATAATGCTATAGAAAATGCATCTAAGGTAATATTATCAGAAACTTCCACTGATGAAGAAATAACATCGGCAATAGATGAATTGAATACAGCAATAGATGGATTAGAAGAAAAAGAAGAGGATAAAGTAGATCCAGATACAGATGTGGATGGAGAAGAAGACAAGGTAGATCCAGATACAGATGTGGATGGAGAAGAGGATAAAGTAGATCCAGATACAGATGTAGATTCAGACATAGATGAAAATACTAAAAATCCACAAACATCAGACTCAGCTTCTTTAATCTCGTATTTAGGATTAGGTTTAGCTGGAATAGCTGGTATATTTGGAGTAAGAAGAAAAAAATAATTAAGAATATAAAATAAAAATAAGGTTATCGTAAAATGAAGAATGTACGATAGCCTTATTTTTTTGAAAATAACTGATTTTAAATCTTTAGAGTAGTTTTCGTATATTATACGAAGATAAATTAATTTATAAAAAGCTATTAATATTTAGATTTTGTTATAATTATGATATAAATTTTAATAATAGTAAATAAATATGAGGAAGAAATGGATATTTTTATAGATAAACCTTCTAATACTTTGTCGTCAGTGGGTATAAATAAAGAATAAATATAACTTATAATATATTTTGTATCAATAAGGAAAAATAATTATAATATTTTAAAACGAATAGAAAATATATTAGGTCTAAATTAGATTTAATTGAGTTAAGTTATAGTATTATGATTAAATACCTTAAAGAAGAATTTATAAAAAGAAGGAGAGAAAATTATGAGTAGAAAAATAATATTAAATTTAGCCATAAGTATAGATGGATACATAGCAGATGTAGATGGAGGATTTGACTGGATAGTTGGAGATGGAGATAGTAGTTTAAATACGAATAACAAATGGGATTTTAATAAATTCTTAGAAAATATAGATGTAGTAGTGATGGGGAAAAATTGCTATGACTCAAACTTCCATAGTGAATATAAAAATAAAAAAGTATATGTAGCTACTTCTAAAGAATTAGAGGATTATGATAATATTCATTTTATGAAAGGTGATATTGTAAAAGTAATTGAAGAAGAAAGAGAAAAAGAAGGCAAGGATATATTCTTATTTGGCGGAGGAAGAGTAATTGATGATTTTATAAAAGCTGATGTAATAGATGAATATATAATAGGTGTGATTCCTACTGTATTAGGAAAAGGGATACCATTATTCCTGGGAAATAATCCAAAGATTGATTTACATCTTGAGGAATATTTTGTTGAAGATGGGATTATTATAATGAGGTATTCTAAGAGATAAACATATAATTATTGCTCACATGATGGGCATTTAATTTGGCAGATATGATTTATAGGTGTTTCTAAACTCATAAAGCATATTTAAATTGACTCTTTTTTTAAGCTCAAATTTGCTTAGGCATTTATTATTGTTATTTGGATAACCTATTAAGATAAAGATATAAAGACATCAATAGGAAGGTAGGCAGTTTATGGATAGAAAAAATAACAATACAAATAAAAGTGATAATAAATTTGATAAGAAAAAAAAGAAAAAGATAGTTATCATAGGAGCAGTAATTTTTGTTATAATAATGCTTATTTTAGGTTTCACCGTTGGAGGCAAAATAGTATCTATGGTGAAAGACCCTAAAGTATTTAGAAACTGGGTGCAAGGCACAGGTATATGGGGAAAATTTTTAATGATTGGTATTTCTGCTTTTCAAATCATAGTGGCAGTTATTCCAGGAGAGCCTATTGAAATTGCGTCAGGATATGCTTTTGGATGGATAGAAGGAGCTATTTTATGCTTAATAGGAAGTATTATTGGACAGACTATTGTATTTTTATTTGCAAAAAAATATGGTATGGACTTTGTAGAAGTATTTGTTAAAAAAGAAAAAATAGAAAAAGTAAGTTTCTTACATGATAGTGAAAAAATTTATATGACTATATTTATGGTTTTCTTAATTCCAGGAACTCCAAAAGATGTGTTATCCTATGTAGTAGGAATTACACCTGTGAAGCTTATACCATTTTTATTAGTATCATGTTTGGCTAGAATACCTTCAGTTATGTCATCTACCATTGGTGGAAGTTTTCTTGGAACTAAGAATTATAAAATGGCATTAATAGTATTTGGTGTTACTATTGTTATTAGTGGAATAGTTTATATTATTTATGAACAACATCAAAAAAAGAAAGAAATTAAAAATTAAAAGTGAGTAATATAAGGAGATTGATATATGGAATTTAGAAAATCAACAAAATTAGATTTACCTAGAATTATGGAAATAATCACAGCAGCACAATTATATATGAAGGAAAGTGGCATAGATCAATGGCAAGATGGTTATCCAAATGAAGAAAGTATAACAAGTGATATTGAAAGTGGAGAATCTTATGTGTTAGAAGAAGATGGAAGAGTAATAGCCACGTTATATTTATCTTTTGATGGAGAAAGTGACTATGACACTATTTATGAAGGTCAGTGGATAAGTGATGAAAAATATGCCGTAGTACATAGAGTAGCAGTGGATAATGATTTAAAAGGGAATGGCATAGCAGGAAAACTATTTGATTATGTGGAGGAAATTTGCTTAGAAAAAGGTATTTATGACATAAAGATAGATACTCATAGAGATAATAAATCTATGCAGAGATTCTTAGAGAAAGAAGGATTTAAAAAATGTGGCATAATTTACTTAGAAGATAATTCTGAAAGGATAGCATTCGAAAAATTATTAAAAAATAAAAAATAGTCTAAATTTGTAGTAAATTAAAAATATGTAGAAAAAATTGTTAAAAAGTTTGAAAATGAGACTATTATTTTGGAAAAAAATGTTATATAATTAATATTGTCAAAAGTAAACAATCGCAAATATGAGAAAATATTTAAATATATCCCCATATTTAAGTATTCTACTCCCTCTTATTTAAATATTTCTTAATCCCCGTTATGAAATATTTAAATATAATACCCAATAATAATATATAAAAAAGGAAGGTTACGGAAACCTTCCTTTTTTGTTATAACTTTATAAGTAACTATATTTTTTCAGGCTCGTCGTATTTTTCACCTTTAGTATCAATTTTTATTGATTCAATAACAACGTCTTTAACTGGTTTATCGTTGACATCTGTTTCAACATTTTCAATTTCATGAATTATGTCCATACCACTTATTACTTTTCCGAAAGAAGCATATTTACCATCTAGAGAAGGAATATCTTTAGTCATTATGAAAAATTGGCTACCAGCACTATCTTTATTTTGACTTCTTGCCATAGATAAAACACCTTCAGTATGTTTTAAATCATTTTTAAATTTATTTTCAGTGAACTCACCCTTTATGCTATATCCTGGACCACCCATTCCAGTTCCTTCTGGATCTCCACCTTGAATCATGAAGTCTTTTATAATTCTGTGGAAAGTAAGATTATCATAGAATCCACTATTTGCTAATGAAATAAAGTTATTTACTGTATTTGGAGCAATATGAGGATAAAGTTCAGCCTCAACTGTTCCATAGTCTTTGAAAACTATAGTGGCAACAGGAAGTTCTTTCGGTGGAGTTCTAACTTCATCCACTGTACTGCTTGAACATCCTACTAGAGCTAATGCACTTACTAATAAACTTGCTAAAATTCCTTTTTTCTTTTTAGACATTTTAATTACCATCCTTTATGTATTTTAAGTAATATTTTAAATATATTACATATCTATAATTATTTATTATATCTCATCTATGAAAAGTTTTAATCAAATTTTAAAATAAAGTTAAAAATCATATGAAAAATTCACATAATTTCTTATTATTTTTAATAATATAAAGAGTAAGAAAGAACTTATTAATATTATTAAGTAAAAACCTAAAAAAATTGTGATACAAGTATATAATTATTGGTGAAAATAGTTTATAATATAAGTTTGCAATTAAAATACAGAAAATAGATGGGAGATATGAATTATGACTAATGATATGACAAAAGGTAGTCCTTTAAAGATTTTTATATTTTTCTCAATACCA
>JARKUZ010000043.1 GCA_029851945.1 Terrisporobacter sp. | reverse complement strand
TCATTATATTTATAGATTTAGAATTTAAAGAAATATTTATAATATAAAAAAATATTATATATAAATTATATTTTATAATAAAATTTATACACAATATAATCTAATTATGATATATTGTAATTAGATATATCAATAATGGATATATTAATTAATGATATAGAGGTATAGATAGTAAAATTATTTAATAAATATCGACACATATAAACACAAGAGGAAAGTAGATTATGTTGGAGTAAATAGGTATTAGTGGTTGGGTAGCTTTAATAATAATTTTTGCTTTATGTTTTGTTGTTAAGTTAGCTGTTAGAACTGGAATAAACTAATAGGTAATATGGGTGAAAAAGATTCAATTAAACATGTAGAAAAAATATTTCATGTAGAAAAAATATTTGAATATGCACAAAAAATAAAAATTTAAAGCTAGAGAGAGATTAAATATTAAACTAGATTTATATCTATAGAAAGGAAGTGAGTAGGGTGAGTAGAAATAATTCACTACAAGAAGAGCAGTTAACAGAATCAGGGTATTATATACTTTTAGCATTATTAGTACCTATGCATGGTTATGGGATTAGTAAATATATAGAAGAGTTGACTGAAAAAGAGGTTATAATAGGTCCTGCTACTTTATATACTATGCTAAAGAAGATGCAAGAACAAGATTATATAGAATTAGCTGGAGAAGAAGGAAGAAGAAAGATATATAAGCTTACAGATAGGGGCCTTAAAGTTATAACTATGGAAAAAGAAAGAAGATATAAGATGGCTCTTCATGGTGTTGAAGCTTTTAGTAGACTAGAGAAATAGATATAAATAAATTAAAAACGATTTAATGACAATGTAGATTAGTTATAAAGGGTAGATAAAACAAATTAATGATATTAAAAAGGTGATAATTATGGGTAAAAATGTAAAATATATAGCATCAATGGGACTGGGATTTGCGGAAGAGAAGGAAATGAAAAAGTTAGGAAAACTAGCTAAAGAAGGATGGATATTTGAGAGTTTTGAGAAGTTATCTTATAAGCTTGTAAAGGGAGAACCCCAAAATCTTATATACTGTGTTGATTATAATGAAAATAAAGATGATTTAGATTCTTATATAGAATTAATAGAAGAAAGCGGATGGACTCATGTAACTTCTTATGATGTCTTTCATTTTTTTAAGGCACCAGAAGGCACACATCCTATATATAGTGATGGATATACTTTAGGACTTAAATATAAGGCTATGAATAAAGGTGTTAAAAAGACCGCGATTTACTCAGTGGTAATAGCGATAATAGCAGGATTAATAGCTTATATAATGGAGAATATAGCAATAGATTCAAGTGTATACGAAGGACTAAAACTTATTGTTTATATGATAACAGGAGGAGCTTTTGGATTTTTTATAGCTTTAATACCATGTAGTATGTGTATTAAAAATAAGATGAAAAAAGCAATATTATCAGCTAAAAATTAGTTATTAGAATTCTAAAACGTAGATATAAAATATTAGAAAATATCTATAGTGTTAATTAATTATTATAAAAAATAATTATTAAATCATAAATTAAATTATTATCATCAGTAGTTTTGTCTAAGTGATTATTACGATAAGTAATTATATTATTTATTATAAATATAATTATATATTATTAAACTAATGAGTTAGTAATAATCATTTTGGACAGATATATTAGTTGTATAAATATGATCAATTATAGAACAAGGAAAAGTTTAATTATTAATCCAGATGATAGAAATATAGGTAGAATTTAAATTTTGACATAAATAATAATATATGATATATTATATACATCAATTAAATATTAAGTAAGCCAGACAATCGCGGGTAGCTGTTAGCTACGTGAGGAAAGTCGGAGCTCCATAGAGCAGGGTGCTAGGTAACGCCTAGTGAGAGTGATCTTAAGGAAAGTGCAACAGAAAATAACCGCCACTTTTGTGGTAAGGATGAAAAGGTGAGGTAAGAGCTCACCGTTTGCTAGGTGACTAGCAAAGCCGTGTAAACCCCACCTGGAGCAAGGCCAGAATAGGATAAAAAGGGTATTGCTCGTACCCTCCGGTTGGTAGGCCGCTTGAGCTTATTGGTGACAATAAGCCTAGAAAGATGATTGTCAAATACAGAACTCCGCTTATAGACTTGCTTATTATTTATAACACTAGTTTGGCTAGTGTTTTTTTATTGTACAGAAATTATAAAATAAAAAGAATAATTAAATTAAAAATATAGGAAATATAAGTAGTTGTAGAAGGTATATTAGTATGTTATTATAATTTATAGACGACAGAATAGAATGATTAATATAGGAAAATAAAGAGGTGAAATATTGGAATTAAGAGAAGCTATTGAGCAATTTATGATAAACTATGGACTTATAAGTATATTTATAATTGTAGCATTAGAATATGCTAATGCACCACTTCCTAGTGAGATAGTACTTCCACTTGCTGGGATATTTGCACATGAATACAATATGGGGTTTATTAATGTAGTAATAGTATCTATAGTAGGCGGTATTGTAGGTGCTCTAATTAACTACTACATAGGATTATGGTTAGGAAATTCCGCTATAGAGCTTATAAGTAGCAAATATCCAAAAACAAAAAAATCTATAAGAGCTTCTTATGAATGGATAAAAAAATATGATAAATTATCTGTATTTTTAACTAGGATAGTACCAATGGCTAGGACTATTATATCTATAGTAGCTGGTGCTATAAGAATGAATGTTGTTACATTTACCATATACTCAGTACTAGGAATAAGTATATGGAACATAGTACTTATAGCAATTGGATACATAGTAGGAGATAATATATCTCTGATAACATCTATACTTACACAATACTCATATATAGTAAGTATTATAATAATTATAGGAATTGCTATATTTGGATTTAAGAAATACATATATAAAAAGAAAAGCATAGATAAATAAATAGAAATAAAAAAATCAAAATAAAACCTATGGACATAGATTTAATCTTATATCCATAGGTTTTATTTGTTTTAAGGCTTAAATTTCAATGATATATTTAAAATTAATATATTCTAATTGAATTATTATCTTATTAATATTTTTTATAGTGTTATCTATTTATAAACTCTAGTTCAATATCAATAGGTATATTATAGAACTCTTTAAAGAAAGATTCCCAATGCGTATCAGGTGGTACAGTTGTCCAATAATAATCTTCGTAAGGTAATCTATAAAGAGTTATAGTATTATCTCCATTAGAAACTGCATTATTTATAGTTTCTATTCTAGTTCTATCAGCTATACCCACATCTATAAATATACTAGCATAAAATGCACAAATCATAATCAGTATAGAAGACATTGCAAAAGTAAGTTGATTAAATTCAAAACTAGAATTATTAAGCACATATATAAGAATCTCTATAGTAGCTATAACCATAAATATATAAGATGCAAAAAAGCAACGAGGGCCAATAGGATTTGCAACTATTAATGGCATAGCAACTGCCCATGAAGATCCGTATATCATAAATATTTTCATTTTAAGTCCACTTCCATTAATATATAAAAGTATTACACTTAATACACAAACAAAGAATATTAATGAGTATAAAGCATTAAAAGCAGCCGTTTTTTGTGGGTTTGTAAATATATTCCATGCAGGATACATTTTATTGCAAAGGCTATAAATCATATAAGTAGATAATATAAATATCTGCATATTACCAACAATAGCATGAAATGTACTTCTAATATTTTTAAAAGACTTTAGAATAATTGCTATACATAATATTGATAATAAAGTATTTAATAAATAGTTATTTAAAAATAATGTATCAGACATTTGGTTTATGTAGATGTCAAATACGCTAGTACTTGAAGATGCTATTTGTTTATATCCATCAGTATTACTTGCTGCATGAGAATAAGCTCTATTAGAAAACATAATTAAAGCCCCTATTATAGTAGAAACTAAATACACTACTTGAAGAGCAGAAAACTTTCTGTATTTAAAATAAGTATAAAACACTATAAAGGCAGCCAAAGCCACAGTGTATACAGTAGTATGCTCACTAAATAGCTGAGTGGATATTCCTAGTGGAATTATAAGTAAAGTTGCCCATACTGGATACTTTATTGAAGATAAACTTAAATTCTTATCATCAAATGTATTACTTACTATAATTAAATATAAAACTATAAGTATTACTGGTGGGATGAAGTTTATAAATGCTGCAATCCAAGAATAAGTTTGTCTAAAAATTTCTCTGGGAATTGCTAAACATAATATAGCTACTAATACAAATAAAGCTGTTTTATCTTTAGATTTGGATTCGGTATTAATAAATTTATAAACTACCCAAATTACAGCCAACATTCCTAGCGCCATAATAATATTTTTAGCTAGGATATTTCTTGTTATAAGTATTTCAAATAAATTACCTAGATATCTTCCGTTATAATTTTCAAAGCCTCTAAGCATAAGGTCCCATTTTATTTGACTACCCCATTGCCAGTCATCATGACTATAAGGAACTTGTACTGCGAAAAAGAAGAAAAATAAAACTAGAAGTACTGAAATATAAAATCTAGGATTTTTTAATATATTATTTTTCATTTTACGTCCTCCTAAAAAATAACATTAAAAAAATGCTTATATGATGCTATTTTTTAAATATAATTAACTTACTAAAAACATAATTTAATATAACTACAATTACCTGAGTAAATAGCTTAGCATATAAGTCATTTATATTAAGTGAATCTACAAGTAAAAACATAACTACCATATCAATAACACCAGATAGTAGTCTACAATTTACAAAGGCAAACATCTCTTTAAATATAGCTTTAAGACCTGTAGATTTACTTTCAAACACCCAAATACGATTTGTTATATATGCAAAGATTACAGCAAATATCCAAGATATAATATTACTAATAAGATAATGTATATGTAATAGTTCACTACAAAGATAGTAACTAACAAAACTTACGACTGTTGTAAGAACTCCAAAAAATAAGTATAATATAACTTCTTTATATTTAGAGTAGATATTTAATAAACTATTCATATTAACATACTCCCTTTTGGTAAACTGGTTCTTTGTAGTTTTCAGCTTCGGAAACAATAAATCTTGGACGATTTTGAGTTTCTTCATAGATTTTTGCTATGTAGTATCCAATAATACCTAGGCTTAGCATAATAACACTTCCTATTATAAGTAATAATAATATTATTGTAGTAAATCCTTCTAAAGACCTACCAGTAAAGTTCATATAAAGTGAATGAACACCTAATATTAATGAGAAGATTAAAAATACTATTCCTGTGAGAGTAACTATTTGCATAGGTACTGTTGAAAAAGATGTTATATTTGTAATAGCATATTTTATAAGAGATGAAGTAGACCATTTTGAATCTCCAGCTTCTCTTTCTTGAACATGAAATTCAACAGATGTAGTTTTAAAACCAACCCATGAAGATAAAGCTCTAAAGAAAATATGTTTTTCAGGCATAGATCTAAGTATATCTACAGCCTTTCTATCTAACAATTTAAAATCAGAAGCTTTAGACATATCAATTTTTGTAGCAGAGCTAATAAGAGAGTAGAAAGACTTTGCAGCTATCTTATGTAGAAAAGATTCTTTACCTCTAGAAGCTTTCACACCTTCAACTACTTCATAGCCTTCTTGCCATTTTCTATACATTTTTACCAAAACTTCAGGTGGATGTTGAAGATCACAATCTATAACAGCACAACAATCTCCTGTTGCATAAGTTAACCCAGCAAAAATAGCAGCTTCTTTACCAAAATTTCTTGAAAAATTAAAACCTTTTATGTTTGAATTTTCACTACAAACTTCAGATATTTTCTCCCAAGTATTATCTTTTGATCCATCATTTATAAATATTATTTCAAATGGAATATTTTCATTATCTAATAGAGAACATATTACATTTGAAATATTATGAATCATTTTTTCTTCGTTGTATGAGGGTATAATTACTGATAATTTTCCCATACTATTCCTCCCTTGATATTTACAGGCGATCAAAATTCCTGTATTGATTATATTTTTTATGCTTAAACAATCTTTTTTAGTATATCATACCTATTATTAAATTGGAATTGAAAAGAGACATATCAAGGGGTAGGGAAAATATTTTAGTATAAAAATGTGTATTTAACTAGTAAATTTTAGACTTTAAATCATTGAAAATTATCCTAAAAATAGTTATTTTTCTATTGTTTTATTTATTTGCTAATTAAAAATATTATCTTATAATCAATAATATAAATCACAAAATTTGATAACAAGTAGATGGCTTATAGTTATTAGAATAGAGGAAACAGCATTAGTAATGAAGCTAAGGTTAGAAATATCAAAAAAGAAAATAATAAGAATATAAAATAAAAATCAATAAAATGAAGCAATTCAAGAGAAAGTTTGTCAAATTACACACTTAAAAGCGAAAATTGTTGTATAATATATTTTGATAATTAAAACGTCAATAATAATATTACAGATAAATATAAAAAATAATTATTAGATTAGTTTATGAAGGGAAGTAAATGCGATGACAGTTAAAAAAGCTATAATACCAGCTGCAGGGCTAGGAACAAGATTTTTGCCTGCTACAAAATCACAACCAAAAGAAATGCTACCAATAGTAGATAAACCAACTTTACAATATATAATAGAAGAAGCAATAGAATCAGGCATAGAGGAAATATTAATAATAACAGGAAGAAATAAAAAGTCAATAGAAGACCATTTTGACAAGTCTGTAGAATTAGAACTTGAACTTGAGCAAAAAGGAAAAACTGAAATGTTAGAAATGGTAAGAAATATATCTAACATGGTAAATATACACTATATAAGACAAAAAGAACCAAAAGGATTAGGACATGCTATACATTGCGCTAAAAGTTTCATAGGAAACGAGCCATTTGCAGTACTTTTAGGAGATGATATAGTTGATAATGAAACACCTTGCTTAAAGCAATTAATAGGTGCTTACGATGAGTACAAAACAAGTATATTAGGAGTACAAGAAGTTGCTAAAGAAGATACTTGTAAATATGGAATATTAGATGTTAAACACATAGAAGATAGAGTTTATAAAGTTAAGGACATGGTTGAAAAACCATCTGTTGAAGAAGCTCCATCAAACATAGCTATACTTGGAAGATATATAATAACTCCAGCTATATTTGATATACTTGAAAATCAAGAACCAGGAAAAGGTGGAGAAATACAATTAACGGATGCACTTAAAACTTTAGGAAATCAAGAAGCAATATATGCATACAACTTTGAAGGAAGAAGATATGATGTAGGGGATAAGTTTGGGTTCTTAGAAGCAACTATAGATTTTGCTTTAAAAAGAGATAACTTAAGAGATGATTTAATGGATTACATGAGAAAAATAGTAAATGAAGATGGTAAAAAAGAATTAGTATTAGACAAAGAAGTAGCATTAGATAAAGAGTAATAGTTTATATATTTAAAAATTACAAAATAAAGACTAAAAACAATAATATATATAGCTAAACTATTAAAAAGCCTAGTCATAAATTTATGATAAACATATGTATATGGCTAGGCTTTAAATAAAATATATTAAAGAAAGAGTGTGATAAACATGGCAGTTTTAGTGACTGGTGGAGCAGGATATATAGGAAGTCATACATGCATTGAATTAATAGAAGAAGGACATGAAGTAGTAATAGTAGATGACTTATCTAATAGCTCTAAAATAGTCGTAGATAGAATAGAAGAAATTACAGGAACTAAGCCAAAATTCTATGAGATAGATGTGTGTGATAAAACAGAATTAGACAAAGTATTTAAAGAAAATAACATAGAATCTATAATACACTTTGCAGCTTTTAAAGCAGTAGGTGAGTCTGTAACTATGCCACTTGAATACTACTCAAATAACCTAATAAGTACTTTAGTACTATTTGAATTAATGAAAAAATATGAAGTTAAAAACTTTGTATTTAGTTCATCAGCAACAGTTTATGGGAACCCAGAGACTTGTCCAATAGAAGAAAACTTCTCATTATCAGTAACAAACCCATACGGAAGAACTAAGCTTATGATAGAAGATATGATAAGAGATATATGCTATGCTCATAAAGATTTAAACATAGCAATACTTAGATACTTCAATCCAATAGGGGCGCATAAAAGTGGAAGAATAGGTGAAGAGCCAAGTGGTATACCAAACAACATAATGCCATATATAACTAAGGTAGCAATAGGACAATTACCACACTTAAACGTATTTGGAAATGACTATGATACACATGATGGAACGGGAGTAAGAGACTATATACATGTACTAGACTTAGCAGATGGACATGTTAAAGCACTAGATAAATTAAGTGAAAATCCAGGTCTTGTAACTTATAACCTAGGTACAGGTAAAGGATATAGTGTACTTGACTTAGTTAAAGCTTTCTCAAATGCTAGTGGTGTAGAAATACCATATAAAATAGCACCAAGAAGAGAAGGAGATATAGCAACTTGCTATGCAAATCCTTCTAAAGCAGAAAAAGAGCTAGGCTGGAAAGCAAAATATGGAATAGAAGAAATGTGTGAAGATTCATGGAGATGGCAAAGTAATAATCCAAATGGATATGAAGCATAGAAATTAATTAAATTAATAGTAAATATATATGAAGCTGTCTTCACAAAGTTTATGGTTTATATCGTATACTTTGTGAAGACAGCTTTTTTACATAAGTAAATTTATATTAATATAATAATTATAAAAAATCATTATAAAAACATAAAAAATGGCAACAATTCAAAAAAATAATAAAAAAGGAGTGAAAGCTATAAAAAGATTACTGAGTATATTAACTCTATCAATCCTACTATTACCAAATTATACTTATGCCACAGACTATATATTAGCAGGAGAAGATAGATTTGAAACAGCCATAGAAATATCTAAAGTTTGGAATACTTCAAAAGACATAGTAATAGCAAACTCAACTTCCTCATCAGATGTTCTATGTGCAACAGTTTTAGCATCTCAATTAGATTGCCCAATACTATTAACTAATAAAAATAATTTAAATAAAAATACATTAAAAGAAATAAAAAGATTAAAATCACAAAAAGTATATATAGTAGGCGGAATAGATGTAGTAGGTGAGAATATATATAAACAACTTGAAGAAAATAAAATAGATTCTAAAAGAATTAGTGGAAGTGATAGATACGAAACATCACTAGAAGTTGCTAAAGCTATAAAGGAAATTAAGAATATAAAAACAGTAGCAATAGTAAATGGAGAAAATACCCTATCAGATGCAGTATCAATAGCACCAATAGCAGGTCAAAAAAGCATACCAATAATACTATCAAAAGAAAAAGAACTAGGAAAAGCAAAAGAATTTATAAAATATAACTATATAGAAAAATCATATATAATAGGTGGGCATAACGCTATATCAGAAGAAATAGAAAAAGAGATACCAAACTCAGAGAGAGTATATGAAAAAAATAGATATGAAACCAATGCTAAAATAATAGATAGATTTTATAAAAATAAACTAGACAACCTATTTTACTGTAAAGGAAGCTATATAAAAAACAATGAGGATAAAGTGGATTTAGTAGATGCAATGCTAGTATCACCATTAGCTAGTAAGAAAGAATCACCAATATTATTAGTAGGAGAAAAAATAGAAGAAGAACAGAAAAAAACTATAAAAAATAAGAATATAAAAAGCTTAATACAAGTAGGTCATGGAGTAGATGAAAGAGTAAAACAAGAACTTGAATATATAAAAAATAGTTATAGACCAAATATACCCATCAAACCAGATAAACCAATAAATCCAAAACCACCTAATCAATCAACAGAGCCAAATATACCAATAAATCCAAAACCACCAATGCCACCGACAGAGCCAAATAAGCCAATAGAACCAGAATCACCAAATACATCTATAGACACAGATGCTCCTAAATACGTTGGATATACACTAGACTATAGCAATAAAATAATTAGTATAAATTTTGATGAGGATATATACACAGATGTAGAAGAATTGAAGAAAAATATAAAAATAGGTATAGATAAAAACTATATAAAATCAGAAGAAAACACAAATGATGAAATAAAAGAAGATAGTAATCTTAAGTATGTAAATCTAAGTCAATATGACGAAGTAAGGATAAAAGATAATAATATAATCATAAAACTAGACAATGAACTAATAGAAAATAGCAGTATAAAACTAGAAAGTAGACTAATAAAAGATAAAAATGAAAATACAATAGAGAAAGTTATACAAATAGACAACATAAAAGGAGTAAATAGAAATATAGCTTTTGTAAATAAAAGTAGCGAATTTATTAAATATATAACTGATAATAATGTAGATATAATAAAACTAGAAAGTGATATAAAGCTAGGTATAAATACAGTTGATAAAATAGACATAAATAAAAACATAATAATAGATGGAGCTAAGCCTGTAACTAACAAAGAAGCTACAACTATATCTAAAGACATAGAAAATAGTATAGAGAATAAACAAAATAAAAATTATATAATAAAGCTAAGAGAATATGATTTAAGTAATCAGGTAATACCTATGTATATAAGGAAAAGTCAAAATATAGAAAATAAAACAATAAATACAGAAATTAAAAATCTAAACATATATGGAATACAAATAAATACAATAAACAACAAAAACTTAGATTTAGAGAATCTATACATAGATGTAAGCAAAAAAGATACTTACTGTATAAGTATTACAGAAGGAGTCGTTAAAATGAAAGATATAGACTTACTAAGTAGTACTGTAGGTGTAAAAGTAAACCCTGGAATTGTAAAAATAAACAAATCTAAAGTGCTATTAGATGGATATTTATACAACCACTATAAAACAGATAATAGCATAGCTGAGGATAATAAACCTAATTATGTTCCATCTATAATAGTAGAAAGTAAAATAATAAGTGGAGAAGAAGTAAGTAAAGAGAATGTATTAATAGAAAATGAGTATATAAACATAGAAGAGATGTATAACTATAAATATACATATGATAATGAGGAAAATAAAACTAAAAAAATAGAAAATTACTACAAAAAATAATTAAAAAAATTTCTCCCTAAAAAGTGCTTTTAAGTAAAGCACTTTATTTTTTTGTGCAAAATACCCTAAAAAAAATAAATAATATTCTTTCAATATGTTGAAATAGCATAAATTTACCAAGAATAAGACTAAAGGGAATAAATAAGCAAAAGTATAAATAAATATTGGTAATAGAGGTGTTTAATAAAGAGCTTAGATTATATAAAAATATAAATTCATAGGGGGAAATATGAAACTTAAAACAAAAAAATATATAGGAATTTTACTAACATTAGTATTAACAATATTAATGGTAATACCAGCTACATCAAAAATCGAAGCATCTAGTAAGCATCTAATAGTAATAAATTCAAGAACTAACAAAATGGGATATTATGTAAACAACAAGCTAGTAAAAGAATTTAGAGTAGCCACAGGTAAAAAAAGCACACCTACACCTCAAGGAAAATTTAAAATAGTAAATAAAATAAAAAATAGACCCTACTACTCAGGAGGAATACCAGGGGGAGATCCAAGAAATCCTCTAGGAGATAGATGGCTAGGACTTCAAGTAGGATTTACCTATGGAACAACATATGGAATACATGGAAATAATAATGAAAGCTCAATAGGCAAACACGTATCAGGTGGATGTATAAGAATGCACAACAAAGATGTAAGATGGTTGTTTGACCAAATACCTACAAAAAGCTATGTAATAATAAAAGATACAAACCAAAACTTTAAGCAAATAGCAGCAGGATATGGAATAACATTAACTAATGGAAATGAAATAACAACAGGATGGAAAACAGTAGATGGTAAAAAATATTACTACAATTCAAAAGGGCAAAAAGTAACAGGTATTCAGACAATAGGAGGAAAGAAATACTACTTTGATAAGAGTGGAGTAATGCAAACTGGACTTAAAACAATAGGAGATAAAACTTATTACTTCGCAAATGACGGAGTAATGCAAACAGGCTTAAAAAATATAGGAGGTAAAACATACTATTTTGGAAATGATGGAATAATGAAAAAAGGATGGCAAGAGGTAGTTAAAGGAAGAAGAAGTTATTTTGGAAATGATGGGGTAATGAGAAAACAGTGGAATGTAGTAGACGGAAAGAAATACTACTTTAACTCAAATAACGGAGTAGCACTAATAGGATGGCATGACATAGATGGAAATAGATATTACTTTGATGGAAATGGAGTAATGCAAACAGGCTTAAAAAATATAGGCGATAAAACATACTATTTTGGAAATGATGGAGTGATGAAAAAAGGATGGCAAGAAGTAGTTGCAGGTAGAAAAAGTTACTTTGGAGAAGATGGAGTAATGAGAACTAAGTGGAGTGAAGTAGATGGAAATAAGTATTACTTTAATTCAAATAATGGAGTAGCACTACTTAGGTGGCATGACATAGATGGAAATAGATATTACTTTGGAGAGGATGGAATAGCTAGAACTGGCTGGCAAGTTATAGATGAAAAGAAATATTACTTTAACCCAGATGGAAGTATGCAACAAAGATGGGAAGAGATAGAAGGCAATTTATACTACTTTGGGATAGATGGAGCTGTTAGAGTAGGATGGCAAGATATCCATGAAAATAGATATTATTTTAATGAAGAAGGAAAGGCTCAAGTAGGGATAGTACAAATAGGAGAACACAGTTATTATTTCTATAGTGATGGTAAAATGGCAAGAGATACTGTTGAAGGTGATGGTATAATAATAGATAAAAATGGAATAATAGTTGATTTTGGAGAAATTTATTAATATTATATATATATGATATAATTAGGAGTCAGTAATGTTACTGGCTCTTTTTATAACCAAAAAAACAGTAAATCAAAAACTAAGAGAGGATAATTAAAAGTGGGGATATCTAAAGTAGAACAAAATCAAAGAATAGTATATGTAGATTTCTTAAAAGTAATATCAATATATTTAGTGTGCTTATATCATTTTAATCATTTTAGGGTAGATATATTATCAATTGATGGAATAGGGGTGTATAGAAACTACTTTTTTAAAGGAATAGCAAGTACAGCGGTTCCAATATTTATAATGGTAAATGGGCATTTAATGCTAAATAGTAAAAAAGAATTTAGCTATAAAAATCATATACAAAAAATAATAAGACTAATAATACTTACTACTATATGGTCTGTTATATTATTAGTCTTTGCATCAATAATAAAGGGAAATGAATACACATTTAAATCATTCATATATTCTATATCAATATTAGAGAGTGGGACATTAAATCAATTATGGTATATGTATGCATTAATATCTATATACATAATATATCCTATAATAAAAGAAATGTATGATAAAGAAAATAAAATATTATTATATTATTTTTTAGGAATGACATTCATACTTACTTTTGGGAATGTATTTATAAACATCTTATGTAATGTATATGAATATTTAAATGGTAGTAATGTATTCGTAGATAATGGTTATAATTTCTTTAGAAATATAAATATATATAGAGGTACACCAGGGTATACTTTTGTATACTTTATAGTAGGAGCATTATTAGGTAAATATATAAGAAATAATGGAGAAAATATAAAATTATATATACCAATAATAACATTAATATTAGGGCAGCTATTACTATTTGGATATGGGATAATAATGACAAAATCAAATAATACAACATTTGATGTAGTATTTGATGGATACGATACAATAATGACGCTAATCATGTCAGTCTCTATTTTTATAGTAGCCTTTAAGATAGATTATATTTTACAAAAACTATCAAGAATACTTAATATAATAGGAGATAATACTTTAGGAATATATTTAATACACCCTATAATCGGATGGAGCTTAATAGAATGGTATAGAAATATACCTAAAAGTACAAATATATTTATGAATTTATTATTTGGACTTTTAGTAATGCTAATATCATTAGGAATATCATTAGTGATAAAAAAAATACCATTTATAAAAAAATTACTAAAAATGTAAAAAGCCTTGGCTATATAGCTAAGGCTTTTTGCTAGATAAATTGTCTAGAAATTTTAACAAAAACATAATTCAAATGTCTTTAAAAGAGATTTTGGAGAAGAGATGTAGATACACTTCTTTTGAGTAATGGACGAAGCCGTTGGCGATATGAAATAATTAACTGACACGTCGCTCAAGTGAAGTGAATTTTTTATTAAAATATAATGGTAAAAAGAAAAAGTTGAAATGAATATAAAATATTTAAGTTTAAAAATATTTTAATTTAAATTAAAAAAAATAACAATAAATGACAAAAATGAAATGTGTCATTCGACAAAAAATGCATAAAATAGATAAAATTAAAATGGATAAAATAATTAGTTATAACAATATATATAGACAAAAATATAAATTAAAATAAAAAATATGTCGAAAAAAAACATAAAAATATGTCGGAAAAAGGGGAATGAAAGTTAGGTAAAAATAGTCAAAAAATGTTGAAATTTACACAAACCTGTAATAGTATTTGTCTTGTGAGAAGTACGTATTGAATTACTTAAGAGATGGTGTTTTAAAATATAACATCGGAGGTAATGAATATGTCAAGAAAGAAAAACATGGCAGTAATGATGGCAGGTGCTATGGTGGCTACAACAGCTATACCTGCATTCGCAGCTCAAGCTAGTGACCAAAAGCAAACTACTTTTACAGTAGATGCAAACAATCAAGCTCAATTAGTAGCTAAAGTAGGAGAATTATTAAACACAGAGTATACTTCAGTATTAGATACAAAAACGTCTGCTCCAATAGCAGCAACAGCTAATGATAAAGTATACGAAATAAAAGTTGGAAGTGGAGCAGCAGTTACAAACAAAACTGACTTCAAAAACCAATTAGCAACTGCATTAAAAAATAACACTTTAGCAGTAGTAACAGTTAAAGATAATGGACATGAAACAGTTGGAGATGCAGTGAATAACTATACTACAGCAAAATATAACTTATCTACATTAGCAGGTGTTGAAGCTGCAACAAATGGAAAAACAATAGTTGAATCAGTAGTAGAAAAAGGAAATAACGTAGTTGTAACATTAACAAACAAAACAGTTATAACTTTAGGTGTTGGAAGTGATGAATTAAATTTTGCTAAACCAGTAGATAAAGATGGAAAAGCACTTGCAGTAGATGAATCAGGGAACTTAACTAATGCAGCAGATGCCGATAAAGTAGCAGGGTTCGCTAAGAACTACGTAGCTATAAATTCTGAAACTTATACAGTAAATGTAACTAGCACTAAAATGGAAGAAACTACAGTAGATAAATTATATGATGGTGTATTCTTAACAGCAGAAGGACAAGCATTGATGAACTCTGCAACATCTGGAAACACTTTACATGCATATGAAAATAAAACTACAGATGGAACATTAGAATCTTTAGATGTAGTATTAGCTAACTCAACTTCAGGTGCTCAAGTACAAAATTTAGCAAATGGACAAATATCTAGAATAACTGTAACTGGTGATGCAGCTAAGTTAAAAGGGCTAGAAGCTATAATAAATAAAACAGCTACAGATACTCCAGTTAAAATAGCAGGAGATGACAGATATGAAACAGCAGCTATGGTAAGTAAAGACTTAAGAGCTGGTACAACTAAAGACAACATAGTAATAGCTTCAGCTGAAAGTTTAGTAGATGGATTAGCAGCAGGACCATTAGCAGCTCAATTAAATACATCTATATTATTAGCTAACAAAAATGAAGCTCCAAAAGCTACTATGGATGAATTAAAAGCAGCTTTAAATATAGAAAACACTCCAGTTGGTCAATTAAAAACTAAAACTGTTTACATAGTAGGTGGAGACGCTGTAGTTGGACAGTCAGTAGTTGATCAATTGGAAAACTTAGGTGTAACAGTTGAAAGATTAGCAGGAGATAACAGAAACGAAACTTCTATAGCAGTAGCTAAAGAAATGGCTAAGTTAAGCGGTAAAGCAAATACAGAAGGATTCGTTGTAGGTGCTGAAGGAATAGCAGATGCAATGAGTATATCTTCATACGCAGCTCAAACTAAGAACCCAATAATAGTAAGTGGATTCAATAGTGAAGTAAATGCTGATACTTTAGCATTAACTAAAGGTATGAACTTAACTATAGTTGGTGGAGACGGTGTAGTTTCTAACGAATTACAAGCTCAATTAGAAGAAAACAATGGAAAAGCTAACACAGTTGATAGAGTTAAAGGAAATGACAGATTCCAAACTAACGCAGCTGTTATAAACAAATTCTTCAACGATAGTGATTCTTCAAACGATGCTAGTAAGGTATTTGTTGCAGCTGATGGATACAAAGCTGGAAATGACAAATTAGTAGATGCTTTAACAGCAGCTCCTTTAGCAGCTCAATCTAAAGCTCCAATAGTATTAGCTACTGAAGAATTAGATAAAGACCAAGTAGAAGCTTTACAATTAGTAGATACAACTGCAAATGCTAACGTAGTTCAAGTTGGTGGGGGAGTATTAAGCTCTGTAATAGCTAAAGTTATGAGTATATTAGGATAATATATAGTTTTTTAAATAGATAAAAAGGCTTTGAAGGTATACCTTCAAGGTCTTTTTTATATATAAAAGGAAGGTAAAAGAAAATTTTTATAGAATAGTAAAAAGGTCGTGGTTAAAAACCACGACCTCTTTTGTGTGAGAAATACGTGAGAAGAGATGGTTATCTTTTTCTCTACGTACAATAATTATTATATAACAGTTCGACAGAAAATGAAAGTGAAAAATGGAAAATAAAAAAATAATTTATACTTAATTAAAATTATTAATAATTAAAATTAATAACCTATAAAATGGAGTCGAAAAATGTAATGCTTTATTATGAAATTATTAAAAAATAAAATAATTGTAAAAATATGTCGGAATAAAGGGAACGAAAATGTTTGAATATGAGTATTAAATATAATAGGATTGTAATGTGAGAAATACGAAATGTGAGAAATGTGAGAAATACATACATATAGAGATGGATTATATAATATTGGGAGGAATCGAATAATGATGAAGAAGAAGAACATGGCTATGGCTATGGCTGCTGTAACTGTAGCTTCAACTGTAGCACCAGCATTTGCTGCAACAGCAGAAAATACTACTCAAGAAAACATAACTTTAAAAGAGTATGGAAGTCTTGAAAGTAAGATAAAAGACATGTTAACTAAGAAATATGGAAAAGACTTAATGGGTAGTACTATTAATGAAGGTGATAAAGTATACGATGTAACAGTAACTACTACTGGAGATACTTTATCAAGCGTTGGTTTAGTTAACGGAAAGATAGAAAATGATGCACAATTAAAGGCAGTAAGTGATATAATAAATAAATCAGAAAAAGGTACAGTATTTAATTTTGTTATAAATGACAAAGGGCATGCTGTTAAGTCAGATGGAACAATAACTAATAAAGGTGTAAATACTTACACTATACAAGATATAGTAAATGAAAATAGCATAGATACTTTAGATAATTTACCATCATCATATACTGTTGAACAAAAGTTTAACGATAAAGAATTAACTAGAACATTAACTTTCAAAAAAGGTGATGTTATAGAGTACACAATGACATTAAAAGCTGGAGACAAAAAGAGAAACTTTGCAGATGCTAAAACATCTGGAGTACAAGGTTCAGAAAAGCTAATAGGATTTGGATACCTTGAAGAAGAATTAGCTGAAAAGACTCAAAACATATCAGTTGCTAATGCAGAAGAAGAAAAATTAACAGTATCTAAAGAAGATGCTAAGACAATAGCAGAAACTTTAAACAAAAAGTATGTATTTGCTAAGGGTGCTATAGCAGATGCTAAATCAAGAATAGCATTAGTAGATGGAAAGTATCAAACAGTATTATATGCAGAAAATATAAAGTTAGATGTTGTTACTAAGTCAGTTAAGGCTGCAACACCAGATAAAACTTTAGCTCAAATAGTATTAACAGGTAATACTAAAGAAGATGTTGAAGCAGTGTTAGATGCATTAGTAGGTAATGCAGAATTTACTCAAATAGCAGGTGAACACAGAATAGATACAGCTATACAATTAAGTGAAAAAACTTATAACAAAGATGGAAAAACAGCAGCTAATGCAGCAGTATTAGTTGGGCAATATGCTATAGTAGATGGTTTATCAGCAGCTCCTTTAGCAGCTAAGGCAGATGCTCCATTATTATTAACTGAAACTAATTCTTTAACTAAAGAAGTTAAGGCTGAATTAGTAAGAGCACTAGGATTAAAGAATACAGTTAATGATAACAAAAATAAGACAATATACTTAGTTGGTGGAGAAGCTGTAATATCTAAGAATGTTGAATTAGAATTACTTCAAATGGGAGTTAAAGTAGAAAGATTATCAGGAGATGATAGAGAAGCTACTTCAAGAGAAGTTGCGAAGAAAGTTTCTACTTCAGGAAATGCATTTGTTGTAGATGGATACAAAGGTTTAGCTGATGCTATGAGCATATCTTCAGTAGCATCAAAGAAAGGTGCAGAAGCTCCTATAGTAGTAGTAAATGGTGCAACTGAGTTAAATAAAGATGCAAAAGATTTCTTAAGAGGATATAGTGCTGCAACTGTTATAGGTGGAGATGCAGTTGTTACTGAAAAATCATTAAACTCTATAGCAGATGCTACAGGAACTGCGGCAAGAATAGCTGGATCAGATAGACAAGAAACAAATGCTAAGATAATAGAAAAATACTATGCAAATGAAGCTGAAAAAGGTCTAGTTTTTGTTGCTAAAGATGGATACACTAATGAAAATGAATTAGTTGATGCATTAGCAGCAGCTCCAATAGCTGGAGATGCTAAGGCTCCAATAGTATTAGCTACTAGTTCTATGACTACAGATCAAGCAATAGCTGTAACTAAGATTAAAGATACTGATCCTCAACCTAACAACAGATTAGTTCAAGTTGGTGGAGGAATTGCTAATTCTGTAATAGAAACAGCGAAGAAATTCTTAGGTTTATAATATAAACTTTAATATAAATAAAAAGACTTCTTGAATTTCAAGAAGTCTTTTTTATAGAAAATTATAAAATAAAAGGTGATAAATATGAAAAAGTATTTTCTGGTAATATCATCATTTGCCATAATATCATTTATAGTCTTAGGATTTATAGGGAGTAAACAAAGAGAAGAAAATGGGAAAGACTTTTTAGAGTACAAAAAAGTTATGGCAAAGGTAGAAGACGGTAAAGAATTAGATAAGGCACTACAAGTAATTGATAAAATGCAATCAAAAGAACATAATGATAACTATATATTTAATCTAGATAAAGCTGATGTATATATAAAGAAAAAAGAATACAAAAAAGCACTAGAAGAATATAAAAAAGTAACAGAAAATAATATTAGCTTATGCAATAATAATAAATTTTTAATAGACTATGCAGAATTGGCTCTTGAAGCAAAAGACTATAAATTAACCAAAGAACTTATAGAAGATGCTCAAAAAATAGGATTAGGTAAAGATTTAAATAATAAAGCTAATGAAATATTGTCTAAGGTAGGATAGGGAGAAAATATGTTAAAAGGATTTTATTTAGAAGAAAAGTCTGAAAAGATAGATAAAATTATTGTATTTCTGGCTTTAATTATGATTGCATTAGTGCCTATTATATCATTAAAAAAAGATATATTTAGCATATCTCCAATAGTAACAAACACAAGCTATGCTACTGGAGAAAAGATGAATGTATTTAACTATTATAAATCTATTGCAATATATTTATTTAGTGGATTAATTTTTTCTTTATTCACATATAAAGTATTATGCTTAGAACAGAAATTTAGAAATATTAAAGTAAATATATTGGTAGGTGTATTTATTATATCAGTTGTAATGTCAGCTATATTTGCGGATTTTAAAGAAATAGCTCTTCTAGGAAACTTTGATAGAAATGAAGGAGCACTTGCTTGGTTTTGCTATTTGGCAGTATTTTTTGTACTTTACAATATTAATATAGAAAGTAAATATGTGAAATTATTCTACTATGTATTAATTCCGTTTTGTTTAATAAATTTAATACTAACAATATTAAATATATTTGGATATGATATCTTAAAACTAGATTTTGTACAAATGATGCTAGGTGGAAATGGAAACATCGGCGGAACATTATGGACTACGCTATATCACTATAATTTTATGAGTGGAATAGGGGCTGTAATGTTTGGAGTAAGCTTTACATATATGCTATTAGAAGAGAATACAAAGATTAAATTTTTAATATTCTTAGGAACTATAGTATCAGTCACTATAGTACTAGCATCAAATTCAATTGGTGGATTTATAACTATGTTAATTATAATACCAATAATACTTCCTTTAATTTGGAACTTAACTAATAAAAAACAAATATTAATATGGGCAAGTATAACAATATTAGTTAGTACTATTATATACATATTGCTTAACAATAAAAATACAATAGTATATCAAGAAACATTTGCAATAATAGAAAAATTAAATGGAGTATCAAATCTTATAATACCAATTATAATGATAATTTACATAGGTCTATTATTTATACTAAGTAAAGTGAATCAAAAGAAATTTTTTAAATATACTACGATTGTTATACTATCAGTAGTGACTATAACTGTAGGAATTTATTCTTTAAAAATAGAAAAAGAAAATAAGCTAATAGAGAGTGGTAATAAAAGTGTAGTTAGAATAGTTGATAAACCCGCATTTAAGAAATTAAATGAAATGAGTACAGACCGTCTGAATATATGGACGAAAACCGTAGATTTAATAAATGATAAACCTGTATTCGGGCATGGATTTGATACATTCCCATATGTATTTATACCAGGAGATAAAAATGGAGGACTTAGTACTTATAATGAAGTTATAGATAAGCCTCATAACTGGTACTTAACAGTTGCATATGGTGGTGGATTAATATCATTAATATGCTTGATTGGTATAATTATATATATAGCTAGAGGGGTTATATACAGTAGTATAGACCAAGTTAATAATAAATACCTATATGTATTTGGTATAGGAGTTATAGCTTATGCGATACAAGGAATGTTTAACGATAGTTTAGTAGGAACTAGTATATTCTTCTGGATATTTGCAGGAATATGCATCAATAGGATAGCTAGTAGTTCAGTAGAATAAATCTCAGTACGACATAGATTATAAACTCAAAACACTCTATGTCGTTTTGGGCGTTAAAAGGCGAATGAAAGTATATTTAAATATTTTATATAAGGATGTGAAATATAGTTTGAATGTAAGCGTAATAATACCAACTAGAAATGCTGAAAAATACATTGAAAACCTTATAATAAAGCTTAATAACCAGACTATACAACCAATAGAGATAATAGTAATAGACACTAAATCAGAAGATAATACAAAACTAATTTGTAAAGAACACTATAATGTAAAATTTATAGAAATAGATAAATGTGAATTTGGTCATGGAAAGACTAGAAATAGAGCAGCAAGAGAAGCTAGTGGTGATATCTTAATATTTATGACACAAGATGCAGTACCGAATAATGAAGACTTTATAAAAGAACTTATTAAGCCATTAGGAAAAAATAATATAGTAGCATCTTATGGAAGGCAACGACCAAATAGAAATTCTAGTGAAATAGAAAAATTTGCTAGATTATTCAACTATGGAAACGATGATATAGTTAAGTCGAAAAATGATGTTGAAAAATTAGGCGTTAAGGCATTCTTTTTTAGTAATGTATGTTCAGCATTTATAAAAGAAGAGTTTTATAAAGTAGGATGTTTTCCAGAAAAAACTATAATGAATGAGGATATGATTATAGCATCTAAGATTATATTTAGTAATAAAAATACATACTATGCATCAAAAGCAGAAGTTATACATTCTCATAAATATACATATATTCAGCAATTTAAGAGAAACTTTGATGTTGGAGTGGTATTTGCTGATAGCGGTAATTATCTTAATGGAATTAAGTCAGAATCTGAAGGAGTTAAGTTTGTCAAAGAAGCTATTAAGTACTTGGTTAAAACTAAAAAAATATACCTAATACCGCATCTTATTATAGAAAGTGGATTTAAATTTTTAGGATATAAACTAGGTAGAAACTATAAAAAAATACCTATTAAATATGTTAAGAAAATGAGTATGCACTCATTTTATTTTGAAAAAAGAAACGAAGAAAGTAATAAAAATATTGAAGATAAAGAATTAGCAACTAATGAATAATTTTGCCTAAACGTATTGAATGCATACTTTAATAGTAGGATAATTTTATTTTTAGTAGTTGACAAAGAATATAGGTTAAATAAGTTAGGGAGATAAGTATGAAAGGAATAATACTAGCTGGTGGGTCTGGAACTAGGCTATACCCAATAACGAAATCAGTATCAAAGCAAGCATTACCGATATATGATAAACCAATGGTATATTATCCTATGTCGGTTTTAATGCTTGCAGGAATAAAAGATATATTAATAATATCAACACCAAGAGATATAAGTTTGTTTGAAGAATTATTTGGAGATGGTAGAGAATTAGGCCTTAACATAGAATACAAGGTTCAGGAAAAGCCTAATGGACTTGCAGAAGCATTTATAATTGGGGAAGAATTTATAGGTGACGACAAGGTAGCATTAGTCTTAGGTGACAATATATTCTATGGATACGGATTTAGTGAAAGATTAAAAAATGCTGTAGATAGAGATGAAGCAACTATATTTGGATACCATGTAAGTGATCCAAGTGCTTTTGGGGTAGTTGAGTTTGATAGAGAGTTTAATGTTGTATCAATAGAAGAAAAACCAAAAGAGCCTAAGTCAAACTATGCAGTACCGGGGTTATATTTCTATGACAATGATGTAATTGAAATTGCTAAGAATATAAAACTATCACCTAGAGGAGAGTTAGAAATAACTGATATAAATAATGAGTACTTAAAAAGAGGAAAGTTAAAGGTTGAGTTATTTGGAAGAGGGATGGCGTGGTTAGACACAGGAACTCATAGGGGGCTACTTGAGGCAGCTAATTTTGTAGAGGCTATACAAACTAGACAAGGATTGTATGTTGCTTGTTTGGAAGAGATTGCTTACAGAAAAGGATATATAAATAAGGAGCAATTATTAGAACTAGCTAAGCCACTTATGAAAACTGAGTATGGCCAATATTTGGTAAAAGTATCTAAAGAAGCTAGTATATAGAATAAATATAAATAGCTAAAATAAAACTTTTTTAACTTAATTTAACTAATTTAAATATATATGCAAGGAGTAGAAATATGAGTAAATTTAACTTTATAAAAACAAAAATAAAAGACTTGTATATAATAGAGCCTAAAGTATTCGGTGATGAGCGTGGATACTTTATGGAAAGTTACAATAAAAAAGATTTTGAAGAAGCAGGGCTACATATGGAATTTGTTCAAAATAATGAATCAAAATCTAAGAAGGGCGTACTTAGAGGGCTGCATTTTCAAACTAAGCATACTCAAGGAAAGTTGGTCAGAGTTACACAAGGTGAAGTATATGATGTGGCCGTTGATTTAAGAAAGGACTCACCTACATTTGGCATGTGGGAAGGTGTTGTACTTTCAGCAGAAAATAAAAAACAGTTTTATGTACCAGAAGGTTTTGCACATGGATTTTTAGTTTTATCTGATGAGGCTATATTTAACTACAAATGTACAGACTATTATGCACCAGAGTATGATAGTGGACTAATTTGGAATGATGAAGATATAAATATAGACTGGCCATTAGATAAAGTTGAAGAAGTTATGCTATCCGAGAAAGATAAGAAACAAAAAACATTAAAAGAGCTTATCGAATCTAACATGGTATTTTAGGAACGAGAAGGAGAGAATACTATGAAAAAAATATTAGTAACAGGTGGAGCAGGCTTTATAGGAAGTAACTTTATCCACTATATGATAGATAAGTATCCAGATTATGTGATAGTGAATTTAGATTTATTAACTTATGCTGGTAACTTAGAGAATCTAGAGAACGTGAAAAACAAATCTAATTACAAGTTTGTAAAAGGTGATATAGCAGATAGAGAATTTATATTTAAACTATTTGAGGAAGAAAAGTTTGATATAGTTGTAAACTTTGCAGCAGAATCCCATGTTGATAGATCTGTTACTGATCCAGGGATATTTATACAAACAAATGTAGTAGGAACTCAAGTATTACTCGATGCATCTAAAGAATTTGGAGTTGATAGATATCACCAAGTATCAACTGATGAAGTTTATGGCGATTTACCTTTAGATAGACCTGATTTGTTTTTTACAGAGAAAACTCCACTTAATCCCAGTTCACCATATTCAGCTTCAAAGGCTAGTGCAGATTTTTTAGTACAAGCTTATTTTAGAACATTTGGACTACAAACTACAATATCAAGATGCTCAAACAACTATGGGCCGTATCATTTTCCAGAGAAACTTATACCTCTTATGATAAGCAAAGCTTTAAATGATGAGAGCTTACCCGTTTATGGTAATGGTGAGAACGTACGTGATTGGTTACATGTTGAGGACCATTGCTCTGCTATTGACTTGATTATACATAAGGGGATAGTTGGTGAAGTTTATAATGTTGGTGGTCATAATGAGAGAACTAATTTAGATGTTGTTAAGACTATACTTAAGTTACTTAATAAGCCCGAAAGTTTAATAAGTTATGTTACTGACAGACCCGGACATGATTTAAGGTATGCTATTGATCCTGATAAGTTAGAAAATGAGTTAGGATGGAAAGCTAAGTATGATTTTGATAGTGGTATTGATATGACTATTAAGTGGTATTTAGATAATAGGACTTGGTGGGAAAATATATTAAATGGAAGTTATAAAAAGTATAAATAAATGCAAAAGGAAAATAAAATATGAAAAATTATATTCAAACATATAAAGAGTATAGACCTTTATTACATGAGTTTGTGAAAAGAGATATAAAGGTTAAGTATAAGAACTCTTTTTTAGGAATACTGTGGAGTATGCTAAACCCACTTTTAACAATGCTTGTACTTACATTTATATTTTCTAATATATTTAAAAATTCAATACCAAATTTTCCAGTGTATTGCTTAGCTGGTAGATTGATATATGATTTTTTTTCACAGGCTACAAATCAATGTATGATATCTATAACTAGCAAAAGTTCACTTATAAAGAAGATATATATACCACAATATATATATCCATTATCTAGGATTATGTCTACATTTATAATATTT
>JARKUZ010000034.1 GCA_029851945.1 Terrisporobacter sp. | reverse complement strand
GAATATTTGGACTTCCAAGAATAATAACAAACTTTGAAAATGTGGATAGATTCTTAAACTTATATGATAGCCACTATAATGGATTAACATTATGTACAGGTTCTTTAGGATGTACATCTACAAATGATGTAGTAAAAATGATAAAATATTTCGGTGCAGAGAAAAATAGAATACATTTTGCCCACTTAAGAAATGTTAAAATAACAGGAGACGCTAGTTTCAATGAAGTTGCTCACTTATCAGAAGCAGGATCACTAGATTTCTATGAAATAGTTAAAGCTTACTGTGATTATAACTTCGACGGACCATTCAGACCAGATCATGGTAGAATGATATGGGGAGAAACTGGAAGACCAGGATACGGATTATATGATAGAGCTTTAGGAGCTGTATATATAAACGGTATTCAAGAAGCAGTAAATAAATCTAAATAATGTAAATAATAAATAAGAAAGCTCTTGTACTATCAAGGGCTTTTATTCTAAAACTATAATTTATACATGCTTAAGCTACATGAAGCGGTGGCGAAGGTATCTCGTTGGCGATATGAGCTAAGCAAATTTTTTAATGAGGAGTAATACAATGAGAAAATTTATGGATGATAATTTTTTATTATCAACAGATACAGCAATAACTTTATATCATGATCATGCAAAAAATATGCCTATATGTGACTACCACTGTCACTTAAATCCAAAAGAAATAGCAGAAGATAAAAGATATAATAATATAACTGAAATATGGCTAGGTGGGGACCATTATAAATGGAGAACTATGAGAAGTTTCGGTATAGAAGAAAAATATATAACTGGTGATGCTAGTGATTATGAAAAATTCCAAGCATTTGCAAAAGTTATGCCATATTTAATAGGAAATCCAATGTACCACTGGTCTCATTTAGAGTTAAAAAGATACTTTGGAATAGAAGAAACTTTAACTCCAAAAACTTGTGAAGCAATATGGACTAAATGTAATGAAATAATAAATAGCGACGATTTCAGCGCTAGAGCTATGATAAAAAAATCTAACGTTAAATATATAGGGACAACAGACGATCCTATAGATAACTTAGAATATCATATTCAAATATCAAAGGATGAAAACTTTGACTGTGAAGTTAGACCAAGTTTCAGACCTGATAAAGCTCTTAAAATACAAGGAGCAGACTTTGCTGAGTATATAAATTTATTAGGAAAAACTGAAAATACAGAAATAAAAGATTATGAAACTTTATTAACTGTATTAGAAAAAAGATTAGATTTCTTTGTGGAAAATGGTTGTCAAATAACTGACCATTCAATTGAAAGAGTTTACTTTAGAGAAGCTAGTTTAGAAGAAGTTGATAACATATTTAAAAAAGCTTTAGATGGAGAAGAGCTATCTTTAGAAGAGATAGAAAAATATAATACTTTAACTATGATAAGCTTAGGCAGAATGTATAGCAAACGTAATATGGTAATGCAATTACATATAGGTGCCCTTAGAAATAACAACACTAGAATGTTCAAAAAATTAGGTGCCGATGTGGGATTTGATAGTATAGATGATGGAGAAATAGCAACAGGTATATCTAGATTATTAGATTCATTAGATATGACAGACGAACTTCCAAAAACTATATTATATTGTTTAAATCCAAAAGATAACGAAGTTCTAGGAACAATGATTGGTAACTTCCAAGGTGGAGGAGTTGCAGGTAAAATCCAGTTCGGTTCTGGATGGTGGTTCAACGATCAAAAAGACGGAATGGAAAGACAAATGATGGCTTTATCTCAACTTGGACTTATAAGTCAATTTGTTGGTATGTTAACAGATTCAAGAAGTTTCTTATCATACACTAGACATGAATATTTTAGAAGAATTTTATGTAACTATATAGGTGGTCTAGTAGAAAATGGAGAATATCCTTGTGATATGGAAATACTAGGACAAATAATAGAAAACATATGCTATAACAATATAAATAGATATTTACAAAAGTAATTTTAGGAAGATAGGCTTTATGCCTATCTTTTTTGATGAAATGAGAAGTTTTGGAAGAAAAGCATCTGACGCCATTTTAACAATATCATCATACTGTGTTACTAAATCTTCATCAAACCAGTTTGCGCCAAATCCACCTTCTCCTTGTGTACATTCGTAAGCTGGATTAGGTTCATCTACTTTGTTGAAGAATGCATAGTCTCTAAATTCTTTTCTATACCAACAAGCACCTTAAAAATATTCGTTACCGTTAGCACCGTCTATTGCATTCCAAGTATGAGGTATATTTACAGTTTCCCAAGGTTTTGTGTCAATGATAAAAGAATACTGCAATCTTGTAAATAAGTGTAGTAATAACAATTACTCTATTCTATTTTCAAAAGCAATAAATTATATAAAACTAAACTTTAATCAAGAAATAGGTCTCTCAAAAATATCTAGGGATTTATTTGTACATAAAACCAATTTGGCTAAAAAATTTAAAGAAGAAGTAGGGAAAACTACAGCTGAATATATAAATGAGATTAGAATAAAAGAGTCTAAATATATTCTTCAAAATACAACATTATCAATAGAAGATATTGCTTATTGTGTTGGATATAATGATAAAAAATACTTTTCTAAAGTTTTTAAATCCATAGAAAAGATATCGCCTAGTGAATACAGAAAATATAAAGATATATAATATAAAAAACAATATATGGAAAAAAGACAGAGTTAAAAAATCTGTCTTTTTTTGTGAAAAATATAGGAAAAGGATTGTAATAAATATAAATGTATGGTAGTATACAAGTATAAAATTAAAACTTTAACAATATATGAAGGCGGTAATTATGGAGAATATATTTGATAAATATGAGAAAAAACAAGATTTTTTAGTATGCGTTGACTCTGATGGTTGCGCGATGGATACTATGGAAATAAAGCATAGAGAGTGCTTTGCACCAGAAATGATAAAAACATGGAACTTACATGAAAATGAAGAATATATATTAAATCTTTGGTATGACTTAAATTTATATACTCAAACTAGAGGTATAAATAGATTTAAAGGTTTAGCTGAAACTTTTAAAATAATAAGTGAAAAAGGAATAGAAATAGAAGATCTTGATAGTTTACTAAATTGGGTTGACACAACTAATGAATTATCAAATAGATCATTAAAAAATGAAATAGAGAAAACTAATAGTAAAGCTTTAAAAATGACTCTTGAGTGGTCTTTAAATGTTAATGAAGCAATAGAAAATCTACCAAAGGGTGACGAGCCTTTTGAAAATGTAAAAGAAGGATTAGAAACATTATCTAAGATAGTAGATATTTCAGTAGTGTCATCAGCAAATGGAGAAGCTTTAAACGATGAGTGGAGTAGAAATGAATTAGTTCCATACCTAAGAGCATTATTAGGACAAGAAGCTGGAACTAAGCAACACTGTATAGCTGAATTAAAGAAAAAAGGTTATGATACTGATAAGATATTAATGGTAGGAGATGCACCTGGAGATTTACAAGCGGCTAAGAATAATGATGTAAGATTTTATCCTATATTAGTAAATAAAGAAGGATTCTCTTGGGAAAGACTAGTAAATGAGGCAGTTCCTAAATTAATAAATGGAGAGTTTGATGAAGTGTATCAAAATCAATTAATAGAAGAATTTAATAACTCTTTAAAATAATAAATTGATATTGGGGGGGAATAATATGTTATATCCAATAATGACAGAAACTAGACAAGTTATAGATTTAAATGGAATTTGGAACTTCAAACTAGATAAAGGGACTGGATTTGAAGAAAAGTGGAATGAAACAGGATTAAAGGATTCTATAAGAATGGCAGTTCCATCTTCTTATAATGATTTAGTAGAAGGTGCTGAATTCAGAGACCACATGGGATGGGTATGGTATGAAAGAGAATTTATAATAAATAGAAATATATTAGATGAAAGGGTAGTTCTTAGATTTGGATCAGCTACTCATCATGCTAAAGTATATGTTAATGGACAATTATTAGTAGAACATAAAGGTGGATTTACTCCATTTGAAGCTGAATTAAATGAAGTTGTTACTGTAGGGAAAAACAGAGTAACAGTTGCAGTAAACAACGTATTAGACGAAAGTACATTACCAGTAGGTATAATACAAGAATCTAAATTACCAGATGGATCAACAAAAACTACAAATCCAGTAAACTTTGATTTCTTTAATTATGCAGGAATACATAGACCAGTAAAAATATATACTACTCCTAAAACTTTTGTAAAAGACGTTACTATAGTAACTGATTTTGAAGAGAATTTAGGCAACGTAGACTATGAAGTTGAAGTTAAAGGTGAGGCAAAGGTTGTTGTTAGTATATTAGATGAAGATAACAATATAGTAGCTAAAGGTGAAGGTACAAAAGGTAATTTAGAAATAGAAGATGTTAAGTTATGGGAGCCAATGAATGCTTATTTATATAACTTAAAAATTGATTTAGTAAATAATAATGAAATAATAGATACATATGAACAACCTTTTGGTGTAAGAACTGTAAAAGTAGAAGATGGAAAATTTTTAATAAATAATAAACCATTCTACTTTAAAGGATTTGGAAAACATGAAGACTCTCACATACATGGAAGAGGATTTGATGAAGCATTAAATGTTAAAGATTTCAACTTAATGAAATGGATAGGAGCAAACTCATTTAGAACAGCTCACTACCCTTATTCAGAAGAAATAATGAGACTTGCTGACAGAGAAGGGATAGTTGTAATAGATGAAACTCCTGCTGTTGGTGTACATTTAAATTTCATGGCTACAATGATGTCTAGTGCAGAAAAAAGAGATACATGGAAAGAAATACAAACTTTCGAGCATCATCAAGATATAATAAGAGAATTAATAGCAAGAGATAAAAATCATCCATGTGTAGTAATGTGGTCAGTTGCAAATGAACCTGCATCAGATGAAGAGGGGGCAGATGGATACTTTAAGCCACTTATAGAATTAACAAAAGAGCTAGATCCACAAAAAAGACCTGTGACTGTAGTTACATACCTAATGTCTACTCCAGATAAATGTAAAATAGCTGAGTTAGTAGATGTACTTTGTTTAAATAGATACTATGGATGGTATGTAAATGGTGGAGATTTAGAAGCAACAAAAATGTACCTAAATGCAGAGCTTGAAGGATGGAATAAAAGATGTCCAGGGAAACCAATAATGTTCACTGAATATGGTGCAGATACAGTTTGTGGTATGCGTGATACTACTTCAGTAATGTTTACAGAAGAATATCAAGTGGAATACTTAGAAGCTAATCATGAAATAGTAGATAAATTCCCTAATTTTGTTGGAGAACAAGTGTGGAACTTTGCTGACTTTGCAACAAGCCAAGGTATAATACGTGTTCAAGGAAATAAAAAAGGAATATTTACTAGAGAAAGAAAGCCTAAAATGGCAGCACATTACTTACGTAGAAGATGGAAAAATATTCCTGATTTTGGATATAAAGCTTAGTAACTAAGTATTAAATGTAAAGTTATTAAAAGAATAAATGAAAAAGATAAATAGCTAATAAAGATATGGAGATAATTCTTCATATCTTTAAAATAAAGTATTTAAACTTAAATTGATACTGATTGTATACTAGTATGATAAAACCGATAAGGGGGACAAAGATATGGTAGATTTAAGACTAAAACCTTATAATCTTGACGATGAAGGTATAAAATGGGTAAAAGATACAATTGCAAATATGACTATAGAAGAAAAAATAGGTCAATTATTTGTAAACATGGGAGCAAGCCGTGATGAAGAATATTTAAAAAGTATTTTAGATAATTATCACATAGGTGGAGTTAGATATAACCCAGGTAAAGCTGAAGAAGTTTATGAGCAAAATAAAATTCTTCAAGAAAACTCTAAAGTACCTCTATTAATAGCTGCAAATACAGAAGCTGGTGGTAATGGAGCTTGTACAGATGGTACATACGTTGGTAGTGAAGTTAAAATAGCTGCAGCAAACGATCCTAAATATGCTTATGAAATGGGTAGAGTATCTGGTGTAGAGGCAGCAGCAATAGGATGTAACTGGAGTTTCGCTCCAATAGTAGATATAAACAGAAACTGGAGAAACCCAATAATATCAACAAGAACTTGGTCTGCTGATGTAGAACAAACTTTAGAATTATCTTTAGAATACATGAGAGGTATCCAAGAAAGTGGTATAGCTCCTGCTGCTAAACATTTCCCTGGAGATGGTATAGATGAAAGAGATCAACATTTATCTTTCGCACCAAACTGGTTATCTGTAGATGAGTGGGATACTACATTTGGTAGAGTTTATGGTGGCTTAATAGAAGCTGGACTTCCATCAATAATGGCAGGTCATATAGCATTACCAGAATATGTACGTCACTTCAATCCACAAGCGACTAAAGAAGAATTATTAATGCCAGCTACATTAAGTAAATATATATTAACTGACCTATTAAGAGGAAAAATGAACTTCAATGGTTTAGTAGTAACAGATGCATCTCACATGGTTGCAATGACTTCTGCAATGAAACGTAGTGAAATGTTACCAACTGCTATAGCTGCAGGTAGTGATTTATTCTTATTCTTCAATGATCCAGATGAAGATTTCGGATACATGATGGATGGATACAAAAAAGGAATAATAACTGATGAAAGATTAGAAGAAGCTTTAACTAGAATATTAGGAACAAAAGCTGCTTTAGGACTTCATAAAAAAGCTAAAACTGAAATATTACAACCTAAAGAAGAAGCTATGGCTAAAATAGGATTACCTGAAAATACTGCTATAGAAGCAGAAGTATCAGATAAAGCTATAACTTTAGTAAAAAATAAAGAAGGTATATTCCCAATTACTCCTGAAAAACATAAACGTGTTTTACTTGTAGAAGTAAAAGGTATAGACAGTGGATTTGGTAAATTAATGGCTATGATGAGTGGCGGTAAAAAATCACCAATCGAAAACTTAAAAGACTTATTAGAAGCAGAAGGTTATGAAGTTGAGATATATGAATCTCCAATGGATAAAATAATGAAACTTCCTAAAGAAGAACTTATGGGAGCTATAATGAATGTTTATGCTCAAAAACGTCCAATATCTACTTTAACAGATAACTATGATTTAATAATAAATGTTGCTAATGTTGCGCCAAATACTCATCAACGTATAGAGTGGCCAGCAAGTAAAGGTACTCCAGATATACCATTCTATGTAAATGAAGTGCCAACAATATTTGTTTCAATACAATCTCCATTCCACTTAGCTGATGTACCTCAAGTTAAGACTTACATAAATGCTTATGATGGAAAAGAAAGTACATTAAAAGCATTAGTTGAAAAAATGGTAGGACGTTCTGAATTTACAGGAGTGAGTCCAGTAGACGCATTCTGTGGATTACTAGATACACAATATTAATATAAAAACTATTAAATTAATAATATAATATAGATAAACGGTAAATTTTAAAATAATTTACCGTTTATTTTTTAGATATTAATAGTATAAGAACTATATAAATATTGATTTATTATAAAAAGAAGGTGTAAACAATGAAAAAGATTATATTTTTTGATATAGATGGAACTTTGATAGATTGTATGAACGATCTTAAAGATATCACTCCAAAGGTTAAACAGGCAATAAGAGATGTGCAAAAAAATGGAGATTATGCTTTTATTGCAACAGGAAGACCTTATGCTTTTTTACCTAAACCTTTGATAGATTTTGGATTTGATGGATTTATATTAGTAAATGGTGCTCACATAATAATTAATAATAAAACTATCTACAGTGATCCAATTGATAAAGAGTTTATAAATGGTCTAGTTGATGAGCTTGAAAATAATAAAGTTGAATATGTATTACAAGGTGAGCAAAATTGTTATATGAGAAATGAGTTTTGTAATTTTCATAACTATCTTGATAAAATTGGTATAGAAAAAACATATGTTAAGGATAATTATAATACTGATGAAATACTTGTTCATAAAATAGAAATGTTATGTCCGGATGATGAAACTGAAGATTTATGCTTATCACTAATAAAAAATAATCCACAATGTGATTATTTTAGTAGTATAAATAAAAGAGCTATTGAAGTATATTTAAAGAAAAATACTAAGGCCAATGCCATTTTACAAGTAATAGATTACTTAAACATACCTATAGAAAATACATTTGCTTTTGGTGATGGAAAAAATGATATAGAGATGTTAAGAGAAGTTAAATATGGTATAGCTATGGGAAATGCTTCAGATGAAGTGAAAAAACATGCTAAATATGTGACAGATAGTGTTAGCAATGATGGTGTAGCTTTAGGAATTGAGAAGTATGTAATGAATTAAAAAATAGTTAATTATATTGATGATTTTAATATTGTAAAAAAAATAAACTAAAAAATGCTATGAACATAGAATCATAGCATTTTTTGTTTATTTTTTATTACATTCATTTAAAATTAAAGCAACATCTTCAAGTGTTACACCATTGAAATCTTTTCCATTTACTGTAACAACAGGAGCTCTAAGGCAAGTACCTACACATCTTGTAGTATCTAAAGTAAATTTTAAATTATTAGTAGTCTCACCTGAATTTATGCCTAGCAAATTTTCAAATTCAGCAAGTATTTTGTCACTATTATTTTTAGAACATGTACGGCCTACACAGACATTTATTTTAAATTCTCCTTTAAGCTCAGTAGTAAAGTAAGAATAGAAATTTACTATATTTTGAACTTTCTCATAAGGAACATTTAATTTTTCAGAAATATAGATTTGCACTTCTTTTGGTAAATATCCAAATATACATTGAGCATGATGTAAAGTGCGGATTAAGTCATCATTATTTCCTCTAAGAGCGTTTATAAATATATCTAATTCATAGAATAGATCTTTGTTACGAGAAATAAAATTACACATAAAAATTCTCCTTTAAATTGATTAAATATACTTTCGACATATTATAAAAAAATTATATCAAGTATATTTTATAAATATTATAAAAATTACAAAAAATAATTTTAAACATGATTATTACTGATACCCCTAAAGCATATGATATAAACTTTTCATAAGATATATTGTGGATTTATGATATAAAAAGTATTGACTATAATAACTGTATTATCTTAATGTATAAATAGGATAAAAAATATAAATTAAAATATTTTTTTGCTTAAGTAATGACTAGATTTAATTATAAATATCAATGTTTAAGGGGAAGAGCATAATGAAAAAGAAAGTAACAATAGCGGGAAGTTTTATAGTTGACTTAATGGCGAGAACGCCACACTTACCAAAACCAGGTGAAACAGTAAAAGGCTTAACATTTAAAATGGGACCAGGAGGAAAAGGTTCAAATCAAGCAATAGCAGCTAAAAGAGCAAATTGTGATGTAGTATTTATATCAAAAGTAGGTAAAGATGAGTTTGGTGAAATGGCTCTTAATACTTTTAAAAATGAAGGATTAGATACTAAGTACATATTTGAGGATGAAACATTACAAACAGGAACAGCTTTAATAATAGTTGATGATTTGACTTCTCAAAATGAAATAGTTGTAACATCTGGTGCTTGTGATAATATAACTAAGGAAGATTTAGAAGCTTGCAAAGATGCCATTAAAAACTGTGATATATTCTTAACTCAATTGGAGATAAATAGAGAAGCTATAGAAGCAAGCATAAAATTAGCTTATGAAAATAATGCAACAATTGTATTAAATCCAGCTCCAGTTCAAGATATAAGTGAAGATATATTAAGGTTAGTAGATATAATAACTCCAAATGAAGTGGAAGCATCAATTCTTACAGGATATGAAGTTAGAACAGTAGAAGATGCTAGGAGTGCAGCTATTATACTTCAAGAAAAAGGTATACCTAACATTGTTATAACACTAGGTAAGTTGGGTGTTTATGTAAAAAGCAAATCTGAAGAAAGATTCATCGAAGCATATGCTGTAGATGCAGTAGATACAACAGGTGCAGGAGATGCTTTCAATGGAGGATTTGTAACAGCTCTATCTGAAGGAAAAGATATATTTGAATCTGCTAAATTTGGTAATGCTTTAGCTGCATTATCTGTAACAAAAATAGGAACAGCACCATCTATGCCTACTAGAGAAGAAATAGAAGAATTAATGAAATAGATTTTAAAGACTAGATATATATTTTATCTAGTCTTTTTGGTTTGGGATAACTTATTTATATTTATGAATATTTTATTTTTGAATACAATTAAATAATTTAGTTTGTAATCAGTTTATTTTCATATGAACTTTATTAATTTGTTGCAATAAACAACTCATTTTTCTTAGGTGTAGAACACACTTTTTTCATTTTTTGACTTACAGGTAATAATAAAAGTTTGCTCAATGAACGTGCATTATTTGGACATACAGAAATACAACGCATACAAGAGATACAAAGAGTATTTTCTGTCTTATTAGGATTATCTTTAGGTATAGCATTTGTAGGACAAAGAGAAGCACATATACCGCACTTATGACAATCTTTGTTTGTTTTTGGTTTTAGAGGAACTCCATTGTACTCTCTATAAGGTCTATTTCCAGGGATTTTTAGCTCAGATAAATTTAAATTCTTTGAAAGTGTGTCTTTGATAGTTTCACCAAAGTTAAGAATTTCAGCACAATCTTCTTCATTTGGTCTACCTGTTGCAAATTGATTCATAATAGAATGCTCTGTTACAGCAGCAATTGCAGCAACTATCTTAAATCCACATTCTTTAGTTGTGTCTTTTAGTTCTAGTAAAGTATCCTCATAATCACGATTACCATAAGTAGCCACAAGAATTGTTGGTGTATTATATGATTTCATTTGTTTTAGATGGTCGATAGCGACAGATGGAACACGTCCACCAAATGAAGGTACCCCAATTATACATAATTCATCACTAGAAAAAGAATATGTACTATAATTTTTATCTGGAATAGAAATATCAATAGTATTTTTTTCTAAATTCCATGTATTTGCTAATACTTCTACAGTTTTTTTAGTACCGCCTGTAGGACTAAAGTAAATTAGATTTAATTTCATTTTTATTACCCCCTATTCTATATATGAATTGTAGCACAGTTTCATAATAGACTCTACTTGCACTAAAAACTGAACATAATCTTTTAGAGTAGTATTTTTAAGATTTAAATAATAAAAATTTTTATTGGATTATTTTATGAAATATAGTAGAAAGATTTGGTATAATATAGACGCTAATAGATAAATTATAGATAAAAATAAATTAATGTTACATATAATTAAGAAATAAATATAATTTTGAATAGATAAGATTTAAGGATAATAATAAATTAAAAAGAGGTGATATTTTGCAAAATACATTTAAACTAGATGAAGAAAATAAAAAATTTTTTAAAACCTTGATTATGTTATGTGTACCAATTATAATTCAAAATTTAATATCAAGTTTAATTAACATGATAGATACTGTAATGGTTGGAGGATTAGGAGAAATATCAGTGGCGTCCATTGGTATTGCTAATCAATATTTCTTTTTATACAATATGGCATTGTCAGGAATAATTGGTGGATCAGGTATATTTATAGCACAGTTTTATGGAAAAGATGATAAAGCTAATATTAGAAGAATTACAGGCTTGAGTACAATATTTGCTGTAGCTTTAGGTTTAATATTTTTAGTAATAGCTATTTTTTCACCAAGATTTATAATTAATTTCTTCACACGTGATGAAGAGGTAATAAAAATTGCTATAGATTATTTTTCTATAATAGGATACTGTTATCCGATTATTGCAATAAGTAATGTATTTAGTATGGGTTCAAGAAGCATTAGAAATCCTAAGTTAGGTATGATATGTAGTTCAATATCCCTTGTTGTAAATATAATTTTAAACTATGCATTTATATTTGGAAAATTTGGAATGCCTACTATGGGTGTAACAGGTGCTGCATTGGCTACAGTTATAGCTAGAATAGTAGAGCTATTTTTATTAATAGGCTATGTTTATTTTATAAAAAATGATTATGAATTAAGGTTTAATTTTAATGACATAAAATCAATTAATAAAGAATTATCAAAAGCCTTTATATCAAAGACTATACCTATTTTTTTCAATGATACACTTTGGGCATTTGGAACAGTTTTATATGCCATTGCATATTCAAAGGCTGGTACCTCAGCAATTGCAGCAAGTCAAATTGCTAGCAGTACGGGAAATTTCTTTATAATGACAGCGGTATGTGTTGCAATAGGATCTTCAATTATGATAGGTAATGAACTGGGGGCAGACAACATAAAAAAGGCTATACTTTATGCTAAAAAGTTTGCTGTATTAGTATCTTTAGTAGGAGCTATTTTTGGTGGATTGTTAATTCTTTCTATTCCCATACTTTTAAAAATATTTAGTGTGTCAGAGGCTCTTGCACCAGATATAAGAAAGATATTTATTGTAATGGGATTGCTTATGATTCTTAAAACTTTTAATACTTTTATAATAATTGGTGTGCTTAGAAGTGGAGGAGATGCCAAGTATGCATTGGCTTTAGAAATGGGATGTATGTGGTTTGTTTCTTTACCTATAACATTTTTTGCTGCATATCATGGTGTGCCTATTTATATATTGGTGGCTCTTACTTATACAGAGGAAGTGGCTAAGTTTATTTTTGGAGTACCGAGGGCACTGTCTAAGAGATGGGCTAATAATATTGTGAAGGATATATAAATCTATTTAAGAGGTTTTATTAGACTATTTAATTGTCAATATTAATCTCTAGTTAAAAAAGTAAAGATGAGAAGGATGTGTTTATATAAACATATCCTTTTTTCGTTATATATTAAATTTGTCGATTTTAATTTGTCTAATAAATTGGAGTTTATATATCTTGCATTTTTTTATATTATACAATATAAATTATTATTAACTATTGAATATAATATTTTTTATTTCTTTTAAAATAATTGGTAACTCCTTATTAGTTCTGTTAATCTTTACTGTCTTCATTTCCTCATACAATAATAGTTTTTCTAAACTTAAAATCAAAAGGAGTGAGGTAAGATAAGCTTACTTCACTCCTTTTTTAAAAAATATATTTTTATTCATAATATACTCAATCAAATATCCCATTATAATTATGCCCGGCAAATCAATTAAAAATCTTACAAAAGTAAATTTATATCCAAGTCCCCCTATTTCAAATAAAATAGTAGAAAGTTTTATTACACACCAAGCATTTAAAAAAATCATAATATTAGAAAGCTTGACACCCTTATCAGACAGAACCTTAGTAAAAGGAAAAGCTGCATACATTGGTCCAGCAGCTAAGGATGCAATAAAAATGGATAAAAATACACCGAGAGCTCCAGATTCTTTTCCCATATATTTCATCATAGATTCACGAGATACCCATACATCAACAAGGCCTAGCATGATCATGATAGGTGGAAGAACACCAAGCATTTGCATGAAACTAGATTTGGCACTTGTGAAGACTTTAAAAGCAAAATTACCATTAAAAAAATAAATTATAACTACTACTATAATCCATAATATAACAAATTTATATCTTTTTAAAATAAACTTTAAGTCCATATACTAAACACCGCCCCTACAAATAAAGCAACTATAAATGAAAATAAAAATGCAAGAACATTTCTAAGTATAGTTGCCTCTTTACCCATATATTTTGCTTCTAGAGAAAAAGTCATTACACCGACCATAGTAAGTGTAGAAACTAAAGCAGCTACTTGAGTATAACCAGCTCCACTTTGTAAAAGAGAATTTGCCATGGAAAATGCGACAAAAGTAGGCATTAATGTGATAGATCCAGCTACTGAAGCAAGTAATACACCTAAAAATCCAGAATTACTTCCTATAATTTTAGAAATTGTGTCTGTATCTATTATAGAAAGTAGTATGCCAATTACTATTATTATAGTAAAAAATTGAGGCATGATATTTTCAAAAGAAGATAGCCCCTTTTTTACAGCTGTCTTAGTTTTTTCTTTATCTTTAATAAAAGATATAACTAATAAAAATATACACAACCCATATAAAATATAAGATGTCATAAAGCCCCTCCTTGAGATAGACTGATACAATATAATATGAAATCGGTATATTTAAGGTTAAGATAAATTATGTTATTGGCTTATTTGTTATAGGAAAAGAAATAAGACTAACAGATTTTATTAATAATTATAGATTTTATATAAAGACTCATCTATCATAAAATTATAGACAAAAGCTTATAATAAATTAATTTAAAACTTGGGAGGATTAGGGATGGAAAAGGTTAGGGTAAAAAAATTTTCACATGTGGCTATGACTGAAGATATGTTGAATTATGAAAATGATAAATTAAAAAAATCTATTCACAGAGAAGAAGATTTATATTCCAGAAATAATGAGGTAAGAACAGAGTTTGAGCGAGATTATACTAGAATTTTGCATAGTTTAGCATATAGAAGATTAAAGCATAAGACACAGGTTTTTTTCAATACTCAAAACGACCATATCTGCACAAGAATGGAGCATGTGGCCCATGTAGAATCTGTTAGTTATATGATAGCTAAATCCTTAGGATTAAATTGTGAGCTTACTAAATCTATAGCTATTGGACATGATTTAGGTCATGCACCTTTTGGTCATGAAGGTGAATATGTTATAAGAAAAATAGTAAAAGATAATCTAGGAAAATCTTTTTGGCATGAAAAAAATGGACTAAGAGCGGTAGATAAATTAGATTTATTATCTGATGATAAAGGAAGTTTAACTAATTTAAATCTTACATACGCAGTTAGAGATGGGATAATATGTCATTGTGGAGAAGTTGATGAGAATGGAATTTCCCCTAGAAATGAAAATATAGATTTAAATACTATACAAAATCCAGGGGAGGTGCAGCCTTATACTTGGGAGGGGTGTGTTGTTAAAATATCAGATAAAATAGCATATCTAGGAAGAGATATAGAAGATGCATTATTGCTTAAAATAATTAGTCGCGATGATTTACAAGATATATATAAATTAGGTCATCAACATGGACAAAAAACAATAAATACTTCTGTCATAATAAATGAGCTTGTAAGTGATTTAATTGAAAATAGCAATGTTGAAAATGGAATTTGCTTTTCAAAGGAAAAACAAAACTTTATTAATTCAATAAAAAAATTCAATTATGAAAAGATATATGATAATAAACAATTTAATTATTATAAAAAATATGCTTACTTAGTAATAAATAGTATTTTTGAAGAATTAAGTTTATACTACGATGGAGAAAATACTATTAAAAATTTACAAAATAATATAGATAAAAGATACAGATTTTTGATAAGTGATTTTAAAGGTTGGATAATAAAATATTGTGATGAAAGTATTATAAATACTAAAGATTTAAAAAGTAGTCTTAATAATAAAAAAATATATGGAGTGTTGAAAACAGAAGAAATTTATAAAGAAGCGATTATAGATTTTATTTCTGGTATGACAGATCCCTATGCTATAAAGTGTTTTAATGAATTGATTTCATTTTAGAAAAACAAAAAGCTCTCTATATTTATTATAGAAATAAGAATAATTGACTAGTCAAAAGCAATCATATATAATGGACATAATAACGTAACGGAGGTGATCAGGTAAAGTGAGAAAATAATCTTATTCAAACAAATTAGTTTAATAGCATATAATGAGTGTTTTATAAATACTTTATTAATTGAGCCTTAAACTACTTTAAATTAAGAATAAGATTGTACTAGTAAATCACATACCTGAATATAAGCTAAAAATAGCTTTATTTCTGTGCATAAAATACACATATAATTATGTTTTGCAAATCGTTAATATAATCATATGTAGTATATATTTAGTAGAACTATATCTTCCTTAATTTAAAGTAGTTAAAATTACTTAAATCTAAGGAAGTTTTTTATGTCAATTTTAGAATCGGATACACATGAAGTGATAACAAAGACACATCATTTGTTACATGACTAAAGAAAATTTCCTTTTGAGAGGAGATGGAATTATGTCGCAAATAAATATAAATAATTTAAGTTTTCAATATGATACACATGGTGAAGATATTTTCAAAAATGTATCATTTTGCATAGATACAGACTGGAAGTTAGGTCTGATTGGTCGAAATGGAAGAGGGAAGACGACTTTTTTAAAACTTCTTATGGGAGAATATGAATATAGTGGTCAAATTATAAGTACCGTAAAGTTTGAATATTTCCCTATCAAAGGGTGTGACATTTTTGGGACAGCCTTGGAAGTGGTTAGAAACACTATCGCTCCCTTTACAACTTGGGAAAAAGAGATGGAAGAGTATAGTCAGTTGCCAGATAAGATGGAAGAGTATGGAGAAATTTTAGAAAAGTATATAGATAATAATGGATATATAATCAATGAGTTAATCGAAAAAGAAGTCAATAAAATAGGATTAGATACTAATATACTTACTAAAACTTTTGATATATTAAGCTCTGGTGAACAGACAAAATTACTTTTAGCAGGTTTATTTTTGAGAAAGAATCATTTTTTACTTATTGATGAACCCACAAATCACTTAGATGTGGAAGGAAGAGAAATTGTAGCTAAATATTTAGCCAGTAAAAAAGGATTTATAGTAGTATCTCATGACAGAGCCTTTTTAGATTCTATAGTTGACCATATACTATCTATTAATAAAGCTAATATAGAGATTCAAAAGGGTAATTTCTCCACATGGCAATTTAATAAAGATAGAGAAGATGAATTTGAAAGGTCTAAAAATGAAAAGTTACAAAAAGATATTCAAAGACTACAAAAAACAGCAAAGCAAAAGTCAACATGGTCCCATAAAATAGAAGCTAGTAAAAAAGGAAATGGTCCAGTTGATAGAGGATTTATAGGTCATAAAGCGGCTAAGATGATGAAGAGAGCTAAAAGTATAGAAGCTAGACAGAATAAAGCTATTGAAGAAAAATCTAAATTGCTAAAAAACTTAGATGTTGCAGAAAAGCTAAAATTATCAAGTAAAGAAACAACAGACTTATCTATTTTAGAACAAGAAAAAGATAGTATACTAGAAGTTCATAACTTACAGATTAACTATAAAGATAAAAATATATTTGATGATATAAGTTTTGATATTAAAAAAGGGGAGCGAGTATGGCTACGTGGTAAAAATGGTAGTGGGAAGTCCAGCATAATAAAATTAATCATAGGTGAGTATATTAATCATACAGGGTATATCAAAAAAACAAAGAAGATATCTTATATTTCCCAAGAAACTTCTCACCTAAAAGGAAATTTAGATGACTTTATAAAAAATGAAAACGTAAATAATCTACATGTAAAAAGTAATTTAATAAGACTAGGATTTGAAAATATACAATTTGAAAAAGATATAAGTCAGTGGAGTGAAGGTCAAAAGAAAAAGTTGCTTATTGCTAAGAGTTTATGTGAAGATGCAGATCTTTATATATGGGATGAACCACTTAATTTTATAGATGTGATCTCACGTATGCAAGTAGAAAATCTTATTTTTAGTGAAAAACCTACAATGCTATTTGTAGAGCACGATACTTCTTTTGGAGAAAAGATAGCTACTAAAATAGTGGAACTTTAGTACAATCCTTATCATCAATCTTATAATTCAATCAAGAAAATCAACAAGATATAATTTAGTAAAACTAATAATTTAAAAAGTACCTAATTAAAATTAGGTACTTTTTCATTATTTTTTATCAGGATTATATTTAGCTTTTGAAATTAACTGGGTCATAGTACCCATAGGACAATATACGCACCAAGATCTAGGTTTGTATAATAACATAGTGATAATACCTAGAATTGTGGAAGTTACCATTACGCTATAAAATCCAAATGCAAACTGTGCTATCCATGGAGAAACCATACTTGTATTAACCCAGTTCCAAGGAAGATTAAATGTCCAAAGAATTTTTATAACTTTTTGTAATTCATTTACTTCACTAAATACTAGATAAGTATTAAATAACATCATTATAAACATTGTCATAAAGAATGTTAAGAAACCATATCTGAACCATTTACTTCTTAAAAAACTAGGTATATTTTCATTTCTAGATAATTTTAATTTATTGCCCAGAATGTCTAATAATTGACCTCTACCGCAATATTTATTACAATAAGCCTTGCCTCCACCAGCTACTGATATTATTAGAGGAATTAAAAAACATAAAAGTCCTAGCCAAGCAAATAATATATTAAATAAACCTAAAGATAAATATATACAACTAATAATCCACATATAATCTATTATTTTTTTCTTATTTTTCTTCATTATTTTTAACAGCCTCCATTACTTTAATATCTATTACAGATGCAGGACAAGCTTTTGTACATTTTCCACATCCGACACATTTTTCTGTATCTATCTCAGCGAATACTCCTTGTTCTATGTGTATAAGTTGCAAAGGGCAAACTTTTACGCAAGTACCACAAGCAACACAATAATTTTTATCTATCATTGCTTTTTTCTTAACCTTGACCATTTTAATAATCCTCCCAATGTCTTTTATTTAAAGTTATTATATTGTTTTTTTAGTAAAAAGAAAGTGACTAAGTCACATAAATAAATTAAAATCAATAAACTATAATTTTCATACAACATAAAAAAGAACCAACTATTTAATAGTTAGTTCTTTTTAGTGTTACGAAATGAATATATGTGTACCTATGTAGTTAAATTTTGGAGCTAAATTTGTTCAATTAAACCATATCCATCATGTCTTTTATAAACAATATTTATATCTTCAGTATCTGAATCTCTAAATACAAAGAAGTTATGACCTAATAGTTCCATTTGATTTATAGCATCTTCAGCACTCATAGGTTTATTTATATTAAATTTTTTCACCTTTTTTATCTTATTATCATATTCCTCATCAGATGTATCATAGTATTCTATATTATCAAATCTTATACTATCATTAGATTTATTTTTTCTAGATAATTGAGTTTTTAACTTTCTTATTTGACCATAAAGTTTATCATAAACCAAATCTATAGCAGAGTATAAATCTTCTCTAGAATCTTCTGCTCTAAGAATAGTTCCACCTTTAGTAAATATAGTAACCTCTATTTTTTGATTTTTCTTTCTTACATCTAACTTAACATTTATATCAGTATCTTGATTTAAATATTTTTCTAACTTACCAAATTTATTTTCTATTTTTGACTTAATAGCCTCTGTTAATTCTACTTTTTTTGAAATGATATTTATATTCATAATCTTATTCCTCCAGTAAATTTAGTTTGTTATATAGAAAAATTTTCAAAGATAATATATTTAATAGTATTTAAATATAATTAGCAAATTTCTTTTCTTTTTAATAATTTGGCTAAATTTAAAACTACTAAAACCCCACTACATAATATTGATGTAATTATAAAAATTTTTTTCATCTGCTAGCCCCTCTTTCCTTAGGTTATTTTGTGATTTAATTATAAATGAAAAATGTTTTCCTAAAAAGACTATATTTTTACAAAATTTTTTGATAATATATTGATTATACGGTGTTTTATTAATATAAGATGTAAAACACAAAAAACTATAAAATCATATAATACAAAAATGATATCTGAAAACAGATGTCATTTTTATTTAGTTAAATAAAGTAATAAAAAAGGTATCTCGATGAATTACATAAATCATATTGAGATACCTTATATTTTTCTAAACTATTTTACTAAGCTTCTTTTTCCCCTAAATCTGTACCTTTACTTGATCTAAACAATACAGATATTAATCCACCGATCACAGCACCTACTATTGCAGGTACTATCCAGTTAAATCCATAAGATGCAAAAGGTAATTTAGCTAATATATCAGAAATTTGAGTTAATGATAATAAATTACTTCCAACACTTATTACACTTACAAAAAGTGTCACATAAGCTAAACCTTTGAAAGAACCATCATATTTTATATATTTTCCAAGTAGACTCATAATAACAAGACCTATTAATGCTGGATAAACTATTTCTAGTATTGGTGAAGAGAATTTTATTATATTGCTAACACCTAAGTTAGACACTACACAACTGAAGATACAAGATACTATAACTATAGTTTCATATTTTATTTTATTATTACTTATACCTGAGAAGTATTTAGCCGCTGCTGAAGTTAAACCTATTGAAGTAGTTAAACAAGCAAGAGATACTATTAATCCAAGCATTACTTTACCTGGATATCCAAGTAATGAGTTTGTTATTACAACCATTAATGATGCTTGAGGAGTATCTACTCCATAAGTAGTGGATAAAGTTGATCCTAAATAAGAAAGACCTCCATAAACTAAAGCCAAAGCAATACCTGCTAATAAACCTGATTGTAGAGTTATTTTAATTTTGTCACTATCTTTCTTATAACCTTTTTCATTAATTGATGAAATTACTACTGTTGATAAGGCTGCTGCTCCAAGAGCATCCATTGTTAGATATCCTTGAGAAATTCCTTGGGCAAATAGATTTTCATTTATAAGTGCAGTTTCACTAACATTTCCAATTGGATTTATAATTCCGATGACTATAAGTGCTGCTAAGCATATTAATAAAGCTGGTGTTAAAAACTTACCTACAATATCTACAACCTTAGAAGGTTTTATTGTTAAAACTAAAGTTAATGAAAAAAATACTACTGAAGATATAAGAGTTGGTATAGTTCCTGATAATCCTGTGACTGGTTGAACCCCCATTTCAAATGTTGTTGCAGCTGTTCTTGGTATTGCAAGTAGTGGGCCTATGCAAAGTATTGATGCAGCTCCTATCAATCTAGCAAGTTTTTTTCCGCTTCTCCCCAAAACTTTATCAAGATCACCATGACATTTTGCGGCTGCTGCCATTACTAATAATGATAGTCCTACATCAGCTAAAATAAATCCTAAAAATGATATAATCCAATGTTTACCAGATATTAACCCTAAGTAAGGTGGAAACAATAAATTCCCTGCTCCAAAGAACATAGAAAATAATGCAAACCCTAATACGGTTATATCCGTCGCTTTTTTATTATTCATACACATCTCCCCTTTTTATTATTTTCTGAATGTTGTTATTTTCTGAATATTAATATAATTTTAATTATTTAATATGTGTTTGTCAACAGAATCCTATTATAATATATGACTTTTAGTAAGGGTAATATGCTATTTTAATAAATTGAAATAAAAAATATAAATATAGGAAAAGTATTTTTAAAAAATTAAGTTTACTTTTTTTATAATCAGTGATACTATTATAAAAAATTAAATAATTTCTTATCCAGAGAGGTGGAGGGACTGGCCCTATGAAACCCGGCAACCAGTATAATTTTTATATATGGTGCTAAATCCTGCAGTATTTATTACTGAAAGATAAGTATAAATTCGTTAATTAAAGCCTGAGTTTATACTCAGGTTTTTTTGATTTGGGGGATTTATAGTTTATCAAGTAGTGATTAAAGTATCACAACAAATTTTATTATTTATTAAAATCTTAATTATTAAACAAGGGGGAATTGATCATGAAATTAAAAAAATTATTAGCTTTAACATTAAGTGCTGTATTATGTATATCAGCAGTTGGATGTTCATCTTCAAATTCTAAGGATGACAAAGTAATTAAAGTAGGGGCTACATTGGTTCCAGGAGGGGAGCTATTAGAAGAACTTAAACCATTAATTGAGGAAAAAGGATATAAACTTGATGTAACAATTTTTGATGATTACGTACTTCCTAACGAGTCATTAAATAATGGTGAAATAGATGCAAATTTATTTCAACACAAGCCTTATTTAGATGAAGCTGTGAAAACTAAGGGATATAAAATAACGGCAGGATCAAAACTATATGTTTGCCCAGGTGTACTATATTCTAAAAAAGTTAACTCTATAGAAGAACTTAAAAAAGGAGATAAAATTGCCATAAGTAATAATCCATCATCAGGTTCTAAATGTTTAAAATATCTTCAAGATTTAGGTCTTATAAAAGTTAAAGATAGTGACTTAGTGGGGGTAAAAGATATAGTTGAAAATCCTAAGGGACTTGAATTTGTGGAGTTAGAAGTTGCTCAAATACCAGCAGCGCTAGAAGATGTTACAGCAGGGTTTGTGGATACTACTTTTGCTGTACCAGCAGGACTAAGTGCTGAAGAAGATGGAATTTATACAGCTCCAGTAAATGATGAATTTGCTAATTTACTTGCTTATAGAACAGAAGATAAAGATAGTGAAAAAATAAAAGTTCTTGAAGAAGTTCTTACTTCAGATAAGTGTAGAGAATTAATTAAAGAAAAATACAAAGGTGTTGTTATACCCGTATTTTAATTTATGATGAAATATATGTATAAACTAGGTTTTTTTTAGATTAGCATTTATTTATTAATATGTGTGCTACACTTATACTAATAAATAAATTTTATGTCTTAGGGGGACTATTTTTATAATGAGTGATGATATTAAAATTATAAAAAAAGAAGTCAAATCTTTTTTATTAATTAATTTTGGACTGATTGCTTTTATATCTATCTTTATATTTATTTCTTTATCAAAAGCAAATTCAAGTGATTTTATTGTAGACTTTGCTGGACTATTTATGTATATTCCTGCATTTTCCGCAATTGTTGTATTAAGAAGAATTTCTAATTATGACTTTAATCCAGAAGTAAATAAGTTTTTTAAGGTTTTTGCTATTACTACACTTGTAAGGCTGGTTATTTCCATATGTCAATCATTATTTATTAATAGCATTTGGATTTCTTCAATAATGGACCTAATTATGTCTGCATATTTTTTATACTTTGTTTTAGTGAATAGATATGAGTTTGAAGTTTTGAATTTATCTTTAGGAAAAAACTCAAAAAAACTCATGTTTGTAATATTATTATTCATAATAATTATTATAGGTATTAGTATACCTAGTCTTATATCTACAAGTATTGATTCAATGGATATGGCTGATAATATTTTTACAGCTATAATAAATGCAATTTCTAATTTTTTATTGGGATTTAATTTATTTTTCGGAGAAGAATTTGGCTGGAGATATTTTTTACAACCTAGATTACAAAAGCTTCGTGGTAAAAGATGGGGTGTAATAATATTAGGCATGATATGGGGAATTTGGCATGCACCACTTTGTATAACACTTTATAGTCCAGAAACACCATTTTATTGTATAATAGGTCATTTATCAACTTGTGTATTATTAGGTATATATTTCGCATATGCTTATATGAAAACAGAAAATCTATGGGCTCCTATATTACTACACTTGGTTAATAATGTTATAGGAATTATATTTGGCGGAGGATACACTTCAGTGTATACACTGGAAAGTCTTTTAGGAAGTATCATAATAAGTGCTGTATTCTTGTTTCCATTTATATTTACTAAGGAATTTAGAAATAATAAAGATGATAAATCACCATCACTTCATATTTAACATGAAGTATATAAAATAAAAGTAAATAAAAAAATTACAAAAAAATGTGAATTTTAATACTAAATAAATAAAAATAAAAAATAAATACTTCTTATCAAGAGTGGTGGAGGGAAAGGCCCTTTGAAACCCGGCAACCGGTATATTTTTATATACTATGGTGCTAAATCCTGCAGCAATTATGCTGAAAGATAAGTATAAATTATAGTCTAAAAGGCCTGAGTTTATACTCAGGCTTTTATTACTTAATTAAGGATGGAAGTTTAATTAGGGGAAAAGCTATGAAAATAGCTATACTTGGGTACGGAACAGAGGGAAAAAGTCTAGTAGATATGATAGACAACAATAAAGAAAAAAATATTAGAATTTATAAATACTTATGTAGATTATTATGACTTAGTTGATAGCAATGATGATGAGTTTGTAATTATGGTATATGCCAATTCTGAATATGAAATAAATGATATTTTATGTTTATAAAAGATAAAGGATAATGTAAAGAGAGTAGAAAGTTATTAAAAATCAGTTAATATTTACTTTGAACATGAGATATTAGATTTTATAGTAGTATAAATATATTAACTGGGAAATATGAAGGTTTAAAGTAAGTTGTATTAGTTGTTTTATAATTTTACAATTTTATTACCTTACATAATTTCTATAAAAAAAGAGTACTAAATTTAAATGATACATTACTTTAAATTAGTACTCTTTTTATGATAATTTTAAATTTATTAATGACGAATTTCCTCTATATTATTCTTCTTAAACAATTCATTCATTAAACTCACTTGAGATGAACTAACTTTAATAGGTGCTCTGCTAGATAAAATTTTAGATATTTTTTTTAGTGAAAATTCAAGACTATAGCAATCTTTTCCTTTTATAGTTTCCTTACTCCACATGTATCCTTGGATATTATTAAAAGATATAAAATAATTAAAAGTAAGTATACCATCAGCATATACAACTGGATGTTTTCCCTTAGGAGTCAGAATAGACAAGTATATAACCATATATATAGTGCAAGTTAACCAATTTATATTGAATAAAGAATCAGATAATACTTCACTTGAGTCTAGATGTCTAAATTTACTTAAAATAGATATCAAAAGTGTAAAAGATACAAAGAGAAAGAATATTTGTACATACTTTATAGTCCTTTCTTCCCAAATAGATGATTTATAGGATTGAATATAAAAGATAGGGTCTTCTTTAGATAGTTCAATCTCTTTTTTATGTGCTTTGATAATATCCATGGTATATATTCCAAAAACTAAAGCAATAAGAATAGTTAAGATAGTAGATATCAAGAACATATTAAGATTATTAAAACTATTAATGTAACTATAGGCTATCGAACTAAAAGTAGATAGAGATAAAACTAGTATTATTAAAAATACGTGTAATAACCTATTAGCTTTATAAGTTTTCTCTTTATACATTTTACTTAAAATATTAGGATCCCCCATTTGTTTTAGTGCCATAATTGTAGCATCTTCATTATTCATTCCATCCTTAGTATATTCATCAACATAACTACAAATATGATCTCTAAGCTCATCTTGTATATCTTTTGCTTTTTCTTCAGTTGAGATAAATCTACATACAGATTGTAGAAAACTTTCTATGGATTTTGTTTCTGTATTCATTAACATTGCCCCCCTAATACTAAATTCATTGTCTTACTAAATATTTGCCATTCATCTTCTCGTTTATTTAGTTCTGTAAGCCCCTTTTTGGTGATTCTATAGTATTTTCTGCGTCTACCATTTTCTGTGTCCCAAAAAGATTCTATAAGTTTATTCTTCTCAAGATCATGCAAAATGGGATATAGAGTTCCTTCTTTAAAAAGAAACACTCCATTAGACTTGTTTTCAATTTCTTTAATCATTCCATATCCATACATGGGTTCTTTTTTTAATGAATTTAAAATTAATGTAACAGTACTTCCCTTGATAAGTTCCTTATTCAAAATAAACACCTCGGATTCCTATGTATTATAAGATTATAGTAATCCAGTTATTGGTAATAGTCAAGTGGATGTGTTGGTTAAATTTAAACATTTTAAAGTTTTTTTATTGAATTAATAATACTTTTTTTTCTTGATTTATAAAAACTTTACATTACTATAAAATTAGCCGGATTTATATTGGAGGGGATAGGAAAATCATGAAGAAAAAAGGTTTATTTAATATTTTACTTTTTTGTGGAATTTTTTTATGGATAATTCCATCGGGGATATTTTACGAAGTGGATAAAAAGATAGTATTATTTTATTTTGGATTTCATTTAATAATGTCTTTGTTATATTTAATTCAATTTCGAAATGTTACTAGAGATAAAAGAAATACACAATTTGAATGGGTACTAATATATTTATCCACAGCAGGGAGTATATTAGTTCATGTTATAACATGTGTATCTTTGCTTTTTCTTAAGGGAAATATATCAAATTTCAAATTAATACCTATAGTGTTAGTCCTTAGATGTGTAGTTCTTATTTCTATTGTTGTTTATCGATATTCAGAGTATGAAGAAGCAGATTTAGATAAAAAAATAAAAGAAGAAAAGAAGTTAAATTCTGAGAAAAATAAAGAAAAAATAAGAAAGAAAAAAAATAATAAGTGGATTTATAAAATTTTATTAAAAGATTTTAGAGCAAATCTAAAAAACTATACTGTTTTTATAATAAGTGCTGTTTTAACTTTTACATATGTGTATGGATTTTTAGGAAATCTTTTTATCATACATAATATGCAACAAACTAATATGGCTCAAATTGGTGAAGGAATTACATCTGTTGTATTAAATGCCTTAATTATTATTACTGCTGTAACCATATTAATTCAATTTTATGCCTTAAAAAACTACATGCAAAATAGAATGTATGATTTTAAAACGCTAATATTACTTGGAATGAAAAAGAAGGAAATATATAAAGGTCTGATATTTGTATTAACAATAAGCTTACTTATTTCTTATTTAATAGGTGTTATTTTAGGTAATGGAATGATATTTATTTTTAGAAAAGTATATGGTTTCTATTTACAAAATACTATTATTCCTAAAGTAGATATAATTGTTGTAACTGCAATATCATTTGTTATATGTTTAGTAATTATAGTTTTTATTATGTGTATAGTTCAAGATATGGTTATAGAATCAGGTATGCTGAATACTTCAAACTCAAATATAGAAGAGCAAATGCCTAAATTTAGAAAAATAATTTTTGCATTACCAATTCTTCTTATTATATTATTTGTATTATATTCTGATCCACATAGAGCTGAATCAGTGTATATAATTTATCCTTGGATTATAATATTTGTAATATTTACTTATTTTGGTGCTGCATATTTACTTAGAAAACTTAAGAACAATAATAAGCACTACTTAAATAATATTTTAACTTTTAATCTTATATATTATAAATCAAAAAGTTACCTGAAAAATTCTCTAGCATTATATACTTTACTCTTTGTAATGTTTTTCACATATATATTTCAAATAGCAACATTATTCCCTTTGGATAGTAATAAACTCTATCCTTATGATTATATATGTTTGGGATATGAAAATGACAAAACTGAATTTGAAAATATGAAAAATCAATTTAATATTGAAAGTGAAATTTATCCTGTGGCTAGGGTGACTGTACCAGGAGGAGAAGATGGTGGATATGGAGATTTTAACAAAACATTACCTATGGGTCATCACCTTGGTATTTCAGAAAGTACTTATAAAAAATTAACAGGGAAAAATCTTAACTTAAAAGATAAGGAAATTTGTATTTTGTATCAAGAAGATAAATCAAATAAAGCTCATCCGTTAGATTTTTATGCCATTAGATCAAAGCCACTTATAAGAATTGGTCAACCACAGCGTTATATCCCTGGAACTAGAAAAACTTTTTTTAGCCTTGATTATGATGTAGTTGATGAGAGAAGAGAAGTAGTATTAGGTAGACTTACAAATGTTATGTATGAAAATATAGTTGTTTTTTCAGATGAACATTTTAATAGTGAATATAAGAAAGCTGATGGTATTAAATATTTAATGACTATTGATAGTAATATGAAAAATGATAAAAATTTAGAGCGTTATTTAGATAATTACAAGAAAACTCATAATGAAGAAAGACAAATTGATGACAATGTGCAGTCTGTGTATAAAGCAAAAGATTTATATGAATCTTTTCAAGGAGAGAAAATATTTACTTTAATTATAAATACATCAATTCTGGTTACTTTTGTAATTGCAAGTATAATAATTATTTTTGTTCATGTTTTTGGAAATATTTCATATTATAAAAATCGTTATGAAATACTTAGTTATTTAGGAGAGAAGAGAAAAAATTCTAATTCTATAATAAGAAAAGAGATAAGCTTATTTGCTATGGGACCATGCATATTAGCAATAATTACATCTTTAGTCTTTATTTTAATAACAATAAAAATGCGTGGATTTAATTATTTTGAAATAATCACAAGTGCAAAAATTTATATAAGTATTATATTGGCTTTTTTACTTGTATATGGTATATCAACTTTTATAGTATATCGCTGTTTAATTAAAGAGATCGGAGGTAAGTGATTATGGAAATTATAAAAGTAGTTGATTTAAAAAAATCCTTTGGAAGTGTTGATGTTTTAAAGGGATTAAACTTTCAGATTGAAGAAGGTGAGCGAATAGCAATTATGGGTAAGTCTGGATGTGGGAAAACTACATTATTAAAAATGTTAGGTCTTATAGACAGTCCAACAGAAGGAGCAGTTTATTATAAGGGACAAGATAGAAGCATTTTGTCTAGTGATGAAATTTCAGAAATGAGATTAAATGATATAGGATTTGTATTTCAAGATTTTAGATTACTAGATAGTCTAACTATTCAAGAAAATATCATGTTGCCTATGATAATAGATAGGGAAGAAGAAAATGTTATGCTAGAGAGATGTAAATACTATGCTGAAAAGGTAGGTATAAAACATCTATTAAACAAGAAACCATCTCAAATTTCAGGTGGTGAAAAACAAAGAGCATCTATTTGTAGAGCTTTAATAAACAATCCAAGTGTTATTTATGCAGATGAACCTACTGGAAGTTTAGATTCAAAAACTGGAGAGATGATAATAAATATTTTGGTGAACACAAATATTGAGCTTAACAAAACTCTAATAATGATAACGCATGATCCACTTATTGCAAGTTATTGTAATAGGGTAATATGGTTAAAGGATGGCATGTTAGCAGATGAAATTAGAGAAAATGATAGAGAAAAGCTGTACATAGAAATTATTGAAAAAATGAGAAAACTATAATTTATTTTCTTATTATTACTTAACAAATTAAATATAGTCTATGTTAAACAAAAAATTAACTTTGATTAGCGTATAAAAAGAAGCTAGAGGTAAAATTTCCTCTAGCTTTTTTATGGGATTTTAGCCATTCTTTTCAGAATAGGCTTAGTTGGGGTTAAGTTTGGTTAAAACATAAATTTCAAGAATGATACTTAATATATTCCCATTTAATTGCCATTTAAAACAAAATTTTTATAATTTGTATATTTATATATTTCTTAAAAAGCTATAATATGGAAATATATAGATGAATTATAATTGATTTTATATAGAATATAGATATATAAACATTAGTGATAGTAACAATGCCAAAAACTTAAGCAAATGGTGTCCCAAAAATGTCACAGCCTTTATGGGATAAATTAGTAAACAACATATTGTTTGTTAGTAATGAAAATTTAAAATAATGTGATAACAAATGATATTTTATTCGTTATATATTATATAAAGATATTATATAAATTCTGTGATAATAATTGAATTGTGATAATTTGTGAAATATATATAGGAGGTTTATATATTAATTATTTTCTTAAAAAAGTATTGACACAAAAAACATATGATAATATAATAAAAAAACGATATGGAAATTCTATGAAAAAGAGAGTAGCATGATTTAATTTTACAGAGAGCTTAGGATGGTGGAAGCTAGGCATTGAGGATTATGTGAAAAGAGCTTTGGAGAAGACTGCAGGAAATTAAGTATGGCAGTAGGTGTTCTCGCCTTAAGAGATTGAGTGGGTAAGTTTTTTACCAATAAGAGTGGTAACGCGGAGATGATTCGCCTCTTGGATTTTATTCCAAGAGGCTTTTTTAGTTGCTATTACTTATATTAAGATTTGTATCAAATTTACCAATAAGAGTGGTACCGCGGAATTTCGCCTCTTAGCATATTTGCTAAGGGGCTTTTTTAATATAAAAATCATGATTTTCAACTATATAAAGTAAGGACTTATATTTAGACTAATTTATATACAAATAATTTTAGGTTCTTATTAATATGATGTGTTTGGCCCACCATCATACACAAATTAAAATTTTAATTAAGAGAGGAAAAATATATGGAATTATTACAATCTAAAAAAGAAAAAAATGTTAAGATAACCAAAAAATCTGAAAATGGTATTAAAATACCACATACTTTAGTAATTATTGGAGCAATTATTATGCTAGTATCAATAGCAACTTATTTTGTACCAGGAGGTGCATATGAAACAGTAGTTAATGAAGCTGGAAAAACTATAGTTGTAGATGGATCATTTAAATATGTAGAGAGTCAACCACAAAATTTATTTAAAGTACTACAAGCACCTATACAGGGAATGGTAGATGGAGCGGAGATAATAGCATTTTTATTTGCTATAGGTGGAGCATTTAATTTAATAGCAGCAACTAAAGCTATTGATTTCGGAATAATCAGAATAGTAAATTTATTTAGAGGGAAAGAGATTTTATTAATACCAATTATTACTTTTACATTTTCACTAGGTGGAGCAATATTTGGAATGAGTGAAGAGGCAGTTGCTTTTATAACAATATTAGCACCTCTTACTTTAGCCTTAGGATATGACAGTATTGTAGCAGTAGCAATTACTTATTTAGCTTGTGTACTTGGATTTTCATCAGCTATGCTTAATCCATTTACAGTAGGTATTGCACAATCTATAGCAGGTATACCAATGTTTTCTGGAATAGAATTCCGTAGTGTTGTATGGTTTATAACTACTGTAGTAGGTACTTTATTTATAATGATTTATGCAATGAAAGTTAAGAAGAATCCAACAATAAGTCCAGTTTATGAGAGTGATCAAATAAAACGTAAAGATTTACAAAAACTTGAAGATAAGCCAGGTGATTTTACTATATCTCATAAAATAATTTTATCAACACTTGCCTTATCTATAGGAGTAATAATATGGGGAGTTTTAACTCAAGGATTCTGGATATCTGAAATAGCAGCAGTATTTTTAGCAGTAGGTCTTATAAGTGGAATAATTGGTAAATTATCAGCAGATGAAATGGCAACTGCATTTATAGAAGGTGCAAAAGGCATGATTGGTCCAGCTGTTATGATAGGATTTGCAAGAGGAATAATGATAGTAGCTGAAAATGCTAGTATTATAGATACTATTTTATATAATCTATCAAACTTATTAGGAAATTTACCATCTTTACTTGCAGCATACTTAATGTTACCTATACAAATGTTTATAAACTTCTTTGTAAACTCAGGTTCAGGACAAGCTGCTTTAACAATGCCAATATTAGCACCATTAGGGGATTTAGTAGGAATATCTCGTCAATTAACAGTTTTAATATATCAATTAGGAGATGGTTTCTCTAATGCTATGTTCCCTACGTCAGGAGTATTAATCGCATGTTTAGGTGTAGCAGGTGTACCTTATACTAAATGGTTAAAATGGATAATACCACTACAAATTATATTATTCATGTTCGGAATAGTATTTATAACAATAGCGTCATCAATAGGATGGGCTTAATAAGAATTTGGGAGGAGTATAAAAATGAAGGACATATTATTTGAAGAAGGACAAAAAATACATGAAAAGTTATGCGAAATTAGTGATTATATTTACAATAATCCAGAACTTGGAAATCAAGAATATAAGGCTGTTCAAGTATTAACTAGTTTTTTAGAAGAGCATAATTTTGAAATAGAAAAAGAGTTATTAGGAATAGAAACTGCTTTTAGAGCAACTTATGATAGTAAAAAAGAAGGACCAACTATAGGGTATTTATGTGAATATGATGCCCTTCCTTCTATAGGTCATGGATGTGGTCACAATATGATTGGAGCTATGTCAGCAGGAGCAGGTGTTGTTTTAAGTAAAGTAATTGATGAAGTAGGAGGACGTATAATAGTATATGGTACTCCAGCAGAAGAAACTAATGGAGCGAAAGTTATACTTGCAGAAGAAGGTGTTTTCGATGAGTTAGATGTGGCTATGATGGTTCATCCAGCAGATGTAACAGCTAAAAGTGGAACATCTATGGCACTTTATCCGCTACAATTTACTTATAAAGGAAAAACAGCCCATGCAGCAGCTTGTCCAGAAGATGGAATAAATGCTTTAAATAGTGTTATACAATTATTCAATGGGATTGATGCACTACGTCAACATGTTACTCCAGATGTTAGAATGCATGGAATCATAACTAATGGAGGAGTAGCTGCAAATATAGTTCCAGGTGAAGCTACAGCACAATTTTACTTTAGAGCAGATAAAAAAGAAACAGTAGATGATTTATTAGTAAAAGTTAAGGCTATTGCAGAAGGGGCAGCACTTATGACAGGTGCAACTCTTGAGATGACAAGATATGAATTACCTAATGATAACTTAGTAACTAATGAAAATTTATCAGAAGCATTTACTGAAAACTTAAAAGCACTAGGAATTACTGATATCAAGGAGTCAAGACAAAGTGGATCTAGTGATATAGGAAATGTAAGTCACAGAACTCCTACAATACATCCTTTTATAGGAATTACAAGCTGTAGTGTGACAAGTCATACTGTAGAGATGGCAGATGCTACAACAACTAAATTAGGACATGAAAGGTTATTAACAGGAGCTTTAGCCCTTGCTTATACTGGATACGATGTATTGACTAATAAAGTTGATTTATAGAATTTTATAGATACTTCTATTTTTAATTAGTTATGAAAAGGATAAAAATAAAATATTATAGCTATAGTATTTTATTTTCTTACATGAAATAACAAAAAGTGATACAATATAATTAGACAACGTGTAGTTTGCTTTTTTGGAACGTAAGTCCAGTTGGCGCAGACTACACGTTTTTAGTGTTTATAAGCATTATTTTTGTGTCTAAATAAAGATAAATTTTATGTAAGAATCATCAATGGTAGAAGGAAGGGATTATAAATGTTTAAGGTGGACGATACAATTTTATATGGTACAGAGGGAGTATGTAAAGTAAAAGAAATCACATCAAAAAAATTTGGCAATTACGTGAATGATTATTATGTTTTGGAGCCAGTCTATGCTAGAAATTCAATATTATATGTGCCCATAAAAAATAAAAAATTAACATCAAAGATGAAGGATGTTTTATCTATTGATAAAATATATGAACTTATAAGAACTATGGTTGATGTGGAAGATGTATGGATTGAAGATGAAAAATTACGCCAATCTAAATATAAAGAAGTAATTTCTCAAGGGGACCATAAGGAAATTATAAAAATTATTAAATCATTGTACTTACATAAAAAAGATCAGATAGCTTTAGGAAGAAAGTTTCATAAATCAGATGAAGATATTTTAAATTGTGCTCAAACACTACTTCATAATGAGTTTGCACATGTTTTAAAAATAGAGCCTAAAGAAGTTTTACCATTTATTCTTGAAGAAATTGAAGTTATTGAGAAAAATGAAATGTAAAATCTATTATCTATTAATAAAATGAGTATCAAATTTTATTGATTTTTTATATTTTGAATTAAGTATTAAAAATTAATAATTTTTTTAAAAATAAAGAAGGAATATTATTACCAAAAGTTGTATATAATATATAGTATAATAATTTAATATGGCTCATTAGCTTAGTTGGTAGAGCACCTGACTCTTAATCAGGGGGTCCTGGGTTCGAGTCCCAGATGGGTCATTTGATGATAGCCTTGAGATTTTTATCTTAAGGCTATTTTTGCGAGTATTAAAGGGTGTGACATTTTTGTCACACCCTTTTATTAAAATTAGTTCGCTGTTTTCTTTCAATATATAAACAATTTATATTCAAAATAAATATATACTTCAGTACGATAATCAAATTATTTAACATAGATTTTTAAAAATATATATAAATAATTAGATAAATTACAAAATGGGTATAAATATAAAAAAGATAAATTGAAATAGGGGGAGAATATATATGAATTATCAAAAGCTTATATCAAATAGGAAATCAGTAAGAGAGTTTAAAAATAAAGGTATAGAAGCAAAATATTTCAATGAAATAGAAAGCTATATAAATAATTCTAAAAAATTGTTACCTGAAATAAATGTTGAAGTGAAAATATTTGATAATAAAGATAGCTACGAAAAGCTAAATAATATAGCAGGATATAACGGGTATATGATAGAAGCACCTCATTATGTTATCATACTATCAGATGTCAAGAATGGATATATTGAAAACAGTGGATACATGGGAGAAAGGCTGATGTTAAAAGCAAAGGATCTAGGAATCGATTCTTGCTGGATAACATTTAAAGATAGTAATGCTATAAAAGAAAAGCTAGATATTTCATCAGATAAAGAAGTTACAGCTATTATAGCCATAGGATATGAAGATAATAAAAACACTAAAAATAAAAGTGTCTCAGATAGATTAGGAGTAGAAGAAATTGTATATATGGGAGAATGGGGAAATAATGCAAATATAGTAGAGTTAGATGAAAGAGGTCTTCTTGATGCATTTAGTTATGCAAGAATGGCTCCATCAAGTCTTAATAGACAGCCATGGAGATTTATAATAGATGGTGGAAATATAGTATTGGCAGTGAAAAAAGACGATTTTACTAGTGATTATGAGGGAAGTATAGATACTGGAATAGCCATGCTTTATTTTAGTTTAATAGTAGATACGACTATGTTTGATTTACAGTGGAATGTAGGTAGTCTTGATAAAGATTATAAAATACCTGATGATTATGAAATTGTAGGATACTGTAGTATATAGATAAAAAAAGCAATCAGTTATTAAATATTACTGATTGCTTCTTTTATTGCAAGGAATTATAAATAAGTTGAAATAAGGTTTTGAGTTTATTGACTCTTTAAAAAGTAAAGTATATTTACACAATGAGTAAAAATATAAAAACAAACATTGAAATGATTCTAAATATTCAAAAAATTGATGAAAAAATATTGATAAAATCTGTATTTGGTATACAATGTACTTATTACTATTTAAAAAAGAAATATTTGGGGGAGAATGGAAATGAATATAAAAGAGCCAGTATCTACATTTGTAGAAGATATGATAAGAGATTTGAGTTTAACTCAATATGTAAATGGAGTAATAGAAGAAGTCAAAGAAAGAAATAAAGGTGATGAGGAATTTCATCAAGCTGTTGAAGAGGTACTAAAATCTTTAGAACCTGTATTAGCTAAACATCCAGAATATATTGAAGAAAGAATACTAGAAAGACTTGTAGAACCAGAAAGACAAATAATGTTTAGAGTACCTTGGATTGATGATAATGGAGATATACAAGTTAATAGAGGATATAGAATACAATTTAATAGTGCCATAGGTCCTTATAAAGGTGGACTTAGATTCCATCCATCAGTAAATGTAAGTATTATTAAGTTTTTAGGATTTGAGCAAATATTTAAAAATTCATTAACAGGATTACCTATAGGTGGAGGAAAAGGTGGATCGGACTTTGATCCAAAAGGAAAATCAGATAGAGAGATAATGAGATTTTGTCAAAGCTTTATGTCTGAATTACAACGCCATATAGGTTCTGATGTGGATGTACCTGCTGGAGATATTGGTGTTGGTGGAAGAGAAATAGGTTATTTATTTGGGCAATATAAAAAACTTAGAAATGCTAATGAGGCAGGAGTTTTAACTGGTAAAGGTCTAACTTATGGAGGTTCTTTAGTTAGAACAGAAGCTACTGGATACGGTCTTGTTTATTTTGTAGATGAAATGTTAAAAGAACATGAACATGATTTACAAGGTAAAAAAGTAGTTATATCAGGATCAGGAAACGTTGCTATATATGCAGCTGAGAAAGTACAACAATTAGGTGCATGTGTAATTGCCATGTCAGATTCAAATGGATACATAGTAGATGAAAAAGGCATTGATGTGGATTTAGTTAAACAAATAAAAGAAGTTGAAAGAAAAAGAATAAAAGAATATGCCAATAGAAAAGATAGTGCTTATTATTTTGAAGGACAAAAAGGTATTTGGTACTTAAAATGTGATATAGCTCTACCTTGTGCAACTCAAAATGATATAAGTTTTGAGGAAGCTAAATTATTGGTAGAAAATAATGTAATAGCTATAGGTGAAGGCGCAAATATGCCTTGTACAAATGAAGCACTAAATTACTTCTTAGAAAATAATGTTTTAGTAGCACCAGCTAAAGCTGCAAATGCAGGAGGAGTTGCTACATCAGCATTAGAAATGGCACAAAATAGTATGAGGCTTTCATGGTCTTTTGAAGAAGTTGATAACAGATTAAAAGAAATAATGGTTAATATATTTAACTCATCTAAAGAAGCTGCCAAAGAATATGGAGCAGAAGGCAACTATGTAGTAGGAGCAAATATTGCAGGATTCTTAAAAGTTGCAGATGCTATGATGAGTCAAGGATTAATATAGATAATAAGATGATTTTTATTGTTTATTTAAGTTAATAATATATAAAAGAGTAGCAAATATCTAAAATTTGTATTTAAGATGTTTGCTACTCTTTTTAAGTATAATGTAATATTTAGATTTTAATAAAATAGAGTATATAAAAAATATATAAATATGAAAATAAAGTATATAAAATATATAAATATGAAAATAAAGTATATAGAATGTGTAAATATGAAAATAAAGTATACAAAACATGTACAATGTTCATTGAAAGTGTGCTAGAATATAGATAATATTGATTAAAATTATAATAAAAATTGGGGATAATATTATTATAATTGGGCAAGAGAGGGGTAAGAATGATATCTGTATATAATAAAATTAGTGACTATATAATAGTATTAAACTATGGGGGAAAAATAATTTTTTGCAATGAAAGTTTTTTAAATCGACTGAATTATGATTATGGGGAAATATTAGATTTGGGTATATTTAATCTAATAAAAGAGAAAGACAATAATATAAGCAATCTTATCAATGAATCTAATCAAACAAACAAAATCTTAGAATTTTATTCCAAATCAAATGAACTAATCAAAATTAATTCAAATATAAGCATAGAACATTTTAATAATGAAAAGAGTATTTTTATTATAGGCAAAGAAGTACAATCGAAAGAATACACAATGGAATTATTAGAAGATGTTTTAGATAATATTGATGATGCTATATTTGTTTCAGACTATAATGGGAAATATTTATACGTAAATAAACCTTTTACTAATATATTAAATAAACAAAGAGAAGATATTCTTGGGACTTATAATAGTAATCATTGGGAACCTGATATTTATGATGAATTAGGAAAAAATAATAAAGAAGTTTTTCAAAATAAAAGTCCAAAAATATTTAATGAAAAAGTACAAGTTAACAATAATATTAATTGGTATAAAAGCTACAAAGCTCCAATTTTTGACGAAAATAGAAACCCCAAATATATGGTAGCAAAAACTATAAATATTACCTTACCAAAAGCTATATCAGAAGAGTTATATAAAAATTATAATAAAACGACAATTCAGAGTAATATTAATCCAAGTATTGATAATAGTATGTGTTTAAATGAAGTATTAAGTAATATCGGAGAGGGCATACTTGATTATACACAGGCAGATGGTCTATCTATATTGCTGTATGATAGAGAGAAAAAAGGTCTAGTACCTACTATAAACTTAAAAAATGCTAATAAATATCTTAAAAATATAGAATTTATTGAATTAAAAGAATTTGATACAGATTCGGATAAATATAGAGAGTATTTTAATTGTACTGTTCCAAAAAATAAAGTATATAATTTATCAACTCTAAACTATAACTCTATGGATGAATTAGATTATTCTGGTAACTATGCAATAGAGTCAAATAATGAATTTATTGGAGTTATAGCCTTAGGTTATAGTAATGGTAATTATCCTAAATTTAACAGTGATGAGTATATGAAATATATATGTAATAAAATAGCTATGATAATTAAAAATATCAGACTTTCACAGGAGATATCTATCGAAAGTAAAAAGCGTGAATATATAGAAAAAGAGCTGGAACTGTATTTAAATGTTTCTGATGATTTAGTAGCTATAGTTGGAAAAAATGGATATTTTAAAAGGGTAAGTCATAGCTGGTATAATGTTTTAGGATGGACAGAAGAGGAATTATTATCCATGAGATGTCGAGATATTGTTCATCCTGAAGAAATGGCAAGTTTTAAGGGACCAAAAAAATTAGAGGATTTAGATGGTATAAATACTAGAACTGTTATCCGATTTAGGCATAAGAATGGAATCTATATTTATCTTGAATGGAGTAGTAGGTATATAAGTAATGAAGAAATATATGTAACAACAGCAAGAGATATTACAAAAAGAGTAGAAATAGAAAAAGAAAAAGCAAGATTAGAAGAGTCCGTTAAGATGGAAATTTTAAAAAACGAATTTTTTTCAAATATATCTCATGAATTTAGAACACCAATAAATATTATATTAGGTACTATGCAAGTGATTAATAAAAATATAGAAAAAAATGATTTTAAAATAGATAGTTTAAAAAAATATACAAACTATATAAAACAAAATTCTTATAGATTATTAAGGCTAGTAAATAATATAATAGATATAAGTAAAATGGATATAGGAATGTATAGCCTTAAATGTTCTAATCAAAATATTATAAGTGTTATTGAAGATATAACTTTATCTGTAGCTGATTATACGAAAAATAATAAAATAAATCTTATATTTGATACAGATGATGAAGAAGTGATTACTTATTGTGATCCAGATAAAATAGAAAGAATAATGTTAAATCTTTTATCTAATGCAATAAAATACACACCAGAAAATGGTTTTATAAAAGTTCAAATTACTAATGCACAAAATGAGATAATAGTTTCTGTAAAAGATAGTGGTAAAGGTATATCTAAGGATAAATTAGATGTTATATTTGAGAGATTTGGACAAGCAGATAGTGAATTTAATAAAAAATATGAAAGTAGTGGTATAGGACTATCATTAGTGAAAAACTTAGTAGAATTGCATGGAGGAGACATAAGTGTAAATAGTGAAATTGGTGAAGGATCAGAATTTATATTTAGTATACCTATTAAGTTAAATGAAGAAGATGATAATGATAATAAATACGATTTTGATAGAAAACATAAGCATGTGGAAAGATGTGATATAGAATTCTCAGATGTATATAGTGTGTAAATTTTAAGAGAGTTATAAAGCTATTATAAATTTGTTAAATCTACATAAATAAATTGATTATTTTAAAAGTGATAGTCTAATTATAATTTAGACCATCACTTTTTTATATCCAAACAAAAAAGACATCTCTTGCAAAGGCAGCAGGAAATGATGTTTTTTACGTTATAGATTATATGTTTTTGGATAATTTACTAATATAAGTATACTTTGGTATACTATATCTAAAATTACAAAAGGAGTAGCAACAGATGATTTCATTAATAGTGGCAGCAACTAAAAACAACGCAATAGGAAAAGATAATAAATTATTATTTCATATAAAAGAAGATTTACGTTTTTTTAAAGAAACGACTATAAATAAGACAATAATTATGGGAAGAAAAACATTTGAAGCTTTACCAGGTGTACTACCTCTTAGAAAGCATATAGTCATAACTAGAAATAATGATTATAAAATAGATAGTTCACAAGTAGAAATCAGACATTCGTTAGATGAAGTATTAGAAGAAGTCAGATACTCGAATGAGGAGATTTTTGTTATTGGTGGAGAAGAAATATTTAGACAAACACTAGATAAGGGAGTAGTTGATAAAATATATTTAACTAGAATTGACAAAACTGTAGAAGATGCAGATACATTTTTCCCTGAAATATCAGATGATAACTTTGAGGTTGTAGATAGAAAAGTATTAACTGATGATGCGACTGTATTTGTGTATGAGAAGATAAAATAATAATTTAATAAAAGTCTAACAACATAAAAGTAGATATAATATCTTCAAGTAAAAATACTGTAGTTATTTGTGCAGATTGTGATAATTATGGAAATGGAACATTAAAAAGAAGCAAGAAAAAAAGTTTTGAGTGGTATAAAAAAGTAATCGCTTCAAATGAAGAAGAATTATAAACTTTAAGTAATTTAAATGTTATGTATTAATAACGTATATGAGTATTAATATGATTATATAAGTAAAGCTCTCTATATTATAAAATATGTATAAGTATATACTATAGGGGATTTTTATGTGTTTATAATAAAAGAATAAAGGAATGTTTATATAGAGAATAGATTATTTAACAGTAGTAATATTTATAGTTATTTAGAAAACCTTGATTAGTATTGGTAAATATCAAAGTAATAGTGTTCAGATAGCCCAGGATTATGTTTTGAGGCTAGTTTCTACTACTTAAATTAACAAAAAGATATTCTTAAAAAGTAGTTATTTATTTAGATAGTTAAAAAAATATATATAAGAACAAGTCATTTCAAATATTAAATCTAACTATATATTAGTTTGCAGATTAAGATTCTATAAATATGAGAGTCACGCCTTTTAGATATACTGAAAATAGAACAGTGTCTAATAACATATGTATCCTCCTGTGTAAAATATGATATCAATAAAAAAATATCATTATTTCATATAATGGTTTCTAGGTTCCAAGATAAAACAAGACAACTATTTTCCGACATTTAGGCTTAATATAAGACATAATTTTTATAATTATATAAAAAAATATCAAATTATAGTGTCAAATTATCTAAAAATTTATATATATATAACTAAGTAGATAAAAATTATTTACTTGAAACACATTATATAAGGAGAAGATTGTATGCATAAAGAAAGAATTGAAAATAGATATAGAACAAGATCATCAAAACTAAGAGGAAGTAGATTTAAAGAAGAAAGACCTAATAAAAAACACTGTCATCATTACGATGATATAGATAATGACTGTGAAGATATATATAATGACTATGAAGATAGAGATATATGTATAAATGTAGATGCCAATGCAGATGCAACAGCCGATGCCGATGCAGATGCAACAGCCAATGCCGATGCAGACGCAGATGCAAAAGCTGATGCTGATGCAGACGCAGATGCAAAAGCCGATGCTGATGCAGACGCAGATGCAAAAGCCGATGCCGATGCAGACGCAACATCAGATGTAGACTCAGATACAACATCAGATGCGGATGTAGACTCAAATATAGATGCAGATACAACATCAGATGCAGATGTAGATTCAGATATAGATGCCGATGCAACATCAGATGTAGACTCAGACACAACATCAGATGCAGATGTAGACTCAGATATAGATGCAGATACAACATCAGATGCAGATGTAGACTCAGATATAGATGCAGATACAACATCAGACGCAGATGTAGATTCAGATATAGATGCAGATGCAACATCAGATGTAGACTCAGATACAACATCAGATGCGGATGTAGACTCAGATATAGATGCAAATACAACATCAGATGCAACATCAGATGCAGACGTAGACTCAGATATAGACGCTGACGTTAATTCTACTTCTGAATCAAATGCAAATAATAATAATCAATCAACTGCAAGCAATAATGTGGGTCCAATAAGCATTAGTACACCTATAAATGTATACGTTACTTGTGGATGCTGTGAGAAAAAGCATAGATGGTGTGACGATTCTGTAGTTGTTACAGATGTACAACCTGAGGGATGTAATATATCTATACAACCAGAGGACGACAGTATAGAACAGTAATGTATTATAAAGGGGTATAGTTATTATGAATGAATCCAAAAAAGTAAGTGATAGCAAACATTCTCATAAGAGTGTTCCAGTTAAAGATAGTAAAAAAGTAAGTGATAGTAAAAATAGTCATGATCAAAAAAGTATTCATGATAGCAAAAGCTCAAATGATGAATAATATAGCTAGAGCTTATCTAAAAGTAGTAGCATAAATTACAAAAATGAAGTGGTGGACTTATTAATAGTTCACCATTTCTATTTACAATTTAATTATTATGCTTTACCTACTAAAAAATCTTTTATGAATAACTATAGATATAAGTGTTTTTATCTCATTAGGGGTACAGTTGAATTTTTTCTTAAAAACTTTATAAAATAATTTATAATTAGTAAACACATGAGTTTCTAAAATGCTACATAAGGTATTATCTGTATTAATCGAATCTTTGTAAATATAAGATATACGCACATAATTTAAATATTATAAATAGGCTTGTCCCATATACTGTTTAAATTTTCTACAAAAGTATTTAGGCTGCGAGTGTGCAACTTAATCCGATCTAATTAATTTTATCTAAATCTGTTTCATAATTATCTTCGTTAACATTAATTTTAAAGTCGAAATAGCTATCTTTGCAGTCAGGAATATATTTATCTCCAGAAGAATAATTTACTAATAAAGGATTTTTATTAATGGAGGTACTTATATGGGTTATTATGTTAAAGTAGAACAAAATGTAAAAGTTTACGTAGAGGATCTTAACCCAGATGGTAAGAAGACAATAGTATTTTTACATGGATGGCCTGGGAATCACAATCTGTTTGAATATCAGTTTAATCAGCTTCCAAAGTTAGGCTACAGATGTATTGGTATAGACCAGAGAGGATTTGGTAAGTCAGATAAGCCTTATGAAGGTTACGATTATGATAGATTGTCAGACGATGTTAGATGTGTAGTTAATGGGTTAAAATTACATGATTTCATACTCGCAGGACATTCAACTGGTGGAGCTATAGCTATTCGATACATGTCTCGCCATAAGGGATATGGAGTATCTAAACTTGCTCTTTTTGCTGCAGCTGCTCCTAGTCTTATCAAAAGTCAAAATTTCCCATATGGTTTAGAAGAAGAGGATGTAATTAAAATTATCGAGGGAACATACAATGATCGTCCTAAAATGCTAAGTGACTTCGGTGATACTTTTTTCTTTCAGCATATAACTGAGCCATTCTCTGATTGGTTCTTACAATTAGGTCTACAGGCGGCAGGTTGGTCAACTGCAGCGATTGCAAAGACTTGGATAAATGAAGTACTATTTTGTGATTTAGGAGAAATAAATGTTCCAACCTTAATTATTCACGGAATTCACGACAAAGTTGTTCCATTTCCACTAGCTAAAGTACAAAATCAAAGTATTAGAAATTCTAAGCTTGTACCATTTGAATTCAGCGGTCATGCATCCTTCTATGATCAGCGAGATAGATTTAATGAAGAATTGGTGAAGTTTATTGAAGAATAAAGTTTTGGGACTGATCGGCTTTTGTTTTAGGTGGGTGAGTTGGATAAAGGGTGTCCCAAAAATGTCACACCCTTTGAGGTAGATGGTTTAGTAATTATAAATTATTTTAATAATGGTGGAGTTTTCTGACAATGTGGAATTTATTAGATATGATATAATAAAATAATGGTAGAGGGTGTTCGTTACGATTCGTCTTCAACATTGAAATCCACAAAAACCATACTGATATAATAGTCAATATGGTTTTTTATATTGAAATTGATTATAAGAGATTTATATAAATCAAATTTTTTATTATTAAGTCTATATAAAAATATTCGAAGAAATAAAAAGTTAGTCTATAATTATAAATAATGAAAAGTTATCACTATGAAACAATTAAATAAATATAAAATAAAGAAACATATATCATATAAAATTAATAAATGAAGTAATATAAGTGGACATGAGGTGGAATTACGTGATAAAAATTGCAATATGTGAAGATGAAAAAGAACAGCAAGAGTTGCTAAAAATATATATAGATCAAATATTTGAGAGATTAGCTGTTAAATATAAGGTGGATATATTTAGTTCAGGAGAAGAATTGCTTGAAAACTATTCAAAAGACACGGATGTACTTTTATTAGATATACAAATGGGTCAAATTAATGGAATGGACACTGCAAGAACAATTAGAGTGTTAGATGACAAAGTAGAAATTATATTTATTACATCATTAATAGAATACGCACTAGAAGGTTATGAGGTAAGGGCTTATAGATATTTAATAAAACCAGTAAAATATGAGAATTTAAAAGAAAATATAATAAACTGTATAAAAGAAGTAGATATAAAAAATAAATATATTATGGTAAAAGAACAAGGTAATCAGATTAAATTAAATATAAACGAAATAACATATGTAGAAGTGCAAAAAGAAACTATAACTATACATACTTTAAATGAAGTCTATAAAACAAATGGTACAATGATTAATATTGAAAAGGAGATAGATTGTAGTAGATTTTTTAGATGCCACAAGAGCTTTTTAGTTAATTTAGAGCATGTAAAAAGTATAAAACAGTATGTTGCAATACTTGAAAATGGGGAAGAAGTACCTATTAGTAGGTATCGATTTAAGGAGACAAAAGATAAATTTTTTGACTTGATAGAGGAGAAATTATGTTAGTTTTTTATAGATTTTTATGTGCTACTAATATGCTTATATTTATATCTTGCTTTTTAATGTTAATGAATAAAATAGGTTATGTTTATAAATGTAAATTTGATATGAAAGTAATATTAGTTTTACTATTAACTGTAGTTTCAATTGTAATGGGTATACCTTTTGGAATTGTAGTATTACAACCTTTAATTAGGATAGTATTAGTATTATTTTTGATTAGCAAAACTATTTATCAAATTGATATAAGAAAATCTATTATTAATTCGGTAATGTATAGTTTAGTGTATATTTTGATAGAATGTAGTATTTATTGGTTTTTATCTATAATGCTTAATTATGTAATTGAATGTATACATGTATTAAATCTAGGAATAAATTTTGTAATTATTTTTTTCGGAGTTTATTTTTTTGATAAGCTACAAGAACTTTATAATAAAAAGAAATACTATTTATATATAAGTTTAACAGTAATAGTTAATATACTTATAATATTATTTTTAAATATATCAACTTCAAAAATAGGCGATTTATATAACTTAATAATAAAAAATAATATTGAATATAATAATATCGTAGATACCCTTAAGATATCTGATTTTATGGGATATGTATTTCCTTATCTTTTACTTATAGTAAATATATTGTTAATATCTATATTTTTAAATTCTATAAAGTCAGAAAAAGAAAAAGCTAAAGCAGAGTTTGTAAACGAAAAATTAGATATGCAGTACAAATACTACTTAATGGTTAAGGATTCACAAGAAAAAATGAGACAAGTATACCATGATATGAACAACCATATGGAAAATATAAAAGCTCTAAAAAATAGTAGTGAAGAAGTAAATAAATATATTAACAATATAGAAGATGAAGTAAAAGGAACTAAAAATATTTATAATACAGGAAATGTACTTTTAGATATTATCTTATATGAAAAAAGTAAAGATTGCATGGAAAATAATATAGATTTTAATGTAGGTATAGATTTTAGTAAATGTAAATTTATAGAGATGATTGATATAAGTAGTATATTTTCAAATTTAATAGATAATGCAATAGAAGCATGTAACAAAATTGATGATAATAATATTGAAAAATATATAACTATAAAAAGTACTTTTATAAAAGGGTATTATGTAGTTAGATGTGAAAATAGTAAAACAAATAAAGTAATAATTAACAATAATAAGATTTTTACTTCTAAAAAAGATAAATTTCTTCATGGAATAGGAATTGAGAGTATAAAATCTTCAATAAAAAAATACGACGGAGAATTAAAAATTAAGGATAGTGAGAATAAATTTATAGCTACTATTCATATACCAGTTGAATAAAAATTTAATATGATTATTAATCCAATAAGACTATAAATTAAGACTTAGTATGCTAGTTGTCGGTAAAAAAATACCACTTGTACGACTTATATTGAATCAAAATTTTAGAAATGTTACCTTTGATACAAAGAAGGTAGCATTTTTTTATGCGAGGATTTGGTACAAGAAAGGGAGGTAAAATTTTGATTACACTTAAACTAGCAATATCGTATATGAAAAGACAAAGAGGAAAAACAGTGGCACTATTATCAAGTATTGCACTTTCAGTGATGCTTATTTTCTCTATGAATGTAATTAGGGATTCGGGATATGATTCTCAAATACAAGAAGCAAAAGATTTGCATGGAAATTATCAAGTATGGTTTGAAGGGATTGATATAGATAAAGTCAAACAACTAGAAAATGATAGTGAAGTAAAAAAAAGTAGCAAGGTTAAATATTTTCTTGAAGGAGTTAATAAAGAAAATGGTGTTAAACTTGATTTAAATTCATTTGATGAAGGTTTTATAAATTCTCTTAATTATAAGATGAAGGGAAGAGAACCAAGAAAAGATGGAGAAATAGTCATAGAAAAAGAAGCAGCAAAGCAAATGGGAATAAATGATCCATTAAATAAGAATATTGATTTAATGTTGATGAATAAGTACGTTGACGACAATGGGGCTAATCAAATTGATAGTGCTAATAAAAAATTTAAAATTGTTGGTGTACTTGAAAAATCGGATAAGTATTATAGTTCTAAATCCAGTGCAATAGGAGGTATTAGAACTCAAGCTTTTATATATGAAGAAGCTAAGCTTCCCATAAAAGCAAAAGATACATATAAAGGAACTATATTTCTTAAATCTGAAAAAAATACATCTAAGTTTGTAAGTAAAATGGAAAAAGAGCTAGGTCTTAGTTGGGACTATTTACATGAAAATTCAGAAGTTACAACAGCTAAACAATTAAAGTATATGTCTACTAATAATATAGAAAATATTAAAAAGATACTTCTTTTAGTAATTGTATCTAGCATTGTAATATACAATATTTTCAATATTATACTACAAGATATGATAATACAAGTAGGTCTTATGAGAGCAATTGGGATGTCAAAGAAGAAAATTAAGATAATGTTTACAGATCTTAGTCTTATATATATAGTTTTAGGAACTTTAATTGGGATGTTACTTGGAACGACATTATCATATATTGGAGTTCGATTAGTATATGGATATAGCTCTATGCTAACAATAGGAGCTTCAAGTATAATCTATTCTTTTATAGTTTCAACATTATCTGTATCTATAAGTAGTTTTATAGTGGTCAGAAAAGCTATGAAGATGTCTATAATTGATTCAATAAAAAATAGTGAGAAGTATAAAAGAAAATCAAAATCTAAGAGAATCAAAACAAATATAACAAAGGGAAGTATGATTATAAGTATTGCAAGGAGAAATGTATGGAGAAACAAATCTAGAACTATCATAACAATGCTTGCAATTACCATGGTTGGAACAATGTTTATATTTAGTTTTGCAGTGAAAGATACATTAAATACCAATATAGAGGAAGGAATAACAGGTGGTTCCTTCGGTATGTCCTATGGAAGTGTAGATAAAACAGTAAGTGGAAGCTCCTACGGTACCGAAAGTTTATTTTATAAAATTGATAAGAATATGATAGAAGAGATAAAAAATATAAAAGGAGTGAAAAGTGTAGAACCAAACTTTTATAATCCTAATGGATATATTTTTGTTCCTAAAGATAAAATATCTAAAGCTTATCAAGATGAATTAAATAGAAGAGTCTTATTATTTCAAGATGAGTATAATAATGAATATCCGCTTATTATAAGAGGTTATAGCGATGAGATGTTAAAGAGTAGAGAGTCGTTTATTGAAGAAGGAAAAAACTTAATAAATAATAAAGAAGGAAAGTATAAAAAAGTTATACTAGTAAATAATACCCAATCACTAGTTACCCACTCATTTGAAGCAGAGGTAATTGATGATGTGAAGGTGGGGGATATTATAGATATAAAAATACCTGTATATAAAGATGGTATCAAAAAATACGAAACAATTAAGGTTGAAGTTGGTGCTATTATGAAAGAAGTCTATGCAGCAGCTCAAGATGGGAATGTTGATGCTGGTGGAGCACAGGTAATATTTAGAGAGGATGACTATAAAGAATTAACAAATCAAAAGGATTATAACAAGATTTATGTAATGACTCAAAAAGGTGAGTTATACCCAGTTGAAAAAAGATTAGAGAAACTAACAAAGGATTATGCATTTTCATCAATAGGTGGTAAAGGTGAAGACATGAAATTTTACGGAGCACAACAAAGTTCAGAGGACAGACTTACAGTAATATATCAGTGCTTAATTTTACTTATACTTTCTGTGAATAGTATTTTTATTATGAGAAGTAATATCATTGCAAGGAGAAAAGAGATGTCGACATTAAGAGCCCTTGGAATGAGTATTAAAGATATGAAAAAAATTCTAATAATTGAAAGTGAGTTTTATGGGATAGTTGCCTCCACAATAGGAGCTATAATTGCAACAGTTTATCATAACTGGGGGATTGCAAGCGCTAATAAAACACTTATAGCAGGAGGATTTGAAAGGACTATACCACATAGTATTCCTTGGAATCAGATACTTATATTATTTGCAATTTTTATAATTATGGGGCTTGTTGCCGTATATTTATCTAAAGACAAGATAGAAGGCACATCAATAACTGATGGAATTTCACAAAATGATTAACAATTTGAAAATATAATATAAATCGTTGAGATAAGCTTAATATGAACATATCTTAACAGATAAATTATACATAAGGAGACTATTATGAAAAAATTAAAAGCATTAAGTTTAAATAAAATATATGGAAAAGATGATAATGAGGTCAGAGCTATTGATGAAGTAACTTTAGAAATACAGCCTCATAAATTTACAGCAATAGTAGGGGCAAGTGGTAGTGGTAAAAGTACATTACTTCATTGTCTAGCAGGTCTTGATAAACCTACTTCTGGAAATGTAATGATGGGTGATTTAGATTTATATACTTTAAATGATGACAAGTTATCTAAGATAAGAAGAGAAGAGTTTGGATTTATATTTCAAAGTTTTAATTTAATACCTGTTATAAATGTTTATGATAATATAGTACTTCCAATTTCGCTTAGTGGTGGAAAAATAGATAAAAAGTACATTGATGGCTTAATAAATAAATTGGGATTAGAAAAACAAATAAACAAATTTCCAAATGAACTGTCAGGAGGACAACAACAAAGGGTTGCTATAGCTCGTGCACTTGGCAACAAACCTAAGATAATATTTGCAGATGAGCCTACAGGTAATCTTGATTCAAAAACTACAGATGAGGTAATGGAGATTTTAAAAATGTGTGTTAAAGAATTTAATCAAACTTTGGTTATGATAACACATAATGATGAAATAGCTAAAATGGCAGATGAAGTAATAACTATAAAAGATGGAAAGTTATTAGAAGAAGATAAAATGAGAGCATAAGTACACATGTATTAATCATAGAGGGGGCTATTTGAAATTATAATATAATATATAATATAAATAGATATTTAAATTAAAATAAATAAAGATGGATAATCGTGGGTATGATTCTTGAGATTCGTATCCACCATTGAAATCCTCGAAAAGAGGAGAAAATAGCTACGAAGCTATAAAACTTAGTAGCTATTTTTGTATATGATAATTTAATTAAAACTTATACCCATATAAAAATATATCTAATTTAGCATCGACACAATCAAACGACACTTGTTTTTCGTTCAATTTATTGAAATTTTGGCTATCGTAAAATCCATAGTTACATCTACTATCTGTAAATAAGTATAAAGATTTTACATTCATACTTTTCATATAATCAGATAAATACTTAACTAAAGTTTTCCCAACACCAAGACCTCTAGATTCTTTAGATACGACAAATAACTGAATACAACCTTGGAACTGGTCTTCTTTACCTTTTATAATTTCTTTATACGTAGTTTGAATTTTTAAAAATTCTTCAAGTAAAGTACAATTTTCTTTGATGAACAAAGTAATCGAAAATATAGATACACTAAGGGACAGTATAAAATCATCTAAAGAAATACTAAATGAAAATGAAATATCAATTAAATTTTTTGAAACACGTTATATAGTAGTTTTACCATGCAGGGAAGCAGGGAGTTTGAAGGAATTACTTTATTATTCTGATTTAGATAAGTTGATATTAGAGAAGAACATCAAAATATCTGTACAAAGAGGCGTTATATATAATGTAAATAATAATAGAAGCCTAGAAGCTAGATATGTATTTAATGGAGTCGAAGAATATAAAGATATAAAAAATGATAAAAATATAAAGGTCTTGCCTGAAGGTAGATACTTAACAATAGTTTATAATACAGAGAATAAGAAGGAAAGTATAAAAAAAGTATTTGACTATATAGAAGAAAATAATATAAGTATTGATAGTATTATAGAGTTTGATTTATTTAATGATATTTTTGATACTAAAACTTATAGTAGCCAGATTCAGATTTTTTTAGATAATCATAAAATAAAGTAAGAACGAAATTATTAATAAAAATACAGATAAAATCAGAAATGCAACTAGAAGTTTACACAATGCAACCATACAGTTACTGATATAAAATGAATATATATATACAATAAAACAGAGGTGATTACATTGAATTTATGCGATAAGATAAAGAAGTTAAGAAAAGAAAATAATTTATCACAAGAACAACTTGCTGAGAAGTTAAATGTATCTAGGCAAGCTATATCAAAATGGGAGTCTAATAAAGCATACCCAGACATAGATAATCTAATTTTATTAAGAGATATATTTAATGTTACTTTAGATGACTTAATAATTAGTGAAAATAATACTAAAAGTGAAGATATAAATGAAGCCACTGAATCATCTAGTGATACAAAATTGTATAATATAAAATCTAATAATGTAAAAAAATGCAGTGAAGAAGATGAGGCAGGAATTGATTTAATGTTCGGTGGTTTTATAATTGGAATAGTAATTGGAATGATTACAGGTAATTTTATATGGGCTTCAGCTGGTTGTTTTATAGGTATGGGAATTGGTTATATATTAGAAGAAACAAAGAAATAAAGAAAATAAATTATTTATATAAAGCACGGTATTCTTTGTAGGAAATGGTGCTTTTTTTATTTGTTTTGAAGAAGATAATGGTGAAAGGATAAGTTAAACTGAGAAGCACAATGTATATACATTTAGATAAAATTTTAAACTTTACTGATGGTAGTTTTACTTATGATAGCAGTAATTTTATATGGATTGGAAATTTATAGAGTTTGTAAAAAAACTTACCATCTGAAAAAAATTAATAATTAAATTGACAAATCAATTGAGAACAACTATCATATAAGTATAGCAATAATAATTATCAAAATCAATAATAAAAATAAAGAGGTGCTAAAATGAAATTACCAGAAGGCCAAAAGGGCACTATATATAAAATTAAATCAATAAAAGGAAATGAAGAAATAAATAAATTCTTATTCACATTAGGATGTTTCGAAGGTGAAAGTATAAGTATAGTAAAAAAAATGTACTCAAACTTGATAATTAATATAAAAGGCGGAAGGTACGGAATAGATAATGATTTAGCAGAAGCTATAGAAATAATTTAAAGGGAGATGAAAAAATGAAAATAGCTTTAACGGGTAATCCCAATAGTGGTAAAACTACACTATATAATGCACTTACTGGAAAACAAGAATCAGTAGGTAACTGGGCCGGAGTAACAGTTAGCAAAAAAGAATCAAAACTAAAAAATAGTTTAGGTAATAACATAGATATAATAGATTTACCAGGTGCATATTCAATAAGACCATATACAAGTGAAGAAAGTATAACAACAGATTTTATAAAAAATGAAAACCCTGATGTTATAATAAATGTGGTAGATTCTACAAATTTAAATAGAAGTTTATTTTTTACAACACAATTATTAGAAATTGGTATACCAGTAGTTGTTGCATTAAATAAAATTGATATATCAAAATCTATAACTGAGATAGACATAGTTAAATTAGAAAAAGAATTAAACTGTAAAGTTGTTGAAATATCTGCATCAAAGAATGAAGGATTAAAAACTCTAATTATACAATCATGTGAAAGAGCTAAATTAGAAAAACAAGTAAATACTTTTGAAAAATTATCAACAATAAAAGATGAAAAAGAACAAGATACAGAAAGATTTAAAATAGTTAATAATATAATAGATAAAGTTGAAAATAGAATAATAAGAGTGCATGAAGAAACATTGGAAGATAAAGTAGATAATTTCGTAACTAATCCTATAATAGGAACTGGACTTTTCTTATTAATAATGAGTTTTATATTTGATTTATCTATAAATAAATTAGGACCATTAGTTGCAGATACTTTAGTAGGATATATAGAAACTTTCCAAGGTAGTGTTTCAGAGTGGTTAGCTAGTATGGGAACTAGTGACTTTTTAAATGCGCTATTAACTGATGGTATAATTGGTGGAGTTGGAGCAGTAGTTGGATTTGTTCCATTAGTTATGGTATTAATGTTCTTATTATCATTATTAGAAGATAGTGGATTTATGGCTCGTATAGCGCTTATATTTGATCCATTATTTAGAAAGGTAGGATTATCAGGAAAATCTATAATACCTATGATAGTAGGATATGGATGCTCTATACCAGGAATTATGTCTACAAGAACTATAAAAGATGAAAAACAACGTCGTTTAACAGCTTTACTTACACCATTTGTTCCTTGTGGTGCTAAAATACCAATAATAGCATTATTTACAGCGGCATTTTTCCCAAATAATCCATATTTATTCCCTATTACTTATTTAATAGCTTTCTCAGTTATAATAAGTGTGGGATTATTATTAAAGAAAGCAACTGGAGCGGATAATATAAAAAATTACTTTATAATAGAATTACCACAGTATGGTATGCCAAGTATCAAAAAAGCATTCTTTAAAATGATAGAAACAGCAAAAGATTTTATGATGAGAGCAGGTACTATTATAATAGTTTGTAATACAGTAGTATTTATAATGTCGTCATTCAACTTCAGTTTCCAATTAGTAGGAGATGCAGTTGATACTTCAATATTAGCAAGAATAGCAACACCATTTGCATTTTTACTAATACCAGTAGGAATAGGTGTATGGCAACTTGCAGCAGCAGCTATTACAGGATTTATAGCTAAAGAAGAAGTTGTTGGAACATTGGCTGTAGTTTACTCTATGGGAGCTGCTATAAATGCAGACTTTGAATTAGTAAATGCTAATATAGTTCAAGATACAATGGGAATAACTCCAATCGCAGCATTTGCATTTATGATGTTCAATCTGTTCACTCCTCCATGTTTCGCAGCAATAGGGGCTATGAGATCAGAAATGGGATCTGGAAAGTGGTTAAGAAACTCTGTATTACTTCAACTAAGTGTTGGATATATAGTAGCTATGGTATTTAACCAAGTTGGTACAATAATAATGTATGGTAAGATGGCAGACGGATTTGCAGCATCAGTTGTAATATTAATAGTAGCTATAGGATTTATAGTATCAAAAATAAAATCAAACAAAGCTAGTGACAAAAAAGTAGTAGCAAAGGTGCAAGTACAATAATTTATTAAAGGAGATTTATTATGATAGGAAATTTAATAGTAATTATTGTAGTGTCTTTTATATTATTTTTAGCAATTAAGCCTATAGTTAAGTTTAATAAGGAAAAGGGCAGTGGAGATTATGGTTGTTATAAGTGCTCCCATGCCTCTAAATGCAAAGGAAGTTGTAATAAATAGTTTTATGATAAAATGTAAAAGGCATAGACATGATATAAACATGTCTATGCCTTTTACATTTATAATCTCAACTGATAAATTTGAGCAACGGACGCAGTCGTTGGCGATATGAAGTATAGCGCCCATGCAGTGGCTTAAGCGAAGCGAATTTTGAGCAACGGGCAAAGCCGTTGGCGATATGAGCGAAGCGAATTTTTTTATGTTATTCAACAAAATAAACTGTATCCAATTTCTACTTGTTATCATAATTTTTAAGAGATTTACTAACTATTACAGCAAACCAACATAGAGACACACCTAAAATAGCATGACCAAGTCCTGCAATATGGCTAAGTCCAGGAAAATCACTATTGTTAACTTGTAATACACCTCTAAATACTAATGCGGCAATTAAATAAATAAAACCTACATTATATGTTATAAGCCATGATTTAAAACCTTTTATACTTGATATATTAAAGTTTTTTTCTAGTAATAATACAATCATAAAGAACATAAATCCAAGTATTAAAACATGAGTATGTGTAACACCTAGAGTAGTTATTCCTGTGAAGTTATTTAATTTTGTGTATTCTCTATAAAACACTCCTAAAGCTAATCCTAGTATTAAATAAAATGTTGATATTTTGAAATATTTTTGCATGTTATACCTCCCAATATTGAATAATAATATTTATACCTAAAAAATTTTAATTTAAACTAATCATGTTTTTTTATTCAAGGGTGTCCCAAAAATGTCACACCCTTTCACCTACACCAATTACTGATTGAATATTTTGACCGAAGTATTGATAAAAATAATTTAAAAATGTTATCCTAAAGTAGCACATATATAAAATCGTACTAGAATATATGAACAAAAAAAACACAATAAGAAGAGAACATAAGGAGGGGCTTATGATTAGGATAGCAATATGTGAAGATGAGAAAGAAATGCGAGACTTAATAGAAAATCATCTTCATAATATATTAAAAAATAAAGAATATGAAATAGAAAAATATAGCAGTGGAGAAGACCTACTGCAATCTAACATAAAAGATATAGATCTATTACTTCTTGATATACAAATGGATCGAATAAATGGAATGGATACGGCAAGAAAAATTAGAAAAGTAGATAATAAAATGGAAATAATATTTTTAACTTCTTTAATAGATTATGTGCAAGAGGGATATGAGGTAAGAGCTTATAGATATTTACTAAAACCTATAGAATTAGATGAATTAAGAAAACATGTATTAACTTGCATTAATGAGATAGAAAAAAATAAAAATCATTATATTTTAATAAAGAATAAGTCTAATACATATAAGATTTACTCAAGTGAAATAAAGTATATAGAAGTTCAAAAAAAGGATATGTCAATACATACAATAAATAAGGATTTTGATGTAAGGTATAGTTTAGAGAAAATAGAAAAAGACTTAAATTTAGATAAATTTGTAAGATGTCATAAAAGCTTTTTAATTAATTTAACTTATGTGGAAAATATAAAATCAAATACTGCAATATTAGAAAGTGGAGAAGAAGTGCCTGTTAGTAGATATAGATATAAAGAAGTTAAGGAAAAGTTTTTAAGATTTATTGGTGATGAAATATGCTAAATATTATGACTGAATTATTATTAATTTTATCAATATTTACGCCATTTATAATATTAAATGGTATATTAACTTATAATAAAGAAGGAAGAAACAATAAAAAAATTATATTTTATATTTTATTATTATCAATTTATATTATAGCTAAATTAACTAAATTACTTAATATAGAAGAAATTTACGCTTACAATATAGTTACTGTTATAGTATTTATTTTGTGGGCAATTTACTATAATTATTTTTATAAGATTGAGTATATGAAATATGCAATTTTCCTTTATTTATTTAATGTATATTACTCTTTACTTACAATTGTTGTAAGTAGAACTTTATTTTTTATAATTACAGGTAGCAGTGTATCATCGGAAGAATCCCTTTTAATATCATACTTTGATAATATAAAAATTGATATTTATACTAATTTGTTTATTATATTTATTTATCTATTTATCTATTTAATAATTAAGCACATTAATAAGTATTTGAAATTATTTGATAGTGATAAAAGAAATTATATATATCTGTCTTTAGCTTTAATAGTTAATTTAATTAATATAATAGTAACATATACATCAAAGACACTTGAGAGGTTTAACCTGCCTTCAGACCAGTATATACTTGATTATATTGTAACTCCAAAGCTAATATTAGGTAGTAGTATAGTTCTTGTATTGTTATTTGCAAAAGTAATAAAAGACAATAAAATAAAATCTCAAAATGAAATAATGAAAAATAAATTAGATATGCAATATGCTCATTATTTAAGTGTTCAAGAATCTCATATGAAAGTTAGAAAACTTTATCACGATATAAATAATCATATTAGTACTATAGATAATCTTAAAAATAATAGTAAAGAAGTCAATGAATATGTAAATAATTTGAAGGATGAAATTAAAGAATTTAAATCTATTTATAATACAGGAAATATGATATTAGATATTATAATTAATGAAAAAAGTGAGCAATGCAGTAAAAAAGGAATTAAATTTACTTGTGATATAAACTTTGTAAAAGTTAATTTTATAAAACCCATAGATGTGTCCAGTATATTTACTAATATTTTAGATAATGCTATAGAAGCATGTGATAAAATTCATGATGAAAATATTAATAAATATATTAGAATAAAAGGGACTATATCAAAATCATATTTTGTACTTAAATGTGAAAATAGTAAAGTGAATAATATTAAAATTAATGAAAATAAATTATTAACAGACAAAATGGATAAATTCATCCATGGGATAGGAATTCAAAGTATTAAATCCTCTCTAGAAAAATATGATGGAGAAATATTATTTGAAGATAAAAAAGACAAATTTACATTAAACATATACATACCATTAAACCAAAATACTGACAGTTGGGTTCGTTAAGTGACTAGTTGGGGCATATATATTGATACTAAATAAAAGTGATGTTATCTTTTAATAGCAAAAGATAACATCACTTTTTAATTGTAAGGAAATTATATGTTATCTGCTTTGTAGATAATATATAATTTTCAACCTTATTACTTGAGCAACGGACGCAGTCGTTGGCTATATGAGCGAAGCGAATTTTTTATATGTCAGTGGTGTTTAGATGAAGTAAATTCTAATCAACATGGTTATTAGTAAGCGTCTGAAAATTTAATGGAAGATAAAATAAGGAGGATTATGTGAAAGTGAAAAAATTTATGTTAGCTATGACAGTAGCTATAAGTGTAAGTTCAGTTTTAATGGTAGGATGCACATCTTCTTCAACTAATATAGATAAAGAAACATATACAGTAGAAGAAATATCTGATTTAAAAAAGGACTTATCAAAGAAAATTTCAAAAGCAATATCAGGTAGTGGACTTAGAGTGGCAGAAGCTTTATCAGATGGTAGTTTCGTCTTATCTCTAGGAAATTTAGAAATAACTAAGAACCAACCTAAGCAAGTATTAAATTATTCTATGACAAAAGACAAGAAAGAAAATAAGGAAATACTGGATATTCACTGTGTTAAAGATTTTAATATCGATGAAAAATTATCCTATGATGATAAATTTGTGAGAGCTATTTATAACATATATAAGTTATTAATAGATAGTAATTTATCTGGAAAAGAATTTTTTGATAAAGTTGAAAAAGTCTTTAGTAAAGGTGAGGGAAATGTAATACTTCCTAATATGGGAGATATGATTATTAGAGTAAGTAAGGTTGATAAGTCAACTAAGATTTTAGAATTAAGATATTGTGATGAATTTGTCTTAGAATAAGGAGGATTACAATGAAAAAATATAAAGCTATTTTAGTAGCCTTAACTATAGTCGTTACAGGATTTTTTGTATATGATAATTACTTTAAACCTTGGAATGAAGCGGAAAAGCGTATTAATAGATATATGGCAAAGCAGGGAATTTCAAAAGAGAATATAGAAGAAGTTACAAAGGAAAAAGGTAGAAAAGCAAGTTACGAAGGAATTATTTATAAAGTATCTTATAAAGATGATCCTGGGTATGAATATCACTATTTTTATAGCGATAATTATTATGCTTTACCTATAAATAAAGTTATGCTACAAATTTATGATTTAAGTGATGATAATAAACTTTTAAAAAGTAATGAGGAATTAAGTAGTGTAAAATATCCACCAATTGGATTAGATAAATAATTTAGTAAATAAAAACATTAAAAAAAATATATGTTCAAGTTAAAAAATCAATATTGATATTGGTATTTATAATAATTCATAAGAAAATAGGAGGAGTTTATGGGAATATACTTAAAAATGTCGCTGGCATATTTAAAGAAAAATAAATTAAGAACATCTTTATTGACATTAGGTGTAGCTCTAGGTGTAGCTTTAATATTTGGAACTAGTGTTATAAAAGATTCTCAACATAATAATGATGTCAAAGCAATATACAAACTTTATGGAGGATATCATTTAGAATTTAATGATTTAAATGACTCTGATACTGAAAAAATTAGCAAAAATGAAGACGTATCAAAAATTACTACAGTTGAAAACTTAGGTAATATTGTAGATGAAAAAGGAAATTCATTTCCATTAAAGTCAGCAGATAAAGATTATATTACTAATAAGTCTGGGAAACTTACAAAAGGTAGACTTCCTAAAAATAACAATGAAATCGTAATGGAAAAAGATGCTCTAGAGGCAATGAATATATCTGCTAAACTAAATTCTACTTTGAATTTTAAAATTAAAAAGAAATATAAAGATTTACAGGGAAATAATAAAATTCATACTGAAGATAAAAAATTTAAACTTGTGGGAATTATAGAAAAACCAGAGGGATTTTACGATTTTTATGATATTAATATTCCCTTTGAAGCATTTACTTATGGAAATCATGAAAAGGACAATATAATTCCACAAAATATAATCACTTATAATAGTCTCCTAACTTTAAAGAGTGGGTGGCAAAATATTGACGGACAAGCTAATAAGATTATGGGAGAAAATAATTTAAAAGAGGTTACTTATTCACCTAATATGCCTCTTGTACGTCAATTAATGGACAAAAAAATAGAAAAAGACGATCCAAGTGCTTTTAAAAGAGAAATTTTAATTATAATCACAGCAGCTATTTTCGTATTTAATCTTTTTAACATCACATTAAATGAAACAATAGAAGAAATGGGCATGCTTAGATTAATAGGTGCAAACAAAAGAAGTGTTAGAAGAATGATAATCTATCAAGGATTAATCATAATGGTAGCTGGAACAATACTTGGACTTATATTTGGTGTGACATTTTCATATATGGGAATTAATTATTTTAATCTTTCGCTATATGAAGAAGCCGTAATGAAACCAAGGCTATATGTAACTTCTGAAAATATTATAAAAGCCATAATTACAGGTGTATTTTCTGTTTTTGCATCTTGTATCATACCTATTTATAAAGTAGGAAAAATATCATCTATTGAATCAATAAAGCAAAGTGATAAGTTTAAAAGTCATGGTGGATGTTTTGGATTAAGTAAATTTTTCAGTAAAATATTTGGATTTTATGGATTTATGGGACTTAAGAATATTGGAAGAAATAAAAGTAGAGCCCTTATATCCATCATATCAATTGCACTAGGTGGATATGTATTTTTAACTACATTTTCTAGTATGCAAAATGAGGTAAATGATAAGATTGCTGATATGCAAAAAAGATATGATATAACAATAGGGTTTGGACCAAACTCTGATTTGGATGTAGTTAAATATACTGATAATGATGTAGATAAGCTGAAAAATATAGATGGTGTCAAAAATATAAATCCTGTACAAGTAGCAAATGGATTCTTTGATTTTAAAAATTATGAAGTAAATAAAGATTTTACAAGTTTAAGTGGAATTAAAGAAAAAGATAAGATGGAATATGAAATGGATTTAAAATTATATGGAAATGACTATATAAATAGTACATTGAAAAACTTTGTTCAAGAGGGAAATATAAATGATTTGGGAAAAACAACAAATAATTATCCAAATGTAGCAGTATATAATTATTTCTATGATGAAAATAATTCAGATAATAATAAAAATGTTTTTACAAACTTAAAAATAGGAGACATTTTAACTATAAAAGTTCCAACTACAGAAAACAATGAAACAGTATATAAAGAAAGCAAAGTAAGAGTATGTGCAATTTTAAGATCTGATTGGATGTCTATGGGAGATGGTAGTTTAGGTCGTAATTTTGAAATTGTCACTTCTAACAAACATGCTAAATCTCTTACTAATGAACAGAAATATACTAAGTTAGGTATAAACTTAGAAAATCCTTATGATAAAGCTGTAAATAAAAAGGTAGAAGAAGTTTCAAATAGTATTCAATTATCTCAATTTGAAAGTAAACTAAGCTTTAATGAGATGCAAAAAAGTTCTAGCAAAGATTATATGAAGACACAAATATCAACAATAACTTTGGTTTTAATAATTGCAGGTATTAATATTTTCTGCACAATAAAAACAAACTTACTAATAAGAAAAAAAGAAATATCAACACTTAGAGCACTAGGAATGAGTGTGAAAAATATGAAGAAAATGATTACTTACGAAGCATTAGCATATGCCATATTAAGTTTTATAATTGCTTTAATTCCATCTATGACAAACTTAATTAAATTTGTAAATTGGAATAATAATGCTTATAAAAACTACGGAATAGAAAACTTCATGGCTTTTACATTCCCATTTAAAGAATCAATGGCATTTTTTATAATAACTATGGCTGTATGTTTAATTGCAGTAATGACAAGTAGTAGAGATTTAAAAAATATGAATATTATTGATGGAATAAAAGATAATGACTAGGTATTGGGAGGAGAATATATGAAAACTTTAAAAACTATAGATTTAAGAAAAATATATGGCAAAGGTGATAGTGAAGTTAAAGCTATTGATGGAATTAGTTTGGAAATAGAACCTCATAAATTTACAGCTATAATTGGACAAAGTGGTTCAGGAAAAAGTAGTTTACTGCATTGTATGGCAGGTCTTGATAAACCAACTAGTGGAAAAGTATTTATGGATGATTTAGATTTATACACTTTAAATGATGATAAACTTTCTAAAATAAGAAGAGAAGAGTTTGGATTTATATTTCAAAGTTTTAATTTAATACC
>JARKUZ010000031.1 GCA_029851945.1 Terrisporobacter sp. | reverse complement strand
ATAATATTTTTGCTTTTTAAATTATTAGTATTCATAAAAATATTATACACAAAAAGGAGGATTCAAATTCGAATCCTCCTTTTCTTATCGGCTAGTATCAAAATTTATTTTGATACAGCCCCTTTTTTTTCAATATTTATAGCTAATATAAAATATTTAACAGATTCTTTTAACTCTCCTAAATTATAATATAATTCAGCCATTTCATTATATCTCTTATATCTTTCTTCACTATTAGCAAATCTAAATAAAAAATCTGTAGATAAATTCATATACATTTCTGCTTGTATAAACTCACCTTTTTTCTGATGTATCATACCTTTGAAATAATACCCTTTTTCTATTAGCTTTATTTCATCAATGTTAATAGCTAAATCTAAAGCTTCTTCTGTATATTTAAAAGCTTCTTCATATTGTCCATTATTATATAATGTATTAATGCATTCTATTAAGAATTCCCCACAACCTTTTTTATCTTCTCTTGGATAAATTTCAATTGCATCTTTTATTTCTTTCATAGCCTTATTAAATTCTTGAACTTGAAAATACATTTCTCCATTCTTTCCCTTAAATTTAGCTAATTCCTTTAAATCATTCTTCTTATATTCAAAAGCCTTTTTTAAATATTTTTCTGCCTCTATTTTATATAATAAAATATTTAAAGTTGCAAACTCATGATAAAAATCACCTTTAGCCTTATCACTCAAAATATTTATAAACTCTAATACTTTTTTTAAACATTCGTATGCTTTTTCTTTTATATTAATATTCTTATAACAAATTCCTTCATTAAAACACGCATAAACATAACTTAACCTATCTTCTATATGGTTATTTTCATAAATTTCTCTTATTCTTGCAAAATAACTTATTGCTTCATGATACTCTGCTGTTTTCATAAAAAATGTAGACATATCATTATAATAAATAATAATTTCTTCATTACATTGAGTTAATTGATATAAATCATAATACTTTGAAATCAAAAGTTGCATATTTTCTAATTTATCATTATTCATATATAACTCAAACAAAATATGAATTAGCTTTAATGCCAAATCATTAAATCCACATTTGCATGCATACTCTAAATTATAATTTATTATATCTTCTAATTTTTCAAATGAACAAGTACTCTTTTTTATCTCTTCAACATTATGTTTTATTTGATCATAAACATCTCTTACTAAATAATCATAATCTACTTGTAATTTCTTTGAGATATATCTAAGCGCTTCTTCATCCGCTTTAATTTTACCATTCTCTATGCAACTCATTTTTGAAATAGAGATTTTATCTCCACATAATTCTTTTAATGTTATTCCTTTATAAATTCTAGATCTTTTAATCTTTTCTCCTGTTGATAATATCTCCATAGCTACCCCCAGATAATTAATTATTTAATATACCTAAACTTCTAAAAATACTTACACCTTCATCTAAGTATCTAGCTGCTTCTGCTTCTCGCTTAACTCCAATATAATATTTTCCAATAAGTATTGCTATCTCTGCTGCTTTTTTGCTTAGTCCATTTGTTTTTGCTATATTAAAGGTTTCTAATAATATACATTCTGCTTCATCAAACTTTTCTTTTATTGTATATAATCTATAACATAAAATGTTTTTTTCTATTATTTGTTTTAAATCACTTTCATCTATAAGAATATCAATTTCAGAAAGAACCTTTTCACACTTTCTTATTTCCTTTATTTTGATATATCCTTCACATATATTAATTAAGGTTTCTATTACTTCGCTATCTTTATTTCTCATTCTAATTTCTTTAGCTATTTCATAGTGCTTAAAAGCCTCTTCAATATTATCAAATTCAAAGAATAGCTTTCCTAAATTATTTTCAACACTAGATATATTTTTTTCTTCTTCTAATTCCTTATATACCTCTAAAGTCTTCTTAGAATACTTTATAGCATTTACTATATCACCTTTTTTATTATATTCTTTTGATAATAACATTAATGTTTTACCGTATTCTTCTCTATTTTGAACTTGTTCAAATTTTTGTTTAGCTAGAAAAGTATAATCTATAGCTTTTTTTATATTATCAATTTTTAAATAACTTTCAGCCATTTGATAATATATTTCTCCTAAAATAAAATCATTTCCAACATTATTATCTAAATATACTTTTTCAGCTTGTTTCAAATAACTTGTGGCAGAATGATATGCTTTTAAGCTTAATGTTATTTTCCCTAAATTTAAAAATGTATTAATAATTTCCTCATAATTATTTCTTTTTATAAAAATTACATTTGCTGATAGATATAATTGTTGAGCTAAAACTAACTCATTCTTTTCCTTATATATATTAGCTCTCAAAAATAAATTTATAGCTTTTCTATACTCTAAATTATATTTTTCTGCATAATATAGAGCATTTTCTATATTTTTTTCTGCACTTATATAATCACTATTTAATATATATGTTTCTGCCATTTGCTCATAATACACACATATTTTTTCTGCTTGTGTTTCTTCTGACTCCATTAAATACTCTACAGAAGTTTGAAGTGAATTTGCTAAATACTCCAATAAATCCATAGATGGATTTGATCTCCCAGACTCAACTAAACTTATTTGTCCTGGGGTAATTCTATCTCCTGCTAAGTCCTTAAGTGTCATTTCTAATTCTTTTCTACGTCTTTTTATTTTTTCACCTAAAGTAAGTATCTCCATCGCATAATCTTTCCTTTACCCACATTTATATAAATTCCAAAGCTTCTTATTATATTTTCCATTATATCATATAAAGTACCAAAAAAGTATATTTTTTGAGTATTAACTTCAATTATATTTAAAATAATATAAAAACTGCTATAGAATTCTATAGCAGTTTTTAATACTAATTTATATAGTCTAAAATATTATCATAGGCATCCCCAGCCACACATCTAAGTTTTTTACTAGTTCTCCTGATGTTTCTTTGAGTCTTTCTATCTAACTCTGGTAAGACCATCATTCCAACTGCCATTCCCAAAATAGTTCCTATTGCTAAACTCTTAATTACTTTTCCCAAAAACAACACCTCTTTATATTAATTTATAAAAATAGTATGTGTATTTTAGGGGAAAATACTCATATATTATTTTATCTATATCTTAATATTCTCAATTAACTCTCTATACCAAGAGCTTCTTTGGCTAGTTTATCAGCCAAATCATTATACTTATTACCACTATGCCCTTTTATTTTCTTAAACCTTATTTTTACTTCCTTCATTTTACTTTGCATAAACGCATTATATTCAGCAGTAATTCTATTATTTCTTTTCCACGTTCCAATAGCCCATGATTCAACACCTTGATAATCATATGCTATAGTAATTTCTTTAAACCCATTCTCAATAGCATATTCTACAGCCATCTTTGCTCCTAAAACTTCTCCTGAAACATTTCTTAATAAAATAGCTTCTTTATCAAATCCCTTACCTTTATCCTTATATATTATCTCATCATCTTTAACAGCCACTAATCCATAAGAATAGTTTCCTTTATCCACAGCAAAACTTCCATCTACATATATAAATAATCCTTTCTCACTTTCTACTGATTCCTCAGACCTTTCCGGTGTCTTACCTTCTGAATTTAATGCAATAAAATTAATAGCATCTTTCTCTGTAGTAAAACTTTTATATATAGCCCCTTTAAACCCTATAACTTCTTTTTTACATTCATCCCAAGAAGTAAATATTTTAGGTGCTCCTGATTTTCCTTTATAAACAGCATAATACTTCAAATTAATCATCCTTTCATATATGCTTATTCGTTTTTTATTTTTAAACTGATAATATTTCTTCCATCACTCTATAAATACTATCTATATTTTTAGCTCCAGTAAAGTTAGTTGCATATTCTATTGCACTCTTAACAACTATTAATATATCACTCTGTCCTTGCCAATTTTCCATTATTATATTTAATGGTATATCTGTCATTATAACATTTAGTGCAAATATTCCAATTGCTATATCATCAATTTTACCCACAAATGGTATTTTATCTGGTATTAAGTCACTTGGAACTGTCATATATGCAACTGCTGCTGATATAACAAGCTTAGTTTTCACACTTACTCTCTTATCTTTAAGTAGTCTATATATTAATGCTGCTATATCCGGTAATAGAAATATATAATCTTTATATTTTTGAGCTTTTTCTGGTAACTTATCGCTAACTTTTTCTCTTCCTTTAGTATAACAATCCTCTATTTTATTTATTTCCTCTTTATTAAACTCAACCTTATTTTCTTTTTCAAAATTTATAAGCTCTATTTCTTTTTTTAATTCTCCACCTAAAGATAATTGTATATTTCTTAATTCTACATTTAAAACTCCATAAGCACAGTATATATTATAAATATCAAAATCTACATATGGAACATTCTTTAATAAATATTTATATTGTATTATAACCTTACCATTTTTATAGCTTATTCCCATGTCACCTAAAGATTTCAAAGCAAATTTTAATGCAATTTTTCTTAAGAATGATGCTATTCCTATATTAAGAATTTTAAATCCTGTAACTTCTCCTTTTATTAATCCATCTTCCATAGAAGTTAGCTTAAACCTACACTCAAATTTTATAACAATACCTTTAGTAAATGAACCTATTATTCTTATATCTTCTTTTATTTCTGTACTTTCTATATTAAGCTCTTTTATTGATACAAAGTCATTATATATACTTAATAAATTTTCTCCAGTTAATCCAACATTAATATTCGAAACATTCATAGCTTGTCCTTTTCCCCTCTTCACTATTTTATATCTGTAATATTTTTCTATAACATCTATACATAATATAAAGTATACTTCATATGCTAAAAATTTTAAAGATAGTATTTTCCATTAAAAAATATAAAAATTACGGTCATTGCCTTATATATGCAATGACCGTAATTTACTATTTTTAATATAAAAAAATTATTTATACTAAAAAGCAGGAATTACACTTCCATCATATTTTTCTTCGATAAATTTTCTAACATCATCAGAAGTTAATATTTCAGATAATGCTTTAATTTTATCACTATCTTTATTTTCTTTCTTAACAGCTAGAATATTAGCATATGGGGAATCAGTAGATTCAATAGCTAAAGAATCTTTTACCGGATTTAAATCTGCTTGTAATGCCCAATTTGTATTAATTACAGCTGCTTCAACATCCTCTAGAACTCTCGGTAATTGTTCTGCTTGTAATTCTGTAATTTTTAAATTTTTAGGATTTTCAGTTATATCTTTTACTGTAGGTAATTCAGCATCATTTAATTTTATTAAGTCATTATCAGCTAATAATTGTAATGCTCTTGCTTCATTAGATGGATCATTTGGCACTGCAATTTCAGCACCATCAGCTATATCTGAAATCCCTGAAACCTTTTTGGAATATAGTGCCATTGGTTCTATATGAACTTTAACTGTATAATCTAAATCATATCCTTTTGCTTCAATTGACTCTTCTAAATAAGGTATATGTTGAAAAAAGTTTGCATCTAAAGATCCTTCATCAACTGCAGGATTTAATAAAGAGTAATCATCAAATGTTTTAACTTCAAGTTTATAACCTTTCTCCTCTAATAATGGTTTGATATATTCTAAAATTTCTGCATGCGGTACTGCTGTAGCTCCAACTACAATTTTCTTATCATCATTTGAAGAAGTATCCCCTTTACTTCCACACCCAACTATTGATAATGCTAAAACTCCACTTAATACTGTTGCTAATATTTTTTTAAATTTCATTTTTGTTTCCCCCTAATTATTTTAATACATAAAATTTCTAATTTTATTTAATTTAAACTTATAATTTTTTTAACTTCCTGTATATTAATCCCCTTTAATTATTGCTTATTGCTTTTATTATTTTAGTTTCCTATATGCTAAATTACCTGCCCCTTGTAGTAATTGAACAATTATAATAAGTGTTATCACTGTATATATCATTACAGCATTATCAAATCTTTGATATCCATAAGTTAAAGCTACGGCTCCAACTCCACCTGCACCAACTGCCCCTGCCATTGCAGAATATCCAATTATTGATATTATAGATAATGTTATACCTGATATAATAGAAGGCATTGCCTCTTTAACCATAACTTTAAATATTATTTGAAAATTTGATGCCCCAAAAGACTTGGCAGCTTCAATCAGCCCCTTATCAACTTCCTTTAAAGCTCCTTCTATTACTCTTGCGATAAATGGAGCTGATCCTATTGTTAAAGGAACTAGCGCTGCTGTTTCTCCTATACTTTTTCCAACTATAGCTCTAGTTAATGGAATAATAGCTACAACTAAAATTATAAAAGGAAAGCTTCTTAAAGTATTAACTATAAATCCCAAAATTGAATTAATAATT
>JARKUZ010000083.1 GCA_029851945.1 Terrisporobacter sp. | reverse complement strand
TAAAATCCTTATTTATTTTCTTTTTTAAATCTTCCTCTAAAATTATTTGCTTAATATATACTCCAAAAAAGTATTGATTACTACTTAACATTTGTGTACTTAAAGCTATTATGTGTGTAAATAAAATTATTAGTATAAATACTATATAGTTTAGAAAAAACATAATATTCCCCTCCATCCTTATGCTAATTATAATTTACATTCCCTCAAATTTGTATATAAAAATAATATAAGATTATTTATTATACTATGAAAATTTTAACTTTATATATTTTATATTATATATACTCAAAGTAAAATATCAATTACTTTTCCTGAAGTATAGTTTTTCATTCATAAGTTACATTCTATAAAATTAATATCATATAAAAAATCCCTAAGGCTATTTAAGCTCTTAGGGATTTTTTTAACTTGCTTGTGATATTTTATTATTATTCTTCTCTATTTTATTCGTTTTTTTAAGGTTTGCATCAGCATAATAAGTTGCTATAGCAAATACAGACATTATACTTCCATATGTTGTTGCTAAAGTTGCAAATCCAACATGTTCTTTTTGATATCCATTACCTTCTGGTTGCTCTAAATCCTGTGGTACAATATGCTCAGTCACATATGAAAATGTATTATTTAATTTTACAAAGTACTGGCTATTATACATAGTATACATACCAAATACTAAAGTTAAAACTATAGCTAATTTACATAATAACTTTCCTATTTTCTTACTACCTTCTATTTTGAATACTTTCTTGAACATATTCATCACAAAATTCCAATAAATTCCTATATGAATACCTATTAATGCTATAGATAAATATGAAGATCCAAAATGAAGCATCTTCCAGAACATAAGCCTATCATAAGTAGCTGCTTTCATCATAAGCACTCCACTTACTATTATTGAAAAAATAGTTACAAGTAAAAGCATACTAATTATATAAGATATCTTCATTCTTAATTTTATCTTTTTGTCAAACAATCTCTTGCTTACATTCACTATCCATTTTCTATTTAAAAACATATGAACTAGTATTAATACTCCAAATATACATCCACTTCTTATATGGAATTTAAAACTTATTAAATTTTTATTAAAAAAAGTTATAAATAGTATAACCATAGCTATATCTAATATAATCTTTATAATATTTTTCTTACTCATCCTTCTATCCTTTATAAAATAACTTTATGTCTATTATTTTTTTCTTCTTCTTAATATTTCGCCAGCTGCTATTAATGCACTACCTGCGCCCATCATCATTGTAGTATCTATTGCTGAACCTGTTTGTGGAAGCACTCCTCCATTTTCACTTGTTAACTCATATTCTTTTACGAATTTTAATGTGTTTTGTAATAATTTAACTGTAAAATCTATATTTCTTGACATAGGTACTACATACATACCTACTTTTATTGTGTCACTTAAACTAGATACTCTAAATCTTAAGCTTATGCTATCTCCTGATTTAGCTGCAACTGTATGAGATACTTTGCTTCCATTTACATATATTGCATGATTTTTCATAAACTCTGATCCTGTAAATGTTAATGTAACATAATATTTTCCATCTATTTCTTCAACTTTAGATGTTGAATTTAAATACTTTCTAGCCATTTGTCTTCCTGCTTCACTTTCATGTGATACAGTATTTTGAATAGTATATAATTTTCCTTTTTTAACAGTACTCTCTGTTGATGTTGATCCACTTGTTCCACTGTTATTTGATGATGAATTTCCTGTTGTTGATCCACTTGTTCCACCGTTATTTGATGTTGAATTTCCTGTTGTTGACCCACTTGTTCCACCATTATTTGATGATGATGTTTTTTCAAGGGTAGATTCATCTAAAGCAACAGTATAGTTTATATTCATACCCATAGCTGTGATATATGCTGATACATCTATTTTTGAATCTATTGAAGCAACTTTAAAAGTAACTTTACCATTATTGTCTGTTGTTGTTACAGCTTTTCCATCAACAGATATTTTTATATTTTTCATATATTCAGATAATGATTTATCAAATTCAAGTGTTGCATATACTTGACCATCTTTAACTTCTAGGTATGATATTTCTTTTAAAGAATTTCTTACCATACTAGATCCCATTGAACTATTTCCTGTGTAAATTGTTTTATTTTTTATTTTGTAAGTTCCATCTTCTAATTTACTTGGTTTTGCTACTGATTTTTCTAAAACTTTTACTGTTATTGTTTTAGTTGTAGTTAATCCTTTTGAGTCTGAAACTTCATATGTAACACTATAAGTACCAGCTTTGTTCGTATTAACATTATCGCTTATAACTTTTATATTTTTAGTTAAATCCCCTTCTTCTTTATCATTTGCTGTTGCTAAAGATTTAGCATCAAACTTATCTCCTACAGATATAGATACATCACTTGCACTTATTACTGGTGCTTCATTCTTTTCTTCAAGTTCTAATGAGCCTAATAATACGTTCATAGTGAAACTATGTGGTGGCATATTAGGTATTGGTATATTAACATCATAAGTTAACTGAATAGCTGAATCTAAACTTCCTAATTCCACTGTATATTTTCTATCATCTGTTTTTGTAAAATTAGTAGTTTTTCCATCTACTGTTATAGCTATGTTATCTATCATAGAATATTGATCACCTTGTTCAGGTGTTGCAAATTCAAGCGTCATATATATTTTATTATTTATTACTTCTATTAAAGTATCTTCTGATAATGCCGCTCTTAATTTTTCATATCCATCTGTACTTACTTGACCATTTTTTATGTATTCTATCTTATTTTTTACTGTGTAGTTTTGATTTTCTAACGTTCTTTCTACTGCTATATTATTTGTGTTGCTACCAGCATAAACACTCTTCACTCCTATTGTTGATGATGATATTACTGATATTAGTGCCATTGTTGTAACAGCTATTTTTAAATTCCTTTTTTTGAAAGCCATTTTTTCCCTCCGTATATTATTAATTTATTATTTTTGTTTATATTGACTTTTTTGTTTATCTAATATATTATTTTTAATTGATATTGATTTTCATTAACGAATACATTATATAATTTTAATTTTATAAAGTTTTAAATATATTCGTATTTTTTATAATATATTTAGTTAAATTTTTTGATTAATCATTTTTTAGGGGGGCAAACTTATGGAGTTTACAATTTCAGTCATAACAGATTTTTACCAATGTTGTAATATACCTGTTAAAGCTGTTTCGTATGAGTTAGATGAGATATATAAAATTGGATATAATGAATATTTTGAAGAAATCTTTCCTTTAAATGATATAAAATCTTTAATTAATAGTTGCAATAATCTTATTAATAACCATTTAGAAATAAGTAATAATCTTCATTATAAAGTTGTAAGTATTTCTAAATTTGATAAATATAAAGGTTTCTTTGTATTAGGCCCAATATCTAGTGAAAAAATAGATAATAATGTATATAATATACCTCACCGTACTGTAGAATGTTTGAATTATATTTCTAACTTGATTTTAAATATATCTGAGGATAAGTTTGATAAAAATATGAATAATAAATATTTTAATCCTTATATAAAAAAAGCTATTGAATATGTACACAAAAATTATGATCGTGATATAAGTGTTACTTCCCTATGCCAACATTTGAATATTAATAAGAGCTATTTTTGTAGTATATTTAAAAATGGGACTGGATACACTTTCTCACATTTCTTAAATTATTTTAGGGTGGAAAAAAGCAAAAAACTTTTACAAAATACTGACTTAAGTCTACTTGATATTGCCATAGCTGTAGGATTTAATAATCAAAATTACTTTAGTATGGTATTTAAAAAATTTACTAATAAAACACCTTTCCAATATAGATCTTCTAACTACCAAGAAAAGATCAATTAATCGCAATAATAGTATTAATTATAACTTTAATAAAAAAATAGAGGGTTTACCTTAAATAAACCCTCTATTAATTCCTGCTATAGTTGCAATTCAAACATATCTATTTATTATCTTTAGTTAAATTAAATTTTTTAGTATCCCATATCTTTTAAAATACTAGTAAGTGCTTTAAATCTTTCACCTAGTAGTTCACATTATCTTCTAAACTCATCTATCTATATCTCTTCTACGTTTGCTTCGTTAAATCTATCTTTGCACATTTCTCTTAGTACTTTTAAATCTTCACTATAATCAACTTTACTCTCATCTTTATCGTAAGGAAGTACCTCTACTATCTTTATTTCAAAGTTTTCTTCTTTATTTTCATTCCAATCTTTTTGAAGTTTTTTATTTCTGTGACTATTTGCATTTAATTTAAATCTATCACCGTTTATAGTTGCTTTTATATTTTTATCACATCCTAAATACACAGTATTTGTATTTATTGATTTAAACATATATACACCCATTTCAGGTTTCATTTCTTTATATTTTAATAATAATTCCTTTTTTCTTGCTCTGTCCATTTTTTCCCTCCTATTAACTATCTATTTAATGCATAACATGTATCATATGAATTATTTTCTTCTTTAATTACATTTTGTATTATATAAATTTTATTCATTTTTGTCTATAGTTTTATAGATATTTTTATTTTTTAACTATATTTGAATAGATATACTTTATTTTTGTTTATTTTTATAATATAATCATCTTATATAAGAAATAGAAAGGAATATTTAAATGAGTAAAGAATTACAAGATTTGAAAAATGGATATACTTTTGTAGATAATATATATAAATGTTTATTTTGTGAAAAATCATTTGAACAAGGAATAATATATCCTTATGATGATAAGTTTGAAGATGCACATCATGCAATTATCCGTCATCTAGAGGAAGAACATGGTGGTACTCTTTATGCTCTTCTTAATTCAGACAAAAAAGATAATGGTTTATCAGAAATTCAAAATGAAATAGTGCGATATTTCGCCAATGGATTATCTGATAAAAATATTGCAACTAGGATGAATCTTTCAGCTTCAACGGTAAGAAATCATAGGTTTAAATTAAAAGAAAAAAGACAACAAGCTATAAAATTTTTAGCTATTATGGATTTATTAGATAATGCCAAAAATCAAGTTTTACCTCCTAGCGGTATAACAGAGCTTGATGAAAGATTTAATATAACAATTGAAGAAAAAGAAAAGGTAATTAAAACTTATTTTGTAGAAAATGAAAAATTTAGTGAACTGCCTAAAAAAGAAAAGAAGAAGATTATTATATTACAAGAAATATGTAAACAATTTGATCCTTTTAAAAATTACTCAGAACAAAGTGTAAATAGTATCATAGGTACATTTTGTGAGGATTATGTAACTGTTCGTAGATATTTAATTGAATATAATCTAATGAAAAGAACTGAGGATGGAACTATATATTGGGTTAATAATCAATTATAAATCAAATATACTACTTATTTATCTACAGTTCAGATAAAATATACTTTCATGAGAATTAAAAATGGCTATTACACATTACTTATAATTACTGTGTCATAGCCTATTTTTATATTTTTATCTATTACTTCAATACCATTCAAAAGTTTCTTTTTCTACTCTTTTGACAAATTCATCTTAAATTTTTCATTATAAAAATCTTCCAAACCTCTTCTTAAATAACTTTCCTTTGGACCATAATCTTGATTAACGCTTCTGCCTAATGCATCTGCCTTTGCTAACAGTATCAGATCTTCTGGACAAATTACTTGAGAAAATAACTTACGAGTACTTTTTAATTTACTATTTTGATTGGCAAGCTGATTTGGTTGCATATGAAATTTAGTCATGTTCAATACATAATTTCTCAAATCAACCTCATCTTTATTAGTTATTCGATCTAAAAAATTTCTAACAGATTTTAGCCCTGCCCTTTCATGATTATAAGAAATTATTTTACCATCTTCCTTTATCTGAGTAGTTAATACTTTTCCAAAATCATGACATAAGGCTGAAAGCATAAATCCAAAAGGATTTTTAGCTTTATCTCTTAATTTTGCCCCTTCATCAACTACCATCATTGTATGAACAAACACATCTCCTTCTGGATGATGAATAGGTGATTGAACTACTCCAATTAAAGCTTTTATTTCTGGAAAATACTCATCTAGTGAGTTTTTATTTTTCAATTCTTCAAAATATATAGATGGTTTTTCTTCATTTAATAATACTTTTTCAAGTTCTTCTCTTATTATTTGTTTTTTAGATGTCATTTTTCCTCCCTAAAATAGCAACAGCTCTCCTTTTCATAAATTATTTAATTTCAAATCCACCATCTACAATGGCTTTTTTTATTTTTTCTATATGTTCATGATCAAATGTTTCCATAATCATATAAGCATTTAATCTACCAAGCTCATTTGATGAAGATAAATTGGCTGTGATAATACTTGCATCTAATCCACTTAATATTCTAGTTAACTCTGCAATACCACCTGGTTTGTCTTGTATCTCAGTAGTAAATGAAAAACGTCTGCCACTTTTAACTAAACCTATAGTTATTATTTTGCTAAGAGTATTAACATCTATATTTCCACCAGATATTATACATACTACATTCTCATTTGATTTTGGTTTATATTTACCACTTAATATGGCTGCTGTAGTTACTGCACCAGAGCCTTCAGATACTACTTTTTGATTTTCCATTAAAAATAATAAACTTTCTGCTATTTCTCCTTCTTCAACTAATACAACTTCGTCTACTAAATCTTTTACTATATTAAATGTCAGCTCTCCAACAGTTTTAACAGAAATACCATCTGCTACAGAAGTAGCTTTAAAGGCTGTAGTCACTTTTCCAGCTTTCATAGATTCATACATGGAAGGAATATTTGCTGTTTGAACTCCTATGATTTTTACATTTGGATTTAAAGCTTTTGCTGCTACTGCAACTCCTGCTATAAGTCCTCCACCACCTATTGGGCATAAAATAGTATCGACTTTATTATTCATCTGTTCAAATATTTCAAGACCTATGGTACCTTGACCAGCTATAACATATTCATCATTGAACGGATGTAAAAAAGTAGCTCCACTTTCTTTTTGTAATTCTACTGCTTTAGCATAAGCATCATCATAAACTACACCTTCCAGTACAACATTTGCACCATAAGATTTTGTAGCTGTTACTTTTGCTAAAGGCGCTGTTGCCGGCATTACTATAGTTGCATCTATATTATTCATTTTTGCACCTAAAGCCACACCTTGAGCATGATTTCCTGCAGAAGATGCTATAACTCCATTTGCTTTTTCTTCTTCAGTAAGGTTTGCTATTTTATTACAAGCACCTCTTACTTTAAAAGAGCCTGTTTTTTGGAGGTTTTCACACTTATAAAAAATGTTAGCACCTGTCATTGTACTAAGTTTTACACTTTCTAGTATATCAGTCTTTTTCACTATATCCTTTATGGTATCTTTTGCTTTTTGTATATCTTGTAATGTCACAGTTTTCATATGTACCACTCCTAGTTGAATCTGTGTAAATTTTTAATTTGCTTTTTTATATATTTTCATCATATATATTGTATTCAATTGTATAATCTGCTATACATTAAAAAAACTATATAGATAAACACTCAATTACGTGTTTACTATATAGCATTTTATTTAAATCATTTAATTATTTTATTTTTTACACAGTCTGTGCTTCTAATATGTCTTCTTGTTCATGATCTATATCTTTTAAGCATTTTTTTATCATTATTATAGATAGTATTAAAACAATTGATTCAGAAATTATAGTACTAAACCATATACCATTACCTCCGAAAATCATTACTGAAATTATTAAAGAGATAGTAATTACAAATAATCCTCTCCCTAATGATATTTTACAAGCATCTAATGTTCTTTCAAGGGAAGATAAAAATCCTGAAGCAACTACATTAAATCCTAGAATTAAAAATGATATTGAAAATAATTTGAACTTTGATACTGTATACTCAAATAATGCCATATCTGATTTATCTATAAACATTAAAACAATAAAGTCTGTGAAAAATATACATACTAAAAATACAACAAATGCAGATATTAATGTGCATTTTAAAGATAATTTAAGTAATTTCTTAATTGTATCATAATCTCCTGTACCATAATAATAACTAGATAATGGTTGTAATCCTTGGGAAATACCAAGCATTGTAGATAAAACAAGAGTGTTCACATAAGAAATAACACTATAACTTACTAGTGCTCCTTCGCCTAAGTATTTAATTATAAACTGATTAAATAATAATATGACGATTCCTATACTAAGCTCTGTTGCACAATCTGAAAAACCAATTGATGTAATTCTTTTTAAAACTCTAAGTTCAAATTTAAATTTGCAAAACTTTAATTTTGAGTTTTTTCCTAAGAAATGAATCAAGAAAAATATAAAAGAAAATACACGAGCTAATCCAGTAGCAAAAGCTGCTCCTTCCACGCCCCAATTAAACTTAATTACAAAAACATAATCTAGTATTATATTTGTAAGAGCAGATATAATAACTCCTATTGTAGATAAATGTGGGTAACCATCAGTTTTGATTAACACCTCTAATGCATATGAAACTATATAAAATACAATAAATAAAATTATTATTTTTAAGTAACTTTTAACCATTTCAAATATTGAATCTGTCGCACCTAAAAATAAAACTATTTTATCCAAAAATAATAAACTCATTATACAGATAAATAAAGATATTATTGTAAGTGAAAAAATAGTCATTGAGAAATATTTTTTAGCCTTATCATAATCTTTTTCACCTAATTTCATAGATATTACTGTAGATGCTCCTACAGAAAATAAAACTGATAATCCAAAAATTAAATTTGTATATGGCATAGCTATATTAACTGCTGCTAATGCATTAGGTCCAACCCCTTTACTAACAAACATGGCATCAACCATTACATATAAAGCTGACACCCACATTGAAGCTACCGAAGGAATTACATACCTAAAAAATTGATTTTTTAAATTTATATTATTATTATTTAATGATAAAGTACTCATAAGTACATCCCTCCTTCTTCATAAATATGATAAACTATAGTATAATACTCAAGTCAAATATTTTTTGTGAAATGAATTCTGGGTAAAGTGGAATTTTGTAAATGGAGATGATAATATGAAACGTTACTATAAAATAGGAGAACTTGTTAATCTATACAATGTTGGTAGAGACTCAATAAAGTATTATGAAGATTTAAAAATCCTTAATCCAAGTAGAGATAAAAATGGTTATAGAATATATGATATAGATGATATCTGTAAGTTAAATTTAATAAGAGAACTTAGAAATTTAAACATCCCTATGAAAGAAATAAAAATCTACTTGGAAGATAGAAATATAGAATCCACAAAAAAGATGTTAGAAAAAGAAATAAATATAATTCATGAAAAAATAGCTGAGTTAGAGAAGCAAAAAAATAATATAATAAATAGATTAAAAGTTATAGATAATGGAATAAAAGAAAGAAACCTTGGTGAAGTTGAAGTCATTAACATCAATAAAAGAAAAGCCCTTAAAGTTGATGGCAATGTTAATAATAATGAAAATATAGATTTTTTAATACAAAAAATGCGAAAAGTACTGGAAAATCGCTTTTATATATTAGGAAATGATAACATAGGTTCCATATTTGATAAAAATAGTTTAGAAAAAGGAATAGTGAATAAATATGAACATGTAATAGTATTTTTAGATGATGATAGCTTAGATTATAATTTTGAAATTCCTAAGGGTGAATATCTAACTTGCACTTATAGAGGTTCTTATGAAAACAATAAAGTATATTTAAAAAAACTATATGAGTATGCTGAAACTAATAATTTTAAAATAGTCGGTGAGCCAATTGAAATATATAAAGTGGATATATCTGAAACTAGTGATGAAAATGAGTTTATAACACAGCTTCAAGTATTAGTGGAAAGAAATTAATATTAAATTAAAAATGGCTACGGTTTTTCAACCATAGCCATTAAAAATTATACTTCTTCACTAATTTTACTACTTTCAAAATAATCCTCTAACTTAGCAGGTCCTTCTAAAACTTCTCTTTCTACATACATAGTTCTATCTTTTCTTGTCATAACACTCCACTTAACTAAAGAAATGCAACCTCCTTCAATTTCTATAGCTGTAATACATCTTGGATGTACACAACTACCATCATTGAAATACATAATCTCACCCACACTTGGAAAAGTTGCTCTATGTGTATGACCTGCAATTAACATTTTATTCTCTTCTTCTGCCCAATTTGTGAGTTTACGTTCCACTCTATTTTTCTTTCTATAGTTTTTACCTGCAGCTGTAGGATCATTAAGTCCCCATATTTCTGCAGTTCTCCAAAGATATCTTACAAGAAATCTTCCTAATTTATATAAATCATCATTAATTAAATCACCCTGATGCCCATGTGCAAGAAAAATTCTATGATTCTTATTATCTTGATTTTCTAGTATTAGTCCTTCATGTACCTCTAGCATAGGAAATAATGAGCAAAATTTTTTCCTACTTTCACAATAATATCCATCAAAACTATTTTTTAAAAATTTCTTATCTTTCTTTTGTTTATCATGATTTCCATAAATCATATACAGTCTATTATCTTCATAAAATTTAGACATTAACCAAAAAGAGTTGCTGTGAATTTCAATAATTTTATCCATAGATCTATTTTCCCAAAGCTCATCACCATCACCTAATTCAATATAAGTAAAACCTTTTTCATAGTAATCATTTAAAGCTGCAAAGAAAATATGCTGATTTCTTAAAAAATTATCTCCAGAGTTGCCAACTCCTCTATGACAATCACTCATTATGACAAATTTAGAATGATCGTCATAAGGAATTATCTTAGCCTTTTCATAAACTTTTGATAATCGTTTATATGTGCTCATTATACTTCACCTCATCCCTATTTATATAAGAATGAATTAATTTATAAGCCTTTTGTATTTTTTCAGCTCTATGATTACCTGCAACTATATTAAATAAATTAGGATAATAGATATATAAGAAATAAATTTTATCTATTGTACGTTCAAAATCTCTGGTCAACCAATTATACAAACTGCAATAAGTTTTATTACTTAATTGTATAAAAGGTAATAATAATTTATATTTATGGACAGGTTGATTTGACTTAGGTGTATCGAAAGTTATATAAATCATATTATTGAATTCTTTATAGTCACTCTCTGTATATCCTGCATTTCTTAATCCAATTAGAAAAGCTTCCTTCATTGTATAATGAGGAAATATTAGTCTAATATCCATTGATAAACTTTTTGGTTTTGAAAATACTCCTACATCGAAACCTGTTAACCACCAGTGACGTTTTTTTCTTGTAAATAAACTTTCATCATTTTTTTTAAGATTAAACCTTATGTTTAATCGCTCTTCATCTGTTACACTTTCAAAAAAAGGTCCTGAAAAAACACCTGGTATATCAATATCCTCTTTATCAGTTACATATATACCAATTTCTCCACCAGTTGTCATGCCATATTGGCCTTTCCAAAATTCAATAAGCCATCTTCTTTCATCATACTCAAAATAAATAGGTTCACTATCAATAACCATGTTTAAAGAAGGTGCCAATTCATCATAAAGAAGACAATAGCCCATATTTCTCTGCCAGGGATACATCTGTGATGAAATAATATCATTGTCATTGTCATAAAAAAAACCATAGATTTCTAGTGCGTTATTAATTATTGATATCTTTTCTTCATCAGTTCTAACTAATACATTATTGACTGCTTGTTTTCGTTTTACTGTCCATCTATATATAAGAATCAGTGATATAGCTATAAACACTACGATTACTAAAATCCTTATTTCATCCATTTGTTTAACCTCCTTTTACAATAGGTCTTATATTATTTTATTCATGAAAAGTATTTTCGTGCCATTTTTACATTTTTTTATAATAATATCTAATTTATGGTATAAACAAATTTTTTTAGATTTTAGTAATTACATGTTTTATATGTATTTATATATTCTTTATAAATTCATCGTACTCGTTTCTTTTTATAATAATAGTTTTATTTATTTTATCTTTATTTTCTTTTAAGTTATTTAAAATTCTACTGACCTTCGTTTGCAACTTACATATATCTTCATATGAGTTGTTTATTTGATTGTTAACTGAAATATCCGTAAATATATTATCGAAAAATATATCTACAGCCTTAACAGTAGTAGAAAAATTTAAACTACTTATATTAACATCTTTTAATTCCCTATTAAAATCATCTAGTAGATTGGATATTCTTCTAAAACACTTTTGAGCATCATTAACTTTTTCATGCTTTGCTAATGATGACAGAAAATCTCCACCAAGTAAATCAATAGTACCCCAAGTTTTTGCAGACTCTAATAATTTCTTTGCACTATTAATTTCATTAAGTAGCCTATTTCCAGCTACTATAGATTCATCTATTTCTTTATCTTCTTGTAAATAAGAATCTATTTCTTTTTCCATATTTAAAAGCTTACTTTTAGTTCCTTCATCTCCATATATATCAATTAAAGCAAGTTTTCTTTGTAATAATATAGAATACTTATCTTCACAATCTGATAATTCATCTAATCTAAAGTTTATATCAGATATATTTTCTTTTAATAATTGAACTTTTGAGTTCCAGTTATCATATTTAATTTTAGCCATTAAATATTCTTTTTCTTCCTTTTCAAGTTTTTCTGCTTTGTTTCTCATTAATGTGGACATAACACTTGCAAAAGACAATTTCTTTAACTTTTCTACATCGTCTAATTCCTTTTCCAACTGTTCCTCTAAATTTTTAAGATCAATTTCACTTTTATTAAGCTCTTCATTTAACTCTTTTAGTCTGTTTTCCAATACATTTTTTTGTGCTACTTCATTTTTAACTTGATTTATTTCTTTATTAATATCTTCTAACATAAACTTTCCCCCTTAGTTAAGATGAGTATATTATATAACAATAATTACAAGTATATATAAATAACTTTCATATTTTTATTATTTGTTACTAAAATTATTCTATATGATAGATATATTTATAAATATTCAATAAACCAATTAGCAAAAGTATAGAAAGCCAAATATGAATATACTTATTCAATTAAATATAAAAGGATAGATTATCCAATTAATTAGACAATCCATCCTTTATTATATAAGTTATAATATATCAGTTTTTATTAATAAATTAACTAACTATATATTAATTCTTATTTATCTCTTCTTTTTCTTCTTGAGAAAACAAGTCCTAATCCAGATGCTGCAAAAAGTCCAGCAAATAATCCTAAACTATTGGCATCTCCTGTCTGAGGACTATTTTCTTCTTTATCTGGCTTTTCAGTTCCTTCTGGTTTTTGTCCTCCTTGTGGTTTTTCAGTTTCTCCTGGTTTTTGTTCTCCTTCTGGTTTCTGTCCACCGTCTGGCTTTTGTTCTCCTTCTGGTTTTTCAGTTCCACCTGATGGTGTAAATTTCACTAATTCTTTTCTAGCAGTTTTTAAAGCTTTTAATGAATCATCTACTTGTTTTTGAGTAACATCACTATTATCAGATACTATTTTTTTAGCTTCTTTTAATGCTTCTTCAAATTTAGCCCATGATTTCTCTGTATATTTGTCTTTCTTCTCAGCTTCACAGTCTTTTACATATTCAGCTAAAGCTTCTACGTTACCACGTTTTACAAAAGTATCTATTACAGATTGTAAATTATTAATTGCTTCTTCAATATCGTCTTTACCTACATTATTTTTTTCAACTAATGCTTTAGCAGCATTTATAGCATTGTCTAAAGCTTTTTGATCAAATGAAGAAGTTGTATAATCTTTACTATTTATTGATTCTGCTTTAGCTATAGCTTCTTTTAAATCTGTTTTATCTACACTATTATCAGATTGTTGTGTTGGTATGTGGAACATTATTTCTGCTCCAGAAGCAAATTTATCTTTAGTATCGCCATTAGATTTAGTGATTACCATACGAACTTTTTTAGCTGTAATTGCATCAAACTTAACAAATTTAGTAGATGAATCTCCACCCCAAGTCTTAGCATCTACAACTTTTGTTTCTTCTCCATTTTCATTTGTTACATATAAATCAAATTCCATTATATTACCATTATTAGTTCCATTTTGTCTTGGAACATATGATAATTTCCCTATTTCTGTAGGATTTTCAAATGTAAATGTTAACTCTTGTGGTAATTTAACACTACTATCAGCCCAGTTTGAATGCCATATAGTATTTGTATCTCCATCCAAAAGATTTTCTGGTCCTTCACCTGGATATTGTGATGAGGCTGTTACACTAATTCCTTCATTAGGTATTATAGTTTTATCTTCTTCAGGAGCTCCAGCTTTCTTAATCATCACATTATCAATTTTACCTTTTATAGAATTTGTTTTAGAGCCAATTCTTTCTAATGATAATGCAAATGTAGAATTACCAATATTATCTTTCTTAACCATATCATTGTGAACAAATTTACCTGTTGCTTTACTAACTAATTCACCATTTACATATAAAGAAGTTCTTTGATTTTCAGTTTTAATAGTTAAATTAACCCATTCTTTAACTGGTAAAACATAATCAAACGTATAGTCATACAATTCTCTAGTGAATCCTAGTTTGCCATCTTCCATTATACGTATATCATGTGTACCATAAGCACTATCACTTTCAAATAATATTTGACCTGCTACTGATTCTTCAAGTCTTAAATCAAATGAAAGTTCACTTCCATCCCCTATTTTATCCAATGGAGTTTCTACGAAACTTCCCTTTCCTTTTAATGATATTGCATTTGAAGTTTTACCTGTTTTAAATGAAGCATTAGTTAACTTTCCTAAGTCACGATTATTTTGACTTGAATCTTCTAATTCATTTTCTTTTTCAAATGTATATTTTGCATATTCATCATCTATAGAATTTTCTTTATTTAGTGGGTTTGTATTTGGAGCTAACCCTACATTATTACTTGCAGCTTGTACATTTGCTAAACTTCCTTTTTCTTTACCATTTGCCCAAGTTTTTTCAGCAACTACTGGTAATGCATCTTGGAAACGTTTGTACATGTCAGCCTCAGTCAATCCACTAGCACGCTTGTCAATATTATCATTCCATATTGCAAAAGCAGCCCCTAATGCTTGATCATCTCCAGAAGGAATTGGCTTCCATCCTTTTTTTGTAGATAATACATTTGGTTCAAAACTATTATATAAACCATTAGTATCTAAATAATCATTATAAGAACCTTTTCCACCACTACCATTAGGAACCATGTACATATAACTATCAATAGTATTAATTAAATCATATCCCATATCATACATTTCTTTTCCGTCAGCCCAGTCTCTAGACCATAAATTCATTTGAACATTTTCAATAGCTTCAGGTTTAATTTGTGTAGTTGGATTATCTTTTATCCAACTTAAACCACCCCACATACGAACTGTATTTGTTTCTTTTACATGAGGAACAAAATCATTAACAAAATTACGATATGCTGTGTAGTTTGATAAGAATTCGTCTGCTCCTATATGCACTACAGTATCACTATCAAAAGTTGGATTACTTGCCTTAGTATATTCATCGAATATCTCCTTAACTTTATTAACTGCTTCTGGTTTACCTATATCTATATGGTCAATTAAAGGACGTGTTCCTACTAAAGATGATACTTGGTTTTTGACCATGATCTCTGGGAAAACCTTTGTAAATGAATTTGCATGAGCTGGTATATCAATCTCTGGTACTATATTTACTCCCATTTTTCTTGATTCAAGTATAAAATCTTTAAATTCTTTTTTAGAGTAAGAATAGTCTTTTGCTGTTGCTGATTCACCTTTTTTGTTTTTTACATTTGACTCTAAACGATAAGCATCGTATGCTTTAAATGCTTCATCTTCAGTTTCACGAACACCATAATCTTCTAGGAAGATATAGTTATCACTTAAGTGAACTTGGAAATCATTCATCTTATGCCATGCCATATTTTTAGTTATATCTTTTAACATATCCATAGAGAAAGGTTTACGAGCTACGTCTAATACGAATCCACGAACCTTGTACTTAGGATAATCTCTTGTCGTACCACAAGGTATTTTATCATTATTTTCACTTTGAGTTAATATTTGAAGAATTGTACGAGTTGACCAATAAGCTCCAGTTTTATGTGTAGCCTCTACTGTAACTTTATCAGTTATATCCATTTTATATCCTTCATCACCTAGGAATTTATCCTTACTTCCTAGTGTGAAATAGAAGTCACCTGCACCTGCATCATTTCCATAACGTATAGAAATATCTCTTCCTGTTATTTCTTTGTAATCCTTTTTAAATTCATTAGCCATATATCCTAAACTGTCTTTATGTGCAGGATTTACTACTATTTCACTATTTCCATTAGCAACAAAATTATTATTACTATCACTATACCATTCAGCTAGTTCTGGAGATACGACTGGTTTCTTATTCCCTTTATTTGCTTCATGTTCTCCTGGAATAACTACTTCAAAATCATCTGTAATAGTTTCTTCTTTTGTAGCGTTATTTGTTATTTTTAAAGATATTTTAACCGTTTTACTAGTTAGTGGTTTATGAACATTAAAGTCTTTATCTACTATTTGTTCAAAATCTGCACCATTATTTTCTATTGTATATCCTGGTACTTGTGTTACTACTATCTTATTAGTTTCTGGGTCATATACTGGACGTACATTTTCAATAGTAGGACCTTCGTCTAATTCAACTACTTCAAAAGGATGATCATATAATTCAAACTCTACTATTCCTGCATTATCCCACGCAGCTTTATGAGTTTCTAAAACTTCAAGCTTTACATATTTCCCTGAAACTGATTCATCAAAACGTTTGCTATCGTATGTTGTTTTATTATCTAACGTAGCTTCTATTGATTTATCATTTTCATCAAAAATATTATCTTGAGATACAGTCACCTTATATTTTTTTACATTGTTAATAACATCATCATTACGTTCTTCTAAAAATAAACGGAAATTATCAATACTTTTTTCTTCACCTAAGTCTAATTCTAAAGTTGGCATAGTGTTTTGATTAGAAGCTAAACGAGTTTCATAATCTCCATCTATAGCTTTATCATAACCATTTCCTTGACCTTCAGTGTTTGTTCCAGTGGCATTTGCTCCTATAGATTGATTTAAAGCATTTTTATATAACTCAAGTTCAACTATTCCTGCATTATCCCATTGATTATCTCCATGTGTTTCAACTATTTCTAATTTAACATAACGAACTGTTACAGGTTTTGATAGTTTTACATCATCTCTAGTAGTGTTAGTATCTAATTCTCTCTCTATTCTAGAATCATTTTCATCAAAAGCTTCATCAACTGAGAAAATTATTCTATACTTCTTAACATTATTTTTATGTTGTACATTTTTTCGATTTTCTAAAAATAAACGTAAAAACTGTACTTGTTTTTCTGACCCCAAGTCTATAGTTACTGTTGGCTTAGTATTACGCTCAGATGATAAACGTGCATCATTGTGGTCACTCTTGTCCCCATCTACCACATTATCATATGAACTTCCAGATTCAGCATTTGTACCTGTTACACTAGCATTCAATGCTATATTCTCATTAGAAGTTGTAGGTGTTGCAAATACTGGCACACAAATATTACTAATTGTAATTGTTGCTATTAAATTACTTACTAAAAATTGCCTAAGTTTCTTATTCATAATACCTCCCATTTTATTATGTTATAGTTTTTTATAAAGTTTTAAATATATTATTTATTAAAACATTTATATATCAAGGACCCGAGATTTTAAAGTAAAAACAAGAATCCCTAATTTTATAACTCTAATATAGCGTTAAATTTTATAAATATTCATAATTTTATTAATAAAAAAAATCCCCTTGCAATTAAAAAAAACTGAAAAAAACATAGATTATCAATATGATCATGTTCTTTTCAGCTAATGCCCTTTCGGTAGCACGCCTCATATAATTAAAACTTATCCAGTTTTACATTTTTTACCAATTAATTATTTATACTTACATAATATATGTTTTTTGTTTTTACGTCAATATAATTATTCAAAATTCAACATGTCTATTTATTTTAGATAAAGATAATGTTTTTTAATATTTATATTATATAACTAAGTATCATTTTATCTTCTTTTTCAAATTAAAAAATCTTACCATATAGCATTATCATTTATTCTACTATATTGATTTAATTTTTGTATATGTAGTTTCTATATACTTAGTGCTTAATATGTAAAAAAGAGCCTTTCTAATTTTTCCTTAGAAAAGCTCTTTTGTTTTTTATTTTAGTTTCTATTTTTTATTCTTTTTTCTTAAACTTACAGCTAATGCACCTGATGCAATTGCACCTAAACCTAAATAAGGTAATATGCTAGCATCTCCAGTTGTAGGACTGTTTCCTTTGTTGTCCTCATCTGGTTTTTGATCTGTTCCATTAGGTTTTGAGTTCCCTGTATTATCAGAATCTGTTGTACCTGAATTACTTGAATCATCATCTGATTCAGGCTTGTTCGTAGAACCATTATTATCCGAATCTTCTTCTGAATCTGGTTTATTTTGATCATCTTCTCCTGAATCTGGTTTACTTGGTTCTTGAGGTATAACAATTGATGGATTAGTTTCTTTTGAAAATTCATTTAAAGCATCTACTAAATCAGTATAAGTATTTTTTACTTTTACTTCTAAATAAATATTTTCATCTGAACCATTTATTTTAAATAGTCTAAATAACTTAGTAAATAAAGAAACCTTATTATCCTCTAGTTTTATTCTATATACTGTGTATTCTCCATCTCTTGATATAGATTCTACAAAAGGCTTTAATTCTTTTAGACTATTTAAGAAGTTATTTAAATCTTTCACATTTACTTCTTTAATTTCTAAATTTAATGGATTATCTTTTTCTCCATTTCCTTCGATTATTTCTACTATATCACTATCTAATTTATCAGATATACTTGGTGGTATAGATGGATTATTTGGTTGTTCAGGTGTTGCTGATTTCTCTACAGTAATTGTAGCTGAAGCTGTTGCTTTTGCTCCTTTGCTGTCTTTTACTGTATATGTTAACTTATACTTTCCAACTTTGTTTGTGTCTACTTTTCCATCTATTTTTATCTTTGATGTTAAGTCTTTATCTTCTTTATCATTTGCACTTACTCCTGCTCTAGGGTCAAATGATTCTCCTACTTTTATTGTTTGATCTTTTACTCCTGTTATCGTAGGTGCTGAGTTTATCACTATACCATCTTCGATTTTAGTAACTACTGTTATTGTAGCTGAAGCTGTTGCTTTTGCTCCTTTGCTGTCTTTTACTGTATATGTTAACTTATACTCTCCAGCTTTGTTTGTATTTACCTCTCCATCTATTTCTATCTTTGATGTTAAGTCTCCATCTTCTTTATCCTTTGCACTTACTCCTGCTTTAGGATCAAATGATTCTCCTACTTTTATTGTTTGATCTTTTACTCCTGTTATTGTAGGTGCTGAGTTCATCACTATACCATCTTCGATTGTAGGAAGTACTGTTATAGTTCTTTGTGCTCTAGTTGTATTATCTGCACTATCTGTTACTGAGTAGCTTAATTTATATTCTCCAGCTACTTTATTATTTACTTCACCACTAACTTTAAGTTTTGATTTTATATCCTTATCATTGTCATCAGTTACTTCTATTCCTGCTAAAGGATCAAATTTTTCATTCTTTTCAATTGTTTTATCTACTACACCAGTTATTACTGGAGCTTCATCTTTGATAACTGTAAGAATTGTAGTTTCTTCAGCTACGTTACCCCATTTATCTGTTGCAGTGTATGTTAAGGTATACTTACCAGCTTCTTCAAGATTAAAGTCACCTGATAATTTTACTTCTAATGAATTGCCTCTTGCGTCTTTTGCACTTATTCCTTCCATTGGATTAAATACATCTCCAGCATGTATAGTATGCTCCTCTTTAACACCAGTAATTGTAGGTAACTCAGTTACTTTTTCTTGTTTTACATTTACTATTGCACTTACTTTCGCTGTTTCTCCAGCATCATCTGTTGCAACTATGTTTATATTGTAAGAGCCTACTACTGAAGTATTTATCTTCTCTACTTTATTTCCATCTTTAGATTCTACAGAGTAAGTTATATCTTTTATCTCTCCATCTGTATCATTAGCATCTACAAATGATTTAAAGTTCTTATCAAAATCATATCCTTCTATAACTTCTATTCTTCCATTAGATATTATAGCTTCATCTATAGTTCCTTCTTTAAGTGATATTGTAGGAGGTGTATTTATTTTTAACATCTCATCACTTGAGTTTTCTATGTTGTTTCCTGATTTAGATTTATTAGTATTTGTCACTACATATGTATATGATGTTTCATTTCCATTTTTTCTTGGGAGTATTTGATATCCACTAGATTTACCACCTAATACAGAATCTAATGCAGCCACATCTATTTCACAAATATCTAACTTACTTCCATCTCTATCAAGTTCTTCATTTGAAAGTATTAATATATCTAAGTATTTTCCTCCATTACTTATTATTATATCTTTTTGTATACCTTCAGAATCTTTAACTAACCATTTTGTATCATTTTCTGATACAAACTTAGCTCCACTTGGTATTTCTAAGCTTAGTTGTAAAGACTTTATAGCTTCAGTTATATTATCTACAGATATTTTTACAGTATCTTTATCTATTTTATCTACATTAAGATTAAGAGCTGTCGGGTCTTTGACACCATTATTTTCAGCCATACTTGTAACTGTATAAGTTGCAAGTGCTACTGATGATGCTGCAGCAACCGACAAAGCTATTACTTTTTTTCTTGATTTAGCTTTATTCATATGTTCTCCCTTCAAATATTACTCATAGGGAAGAATTTCTTCCCTATATATTTTATATTTTAAATAATCTACATTTAATTATCTTGATTTTTGTAATTTATTTAATACTTTATTATCTATTTCTATAGCCTTTTGAGTAGTTGCTTTTTTCCCATTACCAGCGCTTAAACTTATTTCTGGTAATACATTTGGAACATCTATCTTGAAAGTATTACTTACTAGTCTTTGTCCATCATCTTGAGCATCTGCAGTATCCGTTCTATAAAGCTCTGCAAATATCTCTTTATTATCAGTCATAAAGTTTGCTGAATCTTCTGGTGTTACCCAATATATCCAGTTTCCTTCTGATACATCTTCTAACTTACCATTATTAGGAACTTCTGCTAATAAAATTCCCTTGTACTTATCAGCTATATGTTGTCCATCTTGATTAAGTACTAATGGTACGTTAAATGCAGGATTACCACGATATTCTCCTGTGATTATTATAGAACCTTTTGGTATAGACTTTCTTTCATTTTCAGTAGTATTTGGATCATCAACTTGGTAAACATATTCTTCTTTTAGTATACCTAGTCCATTTTTGTAGTTGATATTGTCATCTGACACACCTATTTCTATATTGTCTCCAGGAGGTCCTATTACATCAAGCTCCGCAACTGATATTTCACTACTTCCTTTTGCTATTAATTTTATAAATCTTATATTATGTGTAGCAAGTTGTTTTCCTCCGCCAGATGCGTCTTTATCAAAGTACACTGTAGTAGTAGGATTACTTGCAGTTAAATCAAAGCTTCCATTTTTAACTGTTGTCCAGCTATTACCATCTTTACTTACTTGTATTTCATATTTTTCTATTGCAGACTTAGCAAGCTTTTTAGTTTTGAATATTTTACCAGTTGTAGTTGGCGCTGTATATTTTATACCTGATACTGCATTTATTGAATTTGTATCTATTATTACATAAGGATTATTCCCTGGTTTTAGTGATTCTACCTTATTAGGTATAGAGTCATACTCTTCTTTAGTCATCATTCTACCTTCATATACAGTATCTGATTTCCCATCTATTGCTTGTTTTAAAGCTTCATTATCTCCATGTGTATCATTATCACTTATTTTATCTATAGTATTTGTACTTAAATTTAATGATTCCTTAGATATACTTCCATCATGACGTACTTTTATTGTACCTAAGTTTACTGCTTCTGTTTTATTTAATAAATAATCATAAGCTACTATTGAGTACTCAAATGTTCTATTATTTGAAGTATCTACTACATCATCATATTTTATTGTATTGTTTCCTTTAGCCTCTACAAACCCCCATGGTTGTCCATTTCTAAGGATTTCATATCCTAATATCTTTTCACTATCTTTAGTTACAGATAAGTTTAAAGGAACTTCTTTTTGATTTACATAAGAACCATCTTTTATTTGATTTCCTTCGTTATCAACTCCAAAGCTTGCTTCAACCTTAGTATCTGTTGCCATAGCACTTATTCCTGCTAATCTTTGTCTTCTAGCCTCATCATTTATATATTGAATCTTTCTAGTTTCTTTTTCCCACTTATTCTTTGCTATGTATGCATAAGTTTCTGTAGTTGGTGTTATACCATGAGCTATAAAGAAATCAGTTAAGTCTTTTTG
>JARKUZ010000058.1 GCA_029851945.1 Terrisporobacter sp. | reverse complement strand
AAGCATATTGCTGTTGTTAACACTGCCTTTATATCAGCTATAGGCTGTGCTAAAAGCACTGCAAATAACTTATCTTCTATAAATGTTGGTAATATATATATTAATGGTATTAATAAAATTACTTTTCTAAGTAATGCTAAAAACAGAGAAATTTTGGCTTGCCCAAGTGCAAGTAATGTATTTTGGCATGCTACCTGTATACCAAATATAGTTATTCCAACGAAGTAAATTCTTATACTCCATACTGTTATTTCAATTAATTTTGGATCACTATTGAATATCCTAACAAACATCTCTGGCATTATCATAAGTGCTGTACACATTGTTGCAGTGTATCCTAAAGTAATTAATACAGTTAACTTAAAAGTCTTTTTAACTCTATCAATTTGTTTTGCTCCATAGTTGTAACTCATTATAGGTTGAGAACCTTGAGTAACCCCCATTGTCGGAAGCATTATTATTTGCATTATACTACTCATTATAGTCATTGCACCTACAGCTAAGTCTCCACCATACATTTGAAGCTTTGTATTTAATGTTATTAAAACTAAACTCTCCGTAGCTTGCATTATAAATGGTGCAACTCCAAGTCCCATTACTCTTCCCATTATTCTAAAATCTATTTTTAAGTATTTTTTTCTTATTCTTAATATTGTCTTTTTTCCTAGTAAGAATCTTAGTACCCACATTGCTGATACTGCTTGAGAGATAACTGTAGCTGTAGCAGCACCCTTAACACCCATATCTAATCCAAATATTAATATTGGATCAAGTATTATATTCATAGCCGCACCTATAGATACTGTCATCATACCTATTTTTGCGAAACCTTGTGTATTTATAAATGGATTCATACCAAGTGCCATAAGAACAAATATAGTTCCTATTAGATATATACTTAAGTAATCCATTGCATAACCTATAGTAGCTTCACTTGCTCCAAATGCCCAAAGTAATGGTTCTTTAAATATTAAAAATACTACAGTTAGTAAGATTGCTAATAGTACAAGTGTAGAAAAGCTATTACTCATTATCTTTTCTGCGCCATCATTATCCTTTTCCCCCATTTTTATTGCAGCTAATGGAGCTCCCCCCATACCTACTAAAGCCGCGAAAGCTGCTACTATTAATGTTATTGGAAATGCAACTCCAACACCAGCCATCGCTATATCTCCACCTTGCATTCTCCCTATAAATATTCTATCAACTATATTGTATAGTACATTTACCAGTTGAGCTACTATTGCAGGTGTTGCTAGCTTAAATATCAATTTAGGAATGCTTCCCTTTCCCAAATCCGTGACATTATTACTCATCCAAATTCCCTCCTAGATTTATTATATTTTAAGTTTACATTGTCAACTATTTCAAATTTAAACATATACTATTTTTCTAATACTTTTAATTATAATACATAACCATTTAATTTTAAAACATTTTTTATTTTATAAAAAATTCGCTTCTCTCATGTCGCCAACGACTTCGTCCGTTGCTCAAAATCTCTTTTTTACGCTATGCAAACTAATTAGTATTACTTAAACTTCAATAGTTATCCACAACTTTTTAAGTATCATAATTTCCTTAAGCGTAAAAAAATTACTCTAATCATATGATTAGAGTAATTTAAATTGGAGCTGGTGATAGGAATCGAACCTACAACCTGCTGATTACAAGTCAGCTGCTCTACCGTTGAGCCACACCAGCATATTGGCGGGAATAACAGGACTCGAACCTGTGACCCATTGATTAACAGTCAATTGCTCTACCAACTGAGCCATATTCCCATATATTAAACTGGAGGCGACACCCAGATTCGAACTGGGGATCAAGGAGTTGCAGTCCACTGCCTTACCACTTGGCTATGTCGCCTTATTAACACAATACTATTATATTATTTTATATATTTTTTTGCAACTGTTTTCATTATTTTTTTAATTAAATTTTTATACTTTTTTCGACTATTTTAGAGTTTTATAACATGCATGTTAATCTCATATATAAGTAAGGAATATATATACTCCTTACTTATATATTTATTCTTTTAATATTAAAGGCTATTTATCTTAGCTAAAACCTCGTCTAAGTCTATTCCATGTATTTCACAAGCTTGTTCTAATCTTTCCATTGTAGCTGAAGGGCAACCTAGACATCCCATACCATAGTCCATAAGTATTTTTACTGCCTCTGGTTTTTCTTTTATTATATCTCCTATTATAGAATCTTTAGTTATCATTATAATTCCTCCTTTAAATTTGCTATCTCTAGTACATCTTTTCTAAAACTTTCTATACCTATTCTATCTATGAATTCACCTAACTTTTCACCCATTTGACCATATTCATTATAGTAGTTAAGTAAAGTTTCAACTAAGGTATATGCTTCTTTTTCTGATAATTTTTTAGTTATTATATCAGCTACTCTTGGGTAAAAACCTGCACTTCCTCCTGCACATACAAAGAAAGTTCCATCAATATCTACTAAAACTCCAATGTCTTTAGAGTACACACTTGTGCATGCATTTCTACATCCCGCAACTCCTATTTTTGTTCTATTTGGAAGTGGCATCCCATGAAAGTTTTTACTTATCTTCATAGCTATACCTATTGTTGGATATTTTGACCTTTTACAAAAATTTGCTGGACACATCTCTACATTTTTTACAGAATATTGATTTGTAACTGCTGGTTTCATATCTAGCTCTTTCCATATATCATCTAGATCTTCTTCTTTTAAATTAGTTATTAATATTCTTTGACCTGATGTTATCTTTAATACTCCATTATATTTTTTAGCTACATTAGCTATTTTTATAAGGGTATCTGGCAATACAAACCCTCCAGGTATATGAGGAGTTATTCCATATGTTCTTTTACCATTCCTTATTTTTTGTAAATTCCCATAATTACTCATCTATATCTACACTTTACCTTTCTTATAAAGTTAAGTTAAATCTATTTAAATTTTGTCTAACCTTATTATATCCTATTTTTCGTAAAACTTGTGTAACATACGTTACATAAAACTCATATTATTACTGAAAATATTAAATTTTCTTTCATTAATATTTTAAAGTGTATTTTATAGTCTGTGTGAATTATCAATAATTTTAACTTAGAATTAAATATTTTATGTAAAAAAGATACCATATAAAATGGTACCTTTTTTATTAAAATTATTTTCCTAAGAACATATTTAAATCATCTTCAACATTTGTTATTCCGCCTATACCAAAGTTTTCAACTAAAACCTTAGCTACATTTGGTGATAAAAATGCTGGTAATGTTGGTCCTAAGTGTATATTTTTAACACCTAAGTACAGTAAAGATAATAATACTATTACAGCTTTTTGCTCATACCAAGCTATATTAAATGATATTGGTAAATCATTTATATCTTCTAATTCAAATACTTCTTTAAGTTTTAATGCAATAAGCGCTAATGAGTAAGAATCATTACATTGACCTGCATCTAATACTCTAGGTATACCGTTTATATCTCCTAAAGGTAACTTGTTGTATTTATACTTAGCACATCCTGCTGTAAGTATAACTGTATCTTGTGGTAAAGCCTTAGCAAATTCTGTGTAGTAGTTTCTTGACTTAGCTCTTCCGTCACATCCACCCATTACAAAGAATCTCTTTATAGCTCCAGTTTTAACTGCTTCTACAACTTTATCTGCAAGGGCGAAAACTTGATTATGTGCAAATCCACCTATTATTTCTCCAGTTTCTATCTCTATAGGAGCTTTACACTTTTTAGCATGTTCTATTATCACAGAAAAATCTTTATCATCTTCTGCATTTCCTTTTATATGTGTACATCCAGCAAATCCTGCTGCTCCAGTAGTATATAATCTATCTTTATAGCTATCTTTTGGAGGAACTATACAGTTTGTAGTCATTAATATTGGACCATTGAAGCTTTCAAATTCTTCTTTTTGCTTCCACCAAGCATTTCCATAGTTACCTACAAAGTGTGAATACTTCTTAAATGCTGGATAATAATGAGCTGGTAACATTTCAGAATGAGTATATACATCTACTCCAGTTCCCTCTGTTTGTTTAAGTAATAATTCTAAATCTTTTAAATCATGTCCTGATACTAATATACCTGGATTATTTCTAACCCCTATATTAACTTTAGTAATCTCTGGATGTCCATAAGTTCCTGTATTTGCACTATCAAGTAAAGCCATTCCGTCTACCCCAACTTTACCTGTTTCTAATGTTAATGCTATTAATTCGTCAATAGTTAGACTATCATCTAATGTTTTAGCTAAAGTACTTTGTAAAAATGCATTAACTTCTTCATTGTCATACCCTAAAGCATTAGCATGTTTCATATATGCTGATAAGCCTTTTAATCCATATATTATAAGTTCTCTTAAACTTCTTATATCTTCATCTTTTGTAGCTAATACCCCAACTTTAGTTGATTTTTCATCTAGTATTGTATCTATTTCTACTTCTTTCTTACCACTTCCTAGTATCGTGTTTTTTAGTTTAGACAATACAGATACTTTAGCATCTAATTCTTCATTATTTGATGCATTCCATAATGCTGCTTCTGGTAAATTTTCTTTGTTCTTTAATTTTGATAACAATTCTTCTTTAGTTTTTAAAGTTTGTTTTACTCTTTCATAGAATATTTCGTCATCAAAATTTGCATTAGTTATTGTTGTAAATAAGTTTATAGTTATTAGATGGTTAACAGTACTGTCTATTTTTTTCCCTTCATTTCTAAGTCTAGTAGTAACCTCTGATAATCCTTTAGTTGTATATATTAATAGATCTTGCATTCTTGCTAGATCTGGTGATTTTCCACATACTCCAAATTTTGTACATCCTGTACATCCTGCTGTTTCTTGACACTGAAAACAAAACATTTTATTTTCCATTTCATGTCCTCCTCTTTATTTTATGTGATAATTATATGTTATAATAGTATATATTTCTGTAACATACGTTACACTAATAAAAAAATTATAAAAGTAGGTGATTTTTTGTTTAAGACAAAAGAGGAAGCATTACATTTTTTTAAAAATTCAACTTATACTATATCTAAATATAATAAAAATGATATTATAGCTATTGAAGGTTCTCCTTGTGACAAAGTAGGATTAATCTTACAAGGTAGTATTGATGTAAAACGTATATTAACTAGTAATAATGTTATACATATGTCTTCTTTATCTGAAGGTAGCTTTTTTGGAGAAATTATAGCTTTCTCAGATACTAATGCGTACCCTGCTACTATAATGGCATCTAGTAATTGTGAAGTAATGTTTATACATAAAACTTCATTTATAATCTTTTGTACTAAAAATCCAGATTTTTTAGATATGTTTTTAAATGATTTAAGTAATAAAATTATACAACTTAATAATTCTATAAAAAATTTATCTTTTTCAAGTATACGTCAAAAACTAAGCAACTACTTAGTTACACAACATACTATCCAGAAAAGTAAATTTATAAAGCTTGGCATAACAAAACAAAAGCTTTCTGAAATGCTTGGTATCCCTAGACCCTCTTTATCTAGAGAGCTTATGAAAATGAAATCTGATGGACTTATAGATTATTCAAAAGATACAATTAAAATATTAGATATAGAAGCTTTAGAAGAGTTATTAATGGAATAAAAAATGAGCAAAGTAAGACTTAAAAATTATGTCTTCTTTGCTCTTTTATATTTTATTATCTATTTTATTATTTTAATTAATTCTTTTAATTTATTTTCATCTATTCTACTAAAAGGGCTATTATCAATTCTTACAGCTGTCCCAAAATGGTAATCTGTAGCCTTTGTTAATTCTTTTATTTTGTTTATATTTTCAAAGTTTAGTCCCCCACCTAGTAGTATATTTATACCTTTTGATACTTCTATCATAGACTTTATTTTTTCTATATTATCATCTATATGTTTAGTACCACCTGCTGTTAATATATTTGTTATATTATATTTATTTAATATCTCAGTACTTTTAATCACATTTGTAAAATCTATGGCCTTATGGAAAGTTACATCAATTCCTTTACATTTTTTAAGTAACCTTTGTAGATTTACTTCATCTATATTATTTTCTTTATCTAAAAGCCCCAATACTACTCCATTTACACCTAAACTTTTAGCTATCTCTATATCTTTTTCCATTATTTCTATATCATACTCACTATATACAAAACCATTTGCATGATTTCTTATCATAACGTTAACAGGTATATTCACGCTATTTACTACCTTTTCTATAGTAGCAAAGCTCGGAGTTAAACCTCCTTCTGTTAGCGCACTAATAAGTTCTATTCTATCTCCTCCATAAGCTTCTATAGTTTTAGCATCTTCAACTGACATTCCTATTATCTCTAACATATTATCTCCCTTTATAAGTATAATTTATAACTATTATACATTAATTCTACTATTATAATAAGGTTCTGTATGAACTATAACTTGGCAATTTTCATTTATTTCTTTTCTTATGGCATCTTCTATATTATGACCTAAAATATGTGCTTCTTCTGTGCTTAAATTTGGATTTACTAACACATGCATATCAATATAAATATCATTTTGACTTCCTCTATTTCTAATTTTGTGAACACCTTTAACTTCATCAAATCTAATTACAATATCATTTATAACTTTTTCATCTATAATGGCTTTATCTACTAATACTCCTACTGACGATATTAGTATTTCATATGCAGAATGAAGTATAAATAAAGCTACTACTACTGATACTATTGGATCAATAATTGGTGGAAAACCCATTTTTATGCCAAATAAAGTTATTAAAACTCCTATTGATACAAGCACATCACTTTTTGTATGCATTGAGTCTGCTATTAGGATATGACTATTTAATTTTTTTCCCATTTTATACTCATATTTACTCACCAATAAATTTATAAATAATGTGAAAATTAATATAAATAGACTTTCAATTGTAATTGACGGCTCTACGATATTTTTAAATCTATCTATAGACTCTACAATTATATTTATTCCTACTAGCGTTAACATAGTTCCTATAAACATACTTGCAAGTATTTCAAACTTCCTATGTCCATAAGGATGCTCTTTATCTTTAGGTTTTATAGCTATACTTATGCCTACTATTCCTACTGCATTTGATGCTCCATCTGATAAGGAGTGAAATCCATCAGCCATCATACTAGCACTTTTAATAAAACCACCTATTATTATCTTCAACAAAGCTACCATTAAATTTGCAAATAAAATTATCCATAATATTTTTTTTACTTCTCTTAGATTACTATTCATAGTACCTCCTTTTAGTAATAAATAAAATTATATGAAATCTCTTAAAATCTGGTAATAACTATCATTTACTATTAAACTAAAAAATCCATGAAAAGCGCATCTATGCTTTTCATGGATTTTAATTTAAATTAGTATTGTTATTCATATTATTTATATATTCAAATATAGTTACATTTGTGCATTCTTTTTTAGAATCTACTAAATTCGATACTGTTACTCCTAGTAATCTTATCTGTTTATTTTTAGTATCTACATTTTTTAATAGTTCATATACATTGGTTCTAATATCTTCTTTTTTATATATTGGATTTCTTAAACTTAAACTTCTCGTTATTTGACTAAAATCATCATACTTTATTTTTAAAGTTATAGTTTTTCCTAAATTATTAGAATATAATAGTCTATGTGATACATCTTCACATATTTGTGAGAGTATCTCTAAAACTTCCTCATCATCTATACTTAAATTATTTCTTAAAGTAGTTTCTGAACCAACTGATTTTCTTTCTCTATGTGGTTTAACTTCTCTATAATCAATCCCCCTTGCAAATTGATAAAATACATAACCTCTATTTTTAAATATTGATTCTAATTCACTAATATCTAATTGCCTTAAATCGTAGCCATTTTTTATTCCTAAATTATTTAATGTTTTTGCGGTTACCTTACCAACTCCAAAAAATTTATTTATTGGAAGCTTATCTAAAAATTCTTGTTTATTTTCTGGTGTTATTACCGTTAATCCATTAGGCTTTTTGTAGTCTGATGCTAGCTTAGCCAAAAATTTATTGTAAGATACCCCTGCAGAAGAAGTTAATCCAACTTCTCTTAAAATATCTTCCTTTATCATCTTAGCTATTTGTGTTGCATATTTTATTCCTTTTTTATTTTTAGTAACATCTAAGTATGCCTCATCTAAAGATAAAGGCTCTACTAAATCTGTGTATCTATAAAATATATTTCTTATTTTTTGTGATACTTTATGATATTCTTCAAACCTAGGTCTTATAAAATGTGCATATGGGCACCTCTTATATGCAGTTTTTGATGGCATAGCTGAGTGAATCCCATACTTTCTAGCTTCATATGAACAAGTAGCTACAACTCCTCTACTTTCTGGACGACCTCCAACTATAACAGGTTTTCCTCTTAAGCTTGGATTATCTCTTTGCTCTATAGATGCATAAAAGGCATCCATATCTATATGAATTATTTTTCTATTTTCTACCAATTTAATCACCTTTTAAATATTGACTTATATATCTATCTTACATTAATTTTAGTATATTTTTATATTTTATTTGCCTAAATTGTACTTTTTATATATTATTTAAAGTTTTTTAAAAAATAACTTGCAAATTTTTGAAAAAACCTTTAAAATAGTTATTCCAAGGAACTAAGTTATTTTAGTTCTTGATGACCGTATTTTTATATTTATTTTTATTTTGTAATTGTATACAAAAAGACCATACTACTATTTGTAATATGGTCTAATTTTTTATGTCAATTTTTTAATTTGCGTAATAAAGATTTTGTGATGGATACTCTGGATCAGATGTTACATCTATTCCAAGTTCTCTAAATGTTTGCTCATCACTTTTACTTAATATTGTTGTTGAATGTGCTTGAGCGCCTTTTAGTAAAGGTAATTTATCAAGTACTACTTGTGCAGTTGGGTTTGTAACAGCACATATACTAAGTGCAGTTAAAACTTCTTCACAACTTAACTCTGGATTTCTACTTCCTAAAGTCTTAGTTTTTAAGTTTACAATTGGCTCAAGTATAGCTGGTGATATTAAATGTAATTCATCATCTATATTTGCTAAATGTTTTATAGCATTTAATGTTGCTGCTGCAGTTGCATCCATTAATTCTGAACCTTTACCTGTAAGTATTACCCCATCATTTAATTCTATTGCAACAACTGGACACATATCGTTTTTATCCGCAACCTCTTTTAATTTGTTGCTATACTCTCTTGCTGGCATAACAACTGTTCTATCTTCTGGCTTTAAGTTAAGACCTTGCATTATAACTTGCATTCTTTCAAAAGCACCTTTATCTACTTGTCCTTTCTTATATTCACAAGCAGTTTTGAAGTATCTTCTTATTATTTCTTGTCTAGATGCTTCTTGTACAACTTCATCGTCTACTATACCAAATCCAACTCTATTAACACCCATATCTGTTGGTGATTGATATATAGATTCTTTTCCAGTTATTTTTTCTATTATTTTTTTAAGAACTGGGAATAATTCTAAGTCTCTGTTGTAGTTAACAGACATTTCACCGTATTTTTCAAGATGGAATGAATCTATCATATTTACATCTTTTAAATCTACTGTAGCTGCTTCATAAGCTATATTTAAAGGATGCTTTAAAGGTACATTCCATACTGGGAATGTTTCAAATTTTGAATATCCAACAGCATTTCCTCTTTTATTTTCATGGTATAACTGACTTAAACAAGTACCAAGTTTACCACTATTTGGACCTGGAGCTGTAACAACAACTATAGGCTTAGTAGTTTCTATGTATGGATTTGCTCCATATCCTTCATCACTTACTATTGTATCAACATCTGTTGGGTAACCTTTTGTTGGGGCATGCTTGTATACTTTTATTCCTCTACGCTCTAATTTATTTATGAATACTGTTGTAGCAGGTTGTCCTTCATATCTTGTTATAACAACACTGTTTACATCTAATTCGTAACTTCTTAAATCATCGATAAGTCTTAGAACTTCCATATCATATGTTATACCGAAGTCTCCTCTTATCTTGTTTCTTTCTATATCTCCTGCATAAACACATATTACAACTTCTACTTTTTCTTTTATGTGTTGAAGTACTTTTATTTTGGCATTTTCATCAAAACCTGGTAGTACTCTTTTAGCATGTAAATCTCCTATTAGTTTGCCACCAAATTCTAAGTAAAGTTTGTCAAAATTATTAACTCTTTCTAAGATATACTTTGATTGTTCTTCTAGATATTTCTTGTGATCGAATCCTATCTTCATCTTTGCACCTCACTAAATTATTTAATTTTTGATAACCGTATTTTTATATATATTTTTATTCGTATTAGTGAAATTTGTTTAAAAATGTAATATTTTTTCTCTTATTTTCACTTTAAGGTTATATTATACATTCAACTTTTGAATATTTCAAGATTATTTTTCGTATTTTTAATATATATATTTATATATATTAAGTATTTACAAATATATTAAAATATACAAGCAAATCAGCAAAAATGCTTATTTTTTTAAGTTTTATTTTGAAATAATTTAAAAAGCTAAGATTTTACTCTTAGCTTTTAATTTAATTATATTTAGTTTAATTTAACAACCAAAGAATCCTTCTTGTCCACATATTATTAATAATAATATTAAAAATGGTATCCATGAACATATATCTATTTCACACCATACATCTCCAAATGCTAGGAACAAGAAAAATAGTACTATTATCCACCATGCTCCAAATCCACCATCACAGCCTCCAAAGAATCTATCTAACATATTGCTCATATATTTACCTCCTGTTGTCATTTATATTCTAGAGTTTTTCTACTCTTAAGATATATTATGTAAGAAGATTTATTTTTGACATAATTTTATATTTGCAATTTACATCATTAATCGACAGATTTAAGAGATTCCACCATTTTTATATTTTTTAGCTTATGATACATAGATATATTTATAATTAACCCTAATACTATTGTAAGTGTAAATGCAATTTTTTCCTTCAAATAGACCTACTATTGTATCTATTAAATATCACTTCCCTCTATATAAACACTTACTTCATTATCATAAAATCCTAAAACTTTTATCGTAGTTATTTTTCTTATTATCTCTGAAATATTTACATCTGTCAGGTTATAAATAACCACAAAGGCTAAAACTCCTGCTGATATTGTCATTATAACAACTACATAATTTAAGCTTTTTATAGTATTTTCAAAGGTATCTTTTATACCTATGTTAGATGATATTAAAGATAAAATACCAATAGATGCTGATAACTACTATAATGGGACTTTAGGTGAACTCGCCTATATAAATCTTTAGAATTATACTCAAAAGCACTTTCTAATTCTAATAAATAGTAAAAATTTAAAAAGCCTTCTGATTGTTTATTTTAAACTAGCAGAAGGCTTTTAATTTTTTATATTATCTAATTTAATATCTTTTTATATGCTATACTTCCATTATTATAGGGAAAACACTAGGTCTCCTTTTAGTTTTATGGTATAGCAATTGCTCTATGGCTCTTTTAATATTTGTTTTTAGTATTTGCCACTCCAATATTTCTTGTTCTAGGCATTTTTCTATCTCTTCTTTTGATACTTCCTTTATTTTATTTATCAAATCTTCTGCTTCTCTGGCGTATATAAACCCTCTAGTTATTACGTCTGGCCCTGCTACTATACTATAACTATCTCTATTTATAGCAACTACAATAGTTACCATTCCATCTTTAGCTAAATCTCTTCTATCTCTAAGTACAATATTTCCTACATCACCTACTCCTAATCCATCTACAAATATAACACCTGTATAAACTCTTTTATTTGTATTTACCTCTTCACTAGTTATTTCTAATACTTGTCCAGTTTCTAAAGTAAATACATTTTGAGGCTTCATTCCTAGCTTTATAGCCAAGTCTTTGTGATGTTTTAAATGTCTATATTCTCCATGTACTGGCATAAAGTACTTAGGTTTGGCTAAGCTGTGAATAAGCTTTAACTCTTCTTGATAAGCATGTCCTGATACATGGATTTCTTCTAAATCCTCATATATAACATCTACGCCTTTTTTAAATAATTGGTTTATAACCCTAGAAACTAATTTATCATTACCAGGTATAGGTGATGCAGATATTATAAAAAAGTCATCTGGTTCTATAAGTATTTTTCTATGTGATCCATAAGCTATCCTAGAAAGACCCGCCATTGGTTCTCCCTGACTTCCTGTTGTTATTATAGTTATTTCATTATTTGGATACTTACTTATATCATCTATATCTGCTATATATTCTTTAGGTATATGTAAGTATCCTAGTTCCATAGCTACTTGTGATATATTTTCCATACTTCTTCCACTAAATACTACTTTACGATTTTGTATTATAGATGCATTTACTATCTGCTGCATTCTATGAATATTAGAAGCAAATGTAGCTACAATTATTCTTCCTTTAGCATTTGTAAAAATTCTATTTAATGTTTCTCCTATAGTTTTTTCGGATATAGAATGTCCACTCCTTTCAACATTTGTACTATCTGCCATTAAAAGTAATACACCTTTTTTGCCCAGTGTAGCTATTCTATTTAAATCTGTCATTCGTCCATCTATAGGAGTATAATCTATCTTAAAGTCTCCTGTATGAAGTATTATACCTAAAGGTGTGTGTATGGCTAATCCACAAGCATCAGCTATACTATGAGTCACTCCAATAAATTCTATTTTTATATTTTCTAACTTTATACTTTGACCAGTTTTTACAGAGTTTAAATCTACATGATTTAACATATCATGTTCTTTTAATTTGTTTGCCACTAACCCTATAGTAAGCTTAGTTCCATATACAGGTATATTTAATTGTTTTAGTATATATGGTATAGCACCTATATGATCTTCATGTCCATGTGTTAAAAACATTCCCTTTACTTTATCTTTTTTATCTAACAGATATCGTATGTCTGGTATAACTAAATCTACTCCATACATATCTTCATCCGGAAAAGATATCCCACAATCAATAATGATTATTTCATTGTTGTATTCTATGGCAGTTATATTTTTTCCTATTTCTCCAAGACCTCCAAGTGGAATAACTTTTATGCTATCCTTATTCATAAGGTATATCTCCTTTTCTTTTGTTCAATTTATGTTAAATTTAATATTTTATATTCAATCATTCTATAAGTTATTTTTAACAATATATATTTAATTATTAGTTATTTTTATTAAAATGCATCATCTCTGTCTAATATATAATCTTTAAACTCTTTCAATATAGATTTATTTTCACCTAAAAAATCTACTAATAAGCTTATTTTTTCTAATGTTTCTTCCCTAATAGTATGTTCAATTTTTTCAGTTTCTTCATGAAGATTATTTTGAACACCTATAATTTTTAAAAATGATTCTATAGTGTCATGTCTTTTTAATAATTTTTTTCCTATTCTTTTACCTTCACAACTTAAATATATACATCCATATCTTTCATGTTCTAATAAATTTTTATCACTCAGCCTTTTTACCATCTTACTTGCTGATGGTATTTTTACATTTAGAGCTAATGCAACTTCAGCAACTTTAATTGTCTTATTTTCTAGATATAATCTATATATCATCTCAATATAATCTTCTTCACTAGGACTAAGTTTATTATTTTTTATATATTCATTAAACGTGTAATACTCATTATTCATTGTTTTAACCTCCTATGTGTCTTATATTAAATATATTATCTTTATATTTTTCATAGTACTTTTATGTAACATTTCTTATAATTTTTTCATAGTATTTAATGTGAAAGTTAGCTTAGACTAAGTTTGAATTTTATGGAGGTGCATTATGAGTAAACTTAGTGATATAGATATAAACTCTACAGTTATAGTTAAACAACTTTTAACTGATGGATATATAAGAGAAAGAATGCTTGCTTTAGGTCTTACAGATGGTGCATTAGTTCATGTTATAAGAAAGGGACCTAAAAATAATTTAACAGTATACGATATAAGAGGAGCAAAAATAGCTCTTAGGAAAGAAGAAGGAGATAACATTATTGTTTCTAGAATTTAAATTTTAGCTTTATATTTAATTTTTAGTTTTATAAAGGGGGATTTATTATGGGTTTAACTCATGACTCTACAAAGGTAAAATCTTTAAAAGACATGTTTGATATTGAAAGAAAGCCCAACCAATATGTTGTTGCTTTAGCTGGGAACCCTAACACTGGTAAAAGTACAGTTTTTAATGCTTTAACTGGATTAAAGCAACATACTGGTAATTGGCCTGGTAAAACAGTTTGTACCGCTCGTGGGGATTTTAAATACAATGATAGAGAGTATGCTTTAGTAGATTTACCAGGTACTTATTCTCTATTTGCTGCATCTCAAGAAGAAATGGTAGCTAGGGATTTTGCTTGTTTTGGAAATCCAGACGCAGTTATTGTTGTTGCTGATGCTACGTCTTTAGAAAGAAATTTCAATTTGGTTTTTCAAATTATGGAGTTAACTGATAAAGTTATACTTTGCATAAACCTAATTGATGAAGCTAAGAAAAAAGGTATTTTTATTGATAAAGATAAAATAGAAAAATACCTAGGAATACCTGTAGTTTTAACATCAGCTAGAAATAAAAAAGGAATTGATGAACTTTTATATACTTTAGATAAAGTAGTATTAAACCAATACGATTATAATAATAAAATAATAAAATATAATAAAGAAATTGAGAGTTATGTAAGTACCATAGAAAAAGACTTAAAAGAATATGTTCCTTTTATAAAGTCTAGATGGCTTGCTTTAAGGCTTATTGATGGAGATAATAGTATTTATAAATCTATGAATGACTATGTAGATGGTAACTGTAACAAGGCAATTGATTTAATTAAATCAAAACTTCCCCTAAATATAGATAAAAAATTAATAAGAGATAGTATAAGTAAAACTAATTATGAATATGCTTCTGAACTATATAATTTATCTATAAGTATAAAAAGTGATATAAAGTATAAGAGAGATGATAAAATAGATAAGATTATTACATCTAAAGTATTTGGAATTCCTTTAATGCTATTGTGTCTTGCTTTTATACTTTGGTTAACTATACAAGGTGCAAACTACCCTTCCCAGATGATATCCAATGCACTTTTTAGTATAGAACCACATATTTATAATTTTTTAGAAACTATACATCTACCTGTTTGGTTAAATGAAATGCTTACTTTTGGTATGTATAGAACCTTGGCTTGGGTTGTTTCTGTCATGTTACCACCTATGGCAATATTTTTTCCATTATTTACTTTACTTGAAGATTTTGGATATCTTCCTAGAGTTGCATTTAACTTAGACCATTTATTTAAAAAGGCATGTTGTCATGGTAAGCAATGTCTCACTATGTGTATGGGATTTGGTTGTAATGCTGCTGGTGTTATAGGTTGTAGAATAATTGATTCTCCAAGAGAAAGACTAATTGCAATACTTACGAATAACTTCGTTCCTTGTAATGGTAGATTTCCAACTTTGATTGCTGTAGCTACAATATTTTTCTCCTCAGCCATTGCAAGTTCTACTTCTACAAGCATAGTAACTGCTCTTTGCATTGCTTTGATAGTAGTATTTGGTGTATTAATAACACTATTAGTCTCTTATGGTTTGTCAAAGACACTATTAAAAGGAGTTCCTTCTACTTTTACACTAGAACTTCCACCATATAGAACTCCTCAAGTAGGAAGAGTTTTATATACATCCATAATTGATAGAACTTTATTTGTCTTATACAGAGCAGTTATAGTTGCCATACCTGCTGGTATTGTAACATGGATATTTGCTAATATTTATATAGGAGACATGAGTATACTTGTTCATGTAGCAAATTTTCTTGACCCAATAGCTAAATTTATAGGTCTTGATGGATTTATTCTTTTGGCCTTTATACTTGGCTTACCTGCAAATGAAATAGTTATACCTGTTTTATTAATGTCTTATTTAGCTACAGGTTCAATGATTGAATTAGATGAACTTTCAGCTTTAGGAACAGTTTTGAGAGATAATGGATGGACTTATCTAACAGCACTTAATGTTATGTTATTTAGCTTACTTCATTGGCCTTGTGCTACTACCTTAATTACTATAAAAAAAGAAACTGGTAGTACTAAATGGACTTTAATAGGATTTTTATTACCTACTGTAATAGCATTTACAGTTTGCTTTATGACAACTTGTTTATTTAATATATTAGGCTTAGCTTAATATATTAAATACAAAAAAGAGCTATCTCATAAGATAGCTCTTTTTTTATAGTTATAGTAGATTAAAAATCATTTTATTGATTTACCATTTCATTATATTCTTTTTCATTTTTAGGTGCTTTTAATTCACCTTTTTCAAACTTTTCAATTTGTTGGTTTACATAGTCCATTACATCTTGTGGTACTAAGTTTTTAGTACTTTCAGGTAATCCAACAGCACCTTCTTTTAATCCATATACTGTTGTTGTTCCACCTTCAAACTTACCTTCTTTTAATTTCTCAACTACATCATATACACCAACGTCAACTCTTTTTATAGCTGAAGTTAATACATTTTTAGGTGCTAGGGAACTTTGATCTCTATCAACGCCTATAGCATATTTACCTTCTTCTTTAGCAGCTTCTATAGCTCCAGTACCAACATCCCCACCTGCAGTGAATATTATATCAGCACCTTGAGAGTACATTTGCTTAGCTATAGCCTTACCTTTTGCTTGGTCTGTAAATGAATTTGCATATTGAACTTGTATTTTAGCTTCTGGATTTGCAGCTTTTACACCTGCCATATATCCATATTGGAATGCTTCTATAACTGGTAACTCCATACCACCTATAAATCCTACGTTATTAGTTTTAGTCATTTTACCAGCAACTATCCCTGCTAAATATGCAGATTGTTCTGAGTTAAATTGTACTGCTTCTATATTTTTAGGTACTTCTGGATATGTTTCATCTATTAAAGCAAATTTTTGGTCTGGATACATTTTCGATGCTTCTTCTATAGCTGGTGCTAATTTCATACCTACTCCTAGTATTAAATCTGTATCTTGATCTACTAAAGTTTCTATATTACTTGCATAATCTGAGTCTTGCTTTGATTCTAAGTATGTAACATCTACTCCTAAATCTTTTTTAGCTTTTTCTAGACCTTCCCATGCAGATTGGTTAAATGATTGGTCATTTACTCCTGCTACATCTGTTACCATAGCTATCTTTAGTTTACCATCCTCTTTCTTTTCACTTTCTCCGCTTGAACATCCTACTAATAATGATGCTGATAATGCAGTTACAGTTGCTAATGATACTAACTTTTTAAATGTCATGATAAACCCTCCTAATTTTATTTATAAACCCCGCCTTTTTAAATAGTCCAAAGATAAAAATTTTATAATTCCATATAATAAAAAATCCTTTTATCAGCACGATAAAAGGATAGTCATTTCTATACTACTAGTGTAAACATTACATATCTTTTTAGCCTCTCTGGACTATTTTAAAGCTGATTTAGTATTATTTTATTTTCATTTTTTTATTTATTATTACATTTTTATACATAGTTGTCAATATATAAAACAATAATTTAATTTAAATTTAATGTTTTGATTTTTCTATATATACAGAATTTGATTTTGTAACTAATTAATTACTATTAAAATATAAAACATTTAATATATGCATTAGAGTTCCTACTACTAAGCATTTTTCATCTATATTAAATGTAGAAGTATGAAGCTGAGTAATCTCTTGTTTACTATGCCTACAACCGATATGATAAAAAGCACCTTTACATTCTTCTAAATAATAAGAAAAATCTTCTCCTCCTAAAGATGGCTTCTCCTTTAGTATAAATCTATCTTTTCCAAATAATTTTTCTGTATTTTTAACTACTATGTCTACTAAATAGTTATCATTTACTACAGGAGGATACCCATCCCTTTCCCATAGTACTTCTCCTTCACAATCAAATGCTCTACATATATCCAATACTATATTTTCTATTCTTTTGATCATTTCTTTTCTTGTATTTTTATTTATTGTCCTTAGTGTTCCATTCATTGAAACCTCTTCACATATAATATTTTGAGCTTCTCCTCCTCTAATTTTACCTATCGTCAAAACTACGCTATCTAATGGTGATATATTTCTACTTACTATGCTTTGTAGTGATAAAATAATATTAGACGCTACTACTATAGCATCTTTACCAGACTCTGGATATGCCCCATGAGATTTTTTACCTTTTACAATAATTTTTAAACTATCAGCACTTGCATTTAATATATTATATTTAGTCTCTATGTATCCAGTCTCTAGATATGGTATCACATGTAATCCAAACATATAGTTTACATATGGATTTTTCATACATCCATCTTCTACTAAAAATTTTGCACCTCCTACAGTCTCCTCTGCTGGTTGAAATAGAAATTTTATATTTACATGTAACTCATCTTTCATATCATTTAAAATCTTACACGCTCCAAGTAGCATAGCTATATGAGCATCATGTCCACAAGCATGCATCACACCTTTATTTTTTGACTTATAAGTAATTTCATTTTCTTCATTTATTGGTAACGCATCCATGTCAGCTCTAATTCCTATAGTTATCTTATTTTCTGGTTTTATAATGTAAGCCATAACTCCGTTGTGTTTTTCAAATTCTGTATACTCTATATTCATTTCTTTTAAGTAATTTAATATTCTATTTTTAGTATTATATTCATTTAATGATAATTCTGGATACTTGTGAAATTCTCTTCTCACCTCTATTAACCAAGGCTCTATATCTTTTACCCTTTTTTTGATATATTCAGTATACATATAATCTCCTTTATAAAAATAATTTATATAAAAATATATGTATCAAAAACCTTTTTAAGAAATATATTTTATATATTGTTGTTTATATCTAAATTCATGTATTATGTATTTTTGTTTTATTTAAAAGGTGTAAGTTAATAAATATAGAATTGTATTATTGTATTAATTTTCTAAATCTTTACAATTATTTTGAAAGGTGTGATAAGTATGTTTGAAATGGTTAAATTTCCTTATAATGCTAGACCTGTTGCAAGATTAGATGCTAATAACATTGTTCATAATCATTTATATCATGACTGCCCTATTGGTAAAGTTTGTGATAATGTTATGTATGATCTTAGTGATAATCCAATTGGGAGAGTAGAAAAAGACGGTACTATTCATTCTCACCATATAAATAATTCACCTATTGGTAAAGTTGACTCTGATGGCTATATATCTAAAGGAAATGATTTAGTTGGAAGAATAGATTGTAATAGTAAATTAGCTGGTGGATCTTATTTATTATTAATACACGATAATAGGTAAATTTTAGAATAATTAGTATTTAACTTACTTTATTTTTTTTAAATGTTTAATTTTTTATTAGAAATAGAAAAAGTACCTATAAATATAGATACTTTTTCTATTTTTATTTATATAAAAAATTCGCTTCGATCAAGCCACTGCGTGGGCGCTACACTTCATGTCGCCATTTATTTATTTTATAAATTGACCTATAAAATCAATCATCATTTTCTTGAATACACCGCTATAATCTACTATTTGTGCTAATTGGTTTCCGTTAGGTGTTTGACTATTATAATTTGATATTTTAAATGTTAGGTATCCATCAGCTTCTTCTATAAGGTATCCAACATCTTTTGTATTTGATATTTCAAGATCTCCCATATCTACATCCATATCTTTTATTATTTCTTTATTTGCACAAAGTATCCCTTCTGAATACGTACTTATATCTGTTCCAAATACTACATATTTAGCACTTGTATCTTTTGATGTTTTAAGGAATAATCTATTTGTTAGATTACTTTTTTCCATATTAACAGGTATTAATTCACTATTTATAGCCTCATCTAAATTATTTCTAGTAGTTTCTATAAATTTGTCCATATCAAATTTTTCTTTTTCTATTTTTAATATGTTTAAAGTATCTAAATTTTCTTGAGGTATATATTTTACTACGTTCTCAAACACATGATATACATCTCTTATCTCATATCCTTTATTTATGTAACTTTCCTTTACTTTATATTCTTCATCAAATTCTTTTAATAATTTTTCATTTTCTTCTTTATTTTCATAGTTTTTTATACTTGTTACAAATGGTATTATTTTACTTGGTTTCATTAAAAACATTTCTAATGGTTTTATAGTATCATTTGCTTCTTTTATATCACTTTCTTCAAATGCAGCCTCTATTCCATCTTCTAAGAAGGCAACTTCAACTTCCATCTCATATTCTTTTTCATCTATTACATTACTTCCCACTGGATACATTACTACTAATTTACTTTTGTCATAAACATATCCAAATGCATAATCTATTTCTAACTTTTTTGTCATATTTTTCTCCTTAGTATTTTAATTATGTATTTATTATATCAAATATTATAAACCCTTAGCTTTAATATTAATACCACATATAGTATTTTTTATCTTATTTACAAATATGGATATTAATATTATAACTCCAAACATACCTGATAGTGGATATATAAGTTTTACTAGTGTTGCAAAAGGTAACCTTCCTCCGATTACGCCTAATATAGTACAAAATACTGCTATACCTGTAAACTTACTACTCTTTTCTTTAAAATAGCTTGTGCATACAGTCCATAATAATGGAACTGCAGTTGTATATATTCCTGCTATTAACATCAGTGAGAACATAGCCCCTACGATTGGTCCGATTTTATCAGCCATGTATAAAGTAGGTATTTCAGTTATGTATATATTTTCTATATCAGACATTATTCCTAAATTAAGGGCTATAGCCGCTGCCATAAATAATACTCCACCAATAATTCCACCCCATATGCAACTACTTTTCTTTTTTGCTGTAGAGCCTACTCCAACTAAAAAAGGTGTGGCTATTATTAAGTTTAGTCCTGTGTATATTATGCTTGTAGTTAACCAGTTATCTACTGGCTTAGTAACATCTATTGTGGTTAATATTTGATTAACATCACAAAGGGATTCATAGTTTCTTGCAATAGTTACTACACCAACTCCCACTGACATTATAGCTATGATTGGCCCTATATTACCCAAGATATCTATAACTTTATTCATTCCCATAAGTACAGATATTAATGCTAGTGCTCCTATTATTATGGAACCTATTTGTTTATCTATCCCATAGTATTGATTTATAGACGCACCTGCCCCTGATATCATAACCATAAAGCTACAAAAGAAAAATATAGGCATAAATAATTTAAAAAATCCACCTATATAGTTTCCACATAAATATGTAAATATATCATTGCTACTTCTTAGTTTTTGAGTTTTCCCTATTTCTAATAAACTAGATCCACAATATGCAAGTAAACCCATACATATTAAGTTTGATAATATACTAACTATGCCATGTGCTGAAAAAAATTGCATTATTTCTTGCCCAGTAGCAAATCCCGACCCTATACATACAGATATATATGTTCCTGCAAATTTAATTATCTCACTAATACTACTTTTACTTCCCATAGTAATTCCTCCTTATAGATATTAAATCTCATTACATATATATGCTTGTTTACTATATAAATATTAACTACTTGTCTAAATAATATTAAGATTAATATCTTAAACTCTATTTTTAAGCTAAAACTATTTCAATTTATAATAAATAAAGAGATAATCTTTTAAAAGATTACCTCTTTATTTATTATTGTCCTAATGCTTCTTTTCTTAATAGCTCTGCCTTATCAGTTCTTTCCCATGGTAAATCTATATCAGTTCTACCAAAGTGACCATAAGCTGCTACTTGCTTGTATATAGGTTTTCTTAAATCTAAATCTCTTATGATTGCTCCTGGTCTTAAATCAAAGTGTTTATTTACTAATTCTACTAACTTAGACTCTTCAACTTTTCCAGTTCCAAAAGTATCTATAAATACTGATAATGGTCTAGCAACACCTATTGCATAAGCTAACTCTATTTCACACTTATCTGCAAGTCCTGCTGCTACTATATTTTTAGCTACAT
>JARKUZ010000044.1 GCA_029851945.1 Terrisporobacter sp. | reverse complement strand
TTTTCTAAATTATTACTTTTTCTAATTAAATCATATATAGAAACAACTAAAGATGATAAAATTATCATTTTATCTATATATAGTTAAAAACATTACAATATACGTATCTCTTAAGGTAAACTTATTTAAACAATTATTAAAATCCACTTCTATCAATATTTTTAAGAAACGTATTTTTTATGGTATTAAACATGTTCTTCATAATTAAAAGAATCACAATGTGCATTGTCTGCATCTATTTCAACATATTCTGCATGACATTCTTTATTTTCATTATATATACAATTATGAGCCTCACATTTTATATCACATGGTTTTGTAATCGAATCACCTGTACTATTTACAAAACTGCTATTAGAACTATTAAAAAATGATTCTTTTTCATTAGGACTTCCAGCTAGACTATTTACAAAACTAGTACTATCTCTATCCACAAAACTTGTGCAACTAGTCCCCTCAATCGATACTGCACCAAGTCCACTTACATGTATAGCACCTGCCTTACAATCATAATCTATGTTATGCATACAATCAGTTGCATTACATTTTAAATCGCCTCTTTGCATTTTGTTTTCCTCCTTAATAAATATCTATTTTATTATTTCCAAAATGCAAAATAAAATTCGATTCGATGTTTCTAATTTTATATATTGTATTTTAATTTTAGTAACTTTTAAACATATTAAAAATACTTATATTCAATAGATATGAGTATTTGTTAATTTCAATAATATAAATAATTTTTTATAATAATATCCATTATTAAATCATTCAATAATTCTTTATAAATATCAAATAACTTATATAATTATCATTATAAATACCTAAATAAAATACTTATACTTAATATGTCATCACTTAAACTAACTTCATAAACTTCTCCATCAATCTTATCAAGTAATACTTTTACAATAAATAGCCCCAAGCCACTTCCACTGCGATTTTGAGATTTATCTACAGTATAAAATCTATCAAATAAATATTTCAAATCATCTTGAGTTAAATCCGAAACACTATTTCTAATCTTAAAAATAACATACTCGTCAAACTCTTTAAGTTCAATAGAAATATAACCCGTTGAATACTTTATTGCATTAGAAACTAAGTTTTGAATAATTCTTGAACAAACCACTTCTCCACCTTGGATTTCTATTGATTTAGAAGGAAGTTTATTATCAATTTCTATTTCTTTATTTTTAATCAAGGCATAATTAGAAATAACAGTCTCCATAATTATTTCTACTATATCAATAGCTTTTATATCTATTTGGTAACTATCATTATCAAAAATAGAAAGCTCATAAAAATTATTAATTAAATTATTTAGTTCTTCTGATTTTTTAGAAAGAATACCAATATACATATTTCTTTCTTTTTCAGTACAATTTTCAAGAAGTGTAATATACCCTCTAATAGCTGTAAGTGGTGTTCTTAAATCATGTGAAATATTAGAAATAGATTGTTTTAGCTTTTCTTCTCTGTTTCTTATATTTATCTCTAGTTGTTTTTGTTCTTGCAAAACAATATTAAAAGATTCCGCTATTTTTTCTACATCTTTATCATTTAATATTATATTTATCCGTTCTTTTTTATTAAGTTGAATCTTAATTTTTCTTAGTTGTTTTTTTATAGATATGAAACGGATTATGATATATGTAAATCCTATAATTAATAAAATTGTTATCATATCATAATCCATCCTTTCATATTAAATATCTTGTTTGTTAAAACAATAATTGGAAATTAAATATAAAATACCTGTACCTAATACAAAACTTATTGCAAAGATAAGTGGCATCATTCCTAAAGAATAATCTTTATTTGCAACATAATAAGTAATAGTATTCCAAGGTAGCTGAGTTAGCGCTAGTGTCAATCCTACAATTCCTCCACATAAGGCAATTGATACACTTGAGTTTTTTACAAGTATACAAATAAAAAATGAAACTGAAGAAATGCATATATTAAAAAATATACCAATTACTACATATATAATTAAAAAATATAACTCACTGATATTAAATACTTGTCCCCATCCGTAAAATAACCCATATGTACTTCCTACAAATACATAGTTTGCAAGTAAAATAATCACACAACCAATCAGGTAACACAAATACTTACTTAGAAAAACTTTGCTTCTCTCATATCCTGATGTTAGTGTGTGATTAATAGTTTTTGATACTAAATCTTTTCCTACGTATGTAGCTGCAAACAAACTACAAGCCATTATTCCAATTATTTCTCTACTTGGATGAACTAATGCACCTTTCGCACCAACTTCTGCTGAACCGTAGTAAGTATTTATTATAGCTAGTATTAATAGTCCTATCAAACATATCATAAGTTCTTTACTGTATTTTAATTTATATATTTCTGCTTTTAAAATATTATACATTAGCCCCACCTCCAATTATTTTTGTAAAATATGATTCTAAACTATCTCCTTTAATACTAATCTCTTCGACTAAGACTTTGTTTAATATTAAAGTTGAATTGATTTTTGAACATTCATCGAGGTGGCTATATATTTTTATAATATTGTTATTACAAACAATAAAATCATTTATACCTAGTTCTTTCTCTAAAATAATAGATGCAATTTTGCTATCTGAAACATTTAGATATATATGCTTTTTACATCTTTCATCTAATTCCTTAGACGATATCTCTTCTATTAACTTTCCTTTGTGCATAATTCCATAACATGTTGATAACTTGTATAGTTCACTAAGAATATGACTAGATAAAACTATTGTAATTCCCTTTTCTAAGTTTAATTTTATTAACAGTTGCCTTAATTCTAAAATTCCTGTAGGATCTAGTCCATTTAAAGGCTCATCTAAAATTAATAATTCTGGCTCATCTAACAATGCCATAGCTAATGCTAATCTTTGTTTCATTCCTAGAGAAAAGTTTTTTACCTTCTTTTTATCATTAATATCTAGGTTTACAAGTTTTAATACTCTCTCAATATCGTATGTTCCAGGTATTCCTTTTTGCATACGTATTACTTCTAGATTTTGTCTTGCTGTCATGTCCATGTACAGTGCTGGATTTTCAATTGTATATCCAATATTTTTTTGCAATTTGCATAATTGATTTTTATCAGTTGTTCCAAATAGCTTTACTTTTCCTTCTGTTTGGTTTATTAACTGAGCAATTATTTTTATTAATGTAGTCTTACCTGCTCCATTTTCGCCTATAAGACCATAAATGTCCCCTCTTTTAATGTTGATATTTGCGTTATCAAGTACTGTATTATCTTTATATTTTTTTGATAAGTGTACTGTTTGGCAAATTATCTCTGACATATTTATCATCTCCTCTGCCTTATATGATATATTTTAAAATATAAGAATTTCTAAACTAAATTCTAAAGAAATTCTAAAATAATCACTTTAGCTTATATCCCATTTTCCAAACAGTTTCGATTAATTCACTATCAATCTTCTTTCTTATATTACTTATATGAGTGTTTATCGTTTCATCATAATATGCATATGAGTCTTTCCACACTGTTTCGTATATATTTTTCTTAGAAAATACTTTATTTGGATACTTTATAAATAAGTATAAAATCTCAAACTCCTTAGATGTAAGTTTGACAATATTGTTATCAACAAAGACTTCCTTTAAATCATAGTTTAGTGTTATATTTTTGTATTTATAAAGTGTTTGTTGACTTGTAAGTTTTAAGTAGCGTCTTAAATTTGTTTCGATTCTTGCTAGAAGTTCTGATAAATCAAATGGCTTGACTACATAATCATCCACCCCTATTTTAAATAAATCAACTTTAAACTGTATATTTTCTTTTGCTGATACTACTATTATTGGAATATCCAAAAATTCCCTCACTTCTCTTAAAATCTCATCACCACTTTTATATGGCAACATAACATCTAAGATAATTAAGTCAGGTTCCTTTTCTATAGCATATTTAATCCCTTTTATTCCATTTTTAGCTATATGCGTTTCATATCCATTTTTACCAAGATAATCTGCAATCATATTAGATATTTCATTATCGTCCTCTATAATTAAAATTCGCTTCTTCATGTCATCTCCCCTATACAACATAAGTATTATTTATAATTTTATCAATAAAATCATTTTAGTCTAACACAAAGCTATTATAGCATATTCCTTTAATTATTTTGTAAATGTATATATTATTAGGTCTAGTATAAATATAATATTATTTTCCATAAAAAAGGTATTGGCTAAATAGCCAATACCTTTTCGTGGGTTTCAATGGTGGAGGTGATTCACAAAAATCATATCCACCATTAATTTTTATTCAAACACTTATAGTTAAGTAAAAGTATAGAAATTTTTAAATTACTCTGATTCTATATTAATTAACATACTTTAAGTTTTTATTTAAGATAAATTAAACTCTATATTAACAATAAATAAATCGCCTATAATATCAACTTTTAAGTTTCCATCTTGAGCTTCTACAAATCCTTTAGCTATTGCAAGTCCAAGTCCAGAACCTTCTGTATTTCTTGATAAATCTCCTCTTGTAAACCTTTCAGTTATTTCATCCGGATTAAAATTAAGCTGATACTTAGATATATTCTTAAAACTTATGTATACCTTATCATTTTTTTCTTCTAAATCAATATATACTCTAGTTCCTTCTAAAGAATATTTTACTATGTTAGAAATTATATTTTCAAATACTCTAAAAGTCTTTTTACCATCAGCTAATATGTATACTTCATGCTCAGGTATATTCACTATAAAGTCTAGTTTAGATTCATCTATATATTCTTCCATTTCTACTAGAGTTTGTGTAAGCAACTGATTTATATCTGTTTCTTCTATGTCTAATTCTATGCTGTTACTTCCAATCTTAGATGCTTCGAATAAGTCCTCAATTAAAACTTTTAATCTTTGGGATCTTTTATCTAATACTTGTACATAATCTTTTATGTGTTCTGGCTGAATATCTTCCTTCTTCATTAAACTTATGTAGTTAATCATAGCTGTAAGAGGCGTTTTTAAATCGTGAGATACATTTGTGATAAGCTCATTTTTCATTCTATCACTTTTTAATCTTTCTTCTACCGCTATATTTATAGTTTCACCCATCTCATTTATATCGCATACTATATCATTAAATAATGAATCTTTCTTTATTTCTATTTTGTATTCTATATTTCCATTTTTTATTTCTGAAATTCCAGTTCTTATCTTTTCAATCTTTTTTACTTTATCTATTATGATAAAAATTGACACTATACATAAAGCTATGCATAAAAGCGGAGCAGTATAAATTATAAATTCATATACACTATAATTACCGTCATTTGTAAAAATTGCAACAATATAATTACTGTCATTTGTAAAAATTGCACCGATTTGCATTATTAATATTGGTACAAATATCCATATATACTTTGCTATAGTATAAATTGTAGTATTTCTTCTTTTTAGTTCATACAATTTTTTACTTATTAATGTCTCAGAAAAGACTTCTTCTTCCCCTTTATCTCCTAGTAATATTGTACTTGAATAATATACAATATAAAGCAAGGCTGTATTAATAATAGGGTATAAAATACTCCATCCATATACTTTAGATTGTAATGTTGACAATATTAAAGCTAATACAATTAATAATATAGTTTTTAGTATATTATTAAACATAATTTTTTTGTTTTGTTCTTTATTCTTTAATATATATAAAACTAAATATGCTACTACTATTATTCCTGCTATTATTTTAGAACCTATAAAAATATTTGCATCTCTAACATTTTTAGTAAATTGTATATACCTCACATATAAAGGTTCACTATCATTAGTATTTTTATATGCCGATATATCATAAGTAGGAGGTATAGCTATATATGTCGTAACATCTTCTTTTCTTGTTTGTGCTAAATTACCATATTCATTTGTCGATACTCTAACTTTTTCTTCATCTGATAGCTTATACATAACATTTTGTTTAAAGTTAATCTCATATATCTCTGCATAGCCTTCTACAGATTTCATATATTTATCAAGTTCAAAAATATTATTTGAATATATTTCCTTACTATTATTATTTATAACAAATATCTGAGCACAAGTATGATTAGAAATAATTTTTCGACTTTCATTTCTATAATCAAGCATTTTTTCACTTGCACTATCTCCAACTACCGTATATACAGAGTTTGTTGCTATTTCATATAAAGCAGATTCTAATTCATGACTATTATAAAAATCTTTATTTAAGTAACTTATGGGAAAATATATGTTTTGAATATTAAAGCTAATTATACTTATACAAAAACATATAACTAAAGCTACTAAGTTTTTACTCCTTATCAATTTTATATCCAACACCCCACACCACCTTTATATATTTTGGATCTTTAGGATTTATCTCTATTTTTTCTCTTATCCTTCTTATATGTACTGCTACTGTTCTATCACAGTTGTATCCTGGCTCTTTCCATATACTTTCATATAATTGCCTAGATGAAAATACTCTTCCTTGATTTTTTAGTAACATTTCTAATATTTTATATTCTATTGGAGTCAACTTTACTCTTTCCCCATCTACTGTAACTTCTTTACTAACATTATCGAGAACTAATGCTCCATTTTTTAATTCCTCTAAATTTTCTTGTTTAAAGTTTCCTAGTGTAATGTAACGTCTCAAGTTAGACTTTACCCTCGCTACTAATTCTAATGGATTGAATGGTTTTGTTATATAATCATCTGCTCCCATGTTAAGCCCTATTATTTTATCTGTATCTTGAGTTTTTGCCGATACTAATATAATTGGTATGTTTTTTTGTTCTCTAATTTTTAATGTTGCACTTAATCCATCCATTTTTGGCATCATAATATCCATTAGAATTAGGTGGATTTCTTTTTCAACTAATATTTCTAATGCTTCTATTCCATCATAAGCCTTGTATACTTTTAACCCTTCATTTTTTAAATGTATTTCCATAGACTCAACTATGTCTTTATCATCATCAACTAATAATATATTCCCCTTTATCATTATCCTCACCTCGCTTTTCATTTTACCATGTTTATACTTTTAGTAATAATTTTATTGTGTTTATAGATAATAGTATAAGAACTATTTTTTAAGATTAAGTCAATGATTTATTAAGATTTTATTAAGATTTATACTACATTTTGTAGACTATACAATTGTAATTAAATAAAAAACACATCAACAAAATTGTTGATGTGCTTTTGTGGATTTCAATACTTGAGACGAATCGCAAGAATAATACTCACGATTACTTATTCATCTCATTTAATATTTTTTAATACTTCTTGTAAATATTCAATATTTCCAGGATCAACTTCATTAATAATTTTGTAACTATTCTCTTCTATTTTCTTATATTCTTTAGATTTCCCATTATTTGAAGTTAAAACCTTGGATAGATAACAGGCTTAATAGCATAAGGTCGTCTAAATTCATCATTTTGCTCTGTAATAAATGCTTTAAGTTTTGCTAAATCACGTTTAAAAGTAGCATCTAGTTCACCTAATCCAGCTACCCAATATTTAATACATTGGTAAACCTTATCTTTATCACTAGGGTCTAATTCTAGACCTAACTTTACATATATTGGTACAAGCTTTTTTATTAACCTAGTCTTTTCAAGACCTTGCCTACCTTGTAGTGTCAGTATTCCTTCTATGTTTGAATTTCCTTCATTAAAAGGTATCATAGCTGTATTTAGTAACCATTTAATGATAAGTATTTTCTTTAAATTAAGATTAAAGTCTTTTGATGTGATAATAGCCTCACATAGTTTTTGTATATATTTATAGTTTTCGGCAAACTCCATATAGCATTCTCTTAGAGAGTCTAGTCCTTCTATCTCTATATCTTTGGTAATTTCATTATAGGCTACTGTTATGTTGTTTGCTTTTAAGATTTCATTCATATTTCCCATATTTTTAGTGGTGCGTTTTTTTCATCTAAGTATGAATAATTGATAAAGTAATTTTTATTTTTCCCTCCATCACTTTTACATCTTAGTTCAAAGAATTTGTCTATATTTCCTTCTTTTATGACTTTGGTTGCTTGATTATTATAAAATTGAACTGCATTATTTTTATTTACTTTATGATTAGATGTTTTATTTAAGCTGAGTAAATTTATTAGTATTCCTAGTATTTCATATGCTTTTTTAGAGCTTGTCTAAATAGTATACTTTATACTTTTTGTATAAAATTTATTATTCCTCCACCTTCACCACATCCAAAGCAATGATAAAATGCTCCATTTTCTTTGCCTGTTATGGAGAAACTTGGTGTGCTTTCTTTGTAAAATGGGCAGTTAATTTTGTTTTTCTTTAGTTGATTTGGATAGTAGTAGTTTATTATTGTTTCTAGTTCTAGTACCTTAGCTATTTTGCAGATGGTTTGTGGTCTTGGTGTTCCTTATTTATTTATTGTTCTTGCTATGGTTGAGGTGAAAGTATTTGCTATTGACGATAGTTTTGTTATATTAGGTAGATGTTATCAGAAAACTTTTTCACTTTGTATTAAAGTATTTTAATAAAGTGTTTTATAATTTTTTTGTTTCATATTCTATCTTTTTGTTTGATTTCGTTTGATGAGTATATAGTATCAAAATATTTTTGCATATGGTTATAGTCTATGTTAGGAATTTATGTAATAAAAAATGCCTATCATGCTAAAATAGCATTATAGACATCTTAATAAGTTAATCTAATATTTTTCTATATTAATTTATTTTAAATACAAGGCTAAGTTTTAAGTAAAATTTAATATCAGTTTATCATTCTATAATATAACACAATCTATAAATCTGTTGACTCTTTCCAACTTATACTACAGTCAAATATTACAGAATCTAAAACACTTTCTCTATTTTCTATCATATCTATAAGTAATTTTGTGGCATGTTTTCCTTCTTGATAAGTT
>JARKUZ010000038.1 GCA_029851945.1 Terrisporobacter sp. | reverse complement strand
CTATGGCTTTTGTAACATTATCTTTATTTCCATAATATTTTTCTATTTTTTCAACACTTAATATATTTTTCATCATAAACAATTCTCCTCAGTTCCTATAATTTATGATTCTATTATAAACATTTTTGTTATTTTTTAATATGGATGTATATTTCATTAACATTACGATTTTGTAATGTAGGAGAAATGTTTTTTGTAGGCAATATATTTCTTTATATTTCAAACTAGATAATATTAATTAAGTTTGCTAGTAGCATCTACTGTAATAGATATATGTCCAGAAATTAATACTAGTACTGCTATAATATTTCTTTAATAAATATAATTTTATTATGCATCTTAATATAGAAAAGGCATCAACATAATAAATTATGTCGATACCTTTCTCGTGGATTTTAATGGTGGAGATGATTCGTAGGAATCATACCCACGATTTTTACCATTTACTACTCTTTTTAATTCATATACTATAATCGATTTAATAAACTTTATGTAATTGCTATAAATAGTGATCATAAAAATTTTAATAAATTCTATGTACATTTGTAAATATATATTGAATTTATTAGATACCTATACTACTTAATTAGCATATTCTTCTATAAATCGCTCAATTTCCATATATAATTCACTATCAGTATCATCCAAACTTACATCTATAGGTATAAATGAAAATATATCCATCAATTCTTTCTTTTCTAAATTTATATTGTTTTTTTGATTCGGATATAACGTAATTACCCTATCAATCGCATCTTTCTTTAATTTATGTTTATAATAACATAACTGACTATAATCTTTCATTGTGTCAATTACACAAGTATCCCCTTGATTACTATATATATATTTAGAATTTCTACACTTAACTTCAAGTATTAATGCTTTGATAAATATGCCATCTTTATACATTAAAATAGATATATCAGGTCTTCTGTGTCTAGAATTGAAGCTATATAATCCTTCATAACTTTCTTCTATAATATTAGGAGCTTCCTTATCATATGATACTACTATAGTGATATTTTCCTTTTTAAAATAATTATCACTCTCTGATGGTATTTCAATATCATATTCTTGATTTATCACCTTTTCAAACCAACCAGCTTCACAAACATATCCCATACCTAACATAACTTCTATAACCCTTATAAAACATAAATATTCAAATAATACCTCTGTTTTTTTTAATCTGAAAATTGATGCATCTTCTTTATTAAGAGAATCATCTTCATACTTTTTTATCTCTGTAATTTTATTTAACATATCAATTGTACTTTTATATCTTAAATTTTTTATGGAAGATACAGCCTTTTGCTCAAATTTATTTAGCGTTAACTTTTCTTGAATTTCAAATATTATATCTTCTACTTCAATTGTAATTTTATTAAGTACCTTATTTAGGTTTTCTATCATTTCTAATTTTTCTTTCTGCATATATTTGCTTTTTCTTAGATAATTAACTCTATTTTCTATACTACTCTTATACCTATCAGATAAGATATTACTATTTTTTATATTACTTAATTCTCTTTGTTTCTTTCTATACTGTTCATTCATATAATTTAGCTTTTTATATTCTGCCATATAAAATTTTTTTGAATTTATATAATTTTTCTTTAAAATATCTCTATATTCTTGAAGACTATTATATAGCATTATATTGTCTGATGTATTATAGTTAATATCTTGCTTATATGTATAATATTTTGCTGATAATTTATCTCTATTTTGTTTATTTATGCCTCTAATTGTTCTCATATCTATTTTATTTTGTTTACTGTGGTAGCCATAAACTTTCTTATTTTCTCCATTAGGATTATTTATTATTAATTTAATAGACCATTTTATTTCTTGCCATAAATTATACTGATTTTGATAATAATTTAAAATATCATCACTACTCTTGTAATTATAAGAACTTTTACTTAAACTAAAATTTGTACATATTCCTTTGATATATTTATCTAAAATTTGTCTTAAATTAATTAATTCAGACCACTCAAGATTTTTAGGTTGTACTCTAAAATAACATATAATATTATATTTATAATCTATTTTTATTTCAAAATATCCAGGAACTAAGCTATTTTCTCTCATAGGTGAATTTAAAAGTATATCTTCACCTGGATTACAAATTATTTTACTATCATCATTATATGTATCTATAAAAATACATCCATTATTTTCATCATAATCAAACTTAATATATACTTCTTCATATTCATCAAATTCAAATAATATTGAACCTAATTTAGTGTTATCTATAGATCCTTTATACATTGTAAATGGAATATTTTGATTAGCTCTTTTTTTTATAGTAAATTTAATAGGTATATCCATATAAATTCAATTCCTTCGCTTTATACTTAATAAGTTCTTTCGTTTTCTCGAAATTACTTATTTTTTCTATATATTCTTTTTCTAAGAATTCTATAATCTTACTCCCTATAACTAAATCTCGCCCATCATCATACTCTCCTATAAGATTTCCTATTGTTCTCTTTGTTCCTTTTAACTTACTAACTATTCTTTGCTTAACTTGTAAATCAATAGCATACGATTCAGATATAATTTTTTATCCATCTTCATTTATTGGAATATTAGCAATATATGCAGCTATAGCATTAATTACTCTAAAAGATACACCTTTTCTTGAATCATATTTAGCTATTATATCATGTAGTTCATCAAAGAATTGAAGTTTATCTTCTAAGATTTCTATAGTATTATACTCTACTGTCCAATTCTTAAATTCTTCTGAATCTCCACATATATATTTTTCATAAAAATCATCCTTTAAATCGTGATTTATTACTTGGCTTAATTCAGAAAATCTTAATTTTTCTAAATTTATTACATTCGCTCTATCTAAAAGTCTATCTGAAAATTCTTTTATTGTTTCATCTAAATTTATAGTACCTATAATTCTTATATTATTTCCTATTTTTATGATACTAGGATATTTTTCATCATTAATGCAACGATTATTTTTACTATACAAATATAAGAATCTATTATTTTCATCTGCCTCTAATAATGATATAAATGGTGCAAACCAGTGTTCCACTTGTGATAAATTCATCTCATCAAAAATTATAATAAATTCTTTATTTGAATTTTTTTGTGCTTTAACTAAAAAATCGACTAGACCTGTCTCAGATGGTGTATACATTCCTATATTTGGATTATAATAACCTAATATATCTGACGGTTCCATATAGTTAGGATTAATCGGTATAAATAGTAAATTTTCATTTTCTAAGGATGCATCTAACATTTTAGCATACGCCCACGCAAGCTGTGATTTTCCGGTTCCGGTCATTCCTGAAATTATAGTTATAAAATTAGTTTTTATACTTATATGTAAATTTACTATATCCTCATACTTATATCCTAACCCATTACTTTTACAGTATAGTTCTATTCCCTTTAAAAAATCTATTTGTTTCTTATAATAATTAACTGGTTTTTCTTTTATATCCTTACATGCAAATTCGTTTGTCTCTTCGTAGTTTACTATTTCTGCAACTGTATTTATTTTTCCAGGATTGTTTTCTATTATATTCTTAGTTATAAAATAAGTATAATTCGAGCATAAAATAATTAGTTCTTCATCTGATAACATACTTTCTATTTCAAATATAATTAAATTATCTATGTTACCTTTATATGACCACATATTTTTATTACTTGAATGTTTCTCCCAATCATAGCTATTAAAGTAGTACATGTTTTTATCACATACAATATATTCCGGTGCTTCTAGATATGTTGGGTATTCAACCAATTCTATATAATCACCATCTCTTAGTTTAGATATAAAATCTTTTCCCCTGATATTTAATTTTGGTACTCTTATAAGTTCATCTTTTTCATCTATCTGTATGTCTAATATATTTTCTACAGTCATATTTTTAAATATTTTATAATCTCTGTAACCATCTTTTTGTACTTTTTTATCTATTTCTTCATTCACGTTTATATTGGTCTTGAAAATAATTAATTTATCCTGTAATAAACTCTCAATAATATCTCCCTTTTGCTTGTAGTTAGAATATTTATATTCTATAGGAAGGTATGGTTTTAAATTACTATCAAATCCTATATATGAAGATATTTCTTCGCTATTTGGCAAAATTGCACTCACATCTTCTATAGGTTCTGGCTCCTTGCATAAAGGTATTGTTATAAATCTAGTACTCTTTATGTCAGTAAATATAGGTTGTTCAACCTCATTGTATTTAGCTAATCTACCAACCATATAAACTTTAGTATCTCTTAATTCTTCTACATCTCCAATTTTCAATTTTATCCCCATTATTACTCCTCACTCATGTATATTTGCATATATTAATTAACTCTTTATTCATCACTTCTTATCATAAATTTTACTATATTTATATATTTTTTGCTATCCTTCATTCAGTATATCTTTTATACATTAGAATGTATATGTAATAAAAAAACACATCGACAAATTATCAATGTGTTTTCGTGAATTTCAATGGTGGAGATGATTCGCAAGAATAATACCCACGATTTAATTGCATCAAAATTTATATTACTTGTCATCTAATAATTTTCATTATTCTTTCAATATTATTCAAACCACTATTTATAGCAATACCGTTTACATACTTAATATAATTTTCGTTATCTAGAAATATTACTAACCTATCTTTTGCCCTTGTTGTTGCTACATAATGCTCATTTTTATCTCTATTTAAATGCAATTTAAAATCACTAGCACATAACACCACTTGCTCAAACTCTAGCCCTTTTGATGAATGAATTGTCATTATCTTATGCTTGTATATCTTTCCATTATACGCATTATCATATGCCATATTTGATATAGTTTCTTTAAATTTAACAACTTCTTCTTCATCTTTAATTTCTATTTCTAATATAGAGAAAAACTCCTTTAGTATTGAATCTATATCTACGTTAGAAATATCTGTATGTTTTAATTTTTCAATCGCATTGTTTATATCTTTAATGTCACTCGAACTTAGTTCTATCGGTAAATTATTAATCAAATCATAAATTGTATATTTTTCATCTTTAGTATATTTAGCTAACTCAAGCAATATATGTTTATTTTCTGTTCCTAAATCATCTAATGGAGTTTTTGGTATATATACAAAATTATATCCCTTTTCATTTAAATACAATTCTAACTCTTTTGCTATTTCTTGATTTTTTGTTTTAGCAACTCTTAGTAGTATAGCAATTTCCTTATCCAAGTCTAAATATTTAAAAATATTGTCGTGATCTAATACGCCTATAACATCATTAACCGATTCAACTTCTTTATATAGATCATTATTTCCCCTCTCTAAAATATTTGAATAGTTTTGTATATCTTTACAACATCTAAAATTTTCTACTAATTCATACTTATTAAAGTTATTATATTTATCGTTAAGCATTTCATAAAAAAGTTCTGGTGCTGCACCTCTCCATTGGTATATTGATTGCTTCGGATCTCCAACAACAAACAGCTTTATATTTAATTCACTGTTAATATACATAAATAAATTATGCATATCCTTATCACAATCTTGATACTCATCTATATACAATTTAAAATATCTTGCCTGAATATATTGTCTTGATACTCTAGATTCTAATAATATCTTTAATGCTAATTCAAACTTGAAGTTTTTTTTATTATCAAAATATGTACCTAATTTATTTTGATTTTTTATCAATTCTAATCCTTCATTAAATGTGTTAAACTTATTTTTATTATATACAACTTCAAATTCATTTGAATAGTCATTTCCGAATGCATCTTTAATAAAAGGTTTTATAATTTCATTTTCAACAAAACTATCATTAGTTCCTAAAAACTGACCTCTCGTGCTACTAGTTAATCTTTCTTTTATTTCCTTTGCAGCTTTTTTAGTAAAAGTTATAGCTGCAATCTTATAGTGTTTTTTGTTATTTTCAAGGTCTATGCTTATTTTATTAGTTAATATAGTCGTCTTTCCTGATCCAGCTCCCGCTGTTACAATGATACTACCTTCATCCTCTAAAATATTATCTCTATCTTCTTTATCCATCAAATCTAACCAACTCCTTTAAACACTTAAATTTTTCACTTTCATATATATTTATACAATCATCTTTTGTTAGATTTTCTACCAGTTCGACCATATTGAATAATTTTCTCTCTTGTAGATATCCAACTACTTTTTCTTCTTCTTTTTGTAGGAGTATAGCTATTCTATTACCTATAACACTAAATAAATCATTTTCCAAATCTATTTCAGATAAATATATATTACTTTCTTTAAATTTATTTATTAGACTTTCATAATCTCTATATAATTCTTTTTTCTTAGCTTTCAACTGAATTAACTTATCTTTCTTTTTTATTGTTGAATCAAATGGCATAATTATATTATCAAGTTTACTCATATCCATTAGATCACAGCATCTATTAATACCTAATAATTCATATTCTTTTATATTTCCCTTTTTTCCTTTTAAATCATTATCCGTTTTAACTATTACTTTAATATCTAAACCTTTTAATGCTCTAATATATGTTTTAAAATAGGTTCCAAATACTTGTAGAATATATCCTCCTTTTTGCTCATAGTCAGGATTAACTTCATCCAATACTTTTTCAAATAAAATCTTTTCAGAAGGACCTTCTATCAATAGTACATTTTCATAAAATAGTGCGTTTGAAAATTCCCTATTTAACTTCTTTTTATTAACTTTGTAATTAGGATCTATCTTATAAAGATATGAGTTACATTCAATTCTTTCTTTAGAATGAATTCTTATCAACATAGCTTTATTCATTTCATACAAAATTTCTGAAGAGTGAGTAGATATAAAAAGATATTTATATATATCATCATCAAATAGCTGTTTAGATAATGATATTTGCATCGATCTATGAAGATTGTTCTCAGGCTCTTCAAGTAAATAAAGTACTATTTTGTCCTCATATTTCTTTTTATTTATATAGTTAAGTAATGAATATGATAAAACTTTTCTTCTTCCATCTCCAGAAGTTGGGTAATGATTATCATCATCTTCTCTTTTTATGTATGGCGTTAAATCAGAAAAAAATCCATTTATAGCCATTTCAGATTTTATTTCGATTCTAACATCTTCATTGTTAAGCTTTTTATATTCATCAGTTATATCATTTTGAAAACTATTTATTGTTGACATATTCCCTATTTGTTCATTAACTTTATTTGTTAACTTATTTATTTGCTCTATAATTTGTTTATCTTCTTCTCTACTTGAATTTTCATCAAAAATATATCTTCTATTTTTTTCAAACAATTTCTGTAAATCAACTAATGGATTTATATATACTAACTTAAATATATTATCTATTGAGTAAGATGTTCCTTTAAAAGGCATATCTTTAAGATTATCTAGATCATCTCCCCACTTCATTATGGGCTCTCCGAATACTTCTTTATCATTATATTCCCCTTCAACTCTTACATAAAATATATCACCTTTATCTGAACTTCTAACTCCCCCATCTCTAGTCTCTGCCACAAATTTTTTTGTATCTTCGCTTTCATCAAAATCAGATAAATCAATAGTTAATGTAATCTTTATTTTTTCTTTAGTATTATGTCTATGATAATCTGTAGACATAAATCCATTTTTTCTCACATCTTTATCTAATAAAAATCTTAATGCATATAGGAAGTTAGTTTTACCCACATCATTCATTCCAAACACAACATTTTTATTATCTAATTCTATACTTATGCTATTAAAATTTCTAAAATTATGTATTTCTAATTTTTTTAATATCATTTTATCTCTCCCATATAAACTTAATTATTCTTCTATATAATTCTATATTATTTTCCATAAAATTCTATAATATATTAAATAAAATATTAATTTACTACAATTTTTTGCTTAAATATAATAAAAAATCCACAATAGCTATTTACTATTTTGGATTTTTATCACCTATTAAATAAAGGCTTCCATAGTTTCATTTAATCATTTCATCTAATTCTCCTTTTTAATTTACAACTATTTAAACTAGTATAATAATTTTCATTTAAAAAAGGTATTGACTTATTAGCCAATACCTTTTCGTGGATTTCAATGGTAGATACGAACCATATCGAACCCCGTCCACCCATTATTTTCCTTACTCCAATATTACCATATCCAACAAATTATTCACTTTTTCAAAAGATCATATAATCTCTAATATACCCTTACCTAGCTATTTATCTCTCCTATGAGTCAAGCTTCCATTATTTTTAACTAAAAGTATTTCCGCCATTATACCAAAAGCAATCTCGTCCACACTATTAGATGAAATATTTATACCAACAGGAGCATAAACACTATTTAATTTTTCTTCACTTACATCCTCACTAATCAATGTATCTTTGACTTTAATCCATTTTTTCCTACTACCAATCATACCGATATAATTAGGATTTCTATTTATCACACTTCTTAAACTAACTAAATCTCCTTCATATCCTCTTGTTGCTATGACCACATATGTATTGTCGTTAACTTCCATATTTTCAACTATGTCAGGTATGTTTCCACTATAAACTTCATCAACATTTTCAAATCTCTCTGTATTTGCAAATGCTTCTCTGTCGTCTACTACTACAGTATAGAAATCTAGATTTTTAGCTATTTTAAATAACGATAGTCCTATATGACCTCCACCTATAATTATAAGTTTAGGCTTTGGTTTAAATACTTTTATATATCCAAAGGCAGTTCCTCCACATTGCATGCCTAAGTTTCCATTATCATTTAAAGTATATTCGAAGTTATAGTCCTCTCCACTTTCTAAACACTCTATACATTTATCTAGCACCTTACGCTCTATCATTCCTCCACCAACAGTTCCCATAATATTTCCATTTTGAAATACTGCTATAGTTGCTCCCATTTTCCCTGGTGTTGAGCCTATTGTTTTTGTGATTGTGGCAAAGGCTACTTTATATCCATTTTTAACTTGATTGTATATTTCTTTTAATATTATTTCATCCATAATTTATCTATCCCTCATGTTTTTGTTTCATATATAATATAGCTTCTAGTACTCCCCCTGCTATAGTTCTAGCTTTATCAGAAATTGTATAAGAATTTTTTATTTCTTCTATACGTGGGTCAATATCAGCTATTTTTAATCCATTTTTTACATTAGTTTTATCTCTTATAATACCTCTTAAAAGACCATCTATGGTAGCTTTTACTTCAGTTATAGAATTATTTTCACTATTATTTATAGTAGCTAATACCTCACCCTTTTTAACAATATCTCCTATTTGTCTTACATTGGATATTGTTCCATCTGCCGGTGAGTATATAACCCTTTCTTTACCTATACCTTTTATTTCTCCTGGTATTCCTGTGTTTGGCATAGCATGTCCATTTTCTATAATTCTACCTAAATTATGACCTCTCATAGTTTCTATTACTACATCCACATCTTGTGATGCACAAAATCCAGGACCTAATCCTATGGTTATTGGTGCCATAGATTTATTTGTGCCTAGATTTTTTTTAGCTAATATAGCATCTACCACTACTAATGGATTTAACATTTTTATGTATTCTCCATAAGGATCTATTACTACGGGAATATTACCTCTATCTAGTATGTTGTATATTTCATCCAAATTATTTGCTTTTTCACATACAACATCTTCTACTATAAATTTATTTTCGTATATAGCTTCACTAAAACAAACTGCCCTTCTTATTGATGAAGGCTTTTCTACTTCAAGGATTACTACTTTGAATCCACATCGATGAAGTTTATGTATTGTTCCTGTAGCTATATCTCCACCGCCCCTAATTACGATTAAGTCTTTTTTCATTTTCTGCCCTTCTTTTTAAAAGATTTTTAAAATCATCTATATTATCTATATCAAATAGAGTATTTTCACAAACATCAACATATTTTATTTTATCAGAAGATTTTATTATGCTTTTTCCACCTTTATCTCCTTCTAGTTTTAAAATTTGTTCTTTATATATACTTGGATATATGACTGGGTTTCCTAATCTTTCTTTGTATTTTGGTATCACTATGAAGCTAGTATCTTCTTGAAAAACATTTATCAGTTTTTCTATATCATTTTTATTCAAAAGTGGCTGATCTCCAACAAAAAACATATATCCTTCACTTTCATCACTTTCTTTTACTCCTAATTTTATAGATTCACTTTGACCTTTATTAGGATATTTATTTATTACTACTTTAAAATTTAACTTTTCTCCAAGTTTTTTTATTTCTTCATATTGAGTTACTAGTATTTTCTCTTTGAAATTACAATTAGATATAATACCTAGTGTGTACTCAATTAAAAATTTATTATTGTACTTCATAAGAAGTTTATTTTGACCCATACGTCTTGAAAATCCTGAGGCCATTATTATTGCTGAAATCAAATTTATCATCCTTTTATGAATTTATTCTTCTATAAATTTATTTTTAAAAACACTTCCATATATAAACTTATCTATGTATGATGGATTTTCATTTTTTATATTTTTTATAAGATTTAGAGCATGTATTTCATTATTAATATTTTCAACTTTATTTATAAATAAAATTTTCTCTCCTTTATAAATCTTAAATAGCCCATTTTTATTTAAAATCATATTCTTAATATGTGTTAAATTCACAGTATTTTGTGAATCTTCATTAATAATCTCTAAAAATTTATCCAATCTATGAATGTTTTCTTCATTAATATATAAACCTACTGAACTAATATCTACTACCCCTATAGTTTTTGTAGTTTTATTATATACAACAGGCTCCAAGTCTCTCCAACCTTTAAGAGGTTTTTCTTTTGAACCATCACCTTCTATTATTACTATATCAAAATAAGGTGTTATTTTATCTAATTGGTTAAAAGTTAAACCTTTTATTTTAGGAAGATTTACCTTTGAGCCGTCTATGTTACAATTACTGGTATTTAAATTAGAATTGTTTACTATATAATTTCCTATAACATATACTCCATTTTTATTATTTTTGATTATGTCACTATACTTTTCATTATTATGATTTTCGTTATTACAATTTTCATTATTATACTTCTGATTTTCTCGACTTACCTTATCATCCTTTATATCACTTAGCATAATCATTTCATCGTAAAGATTTTTATCTGGTACATATATGTGAGTTGTCGTAGTTACTAGCACCTTATAGTCTTTTCTAAATAAAGAAGAAGCAGAGAACATCAAAGATGTTTTACCCCCTGCTCCCACTATTGTTATTATATCTTTATTTTTTATATTAAAAGTATCAATTAAATTTTTATTCATAATTTACAATTATTTATTAATCATAGCCATGAATACTTTTTCTGGTGTCATAGGTAAAGTATTTAGATTTATTCCAAGACCATTGTATATAGCATTTTCTATAGCAGGACATGCTGTATTAACAACAACCTCACCTACAGATTTTGCTCCAAATGGACCTGTTGGCTCATAACTTTCTTCAAAATCAACTATTATATTACCCACATCTTTTCTAGTAGGTATCTTATATTGCATAAATGTATTAGATGCTAAGTCTCCTCTTTCGCCATATACCACATCTTCATATAATGCCATACCTATACCTTGAACTATTCCGCCTTCTACTTGTATTTTTGCTAAGTTTTTATTTATAACTGTACCACAGTCAACTACAGCAACATAATCTACAATATCAACTTTACCAGTTTCTTTATCTATTTCAGTTTCTACAAATCCTGCTATAAATGGTGGTGGTGAAACTGGACTTCCGTGAGTAGCATATCCTACTAATTGATTTTTATTAGGTCCTACAGTTACATCCACAGCTAAATCAAATACTGATATAGATTTATCTTCTTCTACTGATTTTACATATTCTCCATCAAATTCAACAGCTTCTTTAGCAAGTCCTAATCTCTCTGCTCCAAGGCTTATTATTTTATCCTTAAGTTCTGTTGCAGCTTTTACTACTGCCATACCTGTTACATAAGTAGTACTTGATGCATAAGAACCTGGATCATATGGTGAAGAGTCTGTATCTGCTGAGTTTACTACGATTTTGTCCATTGTAGTTTCTAAGACTTCTGCACACATTTGAGCAAGTATAGTATCACTACCTGTACCCATATCTGTAGAACCAGTAAGTAGAGTATAGTTACCATCATCATTTAATTTTATTTCTATAGATGCAGTGTCAATTCCAGCTATACCAGAACCTTGCATAGTAAGAGCCATACCAACACTTCTTACTTTAGTAGGTGAAATTTCTTTACATGGATATTTTTCATCCCATTTTATAAGTTCTTTACCTTTATTTATACATCTATCTAATGCCACACTGTTTAAGTGCTTATCATAAGCTGGAGATACTTCTCCTTCTTTTATTATACTCTTTAATCTAACTTCTACTGGATCTATATTTAATTTAGCTGCTAGTTTATTTATAGTAGCTTCTACGGCAAAACATCCTTGAGTAGCTCCGTATCCTCTAAATGCTCCTGCTGGTGTTTTATTAGTGTATACTACATTTCCCATAAATCTAGCAGCTTTTAATTTTCCATACATAGGCATAGTTTTTTCTCCTACTAAACCAAAAGTAGTAGAAGCATGTTCTCCATATGCACCTGTATCTGATAGAGCATTTATATCTATAACTCTTATAGTACCATCTTTATCTGCTCCAACTTTTACATTTAATTTCATAGCATGTCTACTAGTTGTACATGTGAAAGTTTCTTTTCTATCGTATATTATTTTAGCTGGTTTGCCAGTTTTTAAAGTAACTAATGCAGAGAATATTTCAACACATGCAGTTTGCTTTCCACCAAAACCGCCACCTATTCTTGGTTTTATAACTCTTATTTTACTTGATGGTATATCTAGAGCTCTTGCTAAATGTCTTCTTACATGGAAAGGTATTTGTGTAGAACTTACTACTACTAATCTTCCCATATGATCTAGATAATTATAAGCTCTGTAAGTTTCCATCATTCCGTGAGATTGTGCTTGTGTATAGTATGTATCTTCCACAACTACATCACATTTTGATAATTCTTCTTCCACATTTCCTTTTTCATATAAATGTTTAGAAACTATATTTCTTTCTCTTTCCATTCCTATATCAAAGTTGCAATGTACATCTTCTGTATGTACTATATTTTCATTGTCTATAGCTTTTTCCATGTCTAATACTGGTGTTAATACATTATACTTAACTTTTATCATTTTCATAGCTTTCACAGCAGTTTTTTCATCTTTAGCTGCTATTATTGCTACTTCATCTCCCACATATCTTACTGTTTTGTCAAGTATTAATCTATCATAAGGAGATGGCTCTGGGTATGATTGTCCTGCTAATGTAAATTTATTATTTGGTACATCTTTGTATGTTAATACACATTCTACCCCAGGTACCATTAACGCTCTTTTTGTATCTATTTCTTCTATAGTTGCATATGGATGAGGACTTCTTAGTATTTTTATTACTAATGCTTCTTTAGCTGCTAAATCGTCTGTGTATACTGGCTTACCAGTAGCTATTGACATTCCATCTATTTTTGCTATGCCTTTACCGACTATATTCATATTACTTTACCCCCATATATTTCTTGATTGCTCTAAGTTGTCCCATATATCCTGTACATCTACATAGGTTACCAGTTAAATAATGTATCATTTCTTCTTCCGTTGGATTTTCTAATTCTTTTTTCATTGCAATCACTGTCATTATAAATCCTGGTGAACAGAATCCACATTGTTCTGCTCCTTCTTTTACAAGTATTTCAGCAAATTCACTTGCTTCTTCTTGTAAACCTTCTATTGTAGTGATATTTTTCTTGTTAGCTCTTACAGATAATGTTGAACATGATAATGTTGGTCTTCCATCTATCCATACACTACATAGTCCGCAACATCCTGTATCACAACCTCTTTTTACACTTAAATTTCCCACTCTTCTTAATGTATCTACTAAATATTCGTCAGCAGCCACATCTATATCAACTTTATTCCCATTTACATTCATTGTGATTAACATGATGATACCTCCATTAAAGCATTTTTAACTAATGATTTACATACAGCTTTTCTGTATTCTTTGCTAGCTCTCATATTTGAACCAAATACCAATTCTTCACAAGCTATTTCGCTTGCTTTTATTATATTTTCTTCATTTATTGGATTGTTTGATAAAAACTCACTTGCCTTCACTGCTACTGTAGCTCTTTGAGGTCTAGCACCTACGCATATTTTAAAGTTGTTATCATCTTTTGATACTGCTAAGTTTAGTATTGGATAATCACTTCTTGAATTTCTCATACATTTATATATAGCATTTGCATTGTTTTTCTTTATGTATAATTTAACTAATATGTCTTTTTCATATTTTCTATTTAAAAATTCTTCTAATGGCATTCTTCCTCCATTATATAGTTCTACTTCTGTTTCTAAAGCTAGTAAACCTACTATTAAGTCAGAAAAACCATATTTAGAAAATACACTTCCCCCAACTGTAACTATATTTCTAAATTGAACACCAATTATATCTCTAACTGCGTTTGGTAAAACCCTATCAAAATATTTATTTAATATAGGACTAACTTCCAAATCTCTTAATGTAGTCATTGCACCTATTTCTATATAGTCTGGAGTTTCTTCTATAAGATTTAAATTTAAATTAGATAAATCTATACCAGTACCTATTCTTTTTGTACCCATCCTTAAAAAAGCACTTCCCCCTATAACTACATTGTTTTTTCTTTTCATAAGTATTTCATAAGCTTCTTCAAGTGACTGAGGTTGCACTAATTCCATTAGTGTAAACATAATACGTCCTCCCATAAAGTATATTTTGTCATTTTTTATAATATTTTTTAATCTATAATAGAATACCATAATTAGATATTTCAATTATTATTTAATTTTTTTTAGATATATTTTTTATTTTTTAAGTAATATGTCTATTATCTCTTTACTTTACAAAATGCATGTATTAAAACACTATATAAGAGGTTTAACACATGCATAATTTTTTAATTTATTATATTTTAAGATATATATCTTGCTTACTATGATTCAAGATATATATTTAATTTTTATCTAAGCTTCTGCTAAATTTTCTGATGATATATCATTATTAGATAAATCAATATTTTGTGAGATAGCATCTTCTTTAGGTAAAACTATGTTAAGTATTAATGCTATTATGGCAGGTAATACAGTTTTAGATTCACCAAATATTAATTGAATAGATTCTGGGAAAGAATCAAAGAATCCAGGAACATAAGATACTCCAAGTCCAAGACCTAATGATACTGCAATTACCATAGCATTTCTTTCAGTTAATGGTTCACTAGTTATTAATCTTATACCACTTACAACTATCATAGAGAACATAACTATTGAAGCTCCTCCAAGTACACTAGGTGGCATTAAAGATATAAGTGCTCCTACTTTAGGGAATATTCCTGCTAAGATTAAAACAAATCCTCCTGTTGCAACGACAAATCTATTAACTATTTTTGTCATAGATATTATTCCTACATTTTGACCAAAAGAAGTGTTAGGTAACACATTAAATATAGCAGCTATAAAACTACCTAAACCATCAGCAAGTACCCCACCTATTATTTCTTTTTCATTTGCATCACGACCAAGTCCAGAACTTGCTATTGCTGTTATATTTCCTATAGTTTCTACAGTTGAAACAAGATACACAAATATCATAGCTATAATTGCATCTGGATGGAATGATATTCCTAATTTAAATGGCACTGGCATAGATAAAAGTGGTGCTTGTGATAAAGATGAAAAATCTATTTTACCCATAGGTATAGCTACTATATACCCAACTACTAATCCAATAAGAATTGATGATATACTAAGCATTCCTTTAGTATATTGTTTGAAAAATATAACTGTAATTAGTACAATTGTACCTAATAATAAATTTGATGGTGAAGCAAAATCAACTGCTCCTTGTCCACCAGCAAAATAAGTAACCCCTGTTGGTAAAAGGGCAATACCCATAGTTAAAACTACTATACCTGTAACTACTGGTGGGAAATACTTTCTTATACGCTTAAGTATAAGTCCTCCTAATAAAATCTCAGAAACTGCACCTACTAAACAAGCTCCTAGTAATCCATCTATACCATATTTCACACCTATGGCTATAGCTGCTGGTACAAAACCAAAACTAGTCCCCATGACTATAGGAAGCTTTGCTCCTACTGGACCAACTGGATAACATTGTAGTAATGTTACTATTCCCGATACAAACATTGCACATTGAATTAATAATGCTTGAGTTTGCCCATCTAAATTTAGTACATTTGAAATTATTATAAGTGGTGCAACGTTCCCCACAAACATAGCTAATACATGTTGTAATCCTAATGGTATGGCTTCACTTAATCTAGGTCTCCCATCTAACTGATAAATAACTTTTTTGTTCATAAAATTCTCCCCTAATCATAACTATATTTTTTATTTTTATATTATAGTTCGTCTTTTCATCTCCAATTATATACGTATGACCATTTTTTTACAATAGATTTTCCGAACTTTTTTTATTTTTCCTTTCTTTTTATACGTTATTCTTTTTGTATTTATTAATTTTACTTTTGAAATATCAATATAGTCAAAATAGTATCTTTATATTTTTAAATGAATAGTATTATAAGTAAATAATATTTCTTAATTAAAACTTTACACTTTTTATTAAATTATCCATTTAAATTTGGAGGATAAGAATATGAAAAAAATAATCTCTAATATTTTCAACAAAACCATATTTCATAATCATAATATGAATAATATAAAGGTAAAATCAATAACTTCAAGACAATTTCCTTATGAAATAGAAGTTATAGCTGAAAATTTAAATGTACCTTGGGCTATAGATATAAGTAATGATGGCAAAATATATTTTACAGAAAGATCTGGCTCAATTAGAATTATAGAAGATGGTAAGGTAAATCCTCAACCACTCATCACATTTGGAGCTCCATTTATAAGTCAAGGAGAAGGTGGCTTAATGGGTATTGCATTAGACCCTAATTTTTCACAAAACCATTATTTATATGTTATGCATTCCTATGAGGAAGGTAGTAAAATTTACAACCGTGTTGTTAGATTAATTGAAAGGAATAATAAGGCGTCCATTGACAAAATTCTTATAGATAATATTCCTGGATCACAATTTCACAATGGTGGAAGAATAAAAATAGGTCCAGATCAGAAATTATATATAACAACAGGAGATGCACAAAACCCACCGTTAGCTCAAGATGTAACAAGTACTGCTGGAAAAATACTTAGAATAGAATTAGATGGTAGCATTCCTAGTGATAATCCATTTCCAAACTCACCTGTTTATAGCTTAGGTCATCGAAATCCCCAAGGCTTAGCTTGGAATTCAAAAAATATATTATACTCATCAGAACATGGTCAGACAGCACATGATGAAATAAATATAATAGAACCAGGAGCTAATTATGGATGGCCTCTTGTACAAGGAGATGAAGAATCCACTGAGATTTTAGTACAAAAACCTTTAATACACAGTAATGAAGATACATGGGCACCCTCTGGTATTGCCTTTGTAAATCAAGGACCGTGGGAAGATAAATTGCTTGTTGCAACCCTTCGAGGCCAACAACTACTTGCCTTATCATTAAATGGTAATGGGACAGTAGTAAAAAATATAGAATCATGGCTTAAAGATGAGTATGGACGTTTGCGTGAAGTAGTTCAAGGAAAGGATGGTTCTATTTATATTGCAACAAGTAATAGAGATGGTCGCGGAAATCCTTATGTATATGATGATAGAATCATTCGTCTAATTCAAAAATAAAATATTTTTATATTAATAGTAAAACCGTATCACTTAATTGTATATAATCTTCATATAATTTCCTAAAGAATAAAAAAATAACACCTTAAGTTACAATCTTCATACTGTAACTTTAAGGTGCTATGATTAGCAAATACCTGTGTTAATACTAATATATTATAATTACATCTATATTCTCACTAATAACTGAAATTTTATTTCATGCCAGATATTATGAGTAATATTTATAACTACTCATAATATATACAATCAATAATTTTTATAAACTAAACTATATTACTACTGTTAATAAATCATCTTTAAAATCTATTTGTTTTTTATCGATTTCTACAACATCTAAATAATTATCTGAGTTTGTTATTATTACTGGTGTGATTAAAGAATATCCTTCTTTTTCAATTGCTTTAATATCAAACTCTACTAAAATCTGTCCTTTTTTAATTGTGTCTCCTTGTTTAGCTTTTAATGTGAAGTGTTTTCCTTCTAATTTTACAGTATCCATACCAACATGTATTAATATTTCTGCTCCATTATTAGTTGTAATTCCCATAGCGTGTCCTGTTGGGAATACTGTTGTAAGTATTCCATCTGCTGGAGCTACAACTTTCCCCTCTGTTGGCATTATTGCTATACCTTTACCTAATGCACCACAAGCAAATGCTTCATCTTCAACATTTTTTAGCTCTGTTAATTCTCCTTTTAATGGGCTTGAAATAACTTCTTGCTTAACTAATGTATTTTCACTATTTTGTGAACCATCTGTATTAGAATTATCATCTTCCATATCCTTTGGATCTAATTTTACAAATAACATTGCTAAAAATCCTAAAATTAAACCTGCTGCCATTGCTATAGCAACTCCATAGAATCCCTTATCAGGTCCA
>JARKUZ010000022.1 GCA_029851945.1 Terrisporobacter sp. | reverse complement strand
GAATATAGATATAAATTATATTCCTTACTATTTTCTATATAATTAAATTGCTCTAATATAGATAAAGCTATTTTACCTATACTTTCATTGCTATCAATTAAAATAGTATTTTTTTGCTTATTTAAATTTAAAAATATTTCCTTATGCTTTAACATTGCTACTAATAAGTTTATATCTATTGCATTTTCTTTCTTTAATTTATTTATTATTACTACATTATTTAACTTATTAAATTCTGCTTTTACATTTTTATTTAATATATTAACTTCACCAGTTATAACTATTATATTATAATCATTTCTTATTTTTTTAACTCTTTCTATATTCTTCTCATTTAAAGATTTTGCTAATACTAAAATCATATCTGAATTATTATTTAAATTATATTTATTAAGATCTTCTTTTTCCATTAAATAATAAACTTCAACTTTACTTTTTTCAATATTATAATATTTAGCCCTCTTCTTAAAACCATTATTGCCTACTATCTCAAACTTAGATAAAATATTATCAAATTTAACATTCTTTTCATCTTCTAAACAAATTATTTTTATTTTCATTAGTACTACCCCATTTTTAATAATACGTTAATTATATCACAAATAAAGGCAATATTAATAAACTTTTATCTATCCTACTTTAAATACCTCACTATTAATACCCTTTTTACTTCTTATAATTGATACATTATTAACCCTCTTAGTAATACCTATATTTAAAATCTCATTAGTTACATTTCTATACTCCTTTGTGCTTTTGCATCTTGGATCATACATAGATACTGGTAATCCATTAATTTGACTTTTTACTATTATACTACTTTGATGAATTTCTGTATCAAAAATTTTATATGGATAAACATCTTCTATCTCTTTTCTAAAAGATTCACTAAGCTTTGTTCTTGAATCTACTCTTGTTAATAATATTCCTTCAACCTTTAACTTCTTATTAAATGTTTTTTGAACTAACTTTATTGTCTTTGATATATTTTTAAGACCTTGCATATTAAATAAAGAAGGCTCCATTGGTATTATTATACTATCACTAGCAACTAGTGCATTAATAGTAGTTATAGATTGACTTGGTGGACAATCTATTAATATAAAATCATAATCATCCTTTAAATTTTCTTCTTCTATTAAATTACTTAATAATCTTTTACAATTTTTCATTTTTATTAAAGCTAAATCACAATTTCCAACCTCTGAATTATTCGGAATAATATCTAACCCATCTAATATTGTACACTTCTTTATTGTTTTTCTTAAAGATTTCTTTCCTCTAAGACAGTTAACTAGCGACTCTTGATCAGGCTTAAATCCTACACTAGTTGTTAAATTAGCTTGATAATCATTATCTATTATCAAAACTTTATAACCTGAATTAACTAACTCAGCTGCTATATTTACTACTGTTGTAGTTTTAGCACATCCCCCTTTGTGATTGCATACACTAATAATCTTCATTATTTTTCTCCCCTAACTCTTATACCATTTTGTTTATTTTTTATTCTTCTTATCATAGTTTATTAATCTATAATATTTCTTAAAATCAAATTTATATTAATTATACTATATATTTTACCACTTATGTAATATTTTTACAAATCATATTTGAAAACTCTATTATATATATCTACATAATCAAAAAATTTCATATAGTATTTTATTTAGCAAAATAATTTAATTTCACTATAGATATACTTGTCACCTTAATATATATTGTATTTTAATAATTATTTATTGTTTTTCAGTAAATAATATGGTAGTATTTTTCTATAAATTATTTTATTCCACATAAAAGGAGTGAATCTTCATGATTATTAAGTTAATACAACTTAAAATGAACAAACGTCCTATGGACACTGAACTAAAAATCAGAATGTCTCCTTCTTTAGGATTACTTACAATAGCCAGCCTATTTAAAAATGATCATACTATAATTCTTGAAAATGAAAATATCAGAGATATAAACTTTGAAGAAACTGTAGATATTGTTGGAATTACTGTTACAGTTGATGTTCTTCCAAGGGCTATTGAAATTGCGAAAATATATCGTGCAAAGAATATCCCTGTAGTTGTAGGTGGAATACATATTACTGCTGTTCCTGAAGCCTATTTAGATTATTTTGATGTAATTAGTGTAGGAATGGCTGAAACAACTTGGCCTGACATAATAAAAGATTTAGAAAATAAAAGGTTAAAAAAAATATATTATTGCAATACTAAAATTACTGGAAACAAAATAGTTTCACCAGCTTATAATTTAATAAATAAAAGGGATTATTTATATAGTAATATAGTTAGTACAAGTAGAGGGTGTCCATTTAAATGCGATTTCTGTTATAATAGCTGTAATTCTTATAGTAATTTTTATGTTAACAGGCCTATAGAAGATGTTATTAAAGATATAAAGACAATTGGTAAAAAGCATATTATGTTTGTAGATGATAATTTTATTGGAAATCCAGAATGGACTAAAAAATTTTTAATAGCCATTGAACCATTAAAACTAAAATGGAATGCAGCCGTAACTGCTAACATTGCTAACATGCCTGAGCTTTTAGACTTAATGGCTAAAACAGGATGTAAAAGTTTATTTATCGGCTTTGAAAGCATAAATAATGAGTCTTTAAATAATGTTCATAAAAAACAAAATAATGTTACTCAATTTGAGAAATTAGTAGATGAAATTCATAAAAGAGGTATTATGATTAATGCTAGCTTTGTTTTTGGATTAGATGGTGATACTAAAGACACCTTTAATGATACATTGAAGTGGATAGTTGATAATAAAATCGAAACTGTTACTTCTCATATCTTAACACCTTATCCAGGTACTAAATTATATGATGAAATGTTACTCTCAAATAGAATTATTGACTTTGATCTATCAAAATATAATACAGCAAATGTAGTTTTTAAACCTAAAAATATGACTGCGGAAGAATTATATAATGGATATATTAATATTTATAATGAAATTTATAGTTTAAAAAATATATTTAAGAGAATACCTAAAAGTAAGCAACAGGTTATGCCTTATCTTGCTTTTAACTTATTATATAGAAAATTTGGAAGACTTTCAGAAAAGGTTTGTAAATTATTAACCTTTGAAAAAATAGGACAAGTTGGAGAGTTTCTAGCTTATAAATTGAAATAAGCTTTTATTGAAATATTTATTATTTTTATTATTCATCGAGTGTTTCTCTGTAAAAATAAAAAATAAAGTTATTTTAGATGAAATTATTAAATTATACTCAGAATAAAACTTATTTAAGTGCAATACTAGATATTGGTGATAATAGTATTATTTCTTATGTAATAGGTAAGTCTAATAACAATAAATTGGTTTTTGATACCTTATATAAAGCCATTGAAGGTAATCCGACGGCAACGCCACTATTTCATAGTGATCGTGGATTTCAATATACATCTAAAACATTTAAGTATAAATTAAATGCAATTAATGCAGAGTTGGTAAGTATATTGATAATGGTCCTATAGAAGCTTTTTGGAATATATTAAAATCTGAAATGTATTATCTAAGAAAGTTTTCTACTTTTGAAGAACTTGAACAAGCTATAGACGAATATATTAAATTTTACAATACAAAAGTATTACAAAAGAAACTAAAAGGTATGGCCCCTGTCGAATATAGAAGACATACCTTATCAGAATAATTTTATATTATTTACCATGTCTACTTGATAAGATGTAGTTCAAAGTGAATATGCGGTATTTTTATTAGTTTATATTTAACTTTACTTCGTAATATAATAATATAGTGAACTAATTTACTACAAATCTTTAATTATACTTGGATTTTCAAATATACTATCTAATTTTTTAATAAATGGTATTACCTCACCAAAATCTAATGCACGATGGTCGAATGCTAAGCATATAGGTAGAACCTTGCGAATACCAATAGTCTTTTCACTATTTTCATTAATGTATATTCCTGGTTTTTCTAAGATTGCACCGAATCCAATTACACAAACTTGTGGTGGTATAATATCTAACATAGCAATAGCACCTTTTTGTTCCCTATATGTAGAACCAATATTTGATATAGTTATAGTACCAATTTCTATTGGTATCTTAGATTTATTTTTATTCTTATTATCTTTAGAAATTTCATGTTCTCCACTTATTATGCTATCTATTATATTATAGTCTATTTTATCTGAGAATGATTTAGATAAAGCTTGTGTATCCATATTTGAAATTTTTTCACCTAAATCTTTGATATGTTTATTTATTTCATATAAAGACATTTTTTCAATATTATTTATACTTATAGTCATCATTTTTCCACTTGGTAAAATCCAAGGCATATTTATATTAATATCCTTAATTGTGCTAATTTTCCCTTCACCAGTACTTTGATTATATGATATGTGAGAGTTTAGTTTGGGTGCAAATTTTAACCCCTCTGAAAATACCTTTAACATTAATGAATTAATAGAAACGTTTCGCAAAAAAACATATTCTGATTTTAATTTTTTAAAATTATCAATAAAATCTGTAACATCTGGCTCATACATATAAGATACGTGAGGTATAGTCTGCCATGATTTACTTGTCATATAAGATATAATTTTTCTTTCAACTGAAAATTTTTCTATATGAGTAATTGTTAATTTGTTCATAATAATTCTCCTATTATATTTTATGTTGATTATTATGTGTACTTCTAAACAGAATATACATTACTCGTATTAGTTTAAAATTGTTCATAAAATTTATCACCTAAATTTATATCTCCTATATAAATTTGAATTTGGTAGTAATAATTATTAATATTAAAAAGGTCATTATAAAGTTCAAATAATAATTAGAATATACCTTCTTCATAGTTTGATATAATTTTAAGACGATTCATTTTTTCTCCAAGTTTATAATAATCAAAAATATATTTTAATTCACTGATTTTAGTTAATGGAGATGTAATTAAATATCGTTCTGAAAAAAACTTTCATTAAACCCTACCTTTTTACTTATAGCTTGTGAATTTTTAATTTTGCTACCTCACCTATAGGGTATAGTTTAAAGTAATCAAAGAAAATAAAGATTATTACTTAAAGGAGTATCTTTATATGAAATTTATTAATGTTAATTACAAAGAAAATAAAAAAATAGCTCTTCAAAAATTATAGGAATATTATGCTGAGCAACACTTAGTGATGGATTCTAGTGAAATTAATTTATTATTTCTTATTATTTCTTAACATGGAGCCTGTTATAGTTGCTAATGCTGATTTAATTATACCTAATAAAATAAATTATGATATAATCAATATTATTTTTATAAATCTAACTAACGAAGAGGTATTACTAATGAAAGATTTAAAAATTTATTTTACATCTGACCTTCATGGATATGTTTATCCAACAGACTATGTAGAAAGAAATGAAAAAAATATTGGTTTACTTAATATAATTAATCACTTCAATAAGGATGGAAATACATTA
>JARKUZ010000014.1 GCA_029851945.1 Terrisporobacter sp. | reverse complement strand
GTTCATCAAATATTAATTGCATTTGTAGCCTAAAAATTTTATAATTTCGTTAGGCTTGTTTGCCATGCAAATTTTTAAAAATATGAAACTTAATTTAACCTATCGGTTTATTTATCAATTCGAGAATAATTCTCATCATATCCAATTAACAAAACCATTTCTTTATTTATAATTGTACCATAAATTCATTTTTTGACATATATTTTTCCATAAATCTATATCGTATATTTTAAATTTAACTATATATAATAAGAAAAAACTAGATTTTTTATAAAAATCTAGTTTTTCGTTTAAATACTCTGTCTAAACAATTATCTTTATTATATTTAATTTTTCTTTATTATCATAGATAACAGTAAAAATATAACGCCCGATAACACTATAGTTCCTCCAGGTTTTAATCCAACATAATATGAAAGTGTTAATCCGATTATGGTGAAAATCACTGCAAATAGTATTGAGTATAATACTGTCTGTTTATAACTTTTTGCAAATCTCATAGCACAAGCAACAGGAACTACCATCATAGAAGAAACTATTAGGGCACCAACTGTTCTTGCAGCTATAGATACTGTAAAAGCAGTTAATATTGTAAATATAAAGTTTATACTTTTTACTGGTATACCAACTAATTTTGCACCTTCTTCATCAAAAGCTATATACATCAATTCTTTATATAATAATATAAAAGAAACTATTACAAATATACTAATACCAACTACCATGAATAATTCAAAATCTGTTATTGCAACTATAGATCCAAATAAAAAACTACTAAAAGATGCTGAGTCTTTTACAAATCCTGAAAGTACACCTGCAAGACCCACTCCTGCAGACATAATTATGGCAATTGACATTTCAGAATACTTTGGTATTTTTTTTCGTATAAATTCAATACTGAAAGCTGATGCAAGAGATGCAATAAGTGCTCCAAGAATAGGGTTAATATTAAATACTAAACCTGCTGTAATACCTGCAAGAGATGAATGAGAAAGAGCATCTCCGATCATTGATAACCTCTTTAATACAACTATTATACCTATACAAGGCACTATTATGGCAAGTAGTATTCCCACAATAAACGCCCTTCTCATAAATTCATATTCAAAAATCATACTTACACCTCGTCTTTATCATTCATCAAAGAAACACTATTATTTTCTACAACAAATATTTTATTTGTATATTTAGTTATTTTAGCAAAGTCATGACTTACTATTATAATTGTTATTTTGGATTCTTTATTTAGTTTTTCTAGTAAGTTATATAGTTGCTCTTCCGATGCAGCATCTATTCCTGTAGTAGGTTCATCTAATATTAATATTTTAGGGTCACTTACTAATGCTCTTGCTATCATTACCCTTTGTTGTTGTCCACCCGATAAATTACCAATTAACCTTTTTGAATAGTCTTCCATATTAACTATTTTAAGTGATTCTTTTACCTTTTCTTTATGTTCTTTTTTAGGAAACTTCATAAATCCTATTTTTGAATATAGATTTGCCATAACAATTTCTTCAACTGTAGCAGGAAAAGATGCTCCCGTTGACATTGAAATTTGCGATACATATCCTATCTTATCTAAATTATTACTTTTTGATATTTCCTCGTCAAAAAATTTTATCTTTCCTTTTGATGGATTTAATTGGCCTATTAATAATTTTAATAATGTACTCTTACCACTACCATTACATCCAACAATTCCAATAAAATCTCCTTCATCTATTGATAAAATAATATCATTAAGAATATTGTCTTTGTTATATCCAAATGATACATTTTCTATGGAAATAATATTTTTCATATTCGCCTCCAAAACTATAGTATATATATATTTAGTAAACCATAAAAATTGTCATTATACCTTTATTCTTATTTTATTTATAATCTTACTTTAGAGATTCATATATGGCTTGCAAATTCTTTTCCATTACTGAGAAATAATCTTCACCATTTTTTATATCTTCATCGCTTAATCCTTCAAGTGGATTTAAAACAGCCGTATCAGCATTTATTTCTTTGGCAATAGTTTTAGCCACCTTTGGGCTAACTAACTCTTCAAAGAAAATTGTTTTTATATTATTATCTTTTGCAAATTTTATTATTTCAGTCATTCTAGCTGGATCTGGCTCACTATCTGGAGTTAATCCTTCTATGCCAACTTGTTTAATATCATACTCATCACATAAATATCCAAAAGCTTCATGAGCTACTATAATACTTTTATTGTCGATTGGATCTAAGGTATCCTTGTATTTTTTATCTAACTCATCAAATTTTTTTGAATAAGTTTCATAGTTTTTTTCATAGTAATCTGCATTTTCTGGATCTTTATTTACCAATGCATCTTTTATATTTTCCATTTCTTTTTTTGCATTTTTAATGCTTAACCATGTATGTGGGTCACTACTTCCATGATTATGTCCATCGTGGCTTTTTTCATTTACATCTGCACTATGTATGTCTAATCCTTCACTAGTTTTTACATAATCTATATTTTTATTTTCAAGAGAATTTATAACTTTATCAGTCCAACTTTCTATACCTGCACCATTATAAACAAGCATATCAGCTTTTTCTAAGTTAACTATATCACTAGTTGAAATTTCCCAGTCATGAGGTTCAGTTCCCGCTGGTACTAAATTAGTAACATTAACCTTATCTCCTCCAACCTTTTTAGTGAAATCATATAAAGGATATATACTCGTATATATGTTGATTTTACCTTGGCTATTTACATATTCGTTGTTGTTTTTTGTACAACCTACACTAAATAGTATTGTCATTAATATTAATAATGACATTATCTTTTTTATTTTCATTTTTCCACTCCTTTATTATTTTATATTCTATTTTATTCACAATAATATTATTTTATTTAACTTTTTGTAATTGATAATGCTTCTTATTTGCACTTTATATTTAAATACTACTACTTTATAATATATAAGTCAAGTGCAAATCATATGCATTTAGATTTATTTGACAAAGACATATAATAAGTTTATCCTTTTATTAAGATGGACAAACTTATTTTTTCATTTTTGGGAGGATTAATTATGAATAATGAAAATAATTTATTAAAATCAGCAAATTTAAAATCTACTAGAAAAAGATTAGTAATTCTTTCTGTATTAAATAATTCTATCTCACCTCTTACATCAGAAGAAATTTTAGAAGAAGCTTCAAAAGAAGTAGACATGAATTTATCTACTATATATAGAGCATTAGCTGCTCTTACTGAAAAAGGTATTTTATTGAAGCAATTAAGTAACGACGGTAAAACATATTATCAAATAAATAATAGACAACATAAGCACCAATTAGTATGCACCTTATGTAACAAAGTTGTCTTAGTTGACTGTTGTCCTCTTAAAAAATTTGAAAATGAACTTTGCAAAGATACTGGTTTTACAATAACAAGTCATAATTTAGAATTTTCTGGAATTTGTCCTGAATGTGCAAAAAAACTATAAAAAAACAGTATAAATAAAATTTATACTGTTTTTTTGATTTATATGTATTTTTTATTATAAATTTAATTTATGGAATATACCTTTCATAGCTACCTTGGCTTTTGAATCTTGTGGTAATTTTACTAAAGGTATTCTATTACTATCATATTCAAATATCATTTCATCCATAGGAACAACTCCTAATAAATCCAAGTTAAATCTTTCTATTTCCCTTTTTACTCCATCATTTAATTCCCCATTTGGAGCTTTATTTACTATTAAAGAAGTTCTGCCGACATCTATATTTATTTCTTCTGCCAGATCCCTTATTCTAGCAACTGCTTCTATACTTCTAGCTGAACAATCACTTATTAGTAGTAAATGATCTATTTTTCTCACTACCTTTCTACTTAAGTGCTCCATGCCAGCTTCATTATCAATTACTACATAATCATAATGATTAGACATTAACTGAATTTGTCTTTTTAAAATAGAGTTTACAAAACAATAACAACCTTCTCCTTCAGATCTTCCCATAACTAATAAGTCGTATCCATTACCTTCTTCAACTATAGAATTTAATTCATATTCTAAATATTGAGATTTAGTCATTCCACCTGGATATTGTTCTCTTTTTTGCTCCATCAGATTTGCTTTTTCTTTTATTTCGCCAATTGTACCATTCAATTCCACTCCTAATACATCATTTATATTAGAGTTTGCGTCTGCATCTACAACTAGAGTATCTCCCTTTTTCTCCTTAGTTAAATAATCAATTAAAATTCCTGTTAGACTTGTCTTTCCTGTACCACCTTTACCTGCTACAGCTATATTTACTGTCATGGTAAAATCCCCCCTTATGACAAAAATTTACCTATATTTAATTACTAAATATAGGTAAATTATAACAGATATTTTGCTAACAAAATGTTTTTTTATAGTTAATTAATTTTATTTACTCGAATATATGCTTAAAAAATTGAATTGGACTATAAATTAAAAGTCTAGGTCCTGAGAATTTCATAACTTCTTTGACTTTTACTTTCATGTCTTTTTTGTAGCAATGTATTGGACACTTACTACAAAAGCTCTTCTCATTGCCAAATTTACAAAAATCTAATCTTTTGTGGGCATATTCTAATAATTCTTTGCATTCTTCACATAATTCTCCATTTGTATTATGCTTCTTTTTACAGTAAATATTTATCATAAGAGTTATTGTTTTTTTCTCTTTTTCTATTCTTGTCATATTAATATATTCCTATGCTAAATTTAAAGTATTATTTTTTAAATATACTTTTTTATCACATATTGATACACTTGATTTTCTATGCGATACCATTATTATTGTTTTTTCACGACATTGATTATTTATAGTTTTTAATATTTCTGCCTCATTTAGAGTATCTAAGTTACTTGTAGGTTCATCTAATATTAAAATATCCGCATTATGTAAGAATGCTCTTGCTATACCAAGTCTTTGTTTCTCACCAGAAGAAAAGTTTGACCCTAACTCACCTGCATTAGTCTCATACCCTTTTGGCAAAGTCTTAATAAACTCATGTATTGATGCTTTTTTACAAGCCTCTATAACTTCTTCCCTAGTAGCATCTTTTTTACCGATTTTGATATTATTCTCTATTGTATCGTTAAATAAGAATGTTTCTTGCGTTACTAAAGACTGTGATCTTCTAAGTGCTTTTGTAGGCATAGTTTTTATATTTTTATTATCTAATGATATACTTCCTTCATTAACATCCCAGAATCTCATTAATAATTTAAGTAGTGTAGACTTTCCACATCCACTTTCTCCTAGTATACCTATTTTATCACCAGGTTTTATTTCTAAATTTATATCTTTTAATAGATTTTCATTTCTATCTTTATATGCGAAATTTACATTTTCAACTTTTATTTCTGTTCCTTGTAATTCCATGTCTCCCGAAACCTCTTCAACTGCTGGAACTTCATCTAATATATTAAACAGCCTTTGAGCACAAGCTAGGGTTTGAACTAAGTTGTTAGATAGATTACTTAAAGCAACAGTTGGTCCAAATGAGCTTGATAATATAACTATAGCAACTAAAGCTTGACCTATATTAATAGTATTATTTTGATATAAATTTATACTTATGAATAAGAAAGTAAGTATGGCAGCCATTATAGTAACATCTGTGAAAGCTTTTATTATACCTTCATGCTTTTTAATTCCACTCATTTTACTTTCTAATATATCACTATTTCTATTTATTTCATTTAGTCTATTTTGTCCTTCATCAAATAAAAGTATTTCTTTTATACCTTTTAATGATTCTAATAAGTGAGAATTTGTCTTTGCAAACTCCTGTCTATATTCCATTCCTGCCACATTACCAAATTTAGATGATATAACAGGTATTAAATATCCTACTACTATATAGTATACTGCTGATACTATACCAAATATTGGATTAATCATATATAATATAATTGACATTATTATAGAAGTTATTATTGCTATGGCTATTGGTGCTATTGTATGAGCGTAAAATACTTCTAATAATTCTATATCACTAGTTATAACAGATATTAAGTTACCTTTTTCTTTACTTTCTAATTTAGCTGGTGATAATTTTCTTAAAGCTCTAAATACTTTATCTCTAAGTGTTGCAAGTATTGTAAAAGCTATATAGTGACCAGAATATTGTTCTATATATCTAAGTACACCTCTAAGTATCCCACAAGCTATTATTACAGCTATACAGGTTTTAAAAGTAACACCCATGTCTATGTTTAAAGCTATGGCAGCTGCCATCATACCAAATGATGTTATTGCTATCGCTGCTAAGAATCCAAGCACACCAAATGATATTGTTATCATCATTATAGGTGTAAGAGGCTTTAAAACTTTAATAAGTCTTGTCATTAGCTTAAATCCTGATTGTCTATTATTCATTTGCAGCCACCTCCATTTTTTCTTTTTCTTCATTATCTAATTTATATATATTTTCTAAGTTTTCTTGATGAGTAACTAATTCATAATATTTAGATTTAAACGTCATTAAATCTTTATGATTTCCACTTTCTACTATTCTTCCCTTATCTAATACATATATTACATCAGCCTTTTTAACATTAACTAGTCTATGAGATATAACTATTACTGTTTTATCTTTTGCTAATTTATATATACTTTCCCAAACTTTTTCTTCACTTTCCACATCTATATTAGAAGTAGCTTCATCAAATATATATATTTCTGGATTAGTTATTATAGTTCTAGCTAAAGCTAATCTTTGTTTTTGTCCTCCAGAAAGAAGTGAACCACCTTCACCCACATTAGTTTTTAATTTTTGTGGCAAATTCATCACAAAGTCATATAGATTTGCTTTTTTAAGCGCATCATACATTTCTTCATTACTTGCATCATTTTTACCCATTCTTATATTATCTTCTATACTTCCATTAAATATATAAGCACTGTGGTTAATGAAACCTATTTTCTTTGTCAATTCATTAAATGGTATGCAATTTAAGTTAATTCCATTTAATAATATTTCACCACTATCTACTTTACGTTGTTTTAAAAGTAAATTAGTAATTGTACTCTTACCGCATCCACTTTCACCAACTAAAGCAATCATCTTTTTATTTTCCATAGTTATATTTATATTTTCAAGAACTTTTCTTTCTTTATCATAACTAAAATCCACATCTTTAATTTCTATATTTATATTATTTAATAATCTTAATTCTTCTTTAGATAACTCCTCAACTTTCTCCACTTCTGTATCTAAAAGCTCAAACATTCTCTCACTTGCTGATATACCATTCATTGCAACGTGGAAGAATGATCCTAAAAGTCTCATTGGTATAAAGAATTCAGCAGATAAAAGGATTATTATTAACATTTGACCTATAGTAATTAGCCCATTATTATAATCATGTAGTGCTATTAATATACCTATTGCTGAACCACCAAATGCTATTAAATCCATTATTGTTATAGAATTTAATTGCATTGATAAAACTTTCATAGTTATTTTTCTAAAGTGCTCAGCATTCACATTCATTTCTTCATTTTTATCTTCATCTATATCAAATATTTTTAAAGTAGTTAAACCTTGAAGATTTTCTAAGAATGAATCTCCTAAATCTGTATAAACTCCCCAATATTTACTTAATAATTTTTTAGCTATTTTCATAACTGCCATTATAGTAAGTGGTATTAATGGTACACATATTAAAAGTACTACTGCTGTTTTAAAACTTATAAATGACATTACAGTAAATAGTGTAAGAGGAGCTACTACACTATAAAATAATTGTGGCATAAATCTACCAAAATATATTTCCAATTGTTCTACACCATCTACTGCTATCTGTACAGTTGATGAAGTTGATATAGAGTTTGTATAGTTTACTCCTAAATCTAATAACTTTTCATATATCTTACTTCTTAAAGTTTTCTTAACATCACTTGATGAATTAAGTGAAAACTTAGTTGACATAAAGTTTGCCATAAATCTTATACCTAGCATAGCTACTATGTAAGCTATAGCCAAAGGCATATTTAAATTTAAATTTCCTTTAAATAATTTATCTATAGTATCACCTATAAATAAAATAATTCCTATGTTGCATAATATTGATATCCAGTTCATCAAAACTGTTAAACCAATCCACTTTTTACAACTGTCACAAGTTGATAGTAATCTTTTATTAAACATTTTTTGCTGCCTCCGGTTTTATTGTTTTCATTTTAGTAAATACAATTACTTTCATTAACCACATAATAACGATTATCATTCTCATTGTAGTATTATTAATAGTTATAAACATAAATAATAAAAGTAATGATACTGGTATTGTTAATGTTAATTTAGCTTTTAAAGTCATTCCACCCTTTTCTTTAAATGATTTCACGTATTTATAATAAATTTTTGTCTTCATAAATCTTTCGTTTAATTTATCACTACTTTTTAATAAACAATATGAAGTTAAAAGAAGTAGCGGTGTTGTAGGAAGTAATGGCAAAAATATACCTATAATTCCAAGTATCAAAGCTATAATTCCTACTATTAAATATAAACTTTTCTTTATTATATTCATTAAATACCTCCTAACAAGCTTTTGTTGGTACAAAATACATTTCATTTTTATTTATATTGCAAATTATTCCCAGAACATTATAAACATCTTTTATCGTTTTTTCATTTATTACTTTTTCAGGTTTTCCACTTTCTATTATGCTTCCATCCTTCATAACAATGATATTATGACTATATTTTATGGCTTGATTAATATCATGAAGCACCATTACAATTGTTATGCCAAATTCCTCATTTAACTTTTTCACAAGCTCTAATACCTCAATTTGATGATACATATCTAGATATGTTGTAGGCTCATCTAATAATAATACTTTAGTCTTTTGAGCTAAAGCCATAGCAATAAATGCTCTTTGCCTTTGCCCTCCAGATAAGCTCATAACTTTTTCGTCTCTTATATCTTCTAAACTGGTAGATTCTATTGCCCAATTTATTATTTCTTCATTAGTCTTTTTATCTATATCACGACATTTGTTATATGGTACTCTACCAAAACTAACTAATTTCTCAACAGTTATATCTTCTGGAGATTCATTATGTTGATGGACTGTTGCAATCCTTTTAGCTATTTCTTTAAATTTTAAAGTGCTTAAGTTTGTGTTTTCTATAAATACATTACCTTCCAATGGTTTATTAAAACATGCTAGCATACTAAGTAATGTAGATTTCCCACTTCCATTAGGGCCAAGTATTGTAGTTATTTCACTTTTTGGAATATCTATATTCAAATTTTCAATAAATTTTTTATTTTTATCATAACTAAAATGTATATTTTCACATCTTAACATTTTTTCATACTCCTTCTTAATAAGAATATAAAGAACGGCCCACCTATCACTGACATAACAAGTCCTACTGGTATATCATATGCTCTCATTATGTTCCTTCCCATAGTATCTGCTATTAGTAATAATATACTTCCCATAATCCAACTAAATGGTATCAAATATTTATAATCCGAACCTATTATAAATCTTGATATATGCGGAACTATTAATCCAACAAAAGAAATAATGCCTGCTACTCCTGTAGAAATACTTGCTAAAAATACAGCCACAGATGAGATTAATAATCTTTGCTTGTCTACGTCTACTCCTAAGCTTTTAGCTGTCTTATCTCCTAAGTTCATTAAATTACAAGTTAAACTTAAAGTAAGAGATATTGATACACCTATTACCGAATAAATAGCTAATAATCTTACATCTGACCAAGTTACAGTAACTAAACTTCCATTTAACCAGTTTGTAACAGGAGATACACCAGTTTGATTAAACATTGTAAGTATTGAAGACATAGAAGTTAGCATCGCGTTTATTGCAACACCTGCTAAAATAATTCTAAGAGGAGAAAATCCATTATCATAAGCAATTAAAAATACTAATAATGCTGATACTAATCCGCCGCCAAATGCTAATAAAGGTTTTATTCCTGTCAAACTAGGGAATAATACCATAACTAGAACTGCTACCAAAGATGCTCCAGCAGATATACCTGTAATTCCAGGATCTGCTAAAGGATTTTTTACCACAACTTGTAATAACACTCCACATACTGCTAAATTTCCACCAACTAATATTGCTATTATAATTCTTGGAAATCTTAACTCTTTTATAATTGATAAATTATCATCACTAAAGTTATTAAATACTCCCTTTAGTAATTCACCGTAAGTCACTTCTAAACTACCTAACTTCATAGCAGTAATAGCAGTAAAAAATAATAATATCAATGCTCCCAAAATATAAAGTGCTTTTTTTCTTTCTTCTTTATTTGTATCTAAGGATCTACTCATATAATATTGCTCCTAACTTATCAAGAGCATCTGTAACTTGTAAGTTTGCACTCATTCCAAAAAGTCCATTGTCTAAGAAATAAACTTCATTATTTTTTATTGCATCAAGTTTTTGCCAAGTTTCTTTCTTAAATTCATCTTCTACAGTTTTCTTAGCTTCTTCAGGAATTGCATGAGTCATTATAAGTATTTTCTTAGGATTATTTTTTATTATTTCTTCCATATTAACTTGCATAAATGAAGAAGATTGACCTTGGAATATATTTTTCCCACCAGCAATTTTAACTAAATTGCCTACATAAGAGTTTTCTGTAGCAACTATTACTGAACCAGGCGCTCCAAATAATACTAAAACATCTTCAGAATCACCTTTACTATTTGAGTTAACATCTTCAATTTTAGTTTCTAATTCAGTGACAATTTCATTTGCTTTTTCAACTTTATCAAACTTTTCTCCTAAAGTTAATATTGTTTCTTTTAAACCTTCTATAGTACTTAAGTTTACAAATTCACTTGGTATATTATTTTCGGTAAATTTCTTTTTAAAGTCTGATCCTAAAGTATCTACAGAAACTACACAGGTTGGGTTTAATGATTTTATAATTTCTAAATCTGGATTCATTGGATTACCTACTTCAACTGCTCCCTTTGTACTTTCTGGTAGATCATAAGAAGTAGTTGGAACACCACTTACTTTAACTCCTAACTCATCTAATATTTCTGTTACAGCAACTGATGTTGCAACTAAAACATCACCTTTTGTATCATTAGTTTTATTTTCAACTTTATTGCTTGAACACCCTACCATAAGACTTATTGTAGCAATTCCAAGCATGGCAATAATTTTCTTCTTAATGCTCATTTTCTTATTCCTTTCCTTATATTTGGGCTATATTATTACTTCTAACTAATCTCTAATAATTTCCCCTTACATATACCTTTACTTAATTTCACCTTTTACTAAAAATCTTTGTTTTCCACTGTTAGTACATGTAATTATAGTTATTTCTTTTTTACTCATATCTTGATCTAACACATATGTATCTTCTGGCTCAATTACTGAAGTTTCTGTAATAGTATAAATAAATTCATCATTTATAGTTTTTATTTTTATTTCATCTCCAATCTCTACTTTATGTAGTTCATTGAAAACTTGGTTTGCAAAATAAGTGCTACTGTGTCCTGCTAAAGCAAAGTTACCTTCTTCACCGGGCATAGCACTATTCTCAAAATGGCATATATAATATCTTAGATATTTATCTTCTATAGATTCCACAAATACATTTTTAAGATTTATTGACTTTATTTCAATAATTCCTATTTCATCACCTTTAGCAACATTTGCTATAACTTCATTTTTTTCAATCTTTTCTTCAAAAGATGTTAATGCTTTATTCTCAACAGATTTGAAGTGTAATATTAGAAATAAAGAGCCTATTAATACTAATAGGCCCATTAAAATTAATAGTCTTGATATTTTATTTCTCATAACTATTTTTATAATTACTTTCTAGATTTTTTAAATACTAATCCTGCAATTACTAATATTACTGCTACTCCTATTACTATGAAAATAGTGCTATTCAAAGTTTTAGATGATTTTTCATTTTCTTTAGTTGATGTTTTTTCAACAACTTCTTTATCAGGTTCCTCAATAGCTCTAACTAAAGTTAAAGTATTTTCTTGTGGATTTATTTCAAACTCTACATCTCTCCCCATTGGATCAACGTATATTTGTACTTTTATATTAGGAATTATAGATTTTGTTTCAAATTTTAATTCTATAGAATGTTCTTCATCATTTTCACTTACTACTTCTGTTTTAACTAATTTTCCATCCAAAAGTATTCTGTAATTTTCCATGTAATTAGTTCCATTAAATTTTACAGTATAATACCATTTACCTTCATTCTTTTCCAAAACCATATTTTCATCTAGGTAAGTTCTAGACATTTGCATGCCCAATTCACTTTCATGATAAACCTCATTTTTTATATCATATATTCCACTTTCCAATTCACTAAGTTCTGCTGCAAAACTACCTATTGTCTGAAGTCCTATTATCAATGAGAACATGGCTACAAATAATATATTTTTGATTTTTTTCATTTAATTCCCTACTTTCTTTTTACTATAACATCTTGCGTCAACTTTAATCCAATATTATCATTATTGATAATCATTGTCAATAAAAAATAATTATCATTTTTCTGAAATAATTAAAATTGTATTTTTTATAAAAATATTTAGATTCATTATTAATATTTTTAGTTATCGATAGCCTATAATCTTTATAATAATTATTTTTATAGTTACTTTGTCAATGAGTATATATTATTGAAATAACTATTTTATTTTCTAGCTGAATAATTTTATTTGAAAGTTTCATTTTTTTATTTACCAAATAGTGTTATAAAATGTCAAAATATGATAGAATACCCTTTGTAATAAATTCACAAATTTATTATTAAATTATTTGTTAAGTAAAGGGGACAAAAATGAATAAAAAAATAGTTAGTTTTATAATTGCTTTAACTTTACCTCTAACTTTTTTAGTTGGATGTAAAAAGGATAAAGATAAGTTTTATATGACGGAAGATACTACAGCTTCCATTGGAAGTATTGAGTATAATGCAAAAACATATAAAGAAGCATTTTATTCTACAGAAAATTACTCAGATAAGTTTTTACAAGACGAGTTAACTTCAATAGTTAAAGAAATCAATGATAAAGAGGAATTAGTTAAATTATTAAATTCTTATACTAGTACTAATGAAAGTGATTTAGACTATGTTAGAAGATGTTTTGAAAAATATAATGCTTTAAAAAAACAATCTATCAATACTAGATTAGAAAGTAACGAAATGTATGAAGTTTCTTCAAGACTTTATAAAGCTACTTTAAATGCTACTAAAAAACATTATGACATAAATGATTTCTATATATATTATAAAGATCAGTTATCAAAATCAAACTCATCTTCATCTGAAGAAGATTTTGATAATGATATAAAAATGACAGCAATTAAAGAATATACAATCGCAACCATTTATAAATCTGCTTATACAGATTCTTTTATTTCAAATCTAGTTGCATCAATTGATAATAATACTCAAGAATCTGTAGATGAAGAAAATAATAATTCCTCTAATGAAAATAATAATACTCAAGAGGTTGTAGATAAAGAAGATAATAATTCTTCTAATGAAAATAATTTACAAAACAATTCATCACAGGACAATAATACAGATGATGAAACTTATCCTGAATACTTAGAATTAAATGATGTTATTAAAAGTCAAATATACGATGCAGGTGTTAATTCAGCTATAGAATATATAGCTCAATCATCTAGCACTACTCCATCAGAATATTGTAGAAAAATTTATGATGATTTGGAAAATGATAATCCACTTGGAGAAAATAAAGAAGAAGGATATAAATCATTCTTAGATGGTTTCAAATCAACTTTACAAAATAATCAAATTGAATTTAAATAATTATTTCTTATAATAAAAAGCTATACATTGTACGTATAGCTTTTTACTTATTCCTTTAAATTTATCATTTCTTTACGAATTTTATTTAACTCTTTCATATATCATTTATTAGGAGGTGTTTTTATGAATTTCGGAGATAGAATAATTTATAATGATGAATATGTAGAAAATAAAGGTGTTTTTATAAAAAACTTAAATCAAGTTGAAGCTGTAATTAAATTAGATAATAAAAAAGAAAAATCTATAGTTCCAAAAAATAGTATAAAATTTGTGAAAACCATGGAAAATATGGATTTAATTCATGCTATGGCAGTCGCAGATTATATCGCTAAAGAAAAATACGATGGTCATACTACTATTTTATGTTTTACTACTGGGTGCAAATTCTGCTTTGGCACTTTAGATAAAATTAATTATAATACAACTAGACTGATGGCCTCTGGTAAAACTATAGAAGAAGCTATTACAAAAGCAATAGAAAAAAATATTGATTCTGACAAAATATTAGAAATGGATGATAAAATGTATAGATAATCATATTTTAAAATCTATCAATACTAATAATTAATATTGATAGATTTTTTATATTTTATTAAAATTATTATATATAGAAATACAATTAATAAGGAGAATTATTTATGAATTTTGTAAGAACTTCTTTTATTCCTGAATATAAAATTTTGCTAGCTTTAATAGATAAAAGAATCACTAAAGATATGAAGGCTAAATTAAATGATTTAAATATAAATATAATAGAAAGCACACCTTGCATACAAACTTATGATGCAATAAATTGCCATCCAGACATTACGATTCTAAAAATAAACGATAATAATATTATAGTCGCTCCTAATGTTTATAATTATTATAGTAAAAAATTATGTCCCCTTGGATTCAATATAATAAAAGGAAATTCTCTTATAAAAAGTAAATATCCTTATAATATTGCATATAATGTTGCTATCTTTGGAAAATACGCAATACATAACCTTAAATATACAGATAAAAAAGTATTAGAGTTTTTAGATAAAAATAACTTTACAAAAATTAATGTTAAACAAGGTTACTGTAAATGTTCTATATGTATTGTAGATGAAAACTCAATAATTACGTCTGATGAAGGAATTTATAAAGAAGTAATAAAGCACGATATCGACTGCCTTTTAATTGACAAAGGTCATATAGATTTATTTGATTTAAGTTATGGTTTTATTGGTGGCTGTAGTGGGCTTATATCTAAGGATGATTTGATTTTCTTCGGTGATATTTCTAAGCATCCTAACTATAATGAAATAAAAAAATTTGTAGAAAATAAAAACAAAAACATCATATCTTTAAGTGATGAAAAGCTTCTTGATTTAGGTTCTTTGATACCATTAATTTAAAACGCTAAATTTAAAGTTGATTACTTATTTATTTACATTAAAAAGTTGCTTGTACAAATTAATCAATTACAAGCAACTTCCATGGATTTTATATTTTTATCTATACATCAAATAACTATTAAATACCTTATTATTTTAATCTACTAGTATATCCAAGTCTGATCATCATCTATATCTTCAATAAATATTCTACCTCTATCTTTTTCATATTTAGCTTGATGATACTTAAATACCATTTTTCCATCATCAGTTTTACCTACTATTTCAATTTTCCCACTTGTAGAAGATAAGCAATATTTAAAACATTTACCCTGTCCATTTTGAAGATTTTTTGCCCTTTCAACTATATCATAACCTTCTTTAAGAGGTACTTGAAATTGATTTTTTACTCCTGTAACAGGTCTGCATTGAAACACATAGTAAGGTATTATACCTATAGATGTAATCTTTCTAAGTAACTCTCCTAACACATTACTATCATCATTAACTCCTTTTAATAATACTGTTTGATTTTTTATTACTACACCAGATTCTCTTAAATAATTAATAGCCTCTATTGCTTCTTTTGTAACTTCTCTAGGATGATTAAATTGTGTTACAACATATATTTGTTTCTTTTTACAGTAAGCTTTTAAAATATTTTTTAAGTCATCGTTTCTCGTTATTCTTTCAGGATAAACTACAGGTACCCTCGTTCCAAATCTTATAAGATCTAGGTGTTCAATATTACATAGATTTTTTAAATACTTTTCTATTTTAGAATTACTATTTAAGAACGAATCTCCTCCTGATATTAATACATTGTTAATTTCTTCATGTTCTTTAACATATTCTATCATCGCATTAAAATGACTTGAGATTTCTTCATCTGATAATCCTACTAGACGTTTTCTAAAACAATGTCTACAATACATAGCGCAACGATTTGTAGATAAGACTATAACTGTTTGATTATATTTATGTTGTACACCAGTTATTATAGTATTATCAGCCTCACCACTTGTATCGAAACTCCCATTTAAATCAAATTCTTCAATAGAAGGAATACACATTTTCTTTATTGGATCATTTGAATCGTCAAAGTCTATTAATGACATATAATAAGGTGTAATTGACATAGGATACTTTTCAAGTATACCACTTAATTTTTTAGATTCCTCTTCTGTTGAGTTTAAAATATCTTTTAAATCTTGTGCTTTTGTTATATTATCTTTTAATAATATTGTATTGTTCAAAATATCACCCCTTTAAAAATTAAAGACTTTACCAAATTATCTTTACAAAAATCCCCTAATTATTAATAAAATAGATATAGACTTTGTAAGTATAAATTATCTATAATCATTACAAAACCTATATCTTTATAAAATACAACATTATATTGTAAATTTCCTCTTTTTAATAAAAATATCTATTAATTTTTATATAAATATATTAACTAACATTTATCTAATTAACTTTCTAACAATTGCACCTGTTCCAATTCCCACAGTTATTACTCCTAAAATCATTTCTATATTAGATAATACCAAAGATAATCTTACAGGTTCACAACTATATCCACCTACTCCTAAGAATATACCAGAACTTAAAGCTAAAGACTCATTATAATCTTCTATGAACTTTATAAGATCAAATTGTTTCAATGTTTGTAAATTATATATAACAAAGTTATTATCTATATCTAAACCAATAAATAAATATAAAAATGCAAATATTAATATTAAAACTATTCCCATAGTCAATGCATTAAATGGTCTTTCACCATAACCACAAGAAGCCCAGCTTAGAAATGAAGTTATTTTAGGCAAAGGATCTAAAGTTTTGAATTCAATTTTTTTACACAAATAATAATATTCACCAAAGTTATTATCTAAAGTATTTTGTTTAAATTCATCGGCTATATTTTGATATACCAGATAAATACCTTCATATTCAGATTTATCTTTTTTCCTTTCCACTAACTTATCAAAATAAGTTTTTTCGTCCAACTTACTTATGTACTTATCATCAAACTCAAAATCTAAAATATAACATTTATATGTCTTAAGACCAGATAAATCACAATCTGATATTTTAATTTTATTTAATTCACACTTATTAAAAATTGTACTTTTTAGCATAGATACTTGAAAATAAGTATTTTTAACTAAACAATTTTCAAATATTGCATAAGATAATTCTGAATTTCTAAACTCACAATAAAGTTCACAATTATAAAACTCACAAGAGTAATTCACTTCATTATTTAAAGAAGGCGATTTTACATCATTATCCATTACAAATATGCAATTTTCAAATATTACTCCTCCTGCATCAAACTTACATCCTTCAAATTTACAACCTATTATTCTACAGTTAATAAATTTCACATTAGAAAATGTACAATCAATGAATCTTGAACAAATAATATCTGTATTTGATATATTATGAAAATCTTGTTCGTCTAATACACCTTTTTTACCTATAAATTCACCTTGTATTTTACCATAGCTATATTTATGATCTGGAACATAATCTATCATATCTTCTTTATGTTTAACAATATAATTATAGATTTTTTCATTATTTTTCTTTCTTTTCTCTAGTTGAATTTTTAATTTATAGTTTTCTTCTTTAAAATTTATATACGCCATAATAATACACCTCTTTCATATAGCATATTATTTGCAAAAAAAAGACTTAAATACATAGTATTTAAGTCTTTTTTGTATTAATTAACCTTCTAATATTTCATTACCTTTTACTTCTTTTATTTCTTTTATCTCTTCCATTTCTACACTCTTACCAAATAATTGTACACCTATAAACATTGCTATAAATGCTATTGGTAAAATTAAATATACTGGTAAACCAAAACCTGCTGGTATATATCCAAATAGTATTGTTATTACTGCTACAAATATACAGTATGGCATTTGTGTTCTAACATGATCTATATGATTACATCCTGCACCCATTGAAGATAGGATTGTGGTATCTGATATTGGTGAACAGTGATCTCCAAATATTGCTCCTGTTAAAACTGCACTTGTACTTACTATCACATAAGACATATCAGGATTTATTGAATAAGCAAGTGGTATAGTAAGTGGCATAAGTATACCCATTGTTCCGTAAGATGTTCCTGTTGCAAATGATATTATTGCACCAAGTACAAATATTAAACTTGGCAATATAAATGATGGTAGAGAACCTGATAATAATTGTATTAAATATTTCGCTGTTCCTAACTCTTTTATAACAGATGAAAGTGACCACGCACAAATTAATATAACTCCTGTTATAATCAAAGTCTTCATACCATCAACCCAAATATCAAGAGCTTCAGATACTGTAAATATTTTTTTACACACCCCCATTCCTATAGCAACTATTCCTGAAAATAATGCTGATTGAAATAGAGCCACTGATGCATCTGCATTAGAAAATGCTTCCTTTATAGCTTCAAATGATACTGGATAAGTTTTCATAACCTCTATAATAGCCATATCCTCACCAGACATTATAGTTGTATATCCACTATAGTAAAATGCAAATAGCGCCCCTACAATTAATACTCCTATAGGTATTATTGCATTCCAAATACTTAACTCCACACCTGGTAGTGGTTCTAAATCATCGTTATTTTTACTTAATTCTTTATCTATATCAATGTTAGAAGTAAGATTCACTCTACCTCTTCTACACTCTATTTCAGCCTCTCTCATAGGACCAAAATCCTTTAAAAGTAATGCAGTCATTACTATAAATCCTAATATTAAAATATTATAAAATCTAAATGGTATAGTACTTAAAAACACGCCAAAAGCATTTGTGTCAACACCTATACTTTCAAATGCAGATCCTATAAGTCCAACTTCAAGACCTATCCAAGTAGATATTATAGCTATACCTGCAACGGGTGCTGCTGTTGCATCTATAATAAATGCTAATCTTTCTCTTGATATCCTCATTTTATCAGTAACAGGTCTCATCATTGGCCCAATTATTAATGAGTTTGCATAATCATCAAAGAATACAAGTAAACCTGCAACCCAAGCTATTATTTGTGCACTTTTGGCACTTTTGGCTCTTTTCGATAAAGCTTCTGCTATAGCTTTTGCTCCACCCATTTTTCCAACAAGGTTTATTACTCCACCTATTGCTAATACTTGTAATATAATCCCGGCATTCCATGGATCAGCAAGTGATTCAATAGCTCTATTTATTAAATCTAAGAAGGAATAAAATAGTGCCATAAAAGGATTTGAGTTTGTTATATTTAGTATAAATCCACCTGACATTATTCCTATAACTAATGAAACTATAACATTTTTAGTTATAAAAGCTAAAGATATTGCTACTATTGGTGGTATCAAAGTAAAAATACCAAATTGCTCAGCATTTTGAGCTTGAATATCAACTTCTTCTGCAAATGATAATGCTGTTGTCATGACAAAAAACATAGTTGTCATTAAAAATAACCTAAAATTTCTTTTTCTCATAATATTGTCCCCCTGATATTTTAGTGAATATTATAAGGGCTAGTTGTTGCATAAAATTTGCTTTATTTCAAAAATAAAAATATATCTTTAGCAAATAAAAAAAGACCTTGATGTTAAGTCATCAAGGTCATAATTATTCAAATTATAAATCCGAATTGATAGCTCAACACTAAAAATTTAGTGACAGTGGCATATATATTCTATATACCCCCAGCTATATAACCTTAAAGCTTCAGTTATATGCTTCGGCAATCTTTCCTTTCACAATAAATCAACGTGCTTAACTCCTTATTGTTACTCATAAATATCGCTCCTCTACCTTAAATATTCACTTGTTATTATTAAGTATATATATATTCCCATATTTTAGCAAGCATTTATATGATATTTTTTTCATCTATTTTAATATAGCATAATATTAGGCTGCTAAACTTTTATCATTTTTATCTATATCTACACTTTTTCCAAATATTTGTATGCCTATAAACATTGCTAAGAATGCAATTGGCATTATTATATATATAGGAAGTCCAAATCCTGCTGGTATATATCCAAATATTATCGCTACTGCACCAACAAATAATGCATATGGCATTTGTGTTCTTACATGGTCTATGTGATTGCAACCTGCTCCCATTGAAGATAATATAGTTGTATCTGATATTGGTGAGCAATGATCTCCAAATATTGAACCAGTTAAAACAGCACTTATACAAACTATTATATATGTCATATCAGGACTTATTGAATGAGCTAACGGAATAGCAAGCGGCATAAGTATCCCCATTGTTCCATAAGATGTTCCTGTTGCAAATGACATTACTCCACCAAGTAAGAAAATTATACTTGGTAATAAGAATTGTGGTATAGATCCAGATAATAATTGTATTAAATATTTTGCTGTTCCAAGTTCTTTTATTACTGAAGAAAGTGACCATGCACATATTAATATAACACAAGTTATTACTAGAGTTTTCATACCATCAACCCACATTTCTAAACCTTGTGATACTGTAAATATTTTTTTGAATGTACCCATTCCTATAGCAACCACTCCCGCAAATAATGCTGATTGGAATAAAGCCACTGATGCATCTGCATTAGAGAATGATTCTTTTATAGCTTCAAAAGATAGTGGTGAATTACTTAATAACTGAATTAATGTAGCATCATCTCCACCCATTATAATAGTATATCCACTATAGTAAAATGCAAATAATGAACCTACTATTAATATTCCTATTGGTATTATTGCATTCCATATATTTAACTCCACACCTGGTAATGGTTCTAAATCACTATGTTCTTTACTTATTTCTTCATCTACAGCTTTATTTGAAGTTAAAGTAGATTGACCTCTTCTAGCTCTTAATTCTGCTTCTCTCATAGGGCCGAAATCTTTTAAAAGTACAGCTGTTATAACTATAAATCCTAGAATTAAAATATTATAAAATCTATAAGGAATCGTGCTTAAAAATACACTAAATGCATTTGTATCTATTCCTAAAGAACTAAATCCATCTCCTATAAGACCAACTTCAAGACCTATCCAAGTAGATATTATTGCAATCCCTGCAACGGGTGCTGCTGTTGCATCTATAATAAATGCTAATCTTTCTCTTGATATTTTCATTTTATCAGTAACAGGTCTCATCATAGGTCCTATTATTAATGAGTTTGCATAATCATCAAAGAATACAAATAATCCTGCAACCCAAGTCATAAGTTGTGCACTTCTAGCAGTTTTTGCTCTTTTAGCCAGTGCTTCTGCTATAGCTTTTGCTCCACCCATTTTGGCAACCAGGTTAATTACACCACCTATAGCTAAAACTTGAAGTATAATTCCTGCATTCCACGGATCTGCCAACGCTGCTATAGATCTATCTATTAAATCTAAGAATGAATTAAATAATGCATTAAATATGTTTATCCCATTTAAATTAAGTATAAATCCACCTGACATAACACCTAATACTAATGAAATTATAACGTTTTTAGTTATAAATGCTAAAACTATAGCTACAAATGGTGGTAATAGTGTTAATATTCCATATTTTTGTGCATTTACAGCTGACACATCAGTTCCATCAGCAAAGCACATTGCTGTTGATAATATAAATATCATCATCGTCATTAAAAATAATCTTAAATTTCTTCTTTTCATTTTACTTTTCTCCCTTTGAAAATTTGTGAATGTCTTAGGGTTTAGCCATAAAAAAAGACCTTGATGAGTCATCAAGGTCATATTTACATAATAAAATAAATATAATTTCTTCATGATAGCCCAACACTAATATTAGTGACAGTGGCATATATATTTTATATACCCCCAGCTATATAACCTTAAAGCTTCAGTTATATGCTTCGGCAATCTTTCCTTTCTTAACAAATCATTGTGCTTACCTCATTGTTAATACTGATAAACATTGCACCTCTACCTTTTTATTCACTTGTCGTTTTTAGTATATATTATAATTATAAATATTTCAATATTAATTTTTAAAATCTTGCTAAAGTATCTGAAGTTTTGTCAAGTTATATCATATTAGTAAATAACTATACATTTATACTAAATATAAAACCATAAGGAATCCATTCTGATATATTTTCACTAAGTAAGGAAAAATTCAATTCATCTAATGTAATGTTATTATCATCTAATAAATATGCATATATTTGTTTATTTTCTTCAAAAATTTTCATATATTTAAAATCATATTTATAATAATCTTCATCTCTTACATCTCTATACCTATCTCTAGATTCATCTCTTACCATAAAAAATTTATCATTAATATAAGAGAGGTATGTCAAAATAGCATCTTCTTGTGCAGTATATTGAACAATTATAATACTATCTTCTTTTTTATTTTTTACATTATTGTTGAAATCATCCCATAATTCTTTATTACCTACTATTTCTTCATTTTTTATAACTATCATATTTTTTTTAGTTGCATTGTTAATTGATAAATCTTTATTATTTCCACACTTTCTCAATATTTTTATTATTTCACTATATTCTTCTTTTCCATAAACTTTTAATTCATTTATTTTATTTTTAAAACCTTTAACATTTAAATCTATAGTTTTACTGCATCCTATAGAATTTATTATTATAACTCCAATAATTAACATGATTAATGATTTTTTCATAATATCATCCCTCCTTTATAATATATTTTTTCTTTATTGCATAATGCAAACCCTTCCATTTTTAAATCTTTATTTTAAGAATTAATAGACTATTTTTTTTAGTTTTAGACATTTTTTATGTTTTTTAACTTATATAAGAAGGGTAATTATCATACTTTGTTGAATGTATGAATAAATTCAATAATAAATAGGAGGTATAAATGTTATTAATATACAATGAAAAAACTGATCCTTATTTTAATTTAGCAATGGAAGAATACTTTTTAAAAAATGCTACAGAAGATATTTTTTTATTATGGAGAAATGAGTCTGCCATTATTGTTGGTAAGAATCAAAATACATTATCAGAGATTAATTATGACTATGTAAAAGATAATAATATTAAAGTTGTAAGAAGACAATCTGGCGGAGGGGCTGTATTTCATGATTTAGGCAATATATGTTTTACATTTATTTCTTGTAATAATGATAGTTTTAGTGATTTCAAGAGATTTACTTTGCCTATAATTGAAGTATTAAAAGGTCTAGGAATAAACGCTGAGTTTTCAGGAAGAAATGATTTATTAATTGATGGTAAAAAGTTTTCAGGTAATGCTCAATATAATTATAAAAACAAAGTAATGCATCACGGTACACTTTTATTTTCTTCTCAAATAAATGATATATCTGATGCTCTAAAAGTTAAAGCCTCTAAATTCGAAGGAAAAAGTGTAAAATCAGTAAAATCCCGTGTAACTAATATAAGTGAACATTTAGAAAATCCTATGGATGTGTTAGAATTTAAAAATTATTTAATGAATTTTATAGCTAAAAATGATAATAGTAGCTCTTTTTATGAAATAAGCCAAGAAGATATAGATAATATTAATTTATTAGTTGAAGATAAATATAGCACATGGGATTGGAATTTTGGTATTTCACCAAAATACTCACTTAGCAATGAATTAAAATATACTGGTGGAAATGTTGAATTTAATTTAAATGTGGAAAAAGGTATAATAAGCGATATAAAATTCTTCGGTGACTTTTTTGGAAAAGAAGATGTTTCGTTCATAGAATCTAAATTAAAAAATATTAAACATGATGAAGAAAGTATAAAGCTTGCACTAAGTGATGTAGAAATTAATAATTATTTCCTAGGATGTAACATAGACGTATTAGCTAAAGGAATAATGGGTGTAAATAGTATAAAAAATAAAGAAGAATAGAAATTAATCTATTCTTCTTTATTTTTTTTGTTCTCATAATTTTCTAAGTCTTTATTTAGTTTTGTTCCTAATTTCCATGCTATAAAAGTTATAATTAAAAGTAACAATACTTTCAATGGATTTGTAATAAAACCTACTATATCTTTACCTATATAGCTAATAATAAAAAACATTACTAATTTACCAGTTAACACAGCAGATATAAATACAGAGGAATCTCTTTTGGCTAACCCTTGAGAAATCGTTACTACACAAGCAGGTAAAAAAGGACATGCATAAGCTAAAAATAGTAATATAAACCCTTTTTCTTCTATCCAATGTATGGCTTTTTCAACTTTTTTATTTTTTACTAAATTTACCAGTCTATTGTTACTTATTTTTTTAATCAAGAAAAATAAGCAAATAGTACCACTTGTAGAACCTATCCAAGATATTATTAACCCTGGATACATTCCAAACAAAGCTGCATTAGCAGTAACAATTGCTATTAAAGGAAGAATTGGTAAAAAACTTTCAATAAATACACTTGTAAACCCTACTATAATTGATAATAGCCAATAATCATTTACTAAATTATATATGCTTTGAATATGTTCCACAATTTCCTCCCCTTTGTGAGTAATTTAATATACTTATTATATCACAATAAATTTACGTATATCATTTCTTACGAAAATTTCATAAAATCGTAACATTTTTGTTATATTATAAAAATATAACAAAAGACCACATAAATAGTGGTCTTTTTTATTATTTCACAATCTGTCTAACATGTAAATCCATTTGAGGATATGGTATAGAAATACCTTCTTCATCAAACCTTATTTTAACTTTTTCTAATAAGTCAAAATATATAGGCCAATAATTTTCTTTATTACACCAAACTCTAACAGCAAAGTCAAGGGAATTTGGTCCTTGTTCAAATAATCCGACAAATGGCTCTGGCTCATGTAAAATTAAAGGATTACTTCTTACGATATCTTCTAATACCCTTTTAACTTTCAATATATCACTTTCATAACTTGCAGAGAATTTTAAATCTACTCTTCTTGTCGCTTTTGTAGAATAGTTTATTAAACTACCATTAGAAAGAGTTCCATTAGGTATTAATACAACTTTATTGTCTATAGTTGTTAATGTAGTATAAAATACTCCTATTTGTTCAACTTCACCTTCAAACTGACCTGTCTGCACATAATCTCCTACTTTAAAAGGTCTAAGTAAAAGTATTATAAAGCCCCCTGCAAAGTTAGATAAACTACCTTGAAGAGCAAGACCTATGGCAACCCCAGCAGAAGCTACTATTGCTGCCAGACCAGAAAGCTCTAACTTCCAATAGCCACCTGCTATTACTAAAACTAATAATCCTTTTAATGATATATTTATAAAAGATTTAACAAATCTTATCAGAGTCATATCCATATTTTTAGTCTCTGAGAAAGTAACAAATTTTTTAGATAATTTATTTATTATTTTAAATCCAATTATTATTAATAATAATCCTATTACTAATTTAACTCCACTTTCTAGTGCCCAGTCTAGTAATTTTGTAGTTATTGTAGATATAGTCATATCTTTGAAATTCATATTTTGTATTTCCTTTATCATTATATTACCTCCGAACTATATAATTACATTATTAAATAATACACCTATTTATAATTTTTGTCTAGAATGAAGATAATAAATCAAAAATTATCAAATTATACATATTTATGTAAATATATAGTTTAATTTCCAAATACAAAATAGTGTATAGTAGCGAAAAATTCCCTAAGATAGTTTAATGGAACTAAATTATATTTTGATACAGATGTATAAAAACTTACTTTATCATAATTAAACTTTTGTGAAATCAATTTACTTCTAAAGCTATGAAAATCTGTCGTTACTACTTTTATTCTTATGTCTTCTATATTTTTATTGCTATGCTCTTCTATAATTTTCTTCGAGTATTTAAAATTTTCTTCTGTAGTCCTTGATTTATCTTCTTTTATTATTATTTTTTCATCCACATTATTTTTTATTAGATATTCATACATTGCTTGGGCTTCACTAATATTTTCACCTCTACCTTGTCCTCCAGAAACTATAATATAAGCATCATCTTTACATTTATTTAGATATTCAATAGCTGCATCTAATCTGTCTTGTAGTGTTTGACTTGGCTTATTTTTATTTACTAATGCTCCAAGAACTATTATATAATCACATTCTTTCTTACTTTTATTAGGATAAAATGCTATAGCTCCTTCTATAGCTATAAAAATAGAAATAAAAATAGCAAAAATTATTTTTAATATCTTATATAGTTTCCTTTTATTTTTTAATTTGTCTTTAATAAAATGATAAATTATAAATAATATTCCTAAAATTAGGAAGATATATTTGACATAAAGTTTAGATAAAAAAATCAAGCATATAAAGTATATAATAAACACTACTCCCAAAATAATATCTATATTTCTTTTAATTAAGTCTATGTATTTTTTCATTTTCTCTCCTTTTTATATTTAATTTTCATATTACATTATAACAAAAAAATCTTCCTCATATATATCAAGGAAGACTTTTTATTATAACAAAGGTGAAAACATACGTAAAATTAATCTACCAAATTTAACCGGCCATTTTATATTTTCACATTCTTCTAAAGTTACTACTTGGCAAAGCTTCAATGTATTTTTAAAATCATCTCTTAAATCAATTACACTATCTGTTTTATATAACCATGCACCACATTCAAAATGTAAATATAAACTTCTAAAATCTAAATTTATACTACCGATTACAGCATATTCATCATCTACAACAAATGTTTTAGAATGCATAAATCCTGGTGTATATTCGTATATTTTTATTCCATCCTTAATAAATGAGTGATAATATGATTTAGTAACAGCATGAACAAACCATTTATCTGGAATATGAGGTGTTACAATTCTAACATCAACACCTGATTTTGCTGCTATTTTTAAAGCCGTTGCCATTTCATTGTCTATAATAAGATAAGGAGTATTTATATAAATATATTTTTTAGCTTTATTTATCAGATTTAAATACACAGTTTCTCCTATAGGTTCATTTACTAATGGACTATCATCAAATGGTTGAATATATCCTTTAGAAAAGTATTTTCTATCAGTAAAGTTTTCTGGCTTATATTTAATATAATCATCATCAGAGTTATTTATAAAATCCCACATGGTTAAAAACATTACAGTTAAGTTAAATACAGCTTCACCTTTTATTAATATTGCTGCATCTTTCCAATGACCAAATCTTTCATAGGCATTTATGTATTCATCAGCTAAATTAATTCCTCCCATAAAACCTACATATCCATCTATTACAGCAATTTTTCTGTGATCTCTATTATTTAATCTATTAGTTAATACAGGAATAAAGGGGTTGAATATTCTACATTTGATGCCTAGTTTTTCTAATTCTTGATTATATTTATAAGGTAATTTCATAACACATCCAACATCATCATAAATTATTCTTACATCTACTCTCTCTTTTGCTTTTTCTTTTAAAATTTCTAAAATTGTATTCCACATTATCCCTTCTTCTATAATAAAGTACTCTAAGAAAATAAAATGTTTTGCTTTTTTTAATTCTTCTATTAGTTTTTTAAACTTAATTTCTCCTGGAGATAAATATTCATTATAAGTATTTTCATATATGGGACAATTTGCGTAATTTAATATATATAATGCTTGATTTTTCGCATATTCACTTTCGTTTTCTAACTTCCTTAATACTTTATAATCCTGAACTAACGATGATTTCATTTTGATATTTTGACTTTTCATTTTACTCTTCTCCCTTTTACTTAATTTATTTCCTCCGTAAATAAGATAAAAGGTTCCACCAAAAATAGGTAATATTAGAATTGGTACAATCCAAGCAATTTTATAACTAGGATTACTTTTGCCATTTAGTATAATTACTACTAAAATAATACCTACTATTAAGGAAATTATATAGAAATATAAAAAATATTCTTTAGATTCTAAGATTACACATATTATAAAATATAACTGAATTGCTAAAGTGAGAAATAAGAAGGCTAATCTTTGAATAGAGTTTTTGTATAACTTTTTCATATATATTCCCTAATTTCCTCCTTTTTAAATTTATACATATATATTAGTATATCTCAAGCTGTATAGAAATGTGAAAGTTTTAGTACATAAAAGAAGAATTACTTAACAATAAATGCTAAGTAATTCTTCTTTTATATTTTATTTAATTTATCCTCTAAAATTTGTTTGGCAATTGAAGGATTGACCTTACCCTTTGATAATTTCATAACTTGTCCCATTAAATATCCTATAGCTTTATTCCTTCCTGCTTTAAAATCTTCTATTGATTTTGGGTTATTATTTAATACTTCATCTACGATCTTTTTTACTTCATCTGTACAGCTTATTTGAACTAAACCTTTTTCCTCTATAATAGCATTTGGATTTTTATCACTATTAAACATTTCTTTAAATACTTCTTTGCCAGCAGTATTACTTATTTTACCGGATTCTATAATTTTAATTAAGTCAACAAGATTTTTAGGCGATATTTTTATATCTTCTGGTTTCATATTATTTGTATTTAACAAACGAAGTAAATCTCCAAGTATGTAGTTACATACTGTTCTAGGATTCCCACCAAGAATTACCACCTCTTCATAAAATTCAGCTAATGTTTTATTTCCTACTAAGATTGATGCATCCTTTTCACTTATTTTATATTCTTCTACAAATCTAACTCTTTTTTGAATAGGCATTTCAGGTAAAGTTTTTTCTATTTCATTTACTTTTTCTTTGGTTATTATTATTGGTGTTAAATCTGGTTCTGGAAAATATCTATAATCCTGAGATTCTTCTTTAGATCTCATAGAAATAGTTTTTCCCTTAGATGCATCCCATCTTCTTGTTTCTTGCTTAATTTTATACTGCTCACCAAATTGATATAGTTTTTTTTGTCTTTCTTCTTCTTTTTCTAGAGCCTTTTGAACTTCTCTAAATGAGTTGATATTTTTAATTTCTACCTTAGTTCCATATTCTTCTTGTCCATAAGGTCTAATTGAGATATTAGCATCACATCTGATTGATCCTTGTTCCATACGACAATCAGATACTTCAGAATATTCAAGTATTCCTTTTAATTCCCTCATAAATGTAGCAGCTTCACCTGGAGATCTTAAATCGGGATCAGTAACTATTTCAATAAGCGGAACTCCAGCTCTATTATAGTCAATTAGTGATATTGGTTCATCTTCTAAATGAATAAGCTTACCGGCATCTTCTTCTATATGTATTCTATTTATTCTAACAGAAACTTCTTTACCTTCGTAATTAAATTTGACCAAACCATTACTACACATTGGTAAATCATATTGTGAAGTTTGATAGTTTTTAGTTAAGTCTGGATAAAAGTAGTTTTTCCTGTCCATTTTATTATAATTATTTATAGTACAATTAACTGCTTTACCTGCTTTTATCGCTAAATTTACTACTTCTTCATTTAATACAGGTAATGTACCTGGCATTCCCAAGCATATTGGACATGTATTTTCATTTGGTTTAGCACCAAATTCTGTCGAGCAAGAACAAAATATTTTTGTACGTGTCTTTAGCTCCGCATGAATTTCTAAGCCAATAACTGTTTCAAATATCATGTATTACACCTCCTCCTTAAAAATTAAGCGCTAACTTTCTCTCTAAAGCATAAGCAACCTTATATATTTTATCTTCATTAAATTGATCTCCTATTAATTGTATTCCTATGGGAAGACCTTCTTTACTCTTTCCTCCTGGCATAGAAAGAGCCGGTACTGTAGCTAAGTTTATATTTATAGTATAAATATCTGATAAATACATAGTAGTAGAGTCTTTGCATTTTTCTCCTATTTTAAAAGGTAATACAGGTGATACCGGACCAATTATTATATCATACTTTTTGAATACTTCTTTAAAGTCTTTTTTAAGCTTAGATCTAAATTTTTGAGCCTTATTATAATATGCATCGCAATGTCTTGACGATAATGCATAAGTCCCAAGCATTATTCTTCTTTTAACTTCTTTTCCAAAACCTTCACTTCTGCTTTTTTCAACTAATTCATTAATATTTTCATAGTACTTTGTTCTATATCCATATCTTATAGAATCAAATCTAGCTAAATTTGAACTGGCTTCTACAGAAGAAATTATATAATAAGGTGCAAGTCCTTCCTTTAATAATGGCAGAGAAAATTCTTCTACTTCTGCTCCTAATTCTTTTAATATATCTATATCTTTAAATATTACTTCTTTTATTTCTGGATCTATTATTTCCTCTATAAATTCAACTGGAATACCTATTTTCATCCCTTTTATACCAGCATCTATATCTTTTGTATAATCTTTTTTCTCTAATTCCTTGACTGTAGTTCCATCAAAATCATCTTCTCCAGCTAATATATTTAATAAATATGCATTATCTTCTACTTTATTTGAGAATGGCCCAATTTGTTCAAGAGAAGAAGCAAATGATATAAGCCCGAATCTAGATACAAGTCCATAAGTTGGTTTCATGCCAACTATTCCACAATAGGCAGCTGGTTGCCTTATAGAACCACCCGTATCAGAACCTAATGCTAAAGGTACCATATCTGCTGAAACAGCTGCAGCAGATCCACCAGAAGACCCTCCTGCCACTCTAGTTATATCTATAGGATTTTTTGTAACTTTAAATGCTGAATTTTCTGTTGAGGAACCCATTCCAAATTCATCTAAATTAGTTTTTCCTATTAAAATAGCATCTTCATCTTGTAATTTTTTAATTACAGTTGCATCATAAGGAGGAATAAAGTCTTCCAACATTTTTGATGCACAAGTTGTTTTAACCCCCTTTGTACAAATATTATCTTTTATAGCTATTGGAATCCCTGCTAATTTTCCTACCTTTTCTCCTCGTTTAATTTTATTATCTATTTCTTTAGATTTTTTCAAGGCTTCATCTTTCTGAACTAACAAAAAAGCATCTATATTTTTTTCTTTTTCTTCAATTTTATTTAAGTAATATCTAACAACTTCCTCAGAAGTTATTTCTCTATTTCGAATTTTTTCTGATAAATATTTTATACTACAATCTTTCATCAAATGCTCTCCTACTCAATAATTTTTGGAACTTCAATTGAAGTCTCTCTCATGACCTTAGTATTTATGTATAAATCTTCTATCTCACATTTTTTTTGTACATCTTTTCTAAGAACCGATACATTTGGTTTCTCCATAGTTACATCATCTAAGTTAAGTTTATCTAAAGTTTTAAGTTGTTTTAAAATATTTTCAAATTCTCTTGCAAAAATAGTAGCTTCTTCATCATCAAATTTTAATTTAGCTAATTTTGCAATATGTATTATGTCATTTTTGCTTATTGACATATTAATCACCCTTTCATCTTTATTAAATCATAAAATTAGTCTCTTTAATATCACTGGATATTTATTATTTCAATATATATAGCCAACTGAAAGCATTTTATTATATACTCTAATAATTCAATTTTATACATGACAGTCTTATTTTTACAAGTTTTATTTAAAGTTCTAAGTAAATAAATGTAAATATTACTCCTAATATTTATAATTTTCGCCATAAAAAAACGCCCTTATACTAATGTACATGGACGCTTAATTTAAAGCATTTCCTTCATTTTAATTTATTTCTAATTTTTATTCAAAATATCTATTAAGAAGTTCCAAAAAAACTTTACTGTGTCTGGCTTCATCTTTACACATTTTCTGTACAGTATCATAAATCATATCTAAACCTAATTCCTTAGCTTTTCTAGCAATTTTTAATTTTTTATCTGTTGCTCCATACTCAGCTTCTATTCTATCTTTTAAATTTTGCTTAGTTGAAGTATTAACAATTTCTCCTAAAAATTGAACAAATTTAGCAGCATGCTCGGCTTCTTCATATGCTATTATTTTATATGTTTCAGCTATTTCTGAGTATCCTTCCGCATCAGCTATATGACTCATAGCCAAATACATACCAACTTCATTACATTCTTCTGTAAAATTTTCTCTCAAATCATTTACCATATCCTCATCTAAATACTTAGCTATTCCTACTCTATATTTATCTAAATTCCTTAATTTTTCTGACCTTATTTCAAATTTATTTTTAGGTTCTTTACATACAGGGCAAACTTTTGGAGAATTTTCACCTTCATAAATATACCCACAAATTGTACAGACCCACTTTTCCATCATTACCTCCAAATTTGTAATTTATTCCTAATTTTTCTAATAATTATATTATGTATAAATTAATTATTTTTATACTTTAATCCTAAATATATTTATAATATAACATTAATTGTAAAAAACTTTTTTAAGAATAATTTGAATGAATTTCAAATATATTAAAAGTAATAATAACTAGTAATTAGTCATATGAATATTTACTAGGGGGGACACATTTATGGATTCTTTTACTATAATACTAACTGGTTTTGCTCTTGCTATGGATGCATTTGCAGTCTCTATTACTAAGGGTATGACCTTAAGAAAAATTAACTTTTACATATCTTTTAAAATTGCTTTTTTCTTTGGATGTTTCCAAGGAATAATGCCTTTTATTGGTTGGTTCGCTGGAGTAAGATTTCAATCATATATAACAGCCTTTGATCATTGGATAGCCTTATTTTTATTATCTTTTATTGGTTTAAAAATGATATTTGAAGCTTTTGAAGATAGTAGAAATCCAGAACTTACAGTTACTTGTGACGGTGAAATAGATACTAAAGAGATAATAACTTTATCAATCGCAACTTCTATAGATGCTTTAGCTGCAGGAGTTAGCTTCGCATTTTTAAATATTTCCATATTACCTATTTGTACAAGTATAGGCACAATTACATTTTTACTTTGCTTATTAGGTGTACTAATAGGAAAAAAGCTAGGATCTATGTTTAAAAATTATGCTCAAATAATTGGAGGTATTATTTTAATTTTAATCGGCATTAATATTTTAAATGAGCATACAAATTTTATTTATAACATGCTTAATTAATACTAAATATAATCTATATGAAAAAGCTACAAATCATTAGATTTGTAGCTTTTAGTAATTAAAAATGGTATACATATTTTTTCATTAAGATAAATATCTTTTTTATTTCTTCTATTTTTTATGCTTTTTTTCTTCCACAATGGGGACAACTTTCTCTTGTCAATCTCTTTGAGTTAAATTCCTCAACTACTTTTTCAAGTTCTTCTTGTTCCTCTTTTTCTTGTCTTATAAATTCATCTTCATAAAATTTCATTCTATCTTTTTCTTGATAAATTTCTTCTATTTTATCTTTATCATATGGTTCATCTTCATCATATAAAGCTTTATCATCTATCATTTTTAAAACTTTTTTTACACCCATATATGCTGCTGTTGCTAAAGATGCAGTTGCTACACCTCGAAAAATCATTTTTCTCATTTTTCTATTTGTGTTTGAATACTCTTCTATATATCTAGGACATTTCATAACTTTATCTCCTTTCGAAAAGTCAATTATATAGAAATAGTATTTGTATTTAACCATCAAAAAAATT
>JARKUZ010000007.1 GCA_029851945.1 Terrisporobacter sp. | reverse complement strand
TATAATTATTGTTGAGCATAGAGATCAATTCCTTTCATGGTTTTGTGTGCAACTCTATGCTCTTTTATTTTACAAAAAAAGTCAATATTTAAATGTCAACTAAACATTATACTATCAGGAAATTATAATGCTCTAAAATATGTGGAAAACTTGTGTATTAAAGTAATACCAATGTATTCAGAAAAGTAAAAAGTGACAAAAACATCCTAAATGTAATGTGAGAATTGAGTTAGTGTTATAATATAATAAAGGTTGCAATTGTTATTTATTGCGAAAAATCAGCTTATTGGTTCTCTCAAAAATGGGATATGCCAGTTGAATCATACCAGGAAAGCATTCAGGAATGTATTGAACAAAAAACTGGTATACCTCAATGGTATACAGTTTTGGACGATAAAGAAAAAATTATAGTAGGGATAGGCATTATAGACAATGATTTCCGGAACTGAAAAGATTTAGGTAGTATGGGATTTGAAAAGTTATATTTAGTGACAGACCATACAGAATTTTATGAAAAATGTGGTTGGAGTTTTTTGACTACAGTAAATGATGATGAGGGCAATTCTATAAGGATGTATGCTGCTTCTACATTATAGTAAATTTCAATTTGTAGGTAAATTGTATACTAGATCTGGCAATATATTATGAATTTTCAAATATGCATATTATATTCCCTGATCTAGCAAAATAAACTTAAAAAACTATTTTATATTAGCATTTAAACTTATTCATGTTATTCATAATTTCATCCCAATGACATCTTAGATAATCTAGAGGTTCTTCTAACAATTCATATAAATAATCATATATTTCGTAGAGTTTTTCTTCCATACATCTGTCATAGTCATAACATCTACAAATAGCAAATTCACCTTTACGTTCTTCTTGTCCATATGGTTCACCAGTATATTTTAGAACTTCGCAACCTTGGTAAGCATTTGCAGTTCCTAAATATAAATCACCTTCCAAGTCTTCGTAAAGGGATATACCAGCAAAACGACCTCTACCACATCTTCTAGCAATACCATTACATGAGATTAACTTATATTTATATCCATCACAAGATGTATACAAATCAAATCCAAATTGATATCTCATAGCTTCTATATAATAAATAATATGTTTATAGATATTTATAATTTTTTCAGTTAGAGAAGTACCAAGTATTTCTTTTACATTTTCTATATTGGCTAAAATTAATCCTAAAGTAGCTTGAATGTTTACTGCATTATCAAAAGTAGTAATATATAGCATTCCTGAGTATTCCTTTATCTGTGATGCATAAATATTAAATGGATTATTAAATCCTGAACCAAATTGTTGGGAATTATCTCTATTTCTTCTACAAGTAGATTTAATAGGATTGGAACCAACTACAATTTCCCAGGTATCACACTTATCTATTTTTGCTATGTCACAACCCATTGGAAAAATCCAAGCTAAAGGTATAGGTTTTGCTAAACCTACATATAAGCTATTATTAAAAACACCCATAGATGTAATATGTCTATTGGCTTCATCTCCAAATCCACTACATCCAACTAAAGTCCAATCATTAACACAAGGTTTCTCTTTATTTGTTCTCCAAACTTGTGCTCCATAAGGAGTGCTTGTACCAACATATATTCTATTATTGAATTCTACCATAGCAGTTATGCCACCTTGAGGATTTTTATTCCTGTCGTAATTTTTATATTGGCATGAATATGTTTCCAATCTCCAAGGATAAAACTCAGGATCTTCACTACTATATAAGTAGGTTTCTTCATTTTCTCCATACAAATTGTCTACAGTAGCTAAATATATTCTTCCATCTTTTGATATCATTGCTCTAGATATATTTCCTTTAATTTTCTGACCTGTTTGGTCATAATCTATTACTGGTTGCCAATCAACACCACTAACAGTTTTGTATATAACTAAAGAGTTATTTAAACTAGCAGATACAGCATAAAGTGCACCATAGCCATTATAAGGTCTGTGACATATCATATAGCTAAATCCAAGTAAGTCACATGAATCGCTTTCGAATACTTCAGAAATTTTAAAAGCTCTTTGCCATGGAATATCGTGATATTTTCTGTATCTCCATATTTCTCCATAGTTATCTTGGTTTGTAGGTTGAAGTGATAAAGGCATTTTAGTAAATACTCCCGTAGATCTTAATATATTCACTAAAATATTTCTTCCAGTTGCAACATAAACATGTTCATTTAAATCACTAATTGCCCAAGCATAGTTATTTTGCCTAGCATTTGTTAAATTACACTCATCAAATCCTTTTGTAAAAGTCAGATTGTCAAATCCATACATATATTTCCCTCCATTATTAATATCTACAAAAATTTGTAGTGTAATAATAGTTTATGAAAAATATGTAAATATGTGCCATTGTTTAGCGAAAAAAGTCAAGAGCAGGTGGAAATACACCTTTTGGAGCATTATTAGTAGATGCTAATGGAAATATATTAATTGAACAAGGAAATATTGAAATAAAAGAACGTAGATGTACAGGTTATGCAGAAGCAGCTCTTGCAGAAAGAGCAGCAAAAGTACATGAAGGTTATTGGGTTTAAGAATTAATACATATTTAATAAATTGCGAAGCAGAAGGGTAGGAGCACAGCTCATACTTTTTTATTATAAAATTTTCAGAAATGCTTGCTAAAAGAACTTATGTTCTATAAAATTAAATTATAAGAACGAATATTCGAAAAAGGGGGGTGAAAATATGGAAAATACAAATGAAGTAAATAGTTTAAATGAAGAAATAATACCAGTTAGTCTAGACCATGAAGATAACGTAATTGTAAGTGCAAGAGAGCTACATGAATTTTTAGAAATAGGAACAAGCTTTAGGAAGTGGTTTCCGAGGATGATTGAATATGGATTTGAGGAAAATGTGGATTATGTAAGGGTGTCCCAAAAATGTCACACCCTTGGAGGTATTCAAAGTAGTATAGATTATGCATTAAAAATTGATATGGCAAAAGAAATATGTATGCTTCAAAGAAGTGATAAGGGGCAGCAAGCAAGAAGATATTTTATTGAGTTAGAGAAAGAATATAATTCACCAGAAGCTGTTTTAAAAAGATTATTGAAATTAACACAAAATAATAAATCAAATTTTACTAACAAAACCATAAACAATCAAAGTGAAACTATTAGTTTACAGCATATTGATTACAGAAGTCAAAGTGGTTTAATTACAAATTTTAGAGATACAGCAAAATTGTTTGGAATGAGAGTAAGTCTTCTTGTTGGATGGCTAATACTAAACAAATATTGCTATAGAGATAAGAGGGGAGATATTAAGCCTAGTGCAAATAGTATGGAATACTTTGTTCTTAGAGAATTTAGTACAGAAAGTGGTCACTGTGGAATACAAACATTGATAAATTCTAGGGGGAGGGAAGTATTTAGAAATTTATTGATAAAGGAAAAAGTGATTAAAGCTAATGATGAAGCAAGATATTTAAATTAAGTGGGGGATAGAATATGGCAAAGAGATATTATTGGTTAAAACTTAAAGAAGACTTTTTTAAAAAAAAGGAAATAAAAAAACTTAGAAAGTTGGAAAATGGAGATACTTGTATTTTAATTTATATGAAAATGCTTATATTATCGTTGGAAAATGACAACAAGCTATTCTTTGATAATGTGGAAGATAGTTTTGCAGATGAGCTATCATTGGAACTTGATGAAGATGTAGACGATGTGAAGAGGACTTTAGATTTTCTTGAAAAAGTTAATTTTATGGAGGTTAGCGATGATAGTGAATACTTTTTACCTCAAGGAACTATTTTAACTGGTAGCGAATGTAGTAGTGCTGAAAGAGTTAGGAAACATAGAGCAAAAAAGAGAGCAAACACTAAAGATAGTGAAGAAGGTAAAGAATATATAGAAAGTAATATAATTAATGAAGAAAATAAAGTATGCAACACGTATAGTAACTCATGTAACGAAAATGTAACTATAGATATAGATAAAGATTTAGATATAGATAAAGATATAGAAATAGATACAGAGGTAAATATAGACCATAGAGTAGTTAAAGATAAAACAGACTCAAACTATGAGAAAAATAAAACCAAAAATCAGTATGTGAGTAAGTGTGTAGATGATAACCTTGCACAAATTGTAAAGCTTTATGAGGAAAATATAGGACCGGTATATCCAGCTAGTAGAGACTGGTTTGTTGATATATCACAAAAAATCGAGCCAGCACTTTTCAACAGAGCCATCGAAATTTGTATAGATAAATCAATGGTTACACCTTCTTACCTAAAAGGCATAATTAGAAAATGGATTAATAACAACATATTCACCTTAGACAGATTGAAATCAAAAGAAATAGAAGACGCAAATAGAAATAATATGACACCTTCTAACAGAGATTTTTCTAAAAATACATATTCGAACAATTCCAGCTTATCTACTAAAACTCCAAGGGAATATGAAGTAAGGGAAGATGATGTCATAGACCCGAAACTTTTGGAAGAACTTAAAGCATTTGAATTAAAGTTAGGTGTATGATAGGGGGAATAGAATATGAAGTCAGAGCTTATTAGAAAAATGGAGAAATTAATGAATAGTTGTCAATTTGTTGAGACTGATTATAACTGCTTTAAATGCAGAGACTTGGGTTATACTTTTGAAATAAATGAGAAAAATCATGAAGTAGCAGTACCTTGTGAATGTTTATCTAAAAAACAATCTCTTGAGAAACTAGAAAAATGCGGACTTAGTGAAGCTTTCAAGAAAAAGACTTTTGGAACTTATGTATGTGATAAACCATATCAAGCAACTGCAAAACATAAAGCCTTTAAATTTTGTGATAATTTTATTACAACTAACTCATCATTGTTACTTTGCGGATCTCCAGGAGCAGGAAAAACACATCTGGGTATAGCTTCCATGTTGAAACTTATAGATGAAAATGTATCATGTAGATATGTGGAGTACAACACTATGATTATGAGCCTCAAACAATCAGTAATGGATGAAGAAAATTTTATCAGAGAAATGGCTAAATATACAAACCCTAGAGTACTTTTCATAGACGATTTTCTAAAGGGGAGAACTACACCAGCAGACATTAATTATATTTATAGAATCATTAATAGTAGATATCTTAAGGACAAGCCTTTAATTATTTCCTCGGAAAAAACTGTGGAGGATATACTTGGATGGGATGAAGCTATTGGTAGCAGACTTATAGAAATGGCTGGAGAAAATATCATAAGTTTTGATAAAAATACTAGCAATTATAGATTGAGAAAGAAAACAATATAATACTACATATTCCTAGTAGGAATTAACATAAATTCCATATTAAAGATACTGTAGAACATAAAATAAATCACAATGATAAATATAAGTCACATGGGCAAATCACAATAATAAAAAATTTCAGAACACAAAATAAATTACAGAGAAAATATATTAGTATATGAATATTAAAAAATAAGGGGGATTTATTATGGATATTTTAATTGATGATATACCTGACAACTTACATGCCATGGTAGATGCAATAGGCATGGAGAATTTTTTAGAAGTAAGCAAGCTTTATGGTGGTAGCAATATATACATACCAGTACATAGTAAAGTTGTTATGGGAGAGAGAAATAGGGAAATTGCAAGGGAGTACAACGGCAGAAATATAGATAACTTAAGACTTAGATACGGTATAAGTACACAACAAATAAAAAGGTTATTAAGACAAGAAGGAATAGGAATTTAAATATAGGAAGTTTGGAACTATATTCAATGAATTTAGCTTTTGCTTGGAAAATAATTTGATATTATGTGCAATATGGTCAGTGTTCATAATTGTTATATAATATTAAATAAGGGAATAGAAAGGGGGGAAGAATAAATATGCCTATAAAAGACTATTTTAAGTTTTTCACATCAGGATTTGGAGGAGATGAGATAGACTATATTGTAACTTTTAAAGTTGATAAGCCTGAAATAGATAAATACCCAAAACTGCTTAAAATTGGGAATTGGTCTGAATATGGTGACAGGGGATATAGGTTATTATGCAGTCTAAGTAAGGAAAATTTTATTAACATAATATCTTCAGAAACAGGTATAGATAAATCTAATATAGAAGTTATGTCTCCAACAGATAATATTTGGATAAGGTAATATACTTAATATAATACGAACTTGAAGGTAGGAGCATCCATCAGCTCCTACTTTTTTATTATAAAAATAGTTTATAAAATCAACATTAATTTAAAACATAGCTAATATAAAAAAATGTTGCATAAATATAATAGCTGTTATATATTATATATAACAAATGGAAAAATATAAAACATATAAAGAGGGAGATAAAATGTTAAAAATAATAAATTTATCTAAATCATACAAAAGCAAAAAGGCCGTAGACAATGTATCTATGGAAATTAAAAAGGGAGAAATATTTGGATTTATAGGACACAATGGGGCGGGTAAGACCACAACAATTAAGTCCATAGTTGGGATACATGATTTTGAAGAAGGGGATGTATTAATAAATTCAAAGTCCATAAGAAAATATCCTATAGAGTGCAAAAAAGAAATAGCTTATATTCCTGATAACCCAGATTTATACGAATCACTTACTGGAATAGGGTATCTTAATTTTATTGCAGATATATTTAAAGTAGATAAAAAAGAAAGAGAAGAAAAAATAAAATATTACTCAGAAAAATTTGAAATAAATAGAGCTTTAGGTGATTTAATATTATCTTATTCCCATGGTATGAAACAAAAATTGGCTATTATTTCTGCATTAATTCACAGTCCCAAAATATTAATATTAGATGAGCCTTTTGTAGGTTTAGATCCTAAGGCGGCATTCACATTGAAGGAGATAATGAGAGAATTTTGTGATGAAGGTGGTTGTATATTTTTCTCCACTCATGTATTAGAAGTGGCTGAAAAGATATGTGATAAAATTGCCATAATCAAAGACGGAAAATTAATGGCTTGTGGAGAAACAAAAGAGGTAAAAGGTGATAAATCATTGGAGAATATTTTTATGGAGATGATAGATAATGAGTAATTTAGCACTATTAATGAAAAATAATTTTATAAATGAAACAGGAATTAATAAAATAAAATATGCAGATGAAAAAGAAAAAATGAAAGCTATAGGTATGGTTTTATTAATAAGTTTTTCCATGATAATATTATCAATTTACGGATTTATGGCATGTTTTTACTTATCAGACTTTTTAATCCAAATAAATCAAATGGAATTACTTCTTATTTTAGGAATTTTAGGAGCTACTTTGACAACATTTTTTACTTCATTATATAAAGCATCATCATATCTTTTCCAAAGTAGGGATTACGAAATGTTAGCAAGTTTGCCAATAAAACAATCTACCATATTAAGTAGTAAAATATTAATGCTTATTGCAAATAATTATTTATTTTCGGCAGCATTTATATTAATTCCAGGCATAGTTTATTTTATAAAAATGGAAACAGGTGGATATTATCTACTATTTTTAATAATTTCAACTTTAGTAGCACCATTAATTCCAACAGTAATTGCCTCATTATTGGCATTTGTCATTACTAATATATCATCAAGAAGCAAAAAGAATAACTTAATATCAATAGTATTGAACTTATTATTAATTGTAGCAGTATTAGTTTTATCTTTTAACTCACAAAATGTAATGATGAGCCTTATAGAAAATAGTTCATCTATTATAGAAGTTACTCAAAAACTATATCTGCCAGCATATTTCTTTGTAGATGCCCTTACAGATGGAGATATACTTTCTTTAATCGTATTTTTATTGGATGGAATAATTCCTATAGCTTTATTTGTATATTTATTTGCAAAGAATTTTAGTAAGATAAATGGTAGGTTAAGTGAAACTTACAAAGCTAATAATTATAAATTTAAAGAATTAAAATCATCAAGCCCTATCATAGCTTTATTTAATAAAGAAGTAAAAAGATATTTTTCATCAAATGTATATGTAATGAATACTTTTGTTGGAATGATAATGTTAGTTATATTTACTGGAGCAGTATTATTAGTTGGTTATGATAAAATAGCTGAAATGTTAGAAATAAGTGTTGTTAAGGATTTGATATTAGTTCAAACACTTGGTATAACTGTATTTTGCTTGCTAATGACTAATACATCTTGTGTATCAATTTCTCTGGAGGGGAAAAATTTATGGATATTAAAATCTTCTCCAATAAAAGAAATGGATATTTTTAAAAGTAAGATATTATTAAATTTAGTTTTAACTATACCAATATCAATTATTTGTTTCATAGTTTTATCACTTAGATTAAGTTTTGATGTGAAATCTACAGTATTAGTGATAATTGCAATTGTTCTGTTAGCTATATTTGGTGCAACTTTAGGAATTTTAATAAATTTATTATATCCAAAGCTTGACTTTATAAATGATGTGGCTGTGGTAAAAAGGGGAGCAAGTGTCTTATTAACTATGGTTGGCAATATGTTATATGTGGTGGCACTTTGCGGTATTGGTCATGTACTTAAAATTGATGACATAAATAGATTTTTAATTCTTGGAAATGTGATAACTGTAATAGCTGTTTTCATATTATATAGAATATTGAAAGTCAAAGGTGTAAAGATGTTTAGAAGTCTTTAATTGAAGTAAGAAAT
>JARKUZ010000075.1 GCA_029851945.1 Terrisporobacter sp. | reverse complement strand
AATCAACTCCTACTAAAATTTTAATAAAAAACAGCTCATAGTAATATTACGATTTGTTTTAGTATAAAATGCTTATAAAGTAAGTAAAAAAATTTGAAATGGGGGAGAATATGAAGTATCCAAAGCCTTTAAAAATTAATGATACTATAGGCCTTATTGCACCTGCAGGACCTTTGAGAAATATAGAAGTAGAAGAGATTGAATATGAATTAAATAGAAGAGGATTTAAAGTTAAAATAGGTAATAGCTGTTATTTAAATTACAAAGGATATCTGAGTGGAAAAGATGAAGATAGAGCGCTAGACTTAGAAAATATGTTTTTAGACAAAGATGTAGATGCTATATTATGTGCTAGAGGAGGATATGGAACTACAAGAATACTTGATTTAATAGATTTTAGTATTATTAGAGATAATCCTAAAATATTCGTTGGATTTTCTGATATTACAGCCCTTCATATAGTAATTAATCAGTATTGTAGCTTACCAACTTATCATGGCATAATGGCATCAAGTATTAAGAAATGGGATGAATTCTCTTATGAATCATTGTTGAAAGCTTTAAACTTTGAAAAAGAATTATTAATTGAAAACCCGCCTAATGAAAGGCTTATTTCTTTATATGGAGGATGTTGTGAAGGTAAAATTATAGGAGGTAATTTGTCTTTGTTAGTATCTACTTTAGGGACTAAATATGAGATAAATACAGAAAACAAGATTATTTTTATTGAGGAAATAGGAGAATATACCTATAAAATAGATAAGATGCTAAATCATTTATATATGGCAGGAAAATTTACAGATTGTAAAGGGATAATATTTGGAGAATTTACTTCCTGTAATAAATCATTTAAAAATGATGATAAAATAATTAATATATTAAATGAGATTGTTTATAAAAGTAAAAAGCCAACTATTTGTAATTTAAAATCAGGTCATTGTATGCCAATGGTTACATTACCAATGGGATTTAATTGTCAGATGGATAGCAATAAGAATATAATAAAAATTATAAAATAATAGAATATAAAAAAGGATAGAAATCTATCCTTTTAAACTTATTTTGATGGGGCCATTAAAGCTAACAAGATTGCTATTATTATAACTAAACGAAAAGACAAAATAATCACCACAGTTCTTTTTATATTATATATATTTCTTCAAGTATGGTATAATTCTTATTAAGTATAAAATTGGCAGGAGGAATTAACATGTCTGATGATAGAATAATAGATTTTAATGAATTGAAAAACAAAGTAAAAGACAGTGATATTGATAAGTTTGAAGATTATATGTACAAACTATATTTTTCTGTAGCTGATGGAAGTATAACTATGTCGCAGTTTTCATCGAAAATATATGAATATATGATGGAGAATAATATATCTCAAGAAAAGTTTTTAAAAATGCAAAATAAGCTTATGGAGAGATATGGTGTAGATCCAAGTGAATTAGATAGACAAATAAAAAATCTAGGATTAAATCCTAATAATTTAAATTTTGATGATTTAGGTAAGATAAATCCTATGAATAGTATTAAAAATAATACTCAACAAAATACTTCTAAAGAATTGACAAAAGAAATCAATAAAAACTCTGAGTTTTATAAAAAATATAATAAAGATTTAGAATCTAAACAGATTACAGTAACTTTCCTTAAAAATGATGTAAATGATATGCAAATTTTAATTGATAAAGAAAGAGTAACTTTAATTAGCGAAGGTAGTATAAATCTTGTCGATGCACAATTAAATGAATTATTATTATCATATAAAAGTATGTATAATGATAAAATTAAAGTAGTAATATGTGAAAATTGCAAAGAGTATGATTACTAAAAAGGTGAACTCTAATGAGTTCACCTTTTTTATATTTTAAAGGATCATAAATTATCTGAATTGTGGATAATTTATAATTCCAACTGATAAATTTGAGCAACGGGCAAAGCCGTTGGCGATATGAGCAAAGCGAATTTTTTATTTAAGTTTAAGGATTAAATGACTATATTTCCACCATTGGGGTGAAGAATTTGCCCAGACATATATGAAGAATCGTCACTTGCTAAGAATAAATAACAAGTAGCTACTTCGTAAGGTTGACCATCTCTTCCCATAGGGACTTCACTTGTATAAGTACCAAAGGTCCTAACTTCTTCAGCAGAAAAAGATGCTGGTATTAAAGGAGTCCAAATTGGACCAGGAGCAACGCCATTAACTCTAATTCCTTTACTTATAAGAGATTGAGATAAAGACTTAGTAAATGTTAAGATAGCTCCTTTTGTAGAGCTATAATCTATTAACTGTTTATTTCCTTCAAAAGCGGTCACTGATGTTGTATTAATTATTACAGACCCTTTCTTTAAGTAAGGAAGAGTAGCTTGAGTCATATAAAAATAAGAAAAAATATTTGTTTTAAAAGTTTTTTCAAGTTGATCAATGGATATATTTAAGAAGTCATTTTGAACATATTGAACGGCACAGTTATTTATTAAGATATCAATTTTACCAAAAGTATTAATTGTTTTTTCTACTACATCTTTAGAGGATTCAGGGAAAGTTAAATCACAGGGAATAAGTAAGCAAGATTTACCGATTTCTACTATCCTACACTTTGTCTCTTGAGCATCTTTTTCATCGGTAGGATAGTAGGCTATAGAAATATTTGCACCTTCTTTAGCAAATAAATAAGCAACAGCTCTACCTATACCACTATCACCACCTGTTATTATTACAACTTTATCTTTTAGTTTATTACTTGGAATATGACAAGGATTTTCTGAAATAGGTCTAGGCATCATTGGGTATTCTAACCCAGGCATGCTATCTTGATGCTGAGCAGGAAAAGCTATATTTACATCTTTACATATATTTTCTTTTCCGATAAATTTAATAAATAGGATACATATCACACCACCTTAAATATTGTATTAACTAAGAATAAATATATTATGATTAGTATATATTTATTCTTAGTTATAAAACCTATATGCAAGTAGTGTTATATTAAAATCTCTTTTACTACTTTAATACCATTTTGAATCATACTATTTAAAAATACTGTATTTAATAAATCTCCACAATGAATATTATCAACGTCATAAGTCTCTACTAAATTCATAGGAACTATTATGTTTTTATCTAAATTATTTTGATTAAAATAAGTTTTTAATGCTAAGACAAATTGATATACACAAATATCAGTACAGCATCCAACAACTATAAAATTATCTAAATATGAATAATCTGCTATATCCATGGCAAAGAATCCGTTTGTAGAATTTTTTTCTATTATTTCAATATTATCAATAGATAGTAGTTCATCTACAATTTGACTTTCCTTATCTCCTTTTAAGCAGTGAACAGGATAACTATTAAGTTCTACTGCGTTTTCTTCATGAGTATCTGTAAAAGCAACTAATTTATTAATTTTATTTGATAATACTTTTGCAAAGTCAGCTATTGGAGATATTATATTTTCTACTCTAGGAGAGTATAATGCACCTTCTTTTGCAAAACCGTTGTTCATATCTACTATAAATAATCCCGTTTTATTTAAATCATATTGACTTATATTTTCAGATGACAAGGTTCTTAAGTTTTTCTCTAAAGTTTTGTAATTACTTATTATCTTATCCATAAAAATAAACCTCCCAGTATAATATAAAACTATTTTATATTTACTGGGAGGTTATGTCAATACATCTGTATATACACTTGTGTTTTATGCAAAAATTAATTTTGTAATAAGAGTTATTATAGGCAATGCTATAATAGTTCTTGTTAAGAATATTATAAATAAATCTTTAAACTTAATAGGTATATCTGATTTTAATATAACAGCTCCTGTCTCTGTTAAATAAACAAGTTGTGTTATTGATAAAGTACCTATTATAAATTTAGTTATCTCACTTATACCATCTTGAGAAACCATTATTGATGGTAAGAACATATCTGTAAATCCAACTAATACTGATGGAGCTGCTTCAACTGCATTTGGTATTTTAAGTAATTGTAAAATAAATACTACAGGTATAGATATAATCTTGAAGAATGGAGTAAATTCTGCAACTATTAAAGAGAGAGTTCCCCAAGCCATTACTAAAGGAAGTAAAGCAAAGTACATATCTATTACAGTTTTAAATCCATTATTTAATATATCTATTATAGAAGGAGCAGTAGAAGCTCTTTTTATAGATTTATCAAGTGCAAAGGCAAAAATATTTGTGTCTTTAGGAACAAGATCTTCCTTTAAATGAGGTATATTATTATAAGTCTCATCTTTAAACTTATTTAAAGGAAATATTCTTGGCATTATTAAAGCACAAGCTAATGATGCTATACAAACTGTTCCATAGAATGGAACGAACATTGGCATAAATCCAAGCTGATCTGCTATTACAGTAGAAAAAGGTAATGAAACTAACGAGAAACAAACAGATATAATAGCCGCTTCTTTTGCAGTATAATATCCTTGTTTATATTGTGTATCAGTTATCATTATTCCTAAAGTTCCATCCCCTAACCATGATGAAACGGCATCTATTGCAGCACGACCAGGTACCTTGAATAACTTGTACATTGATTTAGATATTAATGTACCTAAAAAATCCATAAGTCCGAAATCTACAACTAAAGGAAGTAAGAATCCTGATACTAGAAATATTGCAAGTAAACTTGGTAATAATCCTAGCATTGTTTGACCTGTAACTTCAGACTTTATAAACTCAGGCCCAACATTAAATACTGTCATAACTACAAATATAGCACCTAAAATTCTACAAATTAGCCAAAATGGTGAAATATTCAGTAAATTTTTTATAAATTCATTTTTAATATTTATAAAGTTACTTACTATAGACAATAAAGCTGATAAGCATATTACTATCATAGCAGTAGTTTCTAAGTAATTAGCAAAAATAATTTTTACCATTTCTGCTAAAAATCCTATCCCTATATTATAAGTAGATAATCCTTCAAGTGGGATTAATTGTCCATAGGGAAGAGGAATAACGAATAGTAAAAGTCCTAATAAAGATGGTATTAAAAATTTGAATAAATCTTTATTTAATACTCCTTGGCTTTTGGCATTATTATTTTCCATAATTGTCCTCCTAAAAAATTGTCATTTAAAAAAATCCCTTGATCAGTGGATCAAGAGACTATATTTTATAAACATTTATTATTGAAATATAATAAACTATTTGTATATTATATATATATTAATATTAAAATTTTAAAAAGTCAATAAATATACTTATAAAGCACGAATTTAGTTGAGAATTGATGATAAAATATTTGGATAGTTTGTAAATATACCATCAACTCCAATTCTAGATAATTCTTCAGCTTTGAGTACATTATCTACTGTAAATGTATTTACTTTTAATCTTTTTCTATGAGCTTTTTTTACAAAAGTCTTATCTACTAAGATGTAGTCTGGATTAATAGCATAAAAGTTCATTTTTTTTAGTTTTGAAAATACTTTTGTTTTTAATCTTAAGTAATAAGAGAACTTTTCTGTCAAATAAGCTATTTTAATTTTTGAATTTATCTTTTTACATTTTTTAAGACTTTTTAAATTAAAGCTAGAAAGAATCACTCTTTTTTCCATTTTATATTTTTTTATTAATCTTATAACATCTTTTTCTAAATCCTTATATTTAACTTTATTATTTTTTAATTCAATATTTATAATAAATTCTGTAGGTTTAAATAATATTAGTACTTCCTCTAGGGTTGGAATTTTACAATCTTCATTCTTTTCGTAGTATCTAAAGTTAGAGTTTAAAGATTTTAATTCTTTCAAGGTCATATCTTTAACGTATCCACAGCCATTAAAAGTTCTATCAATTTTTTCATCATGAATAACAACCAAACAATTATCTTTGCTTTTTTGAACATCAAGTTCGATTCCATAAATATTTAAATCGAGACATTTTTTAAAAGCCAGCATAGTATTTTCTGGATAAAAACCACTAAGCCCCCTATGAGCAAATATATTCATTATTCAAACCTCCTTACAATTACTTTGAGTTAGCTATTTCTTCAGCTAAATTATTTAAATATTCCCATCTTTCATATTTATGTTCAAGCTCTTTTTCAAGATTTTCTTTTTCACTTATTATTTCTTGAAGTTTAGTGAAATCAGTAGCGTATTTAGAAGTAGAAGAATCTAATTCTTCAATTTTTTCTTCTAGTTTAGCTATATCATCATCTATAGTTTCAAACTCTCTTTGCTCATTAAATGAGAATTTAAGTTTTTTATTATTTTTAGGTTTTTCTTTTTTTATTTTTTCTTCTTTAGGAGGATTTTGAACAAATTCTTCAAATTCTATTTTTTCTTTTTCTCTATATATTAAGTAATCACTGTAGTTTCCAGTATAAATATGAATTTTTCCTCTTCCTTCGTAAGCAAATATTTTGTTACAAATTCTATCTAAGAAATATCTGTCGTGAGATACTGTAATTACAACACCTTTAAATTCATCCAAATAATCTTCTAGACGGTTTAAAGTTTCTATATCTAAGTCATTTGTAGGCTCATCTAATAAAAGTACATTAGGTGCAGACATTAATACTCTAAGTAAATGCAATCTCCTTCTTTCTCCACCAGATAACTTTTTAATATAAGTATATTGCATAGTTCCATCAAATAAGAACTTTTCACACATTTGTGAAGCAGTTATTTTTGATCCATCTGCAGTAGTTATATAATCACTTTCTTCTTTTATATAGTCTATAGCCCTCATTTCAGGGTGCATATGAGAGTCATCTTGAGAGAAACATCCTATTTTTACAGTTTCACCAATTTCTATTTTACCACTATCTGGTTTTATTTTGCCGTTAAGCATATTTATTAAAGTTGATTTACCAAGACCATTTTTACCAATTATACCGATTCTATCATGTCTTGCTAAAGTATATTCTAAATTATCTATTACAGTCTTATCATCGAAAGCTTTAGATATATTATGTATTTCAATAATTTTATTACCAAGCCTTGAAGAACCAACTGATATATCTAGTTTTTCATCTGAAGTAATTTTCTCTTGATTTACAAGTTCATCAAATCTTTGAAGTCTAGCTTTTTGTTTTGTACTACGTGCTTGTGCACCTCTTCTTACCCAAGCTACTTCTTTTCTAATTAAATTTTGACGTTTAACTTCTGAAGATTGTTCTAATTCAAGCCTTTCAGCTTTTTTTTCTAGGAAAACAGAGTAGTTGCCTTCATAACTAAATAATCTTCCTTTATCTAACTCTAAAATTCTATTAGTAACACGATCTAAGAAGTATCTATCATGGGTAATCATTAATAAAGAACCTTTAAATCCATTTAAATATTCCTCTAACCAGTCGATAGTATCATTGTCTAAATGGTTAGTAGGCTCGTCTAGAATTAATAATTCACATGGAGTAATTAAAGCTGATGCAAGAGAAACTCTTTTTCTTTGACCTCCAGATAATTCTTTAACTTTTTGATTAAAGTCTTTTATACCAAGTTTCATTAAAACTGTTTTGGCTTCACTTTCTAAATCCCATAAATTTAAATCATCCATTTTAGATTGTAAAGAAAGTAACTTATTATTTAAATTTTCATCATAAGAATTATTTATTTTTTCTAAGATATCTTGATATTCACCTATTAATTTCATCTCAGCAGAAGTACCTTTAAATACTTGTTCAAGGACTGTTGCTTCATCATCATAATATGGATTTTGTGGAAGATATTCAATTCTAACTTTGTTCGCTTTTATTATAGTTCCACTTTCACTTTCCTCAGCACCTGCTATTATTTTTAGTAAAGTAGATTTACCAGTACCATTAACACCGATAAGCCCAATCTTTTCTCCTTCGTTTATACCTAGAGAAATATTGTTTAATAAAGTTTTTTCTGAGTAATTTTTACTTATATTTTCTAAGCTTATTAAATTCATTTCTATCACCTTTATATTTAATTATATATTTTATAATCTTGTATTAATTTATAAAAACTTAAAACGTATTGGAATATACTTTCAACTTAGTATAAAATTTAACTGAAAACTTTTATAATTTTTAGTCAAAATATAAATTTATTATAACCTATATTGACTAGATAGACTAATGAAATTTTAATAAGGAAAATAAAAAAAGAAATAAGGTGAAAATAAAATGAAGTTTTATATATCTCAATTAGTTGAAACAGAAAAAATAATACCTATATTAAAAAAATATGATGTGGGACTTGAAGTAGTCCAATTTGCACATCCGTACTTATTGGATAATAAAGAAAAATTTATAAAAGAGTATAAAGAAGAATTGGGAGATTTATATGGACATATAGATTTAATAGTACATGGACCCTATGCAGATTTATGCCCTGGGACTCGTGACCCTTTAATACAGAAAGTAACAAGTTTTAGATTTAATCAAGTTTATGAAGTTGCTAGGGAGCTTAAAGCTAATAAAATAGTTTATCATAATGGATATACACCAAAAACTTATATGAATGTAGAATGGATAAAAAATGTAGCGAAGTTTTGGACTGAATTTTTGGAAGATAAAAAAGATTTACATGTTGTCGTAGAAAATGTTTTGGAAGAGGACTATTATTTAATTGATAGTTTAATGAAAGAAATTAATAAAGATAATTTTTCACTATGCATAGATATAGGACATATAAATGCTTACTCTAAAGTTGATTTGAGAGAATGGATAGATAACTTATCTTATAAAATTAATCATATACATTTACATAATAATTATGGAGACAAAGATAGCCATCTAGGAATTTATAAAGGAGATATAAAAGTTATAGAAATATTAAAGTTATTACATGAAAAAAATAATGATATTACTATTTCTTTAGAAGTAGTTAATTTAGAAGAGCTAGAAAAATCTTTGGATATCTTATTAAAAGAGGGAGTTATAAGATTAAAGTCGTATAATTAATAGTTTAATAAAGATACTGAGAACAAAGCTACGAATAAGTATTATGATGAAGTAAACAGAAATATAATGATTAATGCAGCAGGTAAGAATATGTGTAATACGACTCACATTGTAAAAGGTTGTACGATACAGAGTAATAACATAGAATTTATAACATAAAAATGCGTAAATTATAAATTTACGCATTTTTAGCTTAGTTATTTATTTAAACTTTCTTTCCAAATACATACATAGTTATCAAGTATTTTCTTAAGAGCAATACCTATTTTACTATAAGCTTCATCATAAAGATTCGCTAAAGAAATTCTTATAGACCATTCTGGTCCAGCAAAACCTCCGCCACCAAGTAAGACTATTGAAGATTGCTCAGCGAGGTCAAATAATATATCAACTGGCTTATAATTTTCACTTAGGTAATTAGAAAAATCACGACCATGATTTTTTCTTGCCCATTCTAATAAATCAAATTGAGTATAATAGCAAGCATCATTAGGATTATCTATCATTTCAAGCGCTAGACTGTCAAATAATAATTTTTTACGTCTTTGACATATATCTATAGTCTTATTTTTATAATTATCCTCTTTATCTATAAGAGTAAAGGCAGAGAAGAATGCCATTTGAACTTGCTGTGGAGTAGAAAGACCGGCAGTATGATTTAAGGCAACTTGTCTACTATCTGCAACTATTCTATCTATAAAAGATACATTTTCTGGAATTGGATTCATATCAGCATATCTTCTATTAGTTCTTTTTCTTATAGAATATGGTAATTCTTTTATTAATTTATCAAATACATTTTCCTCATGTAAAGCTATTGTTCCCAGTCTCCATCCTGTAACACCGAAATATTTAGAATAAGAGTAAGTTCCAATTGTATTATAAGGTAGTTTTGCCATTAAAGATTCAAAACCATGTATAAATGTACCGTAAACGTCATCTGATATTATCATTAAATTAGGATTATGATTATTTACTATATCTACTAATTTTGATACACATCCTTCAGATATAGCAACAGATGGAGGATTACTTGGATTAACAACAAACAATGCTTTTATATCTGGATTAGTTAATTTTTCTAACTCTTCATCACTACATTGCCAAGTATGTTCTCCTTTTTCATCTACTGAATTAGAATTTATATATTCAACTTCAAATTCATATCTTGGAAGATGAGGTATTTCTAAGTATGGAGTAAATACAGGTGTCATTATAGCTATTTTATCACCTTTTAAAAGAAGATTATTTGCTATTAATGAATCAAATATATAGCACATGGCAGCTGTTGCACCTTCAACAGCGAACACGTTAAAGTCTCCACCTTTGTGAATATCATACCTCATTTCTCTTTTTAAATATTCTTTTACTATTTTCTCTATATGTATAAGCATTCTATCAGGGAATGGATAGTTATCCCCAATAATTGCATCAGTTAATTCATGTAAAAAGTCATCTGGAGTAAATTTTAATTCATTTATTCCATAGTCAATTATATTTTTTAAAGTATTTATACCTGGCATAGTAGAATTACTTTCTAAATAAGCACAAAAACGTTCATATATTCCTGTTTTTTTAGGTAATCCAGTTAAATCCCCATCATCCCAAGAAAATCTACTTTCTGTTATGGCAAAATGTCCAAAAGTAAAGAATGCTTCCCTTGGTGTAGCAGCAAGCCAGTTTGGATTTCCACGACCAGCATCTAATAAAGTACGTGTACTTTTTTGATTTGATGTAGTAGCTAATTCTATAAGCTTATTTTTGAATTCAAACGGACTTATTTTACCATATATATTTTCAAGCTCTTGTCGATTTAAATTTATATTCTCCATAAAAGATTCCTCCCTATTTATTGTCTTCTAGAATATTAAATATAGCATATTTATATTTTCACCTTATTCTATTAAATTAATTTAAGTTTTAGTTTTAAAAGGTAAGGTGTTTTATTTGAAATTATTATAACATATAAAGTAAAAGTAGTAAAATACTTTAAGTAAAAAAGAGGAAATTAAATTATGATTAAGAATTTAATTCATCTATAGTTTGGCCTATTATTTTTATACCTTTTTCAATATCTTCATCAGGAAGCCTTGAAAATCCTAGTCTAAGTGTATTTTCTCCATTATTATCTATATAAAACAAATCTCCAGGCATAAAAATAACATCTTTTTTATAACACTCTTCTAATAATTTACGGGTATTTATATTTTTTAAAACTAAAAATAAATGAAGACCACCATCACCAAGAACATGATCAGCATTTATATATTTTTTTACACACTTAAGAGCAAAGTTAAATTTATCTCCATAGTATTTTCTGGTTTTTTTTATATATTTTTCAAAGGCACCATTTTGAAGATAATCATATAAAATACCCTGATCTAAGAAAGATACATGAATAGTAGTAGATCTTTTAACACTTTCAAGTGAATTAATAAGACTTTTGTCTGCAAGTAACCAACCTATTCTAAGACCAGGGAAAAGTATTTTTGAAAAACTTCCTACATATATAACACCATTACTTTTATTATCTAGAGAGCAAATAGGGAAGATATGAGAAGAAGAGTATAAAAGTTCTTCATTAAATCCATCTTCAATTATAGGTATATTGTATTTTTTCATTAGATTATAAAATTTATATCTATTTTCTGGAGACATAACCATTCCTGTTGGATTATGATAAGAAGGAGTAATATAAGAAAATTTAATCTTATCTTTATATTTTTCTAATTTTTCAGATAAATCTTCAAAATCTAATCCGTTTTCGTTTATAGAAACAGGTATAAGATTTAAGCCATGAGATTTCATCACTTTAATAGATGTATTATGAGTTGGATTTTCACATAATATATAATCACCTTTAGTAGTAAGAGTAGAAATTATTAAGTTTAATCCTTCTGTAAATCCGTTAACCATAAGTATATCTTTATTGGAAGTATCTACTCCTTTTTTATTCATATAATTATGTAGGTAATCAATTAAAGGTTTGTATCCTTGGGCATATCCATAATTTAAAAGCTTATGACCTTCAAGATTAAATCTGTTTAAAAATGATTTTTTTAATTCTTCCATATCAAATAGTTCACCATCAGGAGCTATACTTTTAAAGGAAATTTGACCAGACTTCCATTTAATCTCATTTTTTATGATATCCATTTTATTGGTTGTTTTTATATAGTCGTTTTCAAAGTTTCTCCAGTTAACTTTCCAATTACTATTGTTTATATTATTATCACATTTTACAAAAGTACCTTTTCCGGAAACAGAGTATACGATGCCATCTAGTTTTAGTTCTTCATAGGCTGCTAAAATTGAGTTTCTACTAACATTAAGAAGCAGACTAAGCTCCCTTGTTGAAGGGAGCTTACTGTTATGAGGTAGAAGTCCTTTAGAAATCATATCCTCTAAGTATCTCTTTATTTGAATGTAAATTGGTTCTTTATCATTAATTGTTAAATCGGAAAATAACAAATTATCACCTCTAAAGTTTTATTTATATAAAGTAATTATATAAAATAAACTTACTTTAGTCTAGATATCCTATTTTAAAGAAGTTTCCATTATTTTATCTACTAATTCACTATAAGATAATCCTTTAGCATTTGCACTTCTTGGTATTAAGCTTGTTACTGTCATTCCTGGCAGAGTGTTTAATTCAAGCACATAGAATTTACCACCTGATAGCATAAAGTCTATTCTTACATAAGCCTTACAGTAGAAAATATCCCAAACTGATTTAGAAGCTTTATTGATTTGTTCTTGTAGATCTTCTTCTAAATAAACTATTTCTTCTTTAGCAGCATTTGAACCAGTTGAATATTTTGCTTCATAGTCGAAGAATCCTGTAGTCGATGATATTTTTATAGTAGGATAAACTTCACCATCTAACATGAAAGAAGTATATTCATCTCCTGGTAGATATTGTTCTATCATAACTATTTCATCAACTTCTAATCCAGCTTTAACTGCAGCTTCAACATTTTCTTTACGTTCTACTTTGAAAGTAGCAACAGAAGAACCGCCACTATTTGGCTTTATAAAAACAGGATAACCCATTTCTTCTATTTTATCGTAATCAATATCTTCTACTGATTTTGCTATAGTCCAGTCTGCTGTTGGAACACCAGAATCTCTAAGCATTTTTTTAGTAATATTTTTATCCATGCACATTGCACTAGTTAAAGGTCCACATCCTGAATAAGGAATTCCCATTGATTCTAGTATAGCTTGAACAGTACCATCTTCACCATACTTACCATGAAGCACTAAGAATGCAAATTCAATTCCCTCTGGCATTTTATTTATAACATCCATTTTATTATCTAAAACGACTTTATGAACTTCATATTTATCTCTATCAAGTGCATTAAAAACAGCTTCTCCTGAATTTAATGAAACTTCCCTTTCAGAAGATATTCCACCCATTAAAACGGCTACTTTTTTCTTCATAATTAACAACTCCTATTTTTTATTATGTTTTCTAAAAAAATGAATTTTATTCTAAATAATTATTTTACTTACTTTAGAAAAATTTTATTTTTTATAGTAATAATTATATGTTTAAGTAAAAAAAACTAAAAGTACCACAGTAAGCTTAATTTTTAAAGTGTGTGGTTTGAAGAAATATAATGAAGGAAAAGTATTAAAATAAAAACTTAATAACAATTAATATGATATGATAATTACCATATTGATAGTTTATTTTAAAGTGGTGAAATAATTAAGAATAAATTAAAATGTGCTTTGATGCATATTTAAAAGAGGATTTTGAAACTATATTTGATTACTAATTAGAGGAGGATTTTATGATAATAAGTACATTATTAGAAAATACTGCAATCTCAAGCAATTATAAAACAAAACACGGCCTAAGTTTACATATTCAAACTAATGAGCATAAGATCTTATTTGATTTAGGGCCAGATGATACTTTTATAGAAAATGCTAAAAAGTTAAATATAGATATAGCAGAAGTAGATATAGTTATTATATCTCATGGTCACAGAGATCATGGTGGAGGGTTAGAAAGTTTTTTAAAAGAAAATTCAAAAGCTAAGATATATATAAATAAGAATGCTTTTGAACCATATTATAATACATTATTAAATTTTATGAAATATTACATAGGACTAAATAAAGAATTTAAGGATAATGATAGAATTATTTTGACAGATGATGACTATATAATAGATGATAAACTAAGGTTATTTTCAAATGTAAGTGGAAGTAAGTTTATTCCAAGTTCGAATAAAGATCTTTTGATGAAAGAAGGAGATAATTACTTGCAAGATGATTTTAAACATGAGCAAAATTTAATTATAGAAGAAAATAATAAGAATATATTAATCTCTGGATGTTCTCATTGTGGTGTAGTAAATATAATAGAAAGAGGAGAAGAATTAATAAAGGGAAAGTTTAATATTCAAATCGGTGGACTTCATTTATATAATCCTATATCTAAAAAAGAAGAAGACTTAGAATTTATAAAAGCTTTAGGAAAAGATTTAAATGATAGAAATATTAATTATTATACATGTCATTGTACAGGTTTAAAATCATTTAATGATTTAAGAGAAATAATGGGTATAAAAATAAATTATTTATCTACAGGTAAAATAATTGAAATTTAAATGAATAATTAAAAGAATATGCAGAGTAATTAAAATAAGAAAAGGCGTAACTTAAGGTTACACCTTTTCTTATTTATATTGTTTAAGAAAATAAATACTTAAACATAAATATTATTACATAAAGAAATTACCGACAATTATTCCAAAATAATTCCCTATTACATATCCTAATGTACCTATTAACATGATAGGTGCTATAAGTTTTGACCAAGACTTTGAAACAGCCATAGCTGCTGCTGTTGTAGGACCACCTATACATGCATTAGAAACTAAAATTGCTTCTTCTAAATCAAATTTCAATAATTTTGCTGCAATAAAAGTTACTATCATATTTAATAGAACTATTATAAAGCAAAATACTAATAATAAAGGAGATTCAAATAATATAGATGATATAGAAGCTGGAGCCCCTATAACAACAAAGAATAAGTAAATCAAGTATGTACCAAGTTCTTGAGCTCCACCAAGATTTCCAAAGAAATCAGATTTTAAAGTGGCACAAATCATAGTTATAGTAGTAATTATTAGATATTGATTTCCTAGTAAAGTATTTAGTATATTTAAGAAAGCATTTGAAGTTGGTATTATTGAAGAAAATAAACTTGCAACTGTATTTGATATTGCAACTATAATAAATGCACTACCAATGGAAAAACCTATGTCTTTTAAAGAAATCGCCTTTGAAGTCCAATAAGTTGATGCTGCAGTTTCACCATCTTTTATATCAAGCTTTTCAACTTCATCTATGTGAGGATGTCTGAATGATTTTCTAAATATACCAATAGTTGGAATAGCGATTAACACAAAGAAGTACAATGCCATAAGCAGATTGTCTGAAACTACTGCTGCTGAAACTAAGTCCCCTGGTATATCAAAAGAGCTTGATATTGCTGCAAAATTTACACTACCACCAATATAAGTACCTGTCATTACTCCTGCTAACTCTGCCAGATAAGGAATATGTTTATTTAAGATTACATAACCAATAGCAGAACCAATCATAGTGCCAACAGAACTTATAAGGAATAATACGAGTATTTTTCCGCTTTCTTTCCATACTTTTTTCACATTACATTGATATAAAAGTAATGTAATAGCCAATGGAACTGCATAATTCCATACTTGATCATATACAACTGATTCAGTTGGAATAATTTTAAGATTTGATAATATTAAAGCTCCAACTAAAGCAACTATGCTTCCTGAGACTTTTGAAGCCCATTCATATTTTTGTTCAAGATAAATACTAAAAGCTGCCCATCCAGTAATAAATGCCCATAAAGACCAAATATCATGGGAACTAATTAATGTTTTCATCATAACCTCCAATAATTTATAGTGATTTTATTTTTTGAAATTATTACTATTTTATTATAGCTTATAGAATAATTCAATATAGTGTAGAAATAGAGATATTAAAAAATATAGTAGCTTATGTAAATAATCATTAAATTTTTATAAAAAAAGTTAATACTTTAATTGTACACTTGAAATTTAAGCTACTTTAATATAAATTTTAACTATGTAAAAAGTTATAATTTAACTATTTAAATGATACAAAATTATGATATGAAGTATAAAATTAAATGGAAAAATTTTAGAGAAGGGTGATAAAAGTGAGAGCTGAAATTATAACAGTAGGGACTGAAATACTATTAGGGGATATTTTGAATACAAATACTCATTATCTAGCAAATGAACTTGCTTCGATAGGTGTGGATGTATATTATCAAATGACAGTAGGAGATAATGAAAAAAGATTATTAGAATCTTTGCAAGAAAGCTTGAACAGAAGTGATTTAGTTATTTGTACTGGAGGACTAGGTCCCACAGAAGATGATATAACAAAAGAAGTATGTGCAAAATTATTTGGATATGATTTAAGATTTGATGAAAACTGCTGGAATGATATTTTAAAGTACTTTTATAGAAAAGATAAAATACCAACAGAAAATAATAAAAAACAAGCTTATTTCCCTAAAGAAGGAATAATACTGCCTAATGACTATGGAACAGCGCCAGGGTGTATTATGGAAAAAGATAATAAGATGATAGTAGTGCTACCTGGTCCACCAAGAGAGATGAAGCCTATGTATGATAATTATGTTAGACCATGCTTACTTAAAAAAACTGATTATACAATAGAATCTAGAGTACTTAGAATTATTGGTGTGGGAGAGTCATCTATTGAAGAAGAGATAATTGACTTAATACAACAGCAAAGTAATCCAACTATTGCAACTTATGCAAAAGATTATGAATGCACAATTAGGTTGACAGCTAAGGCCAAATCTAAGAAAGAAGCTGAAAATTTAATTAAGCCAGTAGAAGCTGAAATTAAATCTAGATTTAAAGAAAACTTATATGCAGTAGGTGAAACAACAATAGAAGATGAGGTTGCAAAAATATTAGTTAATAATAATTTGACTATAGCTGTAGCAGAGTCATGCACTGGTGGTATGGTATCATCAAGTCTGATAAATTATCCAGGAATATCATCTGTATTTATAGAGGGATATGTAACTTATGCTAATGAAGCTAAAATTAAAACCTTAGGTGTAAGTGAAAAGACTTTAAATACAGTAGGTGCTGTAAGTGAAGAATGTGCCAAAGAAATGGCAGAAGGTGTAGCGAGAAGACATAATACTAATATCGGTTTATCAACTACTGGAATAGCAGGTCCTGGAGGTGGAAGTGAAGAAAAACCAGTAGGACTTGTATACTTGGGTATATACATAAATGGAAAAACTACAATTAAAAAATATATATTCTCTGGAGACAGACAGATGATAAGATATAGAGCATGTAAAGCTATTATAAATGATTTAAGATTAGAATTATTGAAAAATAATATTAAATAAATTGGGGAGAAAAAATGATTAAACATATTTTTTGTGATTTGGATGGAACTTTATATAACAACGGAATTAGTAATGAAGATGTAAAGGCAATAGAGGAAATTGAAAAAGAAGGTGTAAAATTTCATGTTGCGACAGGGCGTGTATTTAAACATGCCTATAAAATGGTAAATGATAGTTTCAATCTAAATGGATATTATATTTGTGAAAATGGATCATTTATTTATGATAAAAACAAAAAACTTATTTTTAAAGAGCCATTGGACGATTTATTAGTAAAAAAACTTTTAAATAAGTTCTCTTCTGATAAAGCGTATATTTATCTAAAATATGATGGAAAAGTAATATTAAGTGGAGGAGAAGATATTTTTGAACATTACGACAAAGACTATATTTTAGATTCAGAATTTATAAAAAGAGATTCATTTGATAATTTAGTAGGAAATGTAGGAATAGTATCAGAAGATATGGATGAATTAAAAAGAATAGAAGATTATTATAAATCTGAATTTGGAGATGTTTGTGATATATATTTATCTGGACCTTATACATTGAATATTTTACCTAATCATGTTTCTAAAATACATGGTATAGGAGAAATTTGCAAAATATATAATGTATCTTTAGATGAAATTGCTACCATGGGTGATTCTCCTAATGATATTTGTATGTTAAAAAATAGAAAATATAGTTTTGCAATGGAGAAAGCTAGTCAAATTGTAAAAAATGAAGCTGCTTATACTGTAAAAAGTGTAGCCGAAGGAATTGAATATATAAAAAAAATAAATAGGGTAAAATAATTTAACCCTATTTATTAAATACAATTTTCTAATAGATGTAATCTAACCGTATTATTTAATATTGAATCTATAATATGATTTACAATAGTATTACAAACTTGGGCTGAATATACTAAATCATTTTCATAACTAATTTCATTAGATTTATATTTTGAATATATACTATGAAAAAATTCTTCGATATTATTGTCAATTTTATGCTTTAGATTATATCTTGAAAAATCAATAGTTTTAGCAAATGAATTAAGTTCTTTTTCGTAAAGAACATGTCTATTCATACTATGACTGAATTCCCAACGCTCACTATGAGGTGTGCAGAAAAAGTCACATAAAAAATGACAAATTACACCAAGTTCCTGACTTAACTTACTTATTGAAAAATATTTTTTTAGAGAATCTAATGTAAGCTGACATAAATATTTTATTTTTTCAAGGATCATATCTAAAGATTCTTCTAAGTAGTGTTTTTTAACAACATATTTAGAAGATATATCTGGTTTTATATTACCATAAATGAAATTCTTTTCGCTTATAAAAAAAGATTTATGAGTTTCAAGATTTTCTAATATAGATTTTGAAATAATATAATGTGTATTTATTAACATGAATTCACCTCTTAAAAATAAGTATTGATAAAACTATATATATAAAATTTGACTTAGTATTTATCTTTAATTTATGACCACAATTTAAATAATAACAATATTCAAAATATATTTCAATATGATAATGATACCAAATTTGTATTAAAAATTAGAATGAAAGAACATATTTAAATGAGAAGGAGGAGTAAATAATGAAAAAAGTATTAGTATTATTGGCAGATGGTTTTGAAGAAATAGAAGCTCTTAGTGTGGTAGATGTTTTAAGAAGAGCTAATATAGTTTGTGAACTTTGTTCTATAGAAGGTGAGTATGTAAGGGGAACTCACGACATAATTATTAAATCTGATTCTAATATAAATGAAATAAATAAAGATGAATATGATGCTGTAGTACTACCAGGAGGCCTTCCGGGAGCACATAATTTAAAAGTAGATATAGTAAAAAAATTAGTCTTAGATTTTAATAATAAAGAAAAGATTGTGGCTGCTATTTGTGCAGCACCAGAAACTTTAGAACACTTTGGAATACTTGATGATAAGAAATGTACATCTTATCCAGGTTTTGTAAAAGATAGAGCTAAAGTAAACTATATAGAAGACCAACTGGTAGTAGTTGATAAAAATATAATAACTAGTAGAGGTCCTGCTACTGCACTAGTGTTTGCTTTAGAAATACTAAAAGTTTTAGGATATGAAAAAGAAGAAAATGATATTAAAGAAGGTATGATGATTAATTTTTACAATAGAATAAAAATATGATGAATTTTTAAAAGATAAAGTTGCAGGATAAACTTATATAAAAAATTTAACTTAAAAAGTGAAAAAGAATTTAGTAAGATCTTATTAGTGGGAAAAGTAAAAGAATATTTAAAAATAATTTTAGTATAGAAGGTGGGTTTATATAACTTATAATGTTTATATCAAACCCATTTTTTAATTTATAATTTATTAGTTTGAAATGTTTCGTTGACAAGTCATTAAAGCGAAGTGAATTTTTTATTTAAGAAATTTAAAACTTGTATAGTATTTGAATTTTATAAAATTACTTATTCTGACACAAGGATACTAAAATCACAAATTTATTTAATAATCATTTGATAAAAAAATAAAGAATTATTCCTATAAAATATAATGTGTGAATATAAAAATATACTGAAAATTTATAAAAAATAACAATATTAAAAATATTTAATAATACTCAGTGAAAATTCTGGAAAAATATAGATATACATAATGATTTTCTATATAATTATATTTGAACATGAATTTTAATGTTTATAGGGGGGCTTAATATGAAAAAGAAACAAAAGGACATTTTAGTAATAGGCTTTGCATTATTTGCCATGTTTTTTGGCGCAGGAAACTTAATTTTTCCACCATATCTAGGAGTGCTTTCAGGTACTAGCTGGACTGTTGGATTTACTGGATTTATCATTGCAGACGTTGGATTGGCATTACTAGCTATATTAGCATCTGCAAAATGTGACGGAGACATAAACCGCGTAATAGTAAGAAGTGGGAAAAGGTTATCTTTGGTGTTGGCGACGGCTATTATGGTTTGTTTAGGTCCACTTTTAGCAATACCAAGAACAGGAGCAACAACATTTGAAATGGGAATGCAACCTATATTTAATGGGTTTAATCCTGTAGTATTCTCAATATTATTCTTTGGATTAACATTAGTACTTACTATAAAACCATCTAAGGTAGTAGATATCATAGGCCAATATTTAACACCTGTGTTATTGGTTGCATTGATAGTACTAATAATAAAAGGTATTATATCTCCGTTAGGTGACTTAAGCCAAGCAGCAAAAATCGATGGTGTATTTGCAGAAGGAATATCTCAAGGATATCAAACAATGGATCCTTTGGGAGCATTAGCATTATCTGCGGTAGTGATTTTATCTCTAGGCCAAAAAGGGTACACTGAACAATATCAAAAAATTAAGTTGACATTACAATCAGGAATGGTGGCTGCTGTAGCCTTGATTATAATATACGGTGGACTTACATTCTTAGGATTTACTGTAGCAGGCCAGTTTGTTGGAGTTGATTTAAAAAATATAAATCAAACTGCATTAATAGTTAGTATTACAGAGCAATTATTAGGTCAACCAGGAAAAGTTGTATTAGCTATGATAGTAGGGTTAGCATGTTTGACAACAGCTATAGGGCTTACATCTGCTACAGCACAATATTTCACAAAGATTTCTAAAGGTCGTATAAAATATGAGACAATAGTAGTAATAGTTTGTGTATTTAGTGCAGTTGTATCAAACTTTGGTGTTAGTACTATAATATCTTTTTCGTCACCAATATTATCTATAATTTATCCTGCTACTATAGTTTTAGTACTACTTACTTTATTTGGAGATAATATACATAATGATAATATATTTAAAGGTGCAACTTATATGGCTTTGATAGTAAGTGTACTTACAGTTGTTGATAGCATGGGTATAAAAGTAGATTTTATTCATTATTTACCATTTGATTCTATAGGATTTAATTGGGTTATTCCAGCTATAGTTGGAGGGGTAATAGGCAAATTTATACCATTTAATAAATCACAAGATTACGATAAAAATTTAGAAGATATATTATAAATTAAAATATATACTAATTAAATATAATATATTCTACTAAATTATACAAAATATGAACATATATGACACATATATGACACATATGCATATTATTTATATTAGGAAATTCTTTAAGAGAGTTTCTTAATAAATTGTAAAGAGGGTATGCGAAATGAGCTGTCAAAGTAATGAGTGTAGAAGAAATAATAATTATGGATATGATGACTACAATGAATATAATAACTATGATGAGTATAGTGGGTATAATGGTTGTAGTTATGAAGATGATCCAAGACATGTGCATGAATATTCAAGTAGTGTTAAGTTAGCAGAAGAATGCGAGGAGAGACATAATCATCGAGCTGCAGGTGTTACAGGTGAACCTATTTTTGTAAATGGTAATCACTATCATAATATTAAGCATGATAATGTAGACTCTTTTGATCATCATCATGAAATAAATACTAGAACCAGTCTAGCAATTCCAGTACCTGGTACTGATAAACATATTCATTTAGTTTGTGGAGCAACGACTGTTGAAGATGAACATTGTCATGAATTTCTTTTCACTACTCAAATTGAATCACCTTTAATATAAGCAAGTTTGTAATAAAGGTTTATTAAAGTGTATTTTTAGAAAAATAACAACTTTATATAATTTATAAAGATGGATATTGATAATTATAGAATAAATTAATATATTGTAAAGAAATCGTATCATATTTAATGATACGATTTTTTTATATTTTAAGGGATTATAAATTATCTGAATTGTGGATAATTTATAATCCCAACTGATTTATTAAGATTGTTATATTTATGTTAAAAATATATAATATAAGCTAAAATTATTGCTAACTAGACTTTTTATGTAATAATATTATTAAATAGGAGTTAAGATTAGCCTTAGAATATTTTCAACTTTATATCTTGGGCATAGAATAAAGTAACTTCTTTATAAAAATATTGGGGGAATATATATTATGGAAGATGAAATAAATCTTAGATTAGAGAAGCGAAAAAATTTTCTAATAAATTTTTCTTACTGGAGTGTAATTATTATAGGTGTATTTTTGCTAATGAAGTTTATAGGTCCCATACTTACACCATTTATAATTGCATTTTTAATATCTGCAATTTTAAATTATCCAGTTAAATTTATTTCAAAGAAAATTCATATAAGAAGAAGTTTTGTATCTATTATATGTGTAATTATTTTTTATGTCTTAAGTGGACTAGTATTAACTTTAGTTGGGGCAAGAATAATTTTATGTATAACAGATATATTTATAGGATTACCAGATTTATTTACATCAGTTTTTGAGCCTATGATGCAAAGTGTATTTGATACTTTAGAGGGTCTGACATCATCATTAGATCCAACATTAATTTCTTTTTTAGAAGATAGTTCTGATACAATAATGAAAACACTAGGAAGTTTCGTAAGTAAAATATCTACAGGTGTGTTAGGGTGGATATCTGGTGTAGCTACTTCAATTCCAGGTATATTTTTAAACACATTGATATCAGTAATAATGACATTTTTTATTACTATAAGCTTTGAAGATATAATTAGTTTTATAGAAAGACAAATACCTGGAAGTATGAAAAAAACCATCAATGAAAGTAAGAAATACATTTCTACAACATTATTTAAATGTATATTATCTTATGCAATAATTATATTGATGACATTTACAGAAATATGGATCGGGTTATCAATTCTTAGAATAGATAATGCTATGCTTATAGCCTTTTTAATTGCAATATTTGATATTCTACCTATATTAGGAACAGGAGGAATCATGATTCCATGGGCTATAATATCTTTTATATATGGTAAGTATAGTATTGCAGTTGGAATTGGTATATTATATATGATAATTACAATAATAAGAAATATAGTTGAACCTAAATTAGTAGGTAGTCAAGTTGGATTACATCCTGTAGTGACTCTAGCAACCATGCTTATAGGATTAAATTTCTTTGGTATTTTGGGACTTTTTGGATTCCCAATTACATTATCTTTAATTAAAAATTTAAATGATAAAGGTGTTATTAATATTTTTAAATAGATAAATTTAATATTCATCATGTCAATAAAGACGCTATTAATTTGTAGCTCTTGCTTATACTTGTTATACAGCATGCGTAAAAAATAGTGTGGGCCTATCTCTACATATGTAATTGTTTCTATAGAATTAGTAGTTTGAGATAGGTATATTTAAGTTTTATATCTAATATGATAAAAAGTCCTGATAAATTATCAGGACTTTTCATATGGAATTATTTATTATACTTTATACCTTGATAAGAATTTCTTGCTTTAAGCGTATCATCTATTTGATTTAACACTTCCCATTTTTTTAAACTCCATAGTGGTCCTACTAAGTCTTCTTTTTTACCATCTCCAGTAAGCCTATGTATTATCATTTCTGGTGGAAGTATTTCTAACTGATCACAAACTAAATTAACATAGTCATCTTGTGTCATTAGCTCCATCATATTTTTTTCTAACATTCTTTCCATTGGCGTGTTTTTTATAACATGAAGTAAATGAATTTTTATCCCATGAACATTTAAATCAGCAACAGCCTTAGCTGTTTCCATCATCATATTGTAGTCTTCACCAGGAAGGCCATTGATAATGTGAATTACAGTTTTTATATTTTTAGCTTTTAGTTTTTCAACGCCTTCTAAGAACGTTTTATAATTATGGCCTCTATTTATAATTTTAGAAGTTTTGTCATGAATTGTTTGAAGTCCTAATTCAACCCATAAATTAGTTCTTTCGTTTAACTCAGCTAAATATTCTACTACATCATCTTCAAGACAGTCAGGTCTAGTAGATATAGAAAGGCCTACCACATCTTCTTGAGCTAAGATAGTTTCATATTTTTCTTTTAAAACATCCAGCGGTGCATAAGTATTAGTATAAGCTTGGAAATATCCTATATACTTAGCACTAGGCCATTTTTTATGCATCATTTCTTTTATGTTGGTAAATTGCTTTATTAAGTCATCCTTAGGGTTACCTGCAAAATCTCCAGAACCTTCTTTGCTACAGTAAGTACAACCACCATAGGCAACTTTACCATCTATATTTGGGCAAGTAAAACCTGCATTTATAGACACTTTAAAGATTTTTTGTCCAAAATTATTTCTAAGATAATAATTCCATGTATGATATCTTTTATTATCATCAAAAGCATATTTAAACTTTGTCATTTAATCACCTTTTTCTTATGATTTCTACTTAGATATATTAACATAAATTTATTTTATATACAAATTTCTATTACTCAATAATAGTTACAATAGTGAAACATCTTTATTTGAATAAACTTTTTATTTATTAATAAAATTTATTAAACATAAATTATGGAGGGATTCAAATGGAGAAAAAAGGTGATAATAATTTTGCAGAGGGAACAGAAAATAATACTAAAGAGGAAGAAAATAAATATATAAAAATACTAAGTCATTCATTTAAAAAGAAAAAGTTTTATACCGCTATAGTATGTATTTGTTTGTTAACTGGAGTTATGTATTTTACATCAAAACGATATGATAATCTAGTCTATCCAGATTTAATATTATATGATAAAGATCTTTCAGGTCTAAATGAAAAAGAGTTAGATAATGAAATAAATAATAAAATAGACTATATAAAAAATAATCAAATTACTGTGAAAGTAGGAGAAAAAGAGTATAAATTAAAAGCAGGAGATTTTATAGAAAATATCAACTATAAAGATGTAAAAAAAGAAATTAAATCATTTGGTAAAGATAAAAATTTTATGAGTCAGTTTGGACTTATATGTTTTAATGTGAATAGATATTATAAATTTAATATAAAAATTAATTATGATTCAATAAAAAATAAGGTTAAGGAAATTTATCAAGACACTCTTGTAGAAGCAACAGAGCCAGTTATTAATATAGATGAAGAAAATATCAACATAAAAGAAGGAAAAAGTGGTAAGGAAATAGAACTGACAAAATTAAGCGATGAAATAGTTGGTACAATAAATAGTTTAGAAATAGGTGAGAATAATATAGTCATAGAAGAAAAGTATCATGAATTAAAACCTAAAACTGATGTTAGTAAGTTAAAATATATTGATACTAAGATTTCCAGTGCAACTACATATTTTAGTGGTGGAACTGGAAGAGGATTAAATATTGCAAATGCTGCCTCGAAAATAAACAACACAGTATTAATGCCAGGAGAAGAGTTTTCTTATGAAAAAGCTGTAAATCCTATTACACTTGACAATGGATATCATATGGCACCTGTAATTGTAAGTGGTAAATCTGCAAATGGGATAGGTGGAGGTGTATGCCAAGTATCTACTACTCTTTATAATACACAACTAAAAGCAGGTATTCTACCAACAGAAAGATATAACCATTCTAAGAGTGTATCTTACGTTAAAAAAGGATTAGATGCAACTTTAGCAACAGGAAGTAAGGATTATAAATTTAAGAATACTTATGATTATCCTATTTTAATTCATGCCTATACTGTTGGAGGTCAACTTACCATAGAATTTTGGTCAAATAGTAGTGTCACAAAAGGAATTGAATATGTTCCTGTAAGTTTTGTTAAAGGAAATGTAGCCAATACGTATCTTTATGGGTATAATAGTAAAAGAGAATTAATATATAAAGAATTTATAGATACGAGTATATATGGATAAAATTTTATTCCATATAAAAAATATAGTAATAGTCTATAAATAATGTATTAAATACATAAGAAAAAAGGAGATTAAACTATGAAACTATTCTTAGATACTGCAAATGTAGAAGACATAAAAAGTGTAAATGACATGGGAGTTATATGTGGAGTTACTACAAACCCATCATTAATAGCAAAAGAAGGTAGAGATTTTAAAGAGGTAGTTAGAGAAATTGCTTCAATAGTAGATGGACCAATAAGTGGAGAGGTAAATAGTGATGATGCTGAAGGCATGATAGAAGAAGCTATGGAAATAGTAGAAATACATCCTAATATGGTTGTTAAAATACCAATGACAGCTGAAGGATTAAAAGCTGTAAAAGTTTTAGCTTCTAAAGGAATAAAAACAAATGTAACTTTAATATTCTCAGCTAATCAAGCATTACTTGCTGCAAGAGCTGGAGCAACATATGTAAGTCCATTTCTTGGAAGACTTGATGATATATCAACTAATGGTATGGATTTAATAAGAACTGTAGCAGAAATATTCGATATCCACGGAATAGATACAGAAATAATAGCTGCAAGTGTTAGACATCCAATGCATGTTACTGATGCTGCACTAGCTGGTGCACATATAGCTACTGTTCCTGCAAAACTTGTTTATCAAATGTTAAATCATCCATTAACAGATCAAGGTATAGAGAAGTTTAAAAAAGACTGGGCAGATGCTTTTGGAGATAAATAATAATTAATACTTATGATATGAACTAATTAAAATATTTTAACACCTTGAATATATTCAGGGTGTTTTTTACATTATTCACAATAGTGATAGTCATATTTCTGTATAAAACATATAAAATATGTAGTAATATAAAAATCATCATAGCCTAGAGGACTTGTATAGAATTATAGTGTGATGATATTATATGAAAGATAATTATATCTATTTTATATTTAATATAAAAATAGATATAATTAGTTTAAAATATATATAACTGTGACATAATATATAAAAGAAATTAAAGCCTATTCTACCGATAGGTGTGATTTCACATATTATGTTATTCATTCTTTGCTACCACCTTGACATATTCAAGGTGGTTTTTCATATAACAAAAAATATTTAATTATAAGAGGAAATTACAAGAGTTTGTCGAATAAATGTAATTTAGAATATTAATACATAAGGAGTAACAAAATGAGAGAAGAAGCATTAAAAATATTATTCAAATATTTAAAAACTGATTATATGCTAAGACATAGCTATGCAGTAGAAGCTGTCATGAGAGAAATGGCTAAAAAACTAGAGCCAGAAAATGAAGAAAAATGGGCAATTGCAGGACTTTTACATGATTTAGATTCTGATATCACAGGAAGAGTACCAGGGATAGTAAATGATGATCATGCTTTTAAAAGTGTAGAATTATTAAAAGAAGAAGGATTTGGGGATGAAGAATTGTACAGAGCTATTCTTGGTCATCATGATAATAAAGGGGTAGAAAGAGAAAGCCTAATGGAAAAAGCAATATATGCAGTAGATCCTATAACTGGATTTATAAATGCAATAGCTCTTAGTTATCCAGATAAAAAACTTACTAGTGTAAAAACAAAATCTATAATAAAAAGAATGAAAGAAAAAAGATTTGCTGCAAATGCTAATAGAGAAGCAATGAGAGCTATAGAACTTACTGGAGTTCCATTTGATGAATTTGCTGAAATAGCCTTAAGTGCTATGCAAAATATCTCAGGTGTACTAGAGGCATAATTATAAGTAATTTATAATAAAAAATTGATAATTCAGAGTGAATTAATCTTAAATTATAAGATAAGAATGCTATTAAAGGAGTTTTTTGACTCCTTATTTTTGTTGTTTAAAAATTATATGATTTAAATATATAATGCAAGGTATATAAATATATAGTAAACTATATAGGACTAAATTATTAGGAGGAATACATGATAAAAGAGTTTATTAAATATTATAAGCCTTATAAGAAGCTTTTTGCTTTAGATATTTTGGCTGCATTTTTATTTGCTGTTTGTAACCTAGTGTATCCGATGATAACTAGAGATATAATGAATGAGGTAGTTCCAAATAAAGACTTAAAAATGTTAGTTATCTTTGCTACTACTTTAATATTTATATTTATATTGAAGGCAGTGCTTAATCATTTTATGCAATATTGGGGTCACGTTGTAGGTGTTAGAATTCAGGGAGATATGAGAAGTGAAGTTTTTACACACTTACAAAAACTACCTAATTCATATTTTGATAATAATAAGACTGGTGTAACTATGTCGAGAATAATAAATGATTTAATGGATATTTCAGAATTAGCTCACCATGGCCCAGAGGATTTATTTATTTCATTAGTAATGTTTGTTGGATCATTCTTTATATTAATAGGTATAAATGTGCCTTTAACATTAATTATATTTGCACTACTTCCATCAGTAGCATGGTTTGCTATTACACAAAAGAGAAGAATGCAAAAGGCTTTTATGGAAACAAGAGTAACTACTGGTGACGTAAATGCTACACTTGAAAATAGTATAGCTGGCATGAAAGTCACTAAATCATTTTGCAATGAAAAAGAAGAGTTAAAGAAATTTAATAAAAGTAATAATATATTCAAAGTTGCTAGAGAAGGTGCTTATAGAGTAATGGCAGATTATTTCTCTGGTATGAACTTCTTTATGGATATACTAGAATTAGTAGCATTAATAGCTGGAGGATACTTTACTTTTATAGGTAAAATAAATTTAGGTGATTTTGCCGCATATATTTTATATGTGAAAATGTTTATAGAGCCATTAAAAAAATTAATTAACTTTACAGAACAATATCAAAATGGTATGACTGGTTTTGAAAGATTTATGGAAATTATAAATGAAGATACTGAAAAAGAAATAGAAAATCCAATAGATCTTAAAGATGTAAAAGGGAATATAGAAATAGAAAATATATCATTTACTTATGAAGATAATAAACAGGTATTAGATAATTTAAATTTATCTATAGAAGCAGGAAAAACTGTGGCACTTGTTGGCCCGTCTGGTGGTGGGAAAACTACATTATGTAATTTAATTCCAAGATTTTATGAATTTGATAATGGTGATATAAAAATAGATAATGTTAGTATTAAAGATGTTAGTTTAAAATCTTTAAGAAAAAATATAGGTGTAGTTCAACAGGATGTATTCTTATTTACTGGAACGATTAGAGATAATATAGTTTGTGCAAAACCAGATGCTACAGATGAAGAAATTATAGAAGCTGCTAAAAAAGCTAGAATACATGAATTTATAGAAAGTTTACCTGAAGGATATAATACTTATATAGGTGAGCGTGGTGTCAAATTATCTGGTGGTCAAAAACAGAGAATATCTATTTCTAGGGTTTTCTTAAAAAATCCACCAATAATAATATTAGACGAAGCAACATCTGCTTTAGATAACGTAACTGAAAGAGAAATTCAAAAATCACTTGAGGAATTGAGTAAAGATAGGACTAATTTAGTAGTAGCTCATAGACTTTCTACTATAAAAAATGCTGATGAAATTATAGTTTTAGCTGATAGTGGAATTGTAGAAAGAGGTACCCATGAAGAACTTATAAATATGGGAGGTATTTATAGTAGTCTTCATGTAAGTTAATTTATAATTAAATAATGATAATAAAAAAGTCTCTACATGATTGCTTCATGAAGAGACTTTTTTAGCGAAATTTTTAGGATATGGTAATGTGATTTTGATATTTAGCCATGATGATATGATAATCGTATAATTGTGATTGACTAAAAAAACGCTTTCTGCTATATTTCTAGTGGGGGGAGTAACAGTATATAGAATGGGTTTTAAAACAAATATTGCTATTTTATGTAAGTTTATAATATTTAGTATTAGTTTTATTATAAAAACCTTCTATAAATACTAAATTCTATTCCTTAAATGCTGTTTAAAGATATATTTTTCATCAATAATTTTCATAAAATATGTATTGGCTTAAAACATTGGTAAATTGGAATTTTTAATTGATGTGTAAGACAATATGGAATCATTCGATATAAATAAACTCACATCTAATTTCATAATAACTTTGCAAATGACTAATTAGTATAAAATTCCATCATGGAACAATTCATGTCAAATCAAAAATTTTTATCATCAAAAGTTAATAGTGTTGTTCTAAAGTTAAGCAATGTGTAAACAGTATTTTAACCTAATAAAACATATTGGAGGGAAAACATGGATAACACAGTAAAAACTAAAAATAAGTATCCTATGGGCTTTTATGTTTGTTCTTTGTCATTTACACTTGAGAGAATGGCATATTATTCAACTAAATGGCTTATAGGTGTATTTGTTGCTACTGCAATTGTAGGAGGAGGACTTGGTCTAACAGATGCAGATGGAGCAAAAATGGGTGCAAACTTAGTTGCATTCACATACTTAACACCAATATTTGGTGGACTTATAGCTGATAGATGGTTGAGTCCTAGAATATGTATATCTTTAGGAACATTTATAATGGGTCTAGGATATCTTTGTGGATGGCAATCAGCTATTCAATCATCACAAATGCTTTTATGGGCAATGATAATTCTTGTTTCTATAGGAACAGGACTATTTAAAGGAAATGTATCTGGTATTAATGGTAGATTATTTGATGATAAAGAGAAACTTGATTCAGCATTTTCTGTTCAATATTCTTTTGTTAATACAGGTTCACTTATAGGGACAGCTACTGTTGGTCTTTTACTACCTATTGTAGGGTTTTCAACAATATTTTTAATTTGTGCAGGGTTATTATTTCTTGATACTTTATGGTTAATATTTGGTGGTAAAGCTACTTTTGGTGAAATAGGTAAAAAACCATTTATACATGATATTAGTAATGAAGCTAAAGTATCTAAAAAAGAAGAAAGAGAAGAAAAAGAAGATAATTCACCTCTTACTAAAAAAGAGAAACAAAGAATAGCAGCGATCATTATTGTTACTATATTCTCTACGATATTCTGGATTGTTTGGTATTTAACTTATAATCCAGTAATGTATCACTGGGGACCAGATTTTGATTATGCTAACAAAGCTAATTGGGTGATAGGTGGATTTAAGGTTCCTTCTTCTTGGTTTGACTCATTAAATTCACTTTGTTGTATATTACTTGGACCTATTTTAGCAGCATTTTGGTCAAAACTTGCTAAGTCTAAAAGAGGTGATTTAAGTATGTTCAAGAAGACTGCTTTAGGTATGATATTGCTTGGGGTTGCATTTGTAGTAATGGTATTAGCTGAATTAATAAGAGGAGATAACCAAGCTAGTTTATTATGGATAATAGCAGTAGGTGTATTTATGTCACTTGGTGAAATGGTATTCTCACCACTTGGTAACTCATTTATATCTAAATTCTCACCACCTAAAGTACTTGGTTTAATGATGGGTGTTTGGCCATTTGCTAACTTTATAGCTGGTAAATCATATGGATATTTATATGAATTCTTAGGAAATTATTCATTTGCACCGGCATATGGAGTAGTTGGAGGTATAGTTATATTTTGCGGTATAGTGCTTTGGTCATTAGATAAGAAGTTTAACGCTCTTGTAGAAGATGACAGCGAACAAACAGCTCAATAAGATTTTATATTTGATATAAGTGGAGAAGGATATAGTTGGATTTGTTTAATTAACTGTATATTATTAAATCGATAATAAAAACTTCTTTAAAGAAAGCGCCAATTTGAAAAATTGGCGCTTTAATTTATTCAATAATATTATAAAGATAATTTTGATATATTCTTGATTTTAATATTAAAAAACACTTCTATAGGGGTATTATCAATAAGATATTTTTATTATACCCACAATTAGAATTGAAAAACAGATTAAATAATATCTTAATTTTATGAATTGTATTTATTATATAAGAATAAAAGGAAAATATATTATATAATTTTTAGTTTAAATTCTACCTTCTATATAATTAAAAATTTATTTACTTAATAATAAATCTTCTATTCCATTAAAGTCAGAAACTTCATAAGTTGGGTATAATTCAGTTTTATTTTCCAGATGATTTGGATTAAACCAGCAAGTATCAATACTATAATTTATGCCGCCTTTTATATCAGAAGATAAACTATCTCCAATCATAAGAATTTCATTTTTGTCAAATTTACCAAGATTATTTATAGCGTGTTCAAAAATATCTGGATTTGGTTTTGATATACCTATTTCTTCTGAAATTACTATATCTTTAAAGTATTTTGATATAATAGATTTTTTAATTCTTCTTTCTTGAACAGAAGTAAGTCCATTAGTAACAATAGAAAGTATGTAATTTTTACTTAAGGCTTCTACAAGTTCATAAGCTCCATCGAATAAAAATGAACCATCACCTAAGTGTTTCATATAAGAAGCTGCAAACTCATTTTCATCAAAATTCATCCCTAATTTATCACTCAGTCTTCTAAATCTTTCTATTTTTAATTTTGACTGAGTAATAAGCCCATCTTCTAATTCTTTCCAAATAGCTGTGTTTATTTCTTTATATATACTAAAATGATAGTTTTCATCGTAATCAACTCCAAATTCTATCATAGTATTTTTAAAAGCTTCTCTTTCAGACTTTTTAAAGTCAAATAAAGTTTCATCAGCATCGAATAATATAACTTTGTATTTCATAATTAATTTCCCCCAATGTAGTATTTTACAAATTATTAAAATTAAATTAATAAGATTATAACATGAGACTAGAAAAATTAAAATCATATTTTATTTATAAATATTATACTTTTTATTATGAAAATTCAAATAAGTGAAGAGTAATTTTATATAATAAACTATAAGAAGACTAAAGGGCATGTTTCATAATATTGTAATTAAATACTAATATTAAGAAGGTGTATATTTCAAGTTATAAAATATACACCTTTATAATGTTTAAATTAAATTATATACTAAATAATAAATCTGCATATGATGGGAAAGGCCAATATTCTTTGCCTACTATAGTTTCAAGCTCATCAGCTATTGCTCTAACTTCTTGCATTTTTACTTTTACAGTATCTTTATAGAATTCTGCATTCTCTTTAACTTCTGTATAGTTTTTGCTTTCTAATAAAGAAGAATCTAGTTCATCTAATTTTTTTAGTAAACAAGCATCTAAAGAAGAAATTTTCTTTATAATGTTTAATTCAACAGAGCAATCTATATCAGAGCATAAAGATTTTTTATTTAGTGCTGTTTCAGTTAAAGACTTACTGTAAGAACACACAGCTGGTATTATGCTTTTTTTAGCCATTTCTAACATAGTCAAAGCCTCTATGTTTAATGTTTTAGAGTATTCTTCTAAAAGTATATCGCATCTTGATTGTAATTCTTCTTCAGAGTAAACATTGTGTCTTTCAAATAATTTAATATTTTTATCATCAACGTAGTGAGGAAGAGCATCAACAGCTGTTTTGAAGTTTAATAATCCTCTTCTTTCCGCTTCAATAACCCATTCTTCTGCGTAGTTATTTCCATTAAATATGATTCTACCATGTTCTTTCATAGTATTTTTAACTAACTCATTTATAGTAGCTTCTATGTCAGTAGATGTTTCTAAAACTTTTGCAAACTCATTTAAACTATCAGCAACTATTGTATTTAATATAGTATTTGGGCAAGCTATATTTGCTGTTGAACCAAGCATTCTAAATTCGAATTTATTTCCAGTAAATGCAAATGGAGAAGTACGGTTTCTATCAGTAGTATCTTTCATAAATGAAGGTAATACATCTACATCAAATTCCATTTTACTTAAAACTTCATCAGTATAAGGTAAATCATTTTCTATACATTTTAGTATTTTCTTTAGATGAGAACCTAAGAACATAGATATTATTGCAGGAGGTGCTTCGTTCCCTCCAAGTCTATGATCATTTCCTGCACTTGATACAGATATTCTAAGTAAGTCTTGGTTTTCATCAACAGCTTTTATTATAGCTGCTAGGAATAATAAGAAAGTTTTATTTTCATGCGGTTTTTTACCTGGACTTAATAGGTTTTTTCCAGTGCTTGTTGACATAGACCAGTTATTATGTTTACCACTTCCATTAACCCCTGCAAATGGCTTTTCATGTAATAAACAAACAAGGTCATGTTTATCAGCGATTCTTTTCATTAAATCCATAGTAATTTGGTTGTGATCAGTTGCAACATTGCTTAAACTAAATACTGGTGCTAATTCATGTTGAGATGGAGCAACTTCGTTATGTTTAGTTTTAGATAAAACACCTAATTTCCAAAGTTCCATATCAAGTTCTTTCATATATTCGGCAACTCTTGGCTTTATTGAACCAAAGTAATGATCTTCCATTTCTTGACCTTTAGGTGGTTTAGCACCAAATAAAGTTCTATGACAGAATTTTAAATCCATTCTTTTATTAAATAATTTTTTATCGATTAAGAAATACTCTTGCTCCGCGCCAACTGTTGTTATAACTCTTGTTACATCATCGTATCCAAGTAAATTTAATACTTTAACAGCTGACTTACTTATTGCTTCCATAGATCTTAATAAAGGTGTTTTCTTATCTAATGATTGACCTGAGTAAGAACAGAATGCTGTAGGTATGCATAGTGTAGTGTCTCTGATAAAAGCATAAGATGTAGGGTCCCATATTGTATAACCTCTAGCCTCAAAAGTACTTCTAAGTCCTCCTGATGGGAATGAAGAACCATCTGGCTCACCCTTTATTAACTCTTTTCCTGAAAACTCCATTATTATATTTCCATCATCTGTTGGAGATATGAAGCCATCGTGTTTTTCTGCTGTTATACCTGTCATTGGTTGGAACCAGTGAGTGTAGTGAGTAGCACCATGTTCTATAGCCCAATCTTTCATAGTATTTGCAACTACGTTTGCTATTTTAGGATCTATCGGTTTACCTTCATCAATAGTCTTTCTTAGAACCTTATAAACATCTTTAGGTAATTTTTCTCTCATTACGTTGTCATTAAAAACTAAACTTCCAAAAATTTTTGATAATTCTTTCATATATAATCCCCCTATATAAAATTAATATTGTCATAATAGTGCATGAACATATTGTATGCATTTAATTTTCAAATCCCTAAAATATATTTTAATAATAAAAAAAAGGCGCAGTAGGAAGCAGAATCCTACAGCGCCTTTGCTGTTAGTAAATTATGTTATCAATTATATGTAACTTGGATATAAATGTCAACTATAAATTATAAAAAATTATTTATTTTAATAAAAATTATTTGACTTACTAAAATATAAGTTGTAGAATTTTATATAAATAAAATTAGAGTGATTTATAAATACATATAACTATATAAATTTTATGGAACTAAGAGTATGTATTAAAGAATATGGATTTGGTGTACTTTTATTCTTTAGTTACAGACTCTTTTTTTATTTGAAAAATTTTAATTATCATTTTATAAACTTGCACTTTATTGTGGGGAATTAAATAAGATTTCGTTAATATGCTTATAAATGGTTAAAGGGTGATTGTTATGGAAAAAATATTAATTGTTTCAAGTTCTAGTAAGAGCAAAGGACTTCTAAATAACATTGCTAAAGAAAGTGGAGACTATGATATTTCATCAGTGAATAATGCAAGTGAATGCAAAAAAATAATAGAAGAAGTTCAATTTGACTTAATTATAATCAATTCACCATTAAGTGATGATATAGGGGAAAACTTAGCAATGTTAATAAATAAAAACACAGAATCTTCTATTATTTTATTAGTTAAAAATGATTATAAATCTATTTTTAACGAAGAGTTAGAAAATAGGGGAATATTTATAATTGAAAAGCCATTAAACAAGTTGATTTTTATCAATGCAATTAACTTATCGCTTATCCATAGAAGAAAGTTTAAAGCTCTTATAGAAGAAAATAAAAATTTAAATTTTAAGATAAGTGAAATAAAGTTAATAAACAGAGCTAAGAGTACACTTATGCAATATTTAAGGATGAGTGAGAGTGAGGCTCATAGATATATTGAAAAGCAAGCCATGGATCTTAGAATTACAAAAATTGAAATTGCAAAAAATATATTAAAAATGTATGAAACTTAAATATTTAAATAAAGACATAACCATAGATATGAGCTCAATAATAAAATAATAATATCATAATTTTAAAATTAAAATAAGAGTAAAGTATTATTGTGAATTTTTATAATTATTATTAAAATTTACAAAAAAGCTATTTTTGATAATAAAATAGTTATACTTATTATAATTTATGGGAAATATAGATATGGAAAATATATAAATTGGAAAGGATGTTTATTATGAAAGCATTTGTAAACAAAGATACATGTATAGGATGTGAAACATGTCCAGCTGTTTGTCCAGAAGTATTTAGTATGGATGATGATGGATTAGCAGTTGCTATAACAGATGATATACCAAGCGATATAGAAGATAGCGCTGTAGAAGCTAGAGACAGTTGTCCAGTTGATGCAATAGATATAAAAGAATAAAAAATAAGCTGTGTCAATATGAATATATTCATTTTGGCACAGCTTATTTATTTTGAAATAAATCATTATACTATAGGATTTTCTACAATATCTGAGCTTGGATCATCTTTACTTGATGATTTATTTCTCTTGAAAAATGCAGTAAGTAAAATAAGAGAAATAATTAAACAGATGAATTCAGATACAGCTGTAGTTATCCAGATTCCACTTCCTCCAAATAAGAAAGATATTGCATATTGTTTAAATACCGATACTGTATTATTAAATAACTCTATTTCATTTGAATTTATAAATAAAGATGTAATATTATTTGCAAATAATAAAGATACTGAAAATACAGTTACAGAAGTAATTAGAACAGTTTTAAGTCCTAACTTAAGCAAGTAAAGAACATTCTTTGATTGTTCTGCACCAAAGTTATAACTGATTAGTGGCTGAACACCCTGTGTAATACATACCATAGTCATTAGTACTAAAGTATTAACATAGCAAATAACACTATAAGAGATTAAGGCATTTTGATCTATTAACCTAAGCAAACTTTGATTAAATAAAATAGTTACTATTCATACGCTTATTTCTGAAGTACAATCAGGGAATCCTAAGCAAATAATTCTTTTTATATTACTAAATTCAAATTTAAATTTTTTAAATCTTAGATTGGATTTCTTCCTTAAGAAATGACTTAAGAAAAATATAGTTGAAAGCACTTGTGCTATACCTGTAGCAACAGCAGCACCTTTAACACCATAACCTAATTTAATTACAAATATATAGTCTAATACTACATTAGTAATAGCCGATATTATTACACCAATAGTAGCTAAGAATGGAAAACCATCAGCTTTCACTATTACTTCTAAAGAATAAGAAACTATAAAAAATACATTAAATAAAGATATTATAAATAAATAATCTTTTACATATCCTATAGTATTTGGTGTTGCACCTAGAAATTTGGCAATATGATCTAGAGATATTAAAGAAATCATAGTTATTATAATTGCAAGGATTGTTATAGTGAATAAATTTAAAGAAAAAGCTTGATTTGCTTTGTCAATGTATTTTTTACCAAGATACATAGTTATTATAGTAGATGCTCCAGTAGAAAATAGTACAGATATGGCAAATACGAAATTTATAAAAGGCATTGATATATTTACAGAGGCTAATGCCAACTCACCTACACCCTTACTTACGAAAATACCATCGACTATTGTATAAAGTGAAAATACCCACATTGCTACAACTGATGGCCCTAAATACCGTAAAAACTGTTGAGATAATTTTTTATTCATCTTATCACTCCTTATATTTATATAGTAAAGCTTGGTATAGTACCAAGGTCAATAAAAAATCAAATATTTTTAATAATATTGAAAAAAACTTTTCTTTGTGAAATAATATAATATCAGTAAAAAATAATAAAGGAGCAAAAATGAAAGATTACTATAAGATTGGAGAAATATCTGAAATGTACGATATGAGTAGAGATTCATTAATGTACTATGAAAAATTAGAAATTTTAAATCCAATTAGAGATGATAACGGATACAGACTATATAGTATTTCAGATATATGGAGATTAAACTTAATAAAAGAATTAAAAAACTTAGGATTTTCTTTTAAAAAAATAAAAGAGTATTTAGATAATAGGGATATAAAATCAACAGGTAAACTATTAAATGACGGGATTAATTTATTAGATGATCAAATTTTAAAATTATTAAGACAAAAAGAAAATATGAGAAAAAGAATGGAGGCTATTGAAGATACCTACAAAAATTCTAATCTAAATAATATAGAATTAAGCTATATAAAAAAAAGAAAAGGTATTATACTAAGCGGTCAAATAAAAAGAGATGAAGAATTTGATTTACTAATACAAAGACTTCAAAAAAAACATAATAACCAAATTAGTATTTTAGGAAATAGTAATTTGGGAGCTATATTCAATATGGATTCTTTAAAGGAGGGCGTTACTACGGATTTTGAATCTGTATTTTGTCTTTTAAAAGAAGATGCAACGGACTATGATATAGTGTTTGAAGAAGGATATTATGTTACTTTAACTTACGGAGGTGATTATGCAAATAATTATAAGTATATAGAGAATATGCTTGATTTCATAGAAGAAAATAATTTAATAATAACAGGTAAACCAATTGAAATTTATAAGATAGATATCCATGAAACGGAAAATAAAGAGGAGTTTATCACAGAAATTCAAATACCTATAAGATGTTAAAGATGATGTTATAATGAACATCATCTTTTGTTTTTATTTCAAGTATTATTCTATCCATATTGGAGAGGTTATAGTTTTTTTATTATTATTTTGAGTTATTACCACATAGTAAAAAGTATCTTTTTTTACTGTTTCTAATGTAAAATCTAATTTAGCATAATTTGAATTAAAATATTTTGACTCAATTAGATCATTATTGTCACTATAAACTTCAATTTTATTAATTTTATCTTTGTCATCATTGTCAATGGCACTTATTATAAACTTAAGCATTTTTGGTTTTTCTATTATACTACCCATAGGAGATTTGTTAATAAAAAAGTCAACTTTTATATTTTTGTCTTCACTTGCATATAATCTTCTACTTTTTAAAGCTTCTGATAAATTTTCTTTTGTAAGTTCTTCACACAAAATAACATTTCTAAACTCGCAGCTTGTATTAAAATTATCTTTATCATTATAATCGACAATTAGTGGAGATAAATGCCAGCCGTTATTTAATGCTTCAATATAATTCTTAAAATCAAGTTTATATTCATTCTTATTGATTTTTATCTTTTCAAGTTCAAATAGAGAAATAATTTTATCTCCATAAGGAGAGTACTTGAAAAAATCTAAGTTATTATAATTTTTATTGTATTTAAATTGACCAATTAAATCTTCATCCATATAAAATAATTTTTTATACATAAGTTCTAAAGATAGATTATTATTTAAAATAAAAGGTTGCTGGCAATCTAATAAATTTATTTTTGTAAAATCTCTTTCATCTTTTAACTTAGTAGGAAGTTCAAAACTAGGAAGAGATATGAACTCACCATTGACAGAATATTTATCACAAGTCTCTATAAGTTTTTTATACTTTTTACTATTAAGGTATTCCTTATTTTTTAAATTTTTAGAGTTAATTTTTTCTGTAATAGATATAAAATTCATATGAGTAGAAAATCTAGATATTGAATTTAACTCATCGTTACTTACCAATGAATTTGATTTTGTGTTATCAAAAAATGAACCCCTATAGTGGTTATAAAGAGGTGCACCTACACTAAAATACCATTCTGACAAAACAATATTTTTTCGAGTATATTCATCGTAGTATTCTAATTTAGCAACCTGAACACCTCTTTTTAATCTCTTTTCAGGTTTGTAATATATGTATTCTGTGCTTATCTCTGACTTTTTAGTAACATCTTCATAATTAATAAAAAGTTTAAGGTTATTTAATTTATCCTTATTTATGTTAGAGTAAGAAACTCTAATATCTGGCTTCGAGATAATATATTGTTCACCTTTATCAGGAAGCAACTTTTTTATTGTAGGAGTATTTATATTATCAGAATATATCTTAATATTATTTTTATTTCCATTATAAATAGTAAAAAACATAAATAATATTAAGATAAAGGCACTAAATTTTTTGGTCATCATTTAATATCTCCTTCTTAAAAGTTTGTTTTTATAATTAAAGATTTTTTATATAAATTGATTAAATTATTTTTTGCTTAAAAAAATAATTTATTCCATTTTTCAAATTAAAAAATAAATAGTAATAATAGAGTATTTTTATTGTACAAACATAAAAGGACAAGAAGAGATAATATAATGTATAAAGATTTTTAAATGCAAATTTAATTATAAGAGATCATTGTAAGGAGGGAAAATTTATTAGAAAAATTTATATATTATCTTTGATTATTATAAGTGTTAGCTTATGCCTAACTGGATGTATTGTAATTAATACGGGGGAAGGTGTTGAAAATTCAAAAAAAGAATCTTCTCAAAGTACTAAAACAAAAGAAGTTACTATAGAGTCAAATTCCAATAGTGATAAGAGCAATAGTGTAAGTAATGTTCATAGCTACAATGGATACATATTTGCAGATAGTAACTGTAGATATTTAACTAAATCAGATCTAGTAAATCTTAATAAATGGGAGTTGAAAATAGCTCGTAATGAAATATATGCAAGGCATGGAAGATTATTTAAAGATAGTTCAATTCAAAACTATTTTAATTCTTGCTATTGGTATGATGGATATATTTCTCCAGAGAGCTTTAATAATAATACTCTAAATGATTATGAGACATATAATATTAAACTTATTAAATCATATGAATAAATAATTATATTTTTGGAAGCTACAATCTTATTAAGGAGGGGCAAGATGTTAGTAGATTCTATTGAAATAAGTGTAAATAAAAATGATGCCATAAAGCATTTATTTAGAAAAACTCCGTTAATAAGCAAAATAGAACAGTTTAATAAAAAAATAGAAAACATCCATTTGGAATATGTAGAGTTTAAAGTATTAAAGTATGAAATTATTTATATGAGAAAAAATAAGGGGACTTTTAGAAATGATGATATAAAAAATGAAATAATTATGATAGTAAATACTTATAATGGTAATTCTCAATCTGTAGATTTTATACCAAATACAGTAAAGCGATATATAGCAAGAAGTCGCATTAAAAAATCTAATATAAATGAAGAATATATTATTGAAAAGGTTAAAAATGAAATAATAAATCATTTTCAAACAAAGTTTAAGGGTAATTATATAGAAAAACAAAGTATAAAGAGCATTAAAATCTTAGAAACAAGTAGCATATATAAACCTTATTGGATAGGAGATTATAGTGGAAAAGAAGTATTTCTTCCTGCATAAAAAAGCTGTAAGATAATTCTTACAGCTTTTTAGTGGTTATTTTTTATTTTGATTTAAATAATCTAAAGATTTTAAAGTATAACCTTCTTTTTCCCAGTGAGTTATAACTTCATCCAATATTTCACAGTTAGTTTTAGAGTTTGAGTGAAGAAGTACTATAGCACCAGGATGTGTTCTTGAGTATATCTTATTTTTAGCAAATTCATGAGTTGGCTGTTGGTCATTATACCAATCTACATAAGCAAAGCTCCAAAATATAGATGAATAACCCATATCATTAGTGTATTTTAAAGATTCTTCGCTAAATTTACCCATAGGAGGTCTGAAATATTTAGGCATTTCTTTACCAGTGACCTTTTTATAAGCAGCAGATACACTTAATATTTCATCCTTAAACTTGTCTATATCATGTATAGATGCCATGGAAACGTGACTTTTTGAATGATTGCATACTAAGTGACCTTCTTTTTCCATACGTTTTATTATGTCTGGATTATTTTTTATATAACTTTCTACGACAAAGAAATTAGCAGGTGCTTTATGTTTTTTTAGTACATCTAGCATCGTGTTTGTATATCCATTTTCATATCCTGAATCAAATGTCAAATATATTACTTTTTCCTTTGGATCTCCTACATAGTAAGTATTATATTTTCGGAAAAAATTGGCCTCTTTGATAGGTTCTGGCTGTTTACCATCTTCTCTTGGATTGAAGTACCAATTATATTCAACTGTACTTACATCATTAGAAAAAATTTGAGCTTTGGCTTTGCTAAGTAATGAAGGATCATGTATAACTAAAAATCCAAAGATTAAAGCAAAAGTACATATAATTATGCAATTTCTTAGAGTAAATTTCTTCAAAATAAAACCTCCTTTTTAATCTTTAAATGGTACTGTACATATTATGACCAAAAGGAATATAATAAATTTATTATCAAAATATTTATTTTAGTGATAATATAATAAGGTTGAGATAATATAAGTTTTAATAAAAATATGAAAGGATAAAAAATGAAACTAGAAAGTATAAAATCACTAATAGACAATGTTATATTTCTTGATATAGAAACAAGTGGATTAAATCCACATAATTCAGAAATATTAGAAATAGGTGCTATCAAGGTAGAAAATAATAATATAACTTCTTTTCATACTTTTGTTAAAAATGAGAAAGAAGTACCATTAGAGATTTTTTCTTTATGTAAAAATTTAAATGAAGAAGATTTAAATAAAGCTCCTAATTTATATATGATTAAAGATAAGTTTATAAGTTTTTTGGGAGATAAACAAATAATTTGCCATAATGCAGAGTTTGAAGGAAAATTTTTGAATTATTATTTTCCAGAAATAAAAAATGAAATACTAGACTCTATGGAGCTATCTGTAGTTTTAGAGCCTTATCATAAAGAGTTTAATTTAGAGTATTTAAAAAATACTATAACTAATGATGAAAATGAAGAAAAGCATAGAGCTTTAGATGATGCAATAGATACAATTAAAGTTGTAAATGCTTTACTTATGAGACTTAATGCTGAGAAAAATAAAATGATGACTCTTGAAAATTTAACTTTTCAAATTGACTCATATTTGAATAAGTTTTCCCTTGGTAAATGGTCATGGAGTGAAATTATAGACAATGCAAATTATGAAATAAAAGATATAAATGTCAAATATGATGAAGAAATAAAAGAAAAGAATTTTATGAATTCTGATATGAAAAATACTCTTATAGATCATAGATATTGTTATGAATATTTATTAAAGAAAGCAGATTTATGGAAGAGTAAAAAAGGTTTCAGTTATGAATTTAGACCTGGTCAATTTGAGCTTAGCAAGGTAATAAGAGAAACAATGAATACTAGAGGAGAAAATATTGCTTGCATAGAAGCACCAACAGGAATAGGAAAAAGTGTTGGATATTTACTTCCGAGTATAATGGAAAGTTACTTAAATAATAAACGTATAATTATATCTACTGATACTAAAGAACTTCAGACTCAACTTATAAAAAAAGATATACCAAATGTTATAAATTCTTTAGGTCTTAAAGATAAAATTACTTTTGGCTATATCAAAGGCAAAAGTAATTACATTTGTGTTGAAAAACTTGAAAAATATAAAGAAGAATATGATAGTAAAAATCCAAGTTTAAGAGACATAATATCAATAATTATATTAGAAAGATTAGTTAAAGATGGGTTATACGGAGATATAGAAGAAATTAATTTTTGGATACTGACAAATTTTCCAGATATAGTTACTCATCTAAGAAATGTAGCTTGCGATCCCAACTTGTGTAAGCCTAAAAAATGTTTTAAAGAGTGTTTATATAAGAAAAGAGTAGAAGAGTTAAAAGAAGAAGATATTACAGTAGTAAATCATCCTCTTCTTGCCAAGTGGCCATATAAAGACGAAAAGCCGATAGAGAATCTAATAGTAGATGAGGCGCATAATTTAGTAGAAAAAGGATATGATTTTTTTGCAAGTGAAGTAGAATATAAAAGTTTAAAATATTTTTTACAAGAAATTTATCCTGCTGAGCTTATTTATAGTAGTCCATTTGCTTATTCATTTAAAGGAAAAAGAATAATAAAACCTTTTGACAGATTTTACACTTATATAAAGCTTGAAGCTAATAATAAGGCTAAAATTAGTAGGGAGATAAATCTAATAATTGAAGAGGCAACTTATATTTTAGACTATGCTAGTAAAAATGATTATTCTTCATTATCTAATTATGATTTAAGTTGGGAAATTAATTTACAAAGTGATGAAAAGGCAGGATCGATTTTTAGAGATAAAAGATTTATAGATATTAAATATAGGCCTTATGGAGATTGTATAAAAAATAGTTTAGATAAAATATTATCCAATCTAAAGTCTATATTATATATATTAGATAGACATATGGATGATGATAATTTAGATAAAGAAAATGAAACTTATAAACAAGGTGAAAGTAAAGTCAAAGATTTAGAAGCTTTAAAAAATACCATAGAAGTTTTTTTAGAGTATAATGAAGAAGACTTTTATGCAAGAATAGTAAATATAAGCAAGGATTTTAATAACTTTTTATTCCAAGTTGTTCCTTTGAATATAGCAGATTTATTTGAAGAGAAGATTTTAAGTAACTTAAATTGTGGAATATTTGTATCAGCAACATTAACGGTGAATAATAATATGAATTATTTTACCAATACCCTTGGAATTGATAGATTTACTTATAGAAAAGAAGTAATAGAATCGATTTTTGATTATAAAAAGAGAATTAAAATTCTAACTTTAAATAATATATCTTCTTATAAAAATAAGGAGTTTATAAATGATATAAGTAAAGTAATTTGTGATCTATCAATAAAAACTGATGGACATATTTTATCACTATTTAATAGTAAAGATAGAGAAGAAAGAACCTATGAAGTACTAAAAGACCATCTTCATAAAAATGGAATAGAAATTTATTTAAATAAAAGAGGGATTAAATATTTAAAAGATTTAAATAAAAAATGTGTGGTATTAGGATCGAAAGGATGTTTTGAAGGTGTAGATGTACCTGGAGATGGTTTGATCTGTGTAACTCTTGATAAGGTTCCTAATTTAAATCCAAAAGATCCTTTATACTCTACTATAATGAAAAAATTTAATAAACAGTACTTTGAAGTAAATAAACCTCAAATGATTATAAAGTTAAAGCAAGCTATGGGAAGGATATTAAGAAGTAAATATGACTATGGATGCTTTATAATATTTGATGGAGGAAATAAAAATAATTTATTTAGATTAAAAAGAGATTTGCATAATTGTGATATTATAGATACAACTGATTTAAATTTATATCCTGTAATAGGTGCGCATTTAAATAATTGTAGAAATGAAGTTATAAGAGAATTAATAAGCGATATTTCAGATAGTAGTATAATAAAAAATGAAAAAAACATGAATATAATAAAAGAATATATAAATGAAGAAATCAAAAATAGATCAATAAATGCAAGTATGCAAATTAAAAACGAAAAAAATTATTTATTAAAGTATTTTGATATGAAATATTTAATTAGTAAAGAAAAAATAATTGGATGACTGTATTTTAGTTAAAAAAATATATAAGAAAATGATTTTTAACTTTCAATTATAATAAACCATATCAAAATAATACTATAAAATATTAAAATAACCCTATAAAACAACTTAGTTTTATTAGGGTTATTTTCTTTATTGCCCCAAAAATATAAACAGTATAATTATAATAAATTATATTTGAATAGGTTTAATAATTAAAATAGAAATTTTATTGTATATTTGACAAATAAATACAATAAATTATATTATGGGTTTAATAAATAGGACTAAAAGGGAGGACAATTATGAGTACAGTTGTAAATGATGTGAAAGTAAAAAATGAAAAAAAGAGTTTCTTTCAAAGAAATCTAGATACAATTGAAAGAGTAGGGAATAAACTGCCGCATCCGATAACATTATTCGGAATTTTTTGTTTAGCTATTATGATAATATCTGCGATAGCGGCTGGAGTAGGACTTTCATCTACAGGTGAGCTGATAGATAGGACAACGAATGAAGTCTCTTTACAAACAATTAAAGCAGTAAGTTTATTATCAAGAGAAGGTATAGTTTACATGTTAGAAAATGCTATAAGTAACTTCGTAAACTTTGCACCGCTTGGTATGGTTTTAGTTGGTATGTTTGGTATAGGAACAGCAGAAGGAAGTGGATATATATCTGCTTTACTTAAAAGAACTGTTCAAATTACACCAGCTGCATTAGTTACACCAATGGTAGTATTTTTAGGGGTTATGTCTAACATAGCTTCAGATGCTGGTTATGTTGTATTAGTTCCACTAGGTGCACTAATATTTATGTCATTTGGTAGACATCCTTTAGCTGGTCTTGCAGCAGGTTTTGCAGGAGTATCTGGAGGGTTTAGTGCTAATTTAATGGTGGGTACGATAGATCCAATGTTAGCTGGTTTATCAACAGAAGCAGCAAAAATGGTAGATCCAAATTATGTTGTATCACCAACAGGAAATTTCTTCTTTATGTTTGTGTCAACATTTTTAATAACTATTCTTGGATGGATAATAACTGATAAAATAGTTGAACCAAGATTATCAAAACAAAAATTAGATTCAGTTGATTCTAATGATGATAGTTTAAAGAATTTATCCGATCAAGAGAAGAAAGCATTAAAGTATGCTAATATGACTTTCTTTACTTTAGCAGTAATAGTAGTATTATTAACTATTCCGGAAAATGGTATACTTAGAAATGCTGAAACAGGAAGTATAATAGATCACTCTCCATTAATGAATGGATTCGTGACAATATTAGCAATATTATTCTTAATACCTTCAATAGTATTTGGAAAGGTTGCGGGAGTATTTAAAAATGAAAAAGATGTTTGTGCACAATTAGAAACAGCTATGAAATCTATGGGTGGATATATAGCTTTATCATTTGTTGCAGCGCAGTTTGTAAACTATTTCTCATACACAAACTTAGGGACAATACTAGCATTAGAAGGTGCTAAATTACTACAATCATTAAATATTAATTCAACACTACTAATGATATTATTTGTATTATTTGTTGGATTTATAAACTTATTTATGGGATCAGCTTCTGCTAAATGGGCAATATTAGCTCCTGTATTTTTACCAATGTTTATGAACGTTGGTATATCTCCGGAATTAACTCAAGTTGCTTATAGAATAGGAGATTCTACAACAAATATAATATCACCACTTATGAGCTATTTTGCAATGATAGTTGTATTTGCTCAAAAATATGATAAAAAAGCAGGTATAGGAACAATAATCTCAACAATGGTTCCATACTCAATAATATTCTTAATTGGATGGACAATTTTACTTGCATTTTGGATGTTACTGGGAATACCATTAGGACCAGGGGCAGGTTTGACAATATAATTTTTATATAATAATGTAAAAAGTACATGTATTAATGCATGTACTTTTTTGTATTAAGAAAGTATTTTATAATAAGTTCACATGTAATTTTTTTGTCTATAATTTCAATATTTTTTATTTTGTTATTGATAGTATAAACTAGAGCCATATTTATATGGTCTTGTGAATCGTTTTTAGTCAAAGGATAAAAATATAGTTTTTTATTAGTTATTGTATCATTGGCAACATAATTAGGGTATTCAATGTTGTATTCTTTGTTAAAGTCGTTAATATCTTTTCCTTTTAGGTTATTTTGACAAGTAGTTAAATTAAATTTATTATATGGAATGCTATCAAAATTTTTAAATAATTCAATTTTATAATCACAATCTATTAATTCATCTTCTTCTAATATTTTAGTATAATTTATTACATCCATATTATCATATGTTGCATCTATAACTTTTCCATGTTCATAAGATAAATTTATATAAGAATTAAAATCCGAGGAATTTTTATAAGATGCCTCTACGATAGAATGATGATAAAAGTCTCTAATTGTAATATTATTAATAGATTTCATACTAAAATCATCTTTATTTATATAAAAAATAGCTTTATAAGGATAACCATACATTTTTTCTACATCCTTATAATTTACACCAATTAATTGATTTATATCAATATTTGTAAACTCTAATGTATTTTCTGATTTATTATTTAACTCTTCCATTTCGCATCCAACAAGAAATATAAATAATAAAATTATAAATACAATAAATTTATTATGATACATATTAATTATCCTCCTGCATCTATGTATTTATAGATATTATTATTTAATTAATTCTCCAAAATATGTAATAAATATTTTATTAATATATTATATAAAAAGCTATGAATATTTTTTGAACGGTAGATATACTATCAACTTTTAATTTAAAAATTTACTTATATGCTGAAACTCTCTATAATTGTGAAATAATGTCTTCATATTAGGATTACTTTTTATGAAATATTTAATAGTTAATAAAATTATCATAATGTCCAAAGTAATAATAATAAAAAACAATATTAAAAAGGGGATTTAAATAGAAATGTAGAATAGTTAATTTTGAAGGTTTTAATATATTAAAAGTATAATTTTTATATAATAAATTAAATACACAAATATATTATAGAAGGTTATATATCTGGGGGAGTATCATGGATGAAATAAGTATATACAAAAAAATGAGTAATTTAGATAATTTAAAAAAATATGAAAGTGTGAAGTCTATACTTAGTGATATATGCAGAGATATAAAGGATGACACCAAATCAATTGGAGTATCTGTTTTTTTATATAATAAAGTGAGTCAATTATTAGAACCATTTACTTATACACAAGGAGATGGATATAGTAATATTAGTAAAATAAAAATACCTATAGATGCAAGTACCTTGGAGAGTATTATAAATGGAGAATTGAGATTAAATATACTTGAAAAAATAAAAAATATAGATGAGTTTAAAAATAAAAAAATATATGATTTTTTAGATAATCATTATATTAAATATTTAGAATTTTACAAAATTACTATTGATGATGAATTTATGGGATGCTTAAATATATGCTATAAATCTAAGTATGATAATAAGAATATCACAGATGATTTTATAGAAGGTATTTGTAATATGATAGGTATTATCATTAGAAACTATAAATTGAATCAGGATATAAAGATAGAAAGGGAACAAAGAATAAAAGCTAAAAATGAGCTTGAGGATTATTTAGAATCATCATCAGATTTATTTACGGTTTTTGATTTGAATTGTGATTTAATTAAAATTAGCTCAAGTTTGCAAGAAACTTTAGGGTGGGATTTAAATCAACTAATGAAAAAGAATTTTATGAATACTATTTATCATGAAGATATACCAAAAATAAATCAACTATCATTTTCATTATTAAATAGTGGTGAAGTGAAGAAAAAGACAGATAATATCACAGTTAGGCACTTATGCAAAGATGATAATTTAAAGTGGATAGATTGGAAAATAAGATATTCTGAAAAATCTAATGTCTTTATAGCGAGTGGTAAAGATGTAACTCAAAGCATCATAGAAGAAGAATGTAAAAAAAAATTAGAAGAAAAAGTGAAATTAGAGTCAGTAAAAAATGAATTCTTTGCCAATGTATCTCATGAGTTTAAAACACCTCTAAACATAATCCTAGGAACTATGCAAATAATGCAAAAAAATATTGATAAGGGAAATGTTTCTTTAGAAAATTTACAAAAACATATAAAAGGAATTAGACAAAACTCCTATAGGTTATTAAGACTTGTTAATAATCTAATTGATATAAGTAAAATGGATATAGGTTATTATAATATATCTTTATCGAATAATAATATTGTAAATATAATAGAAGATATAACTACTTCTGTTGTTCAATATGTAGAAAGTAAAGATATAAATCTTATTTTTGACACAGAAGAAGAAGAAATAATTACAGTATGTGATCCAGATGCAATAGAAAGAATTATATTAAATTTACTTTCTAATGCGATAAAATACAGTTCTTCAACTGGTGGTGAAATAATAGTTAAAGTAAGTAGAGATGAAAATAATGTTTTTGTATCTGTGAAGGATAATGGTGTTGGTATACCTAAAGATAAAGTAGATATAATATTTGATAGATTTGGACAAGTAAATTCAAATCTTACTAGAAAAAATGAAGGTAGCGGAATAGGTTTATCTCTTGTTCAGTATTTAGTCGAGCTACATAGTGGCCATATAAGGGTTGAGAGTAAGTTAGGGGAAGGATCTGAATTTATTTTTACTTTACCTATAAGAACTATGGAGTTTGATGATAAGGACAATTATGCTTTAGCCAATAGAGATTTTAATATTGAAAAATGTAAAATTGAATTTTCAGACATATATAATTAATTTAAATAATTTTATAATTATAATAAAAATTAAAAAAATGTTTAGACAACAAAGTGACGGGTATATACATAACATAATAAATAATTAACATTTGAAAAATGACTATAAGATTTTTAAAAATAGCATAAATAAATTAGGAGGTAAATGAAAATGAAAAAATTCGTATGTACAGTATGCGGTTATATATTTGAAGGAGAAACTGCTCCAGAAGTATGTCCAGTATGTAAAGTAGGAACTGATAAGTTTGAAGAAATGACTGGAGAATTGAAATGGGCAGATGAGCACAGAATAGGTGTTGCTCAAGGAATAGACGAAGAAGTAATAGAAGGATTAAGAGCTAACTTCGTTGGAGAATGTACAGAAGTAGGAATGTATCTTGCAATGTCAAGACAAGCTGATAGAGAGGGATACCCAGAAGTTGCTGAAGCTTACAAAAGAATAGCTTTCGAAGAAGCAGAACATGCTGCTAAATTCGCTGAATTATTAGGAGAAGTTGTAGTTGCTGATACAAAAGCTAACTTAGAAGCAAGAGTAGAAGCTGAATATGGGGCTACTGAAGGAAAATTAAAAATAGCTAAAAGAGCTAAAGAATTAGGATTAGATGCTATACATGATACAGTTCATGAAATGTGTAAAGATGAAGCTAGACATGGTAAAGCATTCTTAGGATTATTAGAAAGACATTTTGGAAAACAAGCTTAATATAAACCTTAATATCAAAAGACACTTATAACCTTATAAGTGTCTTTTTTATATTTCATACTGAGCATTTTTTGTTAACTATGCTAATATTTTAATATATAATATTACATTTTAAGGGGGATTAGTATGAAAAAAAGCCCAATTAGTCCTATGAAAAATCCTGATAAAATTAAAAACTATTGGGTAAAGGAAAGAAAAGTTGTAGTTTTACTTACTATATTTGGGGTTTTATATAACGTGGGCATGATAGCTCGACCGATTTATCAAGGAAAATTAATAGATGCTTTAATAGAAAAACAAAATTTATATAGTTTATGTAAATTATCAATTACTTTTATTTTAGTTATAGGATTAGTTCAGTTTTTTAGATATTTAAAAAGATATTTTGTAAGACAGTTTGCAAATAGGACTACTGCAACAATGAGATTTATGCTTTATAATAATTTAATTCATAAAAGTGAAAAAGAACTTCATAATGAAAATATGGGAAGCCTTATGACAAAAGCTATATCAGATGTGGATGTTTGTGTAGAAGGAATGAGAAAGTCAACAACAGAAGTATTTGATACAGGAGTATTATTCATAACATACTTAATAACTCTTTTAAATTATGATGTCAAGATAACATTATTTGGTAGTATATTCATTCCCTTAGCGGTATTACTAGCTGAAAAATTAAAAAAGGCTATATTTAAATTTACTAGAGAATATCGTGAAAAAGTATCCAAAATTTCAGATTTAACTTATGATAGGATAGATAATGCTATTTTATATAGATTATATGGAAGAGAAGCTGACAATAAAAAAATATATGAAGAAGAATTAGCTGACTTTGAAAGAAAGGCTATTATAGCTAATGTATGGGAAAATGCTATGCAGCCTATCTACAATGTTATAGCAATGAGCGGGATAGTATTTGTTATAATCATGGCTGGTAACAAGGTATATGATGGAAGTTTTACAGTAGGAATTTTTTCAGCATATATATCTTTATTTGCTGTAATGGCAGTTAAAGCAAGTAGAATTGCAAAGTTATTTAATACTATTCAAAAGTCTAGAGTTTCATGGAATAGAATTAAGCCCTACCTTAAAGAATACAGCAAAATAGATGAAAAATTAAATGGTGTAAAGGATTATGTATCTTTAAATATAAAAAAATTAAACTTTTCTTATAATAATAAAGATTATATAATAAAAAATTTAAATATAGAAGGTAAAAAAGGTGATATTATAGGGATTACTGGTCCTATTGGTTGTGGAAAATCGACACTAGGTAAATTGTTTTTGTCTGAATATCCTTATGAAGGCAGTCTAGAAATTAATAATAAAGAATTAAGAGACTATAGCCAATATGAAAGAAGTAATATAATTTCTTATTTAGGACACAATCCACATTTAATATCTGATACTATTTATAACAATATAACATTAGGTGATGACGGAGATATTTCTCATGTTTTAAAAATGGTTTGTTTTGATGAAGATTTGAAACATATGGATGATGGAATTTATACACTAGTTGGGAATGGAGGAATAAGACTTAGTGGCGGTCAGCAAGCTAGAATTGCTCTTGCTAGAACCCTTTACCACGAAAATAGAATACTCATATTAGATGATCCTTTTTCTGCTGTAGATATGATTACAGAAAAATCTATTATTGATAATCTAAGAAATAATTATAAAGATTCTATAATTTTATTAGTTTCTCATAGGTTATCAATTTTTGAAGATTTAAATCAAATAATATTGATGAAAGAAGATAAGAACATTGATTATGGTAGTCATGAGGAATTATTAAATAATTCAAACTTATATATGCAATTATATAATTTACAGAAAAGAAAAGAGAGTGATAAAGATGAATACTAAAGTAGCAGGATTAATATTGGGTGTATTTAAAAAATTTAAATTACTTACCTTTTTATTAGTAGTTGTAATAATTGGAACAATAGGTTTAAGTCTAGTTACTCCTCAAGTTTTAAAATATATAATTGATGATTATTTGATACTTGGTAAAGGTAAAGATTTATTAATACCTGCACTTATATATTTTATATTTATAGCTTTGGTTGGTGTTTTTAATTTTGCTAAAGAAGGTCTTATAATTGTTTTTGGTCAAAAAATAATAAGGCGTATTAGAGAAGAGATGATGACTAAGTTAGAAAAAATACCAATTGGATATTTATCTATAAATGAAAGTGGTTCTGTGGTGTCTAGATTTTCTAATGATGTTGAAGCAGTAGGTTCGTTATTTACAAATGGTATTATTAGTATGGTAGTTGATGTATTTAAAATTATAGGAATAGTTTTTTCTATATGGATGTTTAGTTATAAATTAGGCATACTAGTAATTAGCATTATACCTATAATCTATTTTTTGACAAGAACATTTCAAAGAAAGATGTTAAGTGCACAAAAGCTTTATCGTGTACTAACAGCAAAAGTGAACAATCATATTCCAGAAAGTATAAATAATATACAAATGATAAAATCATTTAGTAAAGAAGAGTACATGGAAGTAAAATATCTTGATTATTTAAATGAAAGCTATGAAGCTATGGATAAAATAAATTTTTATGATTCAATTTTTTCGCCAATTATATTAATTATAAGGTCTGCTGTGATAGCTATAGTAGTTATTTTATCTAGTTATTCTTTAGGATTTTTAGGCATTTCAATAGGAGCAGTCGCTGCTTCAATTGAACTAATAACAAATATTTTTAGTCCTATAGAAAATTTAGGTATGGAATTACAAAATATTCAGCAATCAATAGCAGGTATATATAGGATAGATGAGTTTTTAGGAGAAAAAGAAGAAATTAAAAAAAATTTTACATTAACATATGATAAAATCTTAAAAGACAAAAATAATATAGATATAAAATTTAAAAATGTATATTTTTCTTATAGTAAAAATAAAGAGATCTTAAAAGATATATCTATAACTATTAAATACAAAGAACATATAACTTTTGCAGGAAGAACAGGAGTAGGAAAAACTACAATGTTTAAGCTTATTTTGGGACTGTTAGGACCCGAAAAAGGAAGTGTTACATTGGGAGGGATAAATGTAAGTCAAATTCCTAACAATCAAAAACGAAAAATATTTGGTTATGTAGAACAAAGTTTTTCGTTTATAAAAGGGACAGTATCTGATCAGATTAGCCTAGGAGATAAGAATATAAGTAAAAAGGAAATTGAAAATGCTATTAAATTTGTAGGATTGCATGATTATGTGATGAATTTAGATGGAGGATATGAAGCAGTAGCAATGCCATATTTATTTTCACAAGGTCAGTGTCAATTATTATCAATAGCAAGAGCCATAGTTACAAACCCTCCAATAATGTTATTAGATGAAATGACTGCAAATTTGGATTCGGAAACAGAGGAGAGCATAATTTCTGTACTTAAAGATGCTTCTAATGAAAGAACAGTTCTCTGTATATCTCATAGATTATCTTCAATGCTAACCTGTGATAAAGTTATAACTTTAGAAGATAAGAGTATAAGTTGTTAATGTGAACAAAGGGATAAAGGTTGAGGGGAGAGTAATATGAAAAAAATGTATGGATTTAGATAAGATATATAGAAGAATGAAAAAACTATTGGTAAATTAAATGTAATAGATAGAATTATAGATAAAGACGTACCATGTGAAGATATAATCCGCTTTATTTATAACTTTTACTTTAAAATAGTTGAAAATAACATCAGTACCTATTTTATGATAGAAATATAGAAAAACCTCAGCATAAATATTTATGATGAGGTTTTATTATATAATATATTAAATTATTTGTTTAAGTCGCATAAATCTTTAGCTATTTGAGCAGCTACTTTAGCGTTATTGTAAACTAATTCTATGTTTGAAGCAAGGGATTTTCCTGCAGTTATAGTTTTTACTTTGTCTAATAAGAATGGAGTAACTTCTTTTCCACATATGTTCTTTTCTTCAGCTTCTTTTAAAGCAGATTCTATAGCATTGTTTATAGTATCATAATCCATTTCGAATTCTTCTGGTATTGGGTTAGCTATAACCATACCACCTTTTAAGTTTAAGTCCCATTTAGCTTTTAAAGCAGAAGCGACTTCCATAGAAGAATCAACTTTGTAATCTACACTAAATCCTGATTTTCTTGTGTAGAATGCAGGCATTTCATCAGTTCCAAATCCAACAACTGGAACACCATTTGTTTCTAAGTATTCTAAAGTTAAACCTATATCAAGTATTGATTTAGCTCCAGCACATATTACAGCAACGTCAGTATTAGCTAATTCTTGTAAGTCTGCAGATATATCCATAGTAGTTTCTGCATCTCTATGAACTCCACCTATTCCACCAGTAGCGAATACTTTAACTCCTGCTAAGTCAGCTAATATCATAGTGGTAGCAACAGTCGTAGCACCAGTTAATCTTTTAGATATTATGAAAGGTAAATCTCTTCTACTAGCTTTAACAACACTTTTATTTGTTGCTAAGAGTTCTATTTCTTCTTTAGTAAGACCGACTTTTAAAACACCATCTATTATAGCTATAGTTGCAGGTATAGCACCATTTTCTCTTATTATTTCTTCAACTTTGTTAGCCATTTCAACGTTTTGTGGGTATGGCATTCCATGGGATATTATTGTTGATTCAAGAGCAACAACTGGTTGACCATTTTTAACTGCCTCTTGAACTTCTGGGTGAACGTGTAAGTATTTTTCTAACATATTATATTAACTCCTTTATTGTTTTTTCTACTAAATCCACACTTAAATTAGGATTGATTGTATTTTTATGAGAGAGGGCTAAAATTGATGCTCCTACAGAAAACTTGGCAGTTTCTTCTAAATGAAGATCATTCATGAATCCATATATAATTCCAGCCATAAATGCATCTCCAGCACCTGTAGCATTAACTATATCAATTTCAACTCCTTTAAGATGTAAAGATATTTCATTGTTTGCACAGTATACCCCATCACTACTTAAAGTGATAAATACATTTTTGACACCTTCATTTATAAAGTATTCACAAGATTTTTTTGCATCATCTAAATTTTCTATTTTAATTCCTGATAATGTTTCTGCTTCATATTTATTAAGTTTAACACCTTCAAATCTTCTTAAAATATCTTTTATTTTCGTACACTTTGATGTTGAAACAGTATCAACAAAGATTGGTAGATGAGAATAAGTTCTAGTTATAAACTCAATAGTTTCTTGTGATAAATTTGTGTCTATTACAATTGCTTTGGAATCATTTAATGATTTATGTTTTGAATTAATAAATGATTCATCAAGTTTTTCAATTATATCCATATGACTTATGGCAAGCTGCATATCTTTTGAGCTATTTAAAATAGATATATATATTGATGTAGCATATTCGTCTGATATAAAACAATCTTCCACATCTATATTTAAATTTTTACACTCTGATAAGATTGTATTTCCATATAAATCATTACCAATAGCTGAAATTAATTTGGTATTAATACTAAGTCTACTAAGATTTTCAGCAATATTTCTTCCAACTCCACCTAATGAAATATCGACCTGACCTGGATTAGAATCATACATTATTAATGGATTTTTGGGAGAACCTTGAATATCCATATTAGATCCACCAATTACTGTAACATAATTTTCTCTTTTTAATATATAACCTTTTCCAAGTATGTATCCCTTTTTCATAAGATTAGTTATATGAACAGCCACAGAAGCTCGAGATATATTTAACATATCTGCCAGCTCTTGTTGAGAAATCATAGGATTATTTTTTAAAATTTGCAAAATTTCTTTTTCTCTGTAAGTCATATAATCACCAAAAATTAATATTTGTTTATTGCTATAAACATTTGTTAAGATTATGGTATCATTATATAAATATAAAATCAATACTTTTTATTATTTATTTAACTTTATTCGCATATGTATAGTATTCTTCTTTTTGTTTTTCCCAGTACTTTTTATCATCATCATTGATTTTATTTAGAACCTTGCATGGATTACCAATAGCTATTACATTATCTGGAATATCTTTAGTAACAACTGATCCTGAACCAATGACCACATTATTTCTGATTTTTACACTAGGATTAATCACTGTATTTCCACCTATCCACACATTATTACCAATATTAATTGGCTTACCACATTCTAAATTAGTATTACGTACATTTGCATCAATAGGATGACTTGCTGTAAAAATATTTACTCTTGGGCTCAAAAGTACATTATCTCCTATATTCACTCTCATCCTCAATTGAAAATTTACTCTAAGTAAGAGGGGATTACAATGTTAATTTGAAAGAATTTAATAGAAATGTAGAAAATGTAATTAAAGAAATTAGTGAATTTTATAAAAATAATATAAAATAATAAATTTAAGCCAGGTGATTTATCACTTGGCTTTGTTATAAAAATAGATTATCCTATATTTTCAAATTGTTTTAATAATTTTGCGTATTGATAACCTTTAGAAGTTAAAGAGTATTCAACTTTTGGAGGATATTCATAGAAAAATTCTTTTGAAATTAGATTATCTTCTTGTAATTCTTTAAGTTTTTCATTTAAAACTTTATGACTAATCCCGGAATTTAAATTAAGCAATGTGGTAAATCTTTTTCTTCCAGAAGCTAAGCTGCTAATAATAAGAGGTTTCCACTTACCACGTACAGGTTCAAATGCCATATCTAATTTACAAATATATTTTTTATTATCTCTAGTCAAGTTAATCATCTTCCTTTGTTAGATATTATTGTTATATTAATATTTTAATCAAATAAAAAGATATAATACTAACTTTTTAGTAACAATAAAAAAATAAATATAAAAGAGTAAAATTTAGATATTATATTTCATTTAATACTAATTTGAAGATTATAGAATAGATAAGGTACTTAGTTTACTAGTAGAAAAGAGAAATACTATTGCTATATCATAATTATATAGGTTAGCTATGTAAACAATTACTGGAGCTATATTCAGTATGTGGTATAATATATTTGGTGCGATAATTGCAAATATATTTGTTGATAAAAATGAAAAAGCGAAAAGAATAGAACCAGAGAAAAAATGTCCAAATTGGTAATGCAAAAGATGATTATAAATAAAATTTTAATCATCTTTTTATTTTGTTTAAAAATGAAATACATAAGATGAAAAATTGCATATTAATAATAAAATAACAGTATAGTTATAATTAGATAATTAGAATATTTTACTATGTGGATACAATGAAGATATATAATACAACGAACTTTATATGATTAAATAATTAAAAAAATAAGTAGAAAAAATGACTTATTTAAATTTAAATAAGTCATTTTAAAATATTAATTGAAAAAATAAAGAAATATTCATTCTTTTTTTACTGGAAATATACTTAAGAAAACATTATCCTTATGTGAGAATTTAAAAAAATGCAATTTTTATAATTTGATTTGCAATATTCTATTGAATTACATGGGAAAATAGAATATAATAATTATAAATGAAAGGAGAATAAAAAATTATTCATTTTTTCGTTAATTAGCAAATAAAATAATAATATAAACTTAAGGGAGGATATAAAATGGAATTTTTACATGAAATGATTTTAAAAGTAAATGATTTTATATGGACTTATATCTTAATTGCAATGTTGATTGTATTAGGATTATATTTTACTTTTAAAACTAAGTTTGTTCAATTTAGATATTTTAAAGAAATGTTTAGACTTTTAGGTGATGGGGCATCAGGAGAAAAGAAGGAAGGATCAATATCATCTTTCCAAGCATTCTGTATATCTACGGCTTCAAGAGTTGGTACTGGTAACATAGCAGGTATAGCAATGGCAGTAGTTGCTGGTGGACCAGGTTCTGTATTTTGGATGTGGTTAATTGCACTAGTTGGTTCTGCATCAAGTTTTGTAGAAAGTACACTTGCACAAATATACAAAGTTAAAGATGGAGAAAGTTTTAGAGGTGGACCTGCTTATTATATAGAGCAAGGCTTAGGAAGTAAAAAGATGGGAATATTATTCTCAGTATTAATTACAATTTGTTTTGGTTTTATATTCAATGCAGTTCAATCTAATACAATAGCGGCAGCATTCAATAATGCTTTTGAATTTGATAGATTAATAGTTGGAATAGTACTAGCTGCGATAACAGGTATAATAATCTTTGGTGGAGTACATAGAGTAGCGAAAGTATCAGAGATTATAGTTCCGATTTTTGCAGTTTTATATATATTAGTTTCTTTATTCGTTGTATTTATAAATATAAATGAAATACCTAATATATTAAAAATGATATTTGAAAGTGCTTTTGGACTTAGAGAAATGTCAGTTGGTACTATAGGAGGGATGATTTTAGTTGGTATAAAAAGAGGATTATTCTCCAATGAAGCAGGTATGGGATCTGCACCTAATGCAGCTGCAACTGCAGATGTTACTCATCCAGTTAAGCAAGGTTTAATACAAACTTTAGGGGTATTTACTGATACTATAGTAATTTGTAGTTGTACTGCATTTATGATTCTTTTATATCCAGGTTATTCTACAGCAGGATTAGAAGGTATAGAATTAACTCAAGCTGCGTTAAGTTCACAAATAGGACCAATAGGTAATGTATTCATAGCTATATGTATATTACTATTTGCCTTTAGTTCTATAGTTGGAAATTATTATTACGGAGAATCAAATATAGAATTTATAAGTGGAAATAAAACTGTTTTAAATTTATTTAGAGTAGTAGTAGTAGGAATGGTTCTATTTGGTTCAGTTGCAAAAGTTGCTATCGTCTGGGACTTAGCTGACGTATTTATGGGTCTTATGGCTATAATAAATTTAATTGCTATATCTTTACTTGGTAAATATGCATTTATAGCATTAAATGACTATACTAAGCAAAAAAAAGCTGGAATAAAAGATCCTGTATTTGTAGCATCAAATATAAAAGGATTAGAAAAAGTTTCTCAGTGGCAAGCTGAAAAAGAAGAAAAAGCCATATAATTATGAAAGACTGACTTTTATAAGTCAGTCTTTTTTATATAGGTACAATACTTGAGTTAATATTTTTGTAAATAATAAACTCATGCTTTAACTTACTTTTTCTTGGAATAAGGTCACCTTCACATTTTCTATTCTATTATCATCAATTTCTAGAACTGTCAACTCACAAGTTTCTAGAAGTAAATTAATACATTCATCACTACACGGTATTCTATCCAATGAAGAAATTATATATCCATTTATAGTATCGCAGTCTTCGCATTTAATATTTGCATTAAAGATAGTATTAAAATCTAAAATTGACATATTTCCCTTAATTATGAAAGAATCATCTCCTATATTTTTTATTTTAGAATTGTTAATATCATATTCATCATCTATGTCGCCCATTATTTCTTCTATTATGTCCTCCATTGTAACTATACCAGAAAAGCCTCCATACTCATCAATTAATATGGACATATGATTCTTACTTTGTTTAAGAAGAAGAAATAACTCATCTATTTTTTTTGTTTCTGGAACAAAGCAAGGACGGTGTAATATTGTTCTTAAATCAACACTATCAAAATTTGTATCAAATAAGAGAGAAATTAAATCCTTTATATACAAAATTCCTATTATGTTATCTACAGAATCTTCGTAAACAGGAACTCTTGAATATTTACTATTTAATAATACTTGAAGTTTTGACTGTATATCATCATTAATATCAAGTAAAATAGTATCTGTTCTAGAGGTCATTATTTCCTTTGACACTTTATCTGAAAAATCAAAGGCTTTATCTATTATTTCTTTTTCCATATAGTTTATGGTTCCGTTTTTTTCTGACTGAGTAATTAGTAGTTTTATTTCTTCTGTTGAAATATTTTCGCCTTCTTCAATATCATTTGCTTTAATTAGTTTTAAAACTACTTTAGTTGATAGAGATAAAATTTTTATTATAGGGTTAGCTATTTTAGATAGTATATAAACTGGTTTGACTGAAAATAAAGCGATTGTTTCGCAGCTATTTAAAGCTATTCTCTTGGGTACTAACTCTCCAAATATAAGTGTTAGGAAAGATAATATAAGTGTTATTAAGATCATGGAAAGTTCCTGTGCATACGGTATGTTGAAATGCAATAAGATATTAAATAATCTTACTGATAAAGTTGTAGCAGCAGATGCACTAGAGAAAAATCCTGCTAGCGTGATTCCTATTTGAATTGTAGAGAGAAAGTTACTTGGATCTTGTAATAGCTTTTCTAATAATATTGCCTTTTTATTTCCTTCTTTACTTAAATTATTAATCTTATGCTTATTCACTGACACAAATGCCATCTCAGCAGACGCGAAAAAAGCATTAATTAGTGTAAGAATTAATATTATTAATAGTTGAGGTAAAACGCTCCTCGAGAGGTCATCAAGACTACTCATTAAAATTCCTCCTAAAATTTTATTAATATTATTATATATAATATAGATAAATTATATTAAAATTGTGTGAAATTATGAATAGAAATTTGAAAAGATTTAGGTCTACAAATTAAACTTATAAATCTACTACTGTATATTTTATTAAATTATATAGATTAATTTCTATGAAAATACAAATAATTTATAATGATGATTTAATTATAAATTAAGGAGGAAAAAATGTATCCTGTTTACAAAAATATAGGAACAAAGGAAAATTGTGAAATAGTTAAAGTAAATTTTCCACCACAACATCAAGACTGTCATCCTGGTTTAGAATATTTGATGAATCCTAGACCAATTTCAGAGAATACTAATTATAAAGGTAGTAATAAATTATTAGATAAAGTAGCCATTATAACTGGCGGTGATAGTGGAATAGGGAGAGCTATAGCTTATGCTTATGCAAAAGAGGGAGCTAATATAGTTATAGCTTATCTAAATGAAGATGAAGATGCTAAAGAAACAAGAGAACACATAGAGACTTTAGGTAAAAAATGCTTGGCTATAAGAGGAGATTTACAAGAGGAAAATATGTGTAAAGAAGTTATTCAAAAAACTATAGATGAGTTTGGTAAAATAGATATTTTAGTAAATAATCATGCAGTACAGTATATTCAGCAAAGTATATTGGATATTACGGCTGAACAACTTGAAAAAACATTTAAAACAAATATATTTTCTTTTTTTTATTTAGTAAAAGCGGCTCTACCTCATTTAAAAAAAGGTTCAACCATTATAAATACAGCATCAGTTACTGCTTTTAAAGGAGAAGAATTACTTTTAGATTACAGCTCTACTAAAGGTGCTATAGTTGCATTTACAAGAAGTTTATCACAATCTCTTATTAAAGAAGGGATTAGAGTAAATGCTGTTGCGCCAGGTCCTATATGGACACCTATAATTACAAGTAGCTTTTCATCTAAAGAGGTTGAAACATTTGGAAGCCTTAGAAGTCAAGTTCCAATGGATAGAGCAGGACAACCTTTTGAAGTAGCTACATCTTATGTATTTTTAGCAAGTGATGATTCTAGCTATATGTCAGGACAAGTGTTACATGTTAATGGTGGTAATATAGTGTAAAAAATATTTCAAATTAAGAATAAATTTACTTAAATATATTCGTAGATAAGAAATAGCTGCCTGTAATTAGGTAGCTATTTTTTATTATAAGATATATAAAATAAGTTTTGATAAGAACGTTAGAATTATACAAAGAATAAAGTGTCATATATTCATCAAATGAATTATATATTGTTCGATGCTAATTTTTATGATATAGTACAAATACAAATTAGAAAGGATTAAAATCATGGAAGATATAAACATAACAGATGAAGAATTAAAAGAAATAGAAGAGATTACTGAGTTAGCTGGAGGATGTACTAACTATTTATTAGACTCTTTAATAGATCCTGATACAGAGGAGAAAATTGAATTAGAAGAAGAAGTTCAAAGAGAAATATATAAGATGGTTCTTGGAAGAACTATGGAATATATAGAAAAGAATTCTTTTCCAGATTCAGAAGAAAGTTTTGAAGGTTATGTAAATGATATATTTACATATGTCCAAAATAATCTTAAATAGTAGACTTGATGAAAGTATTGATAAAAATAAATAATAGAAGTTAACTAGAAATGACAGGACTTTGAATTTAATCAAAGTCCTATTTTTTAGTTTAAATTATGAAACAACATTTAATCTATCTCTTATTATGTCCATTCAACAAGTAAAAGGAATATTTTTGTTATTTGCTGAATTATATCTTTTTCAATGAAAATTTTTACTTCAAATAATTAGAATGTAAAAATTATAAAATAAAAATGAATTTATATATAATAAAAGACTTGCCACAAAAAAGACAAGCCTTATTATATTAAATTATCTTAAATCTTTAATTAATAACAGATAAGCACTAGCGCTTTGAAGGAAATCTTCGCCATCAACTCTACCTATTGCGATATTCTGATTATCATACACATAACCTTGTTTATTCACTCTGCCAATAGGAGAATTGTTAACAAGGCTATTATGAATAGTTCTATCTAAATCAACTCTACCAACAGGTGAATTATTTATAGGATGAGAATGAATTATATTGTTAGTGTCAATTCTACCGACTGGACAATTGTGGTATAAGTGGTTATGTATTATACCATCGCAGTCTACTCTTGCAACTCCAAGTGAGTTGTAAGGAAAATTTACTATAGTTCTTTCCATATTTTACACCAACCTTTTAAATTATTTTTTACATAATATTGTGAGATTTAATATAGTATATTATTTTATATTATTGAAATTAGACAGAAATTTCTTTAAACCTTCAAAGGATATATAAGTATACATGATACTTTCAAAAGTAACCTTTTATGTATAAAAAATATAAAAAATAAAATTTTTTAATATTAAAATAATAAAGAAAGATTATATAAAATAAAGAAAGCGATGAAATATAGATGTTTAACTCTATACTTCATCGCTTTTCATTTTGAGTAATAAATAGAATTTTTTATTAACAAAATTCTGTTTTACGCAGATTATTTTTAAAATTTATTAACCTATTCCACCTAGTAATGCTCCAAGAATTATAACTACTATAGTAACAGGTACAAATATATATCTTCCAAAGAACATAAACCAAGAACCTAAAGGTCTTCTTGCACCTTTATTTATTTCCGCTAAAAAATCACCTTTGTATAAGAAAAATGCTACTATTGCCACTATCATTGCTCCACTTGGAGAAAAGATTATTGTAATAAAATCAGCAAAGCTATTGAATTTATTTATGTCAGTTGCTAAAGGTAGTGCACATATAAAGCAAACAATTGATACTAAAATTGAAGCTACTTTCCTGTTCATCTTTGATGATGATATTATTGCTTCTACAGGTCCTTCAAGCATATTCACAGAAGAAGATATAGCTGCGAGTATTATGCTTAAGAAGAATAAAATACTTAATATATTGCCATATGGCATTTCATTGAAGATTGAAGGTACTGTTATAAATAATAATGATGGACCAGCTGATGGATTTAGTCCAAAAGCAAATACAGCAGGCATTATCATAAATGCAGCAAGTAAAGCAGCTATTGTATCAAATAAAGCAGTACTAAATGATGAAGAAATAATATCAAATCTTTCGTCTGTGTAACTTCCGTATACGACCATTCCACAACCAGAAAGTGAAACTGTAAAGAACGCTTGTCCTAAAGCCATTATCCAAGTGTTAGCATCTAATAAAGCTTCCCATCTTGGCTTTAATAAAAATTCCACACCATCCATTGCACCAGGTAGAGTTAAAGCTCTTATAGTTAAAATAATAAATAATGAAAGAAGTAGTGGCATTATTATTTTATTTAACTTCTCGATACCTTTAGAAACTCCTAAACAAACTATTAATAAAGTTATTAAAAATGCTAATAAAACCCATGGTATAGATGAAGATGTTCCAGCAAATGAATCAAAGTAAGTTGCAGGATTTATTTTAGCTATATCACCAGTAATACTCAATGCAAAGTATTTTAATATCCAGCCTATTACTACTGAGTAGAATATTAGTATTCCTGTTAAGCCAAGAACAGGTATTGAACCTACTATTGAAGCTCCTTTTAGATTTCTTGATTTAAATACTTTCTTTATACCTACGTTAGATCCGGCTTTAAAAGTTCTACCAAAAGCAAATTCTTCTATAAGACCACATGTTCCAAGTAAAAACACGAATAAGAAGTATGGTATTAAAAAGGCAGCCCCACCGTATGTTCCAAGCTTATATGAAAACATCCATATGTTACCTAATCCTAATGCAGCTCCTATACACGAGACTACAAATCCGAATTTTGAAGAGAAAGTTTCTCTATTTTTTTTCTGAGATAAATTTGTACTCATTTTATTCCTCCTAATTTTTAATTTGAAATTTTTAGTTATTAATTTCCATAATATATATATAAAAAGACCACATAGTTCCTATGTGGTCTTTTTCATTGAAAATAAAATAAGCCACATAGCATAATCTACGTGGCCTAATTTATCATATATTAATAAGCCATCATAGATACAAATTTTTGTTTGTATCTATGATGAATATGTGTCAAATCATAAATACAAACCTAACTATAATAGCTCCAGTAATATGTATTAACTTGTACAAAGTTTAAGTTTGTAAGTTTCATTTTGATAATCTCCTAAAAATTTTATTCTTAAATATGATTATATTTGTAGAAATGATATATGTCAATACAAAATTATATAATAAAACCCCCAATGAATTAAAAGGAAGTCTATTGCTTACCTCAAAAATTACCTTATCCCATTTTTTATTATCAAACAAATAGATGTATGGATTTACAGTACCAAATAAAAGTAATTGTACTAATAGAGCGTTGGAAGAAGTAGAACAAGATCTAGAAGGTTTATAATTATGATAACTTTAGATAATAATATGGCTTGGATGCCAAAAATAATGAATGATTCAAATTATGTAATAACTAGAGAAAAATAAAGAATAGCTACAAATTTTATTAGATAAAATCTAAATGTTAGATCAAAATACTTGGAATTTTATTCAAGTATTTTAAACTTAATACTTATGTTGAAAATTAACTTATATTATGATAGAATAATTTTGGAAATGAAGTTCTTCCAAAGTTTTAAACTTAAACCGCATGTAATGCTGATGACTTCTGTGATAAAATTTATCGCAGGAATTGTCAGCTTTTTTTCTGCGCAAAATAGGAGGTTTATATGTTAACTAGTTTGGCATTGATTTTTTTAATTGGTTTATTAATGGGAAATGTTTTTAATAAGCTAAAATTACCAAGTCTAATGGGTATGATTTTTACAGGGATAATACTTAGTCCTAATGTACTAAATTTATTGGATGAATCTATAATTATTATTTCGCCAGATTTAAGAAAATTGGCACTTGTAATTATACTAACTCGAGCGGGATTGTCACTAAATATTGATGATTTAAAAAAAGTTGGTAGACCTGCGTTACTTATGTGTTTTCTTCCGGCTTGTTTTGAAATATTAGCAGTTGTAATTATTGCACCAAAATTATTAGGAATTTCAATTTTAGAAGCTGCTATTATAGGAGCTGTTATTGCAGCAGTTTCTCCAGCTATAATAGTACCTAGAATGATCAATTTAATTGATAAAAAAATAGGAAAAGAGAACTCTATTCCTCAGCTTATTATGGCAGGTGCGTCAGTAGATGATATTTTTGTAATTGTTCTATTTACATCTTTTACAGGTCTTGCGGATGGTGGAAATATATCTGCTTTAAGTTTTATGCAAATTCCTATTTCAATATTTATGGGAATTATATTTGGAGTTATATCTGGAATAATATTGATTAAATTATTTAAACGATTCCATATTAGAGATTCTGTAAAAATAATTATAATACTTAGTATTTCATTCTTATTAATTGAATGTGAAAGTATGCTAGAAGGAGTATTGCCTATGTCAGGTCTTCTTGCCATAATGAGTATGGGAATTATATTTAAACAAAAATACGAAGTTTTATCTGTAAGACTATCATATAAATATAATAAGCTTTGGATAGCTGCTGAAGTTATATTATTTGTTTTGGTTGGAGCTACTGTAAATTTAGAATATATAACTAGTGAAGGGGTTATGGCAATAGGAGTTATAGTATTTGCAATGATATTTAGAATGTTAGGAGTTTTTATTTGTTTGTTAAAAACAAAGCTGACTATGAATGAAAGGTTATTTTGTATGATAGCATATACTCCAAAAGCTACAGTACAAGCAGCTATAGGAAGTATTCCTTTATCTATGGGATTAGAATGTGGAAATTTAGTATTAACGGTTGCAGTTCTTGCAATACTTATAACTGCACCGTTTGGAGCAATAGGCATAGATAAGACTTATGAAAAATTGTTATTCAGTAGTGGGTATCTTAATAAGAAAAAATAGTATAGATATTTAAAATAATATAAAAATTCTCAGCATAAAATTATTGTGCTGAGAATTTTTTATAATTTAAATAAATAAAATCTATAACCAATTAAAAATACTACTAAAACATTTAATAGTTTGCATATATTTTTTTCTGTCCGAGAGCTGGTTTTTATAGGAAGTATAGAAAAATTAGTTTGAAGTGGATAAAATAATTCAACACCTTCTTTTGTAAGTAAATCAAGAAAAATATGAGAAAGTATTCCTATGATAAATCCACTAAATAAGCATAAAAATGCTATATTAAAATCACTATAAATTAAAATAACATTTGTAAAATATATTAAAAATGATAAAAATACTAAACTATGTGTAAATCCTCTATGTCTTAATCTTTTACCAAAGATTTTATATATAATAGGGAATCTCTTACTAATATATGATCCTTTCATATCTATGTCACAGGCAAGTGAACCAATATTGGCAAAATATCCATATATAAATAAAAGGATTATTTGATAAAAGAAGTTATATTCAATTATATAGATGTTATAAATATAGGGAAGAAACAAGAGTGCAAAAATATATCCTCCCTTTACATGTGTTTCTTTTGTCATAGTTCCTCCAGTTGTTATTTTTTTATAATATGTATTATTATATAGTAAAGTAAGATTTATTTCAAAACATTTGTTTGATAAATGTCGAATATATATTTAGGGAATAATAAAATTAAAAATATATTAAATTTAGGAGGATATATGTTTCCCAAATTAAGAAAAAAGAAAAGGGAGTTAAGTAAAGAAGAGAGTGTAAAAGTACTGATTAAAGGAAAAGAAGGCATTTTATCAACTATAGGTGAAAATGGATATCCATATGGGGTGGCAGTAAACTATGTTTATCATAATGGCTGCATTTATTTTCATTGTGCTAATAATGGTTATAAATTAGATAATATAAAAAATACTAATAAAGTATAATTTTTTGTGAATATGGATATTGAAATAATTCCAGATGGATTTACTACAAGATATTCAAATGTAGTAGTCTTTGGAAGAGCATATTTAGTTGAACCTAGAGAAAGAAGAGAAGCGTTAATTTCTATTGGTGAAAAATATTCTAAAGATTTTATGGAAGAAGTTATAAGATATATAGATAAGGCTTTAGATTCTTGTAGTGTGATCAAAATAGAAATAGATCATATGACTGGAAAATGTAGCAATGGAAATAATTACATATAAATAAACAGTATAAATTTTTTACTTATAGGGAATCAAAAAGTAGAAAAAGAGTTTAAATAATTATTTTTTATTTTTAGCACATAATAATATAGAGATTATTTTGGAGGTAATTTAACATGAGAGAGATAAAAAATAAACATTTAAGAAATGCTTCTACTTTTTACTGTAAGGCAACTAACTGCGCTCATAATAAAGAAGCTGAATGTACGGCAGGTGCAATAAGTATAGCAGGAAGTCATGCAACAAAAACATCAGAAACTACCTGTGCAACATTTATTGAAGAAGGTGGTTATGGTTTTGATAATTATGCTGAACACTATGATAATAGTAAAACAAAAATTAGTAACATAAAATGTGCAGCTGGCAATTGTAAGTTTAATGAAGATGGTGAATGTTTTGCAAGAAATGTACTGATAAATGCGTCAAATGCTTCTTGTGATACATTTGAGATTGAATAGTAAGTCTTTGGTCCTATGGATTATCATAGGACTTTTTTATTGTAAAGTAACAATCATGAAGGCATTTTTTGCAATGTAAAAGTCACAAAATGTTATTTTATAGATATTATTTGCATAATATAATTGATTGTGTAACAGGAATAAGCAAATAAATATTTGTAAAAAGGAGATTTTATTATGAAATATAATTTTGATGAAATAATAGATAGAAGTAAAAATTACTCTGCTAAAATAGATGAGCTTGAAATGAAATTTGGTAGAAAAGATTTAACACCTATGTGGATTGCAGATATGGATTTTAAAACGGCTCCAGAAATAATAGAAGCTTTAATGAAAAGAGTTGAAGAAGGTATATGGGGTTATACTTCTAGACCTGATGAATATTTTGAGTCAGTTAGAAATTGGCAAATATATAAAAATAATTGGGATGTTGAAACTAAGTATATGTCTCATGCACTTGGTGTACTACCAATGCTTGCCAATGTATGTAATGCAATAATAGAAAAGGGACAAAAGGTAATACTTCAAACTCCAGTGTTTTCTGAATTTAAAACAGTTTTAGATAATTGGGGGATAGAAATAGTATACAACCCATTAATAAATAAAGATAATTACTATGAAATTGATTTTGATGATTTAGAGATAAAAGCCAAAGAGGCGGATTATATAATATTTTGTAGTCCTCATAATCCAGTAGGTAGAGTATGGACAAAAGAAGAAATTGAAAGAATGTCTAAAATATGTATAGAAAACAATGTTACTATAATATCTGATGAAATGTACTCTGACATTATGCTGTATGGACACAAACATACTCCAACAGCATCAATAAGTGAAGAAATAAGAAAAAATACTATAACATTTACTTCAGTTACTAAAACTTTCAACTTGGCAGGAGTACAAGTAGCTACTTGTATATTCCCTAATATGGAAATGAGAGATAAATATGAAAAAACTTTAGAAAAATTTGAAACTAAAAGGAACAATGCATTCAGTATAGTAGCTAATCAGGTAGCAATGAATGAAGGTAAAGATTGGTTTATTGAGGTTTCGAAATATTTAGAAGACAATGCTACATTTGCTATGAATTATATAAGTGAAAAAATTCCTTCAATAAAATACTCTAAGCCAGAAGGAACTTATTTATTATGGCTAGATTGTACAAAATTTGGTCTAACTCAAGATGAACTAGTAGATTTCTTTGTTAATGAAGCTAGATTAGCATTGAATAATGGTACCACATTTGGAGTGGAAGGAACAGGATATATGAGAATGAACTTAGGATGTCCTAGAGTGGTTTTAGAGCAAGCATTGAAACAATTAGAATATGCAGTAAATAAATTAGAACTTAATAGAAACTTAGAGACTCAATATGTATAAAGATAAAAGATATCTCCTAAATATAGGTGATATCTTTTATTTTTTACAGAATATATTTTAATTTTAATAGTAGTGTTAGTAGTTTTATGGTATATGTACGATATATATTTAGGTAGATATGCAAGATTATTATATAATATATTCCTAGTAGGGATTAAAATGAAATATTAAAGAATACAGAGCTAATCAAAATAACTTAAACAAACTAGAATCAAATATTGAGTTATATCGTTTTACAAATGCATCTATAAATATTTTAGTATTAATATCTCAATAAAAATAAGGTTGTCAGTTATGGCAACCTTATTTTTATTGAGATTAATACTAATTTAAATCCATAGTAATTTCAGATATAACATTTTTAGCATCTTCTATAACAAATTGTGGAAGGACTTCATAGTATTCACGATCTATAAATCTTTCTATACCTTCTATTTGTTCAACTTCCTTTTCTGTTACAAATAATACAACATTAGAAGTATCTATATCACTTAATGACAATTCATTTTTTATTCCAGTGAAACCTTGAACTTCATATTTAACTATAAGTCCTAATTTTTCTCCAGTTTCTTTAAGTATTTTTCCACTTAATTCATTGTCGCAAACTGCTACTATTTTTAAACTCATAATAATTACCTCTTTCTTAAAAAATTAAGTCTATATTATTATAATAAATATTTTAAGAAATACAAAGTAAACTTTAGACTCATGAATTATTTTTGAATATGTTACATAGATGGTTTTGCAAGTAGCATTAAAATATCAGATTCATAAAATTTATCATTTTTTATTAAGGCCAGGAGCTGAAGGTCGCTCACAGTGATGACTTTTTTAAATCAATTGAAAAAATATATTTGTACATGAATACAGTATATATGCACTATAATGACTTTATAATTTATGATATTATATAAACTGAAATATAAATTATATAGAATGTAAACTAAAATAAAGTATAGTAAATTAAAAATAATTTTATAGACAATAAATAAGGAGTAAAGATGATAAGAAAATTAGAAAAAGAAGATATAAATAATATAATGGAAATATGGCTTGATAGTACAATAAAAGGTCATGACTTCATAGATGAAAAATACTGGAGAGACAATTATTCTAAAGTAAAAGATATATATGTACCAATGTCAGAAACTTTTGTATATGAAGAAAATGAAAGTATAAAAGGATTTATTTCTGTAATAGAAGAAAATTTCATAGGAGCTTTATTTGTAGATAGTAATTCTTTTAGAAAAGGAATAGGAAGTAAATTAATAGATTTTGCATTAGAAAAGTATGAAGGTTTAAATTTAGCAGTTTATAAAGAGAATAAAAGTGCCATTGAGTTTTATAAATATAAAAATTTTGAAGTGGTTTGTGAACAAATCAATGAAGAAACTGGATTTATGGAATATATAATGAAAAGTGGTAATGTAAAATAATTTGTGCTTATGAAATTTAAATACTCCTTTATGGCAATGATAAAAATATAAAGTCAATGCCAGGAAGGGGTATTTTTTATGAGTAATTTAAGTAAAGATTTAATAAGACAA
>JARKUZ010000060.1 GCA_029851945.1 Terrisporobacter sp. | reverse complement strand
ACCTCGAGCAGTTCCTCTACGTTCCCTTAATCCATCTTCTCCGAATTCATTATATCTTTTTACCCATAAGAGAACTCTTTTATTAGAGCTTAAATTAAGTTCCTTTGCAATTGTAGTACTTCCAATGCCTTCTTCTAAATATATTTTTACAGCCCTAAGTTTTGTATCAAATGAATAACTCATATTTTTTCTATTATTTCTTTGCATAAAAATCACCCCTTAAAGTAGTATTTTACAAGCCTTTTTTACTTGTGTCTACTTTAAGGGGTTCAGTTCAATTTTTAACTAGACTTTTTTTATATATTAAGGAATTATATATTTTATATGTAACCATTTAACTTATAATCACGTCTAATAAGTGTAGATAAATTTTGAAGCATGTGGAAAGATTTATTAAATCAAGGAGGAAAAATGAATTTATTAATAAAAAGGTCAAAAAAAGGAGATAAGAATGCTTTTGTAGAGCTAATGAGGGTAAATGAATTATCTTTATATAAAATTGCTAAATCAATATTAAAAAATGATGAAGATGTAGCAGATGCAATGCAAGAAACTATTTTATCTGCTTTTGAAAATATGAGGAAGTTAAAAAATGATAGTTATTTTAAGACGTGGCTTACTAAGATTCTTATAAACAAATGTAATGATATATTAAGAAAGAATAGTAAAGTAATACAGTTAGATGAATTTTATGATGAAGGATATACGGAAGATTTTATAAATAGCATATGTCTTAAAGATGGTATTGATACTTTATCAGATGAACAAAAAATAGTTTTTGACTTGTATTATATTATGGGATTTAATGCTAGAGAAATAAGTGAGATGTTAAATGAAAAGGAGTCTACTATAAAAGTTAGACTTTTTAGAAGTAGAAATAAACTAAAAGATTTTTTTTATCATGATAGTAAGGGGGAAGTTTTAAATGGATAATAAAATAAAAAATGATATACCTAAAAATGTTAGAAAAAGATTAGATGATACATATGAAAATTTATTAGCAGATGATAAAAAGGTTATCAAAAATAATAAATCTACTATAAAGAGAGCAACTATAGGTATAACAAGTGCTGTTGCATCATTTGCTTTAATACTAGGTATAGGAGTTTATAACCCTTCATTAGCAGATAATATACCTATTTTAGATAGTATGATTGACAAGCTTCATTATGCTTTAAAAAATAAAGATGATTTAAAGGATAATATTGAAAAAATAAATATGTCTAGTACTTCTGATGGATTAACAATGACTGTTGATAATGCAATGTATGATAGCAATAATGTATTAGTAGACTTTACAATAAAAACAGATAAACCATTTAAAAGCACTAAATATATTAAAAGTATAAATAATTCATATGATGATGAATCTAAACGTATTTCGTTTTACTTTCCTGACTTCAAGATTGATGGAATAGAAAAGACATCTTACTCCTTTGAAGATCCAAAAGTTGAGTTTATTGATGATTATACACTAAAAGGAAGCGTTATATTTGAATTTACATCTATAAGTGAAATTAAAAATGATGTAATAGATTTTAATATGGATTTAAAACTATGTGATAATGAAGCGAATGAAGATGGAAAAAGTGAAATTTTTGATGGAGTATGGTCATTTAACTTCCCAATAAGTACTAATAAAGAAGATACTAAATTCATAGAAGTTAATGAAACTAAAAATAATTTTAGACTGAATCAAGTACTTGTTTCACCAATGACAGTTACTATAGATTTCCAAACACCTAAAGAATATGAACAATCTTATGACATTATGGAAAATGTAGAAGTAAGAGATAACAAAGGCAATATATTATGGGCAACATCTTTAGATAATGTTGATGATGAAAAAGAAGAACCTAATACTAGATTTATTCAAAGATTTAGTTTAGATGAAGTTGGACAGGATTTAGAATCTTTAGAAATTAGATTTTATGGTAAGTGGAATGAAGAAACTAAGTCAGCTCCTATTCTTGCAAATTTTGATGTTAAATTAAATAAATAATATCATAATAAATAATGAAAAAGTTCTATCTTAAATAGATAGGGCTTTTTATATTTTACAAAAATTTTAAAATTTCTTTAAAAATATATTGTATATTAGTATTAAAGATAAAAATAAAAGAGGAGATAAAACAGTTTTAGAAGAAAAATTAAATATTAATTAGGTCTTATATTTATTACAGATTTGTAAGTTGTATGGTGTGTTTTTTAATGTGATAATAAATATACAATCACTTATATTTTACAAAAACGGATAAGATTACAGATCTATAGCTTATATAAATTCACTTTTGAAGTGATATTTGCAGGGGGTTTATAATGATAGAAATAAAAAATGTAATAAAGAAATATGGAAAAATGTCAGCTTTAGATGATATTTCTTTTAATATAGAAGAAGGTAAAATAACTTGTATATTAGGCGTTAATGGGGTAGGTAAGTCTACTATTTTAAAATCTATAGCAGGGTTGGTTAAGCTTAATAATGGAACTATATTAATAGATGGAGAAAAAATAAATCCTAAAATATATAATAAAGTTGCATTTGTACCTGATGTGGATATTCATTTTCCTCATCTTAGTATAAAAGAAAGTTTTGCATTTATGAAGGAGTTCTATGAAAATTGGGATGAAGAAAAAGCTTATAAAATGCTTAAAATGTTTAACTTATCTGATGATAAAATGATTTGCGAATTATCAAAAGGAGGAAGGGCTAGGGTAAAAATAATAATAGGATTTGCGCAAAATGCAAAATATATATTATTAGATGAACCTTTTTCTGGGATAGATATTTTTAAAAGAGAAGAATTTATAAAAGCTATGGTTGAATACATGTCTAAAGATCAAAGTATTATAATTACAACACATGAAATAGATGAAATTGAAAATATAGTTGATGAAGTTATAATACTTGATGAAGGAAAAGTAATATTTAAGTCTGATGCACGTGAGCTTAGACAAAGAGAGGGGAAATCCATAGTAGATAAAATGAGGGAGGTATATAGGGGTGAATAAATTATTAACACTATATGATATAGAGTTTAAAAGAATAAAAAAGGTTTATTTTTCTATTTTAGCAGTATTAATAGTAGGCAATATTTCTTATTTCATTTATTCAATATACGATATTATAAAATCAGTAGAGGATATTTTAAATGTTAAAGGTGGATTATCGCTTTTAAGAACAAGTGAAGCTTATAGAGTTATTGAAGGTGGACTATCAATTCAAATGATATATAATACAACATATATTATGATGGTACTTGCAATTATTTGGTGTGTATATTATGCTTTTGCAATTTGGTATAAAGATTTTTCTAATAAAACAAAGGTTGTATATACTTTATTTATGTTACCTTATAACAAATTTAATATATTCATATCAAAATTAATTACAATTGTATTTTTCATATATGGTGTACTAGTTACTCAGCATATTTTATGGTTAATAGAGATGTTTATAATCAAAGGTATTAGTGGAATACATTTAAGTCAAATTATAGATTTAATTAATTATAATAGAGCTATGAGTTTTCTTTTTTTAAGTGTTTCTATTTATCCATTAGAAATTTTTGTATTTTATATAATTGCTCCAATAGTTGCAGTTACAGTGTTATTTACGGCAGTTATGATACACAAATCAATAAACAAAATAGGTGGATTTATATCAATATTATATATTTTATCCATACTAGCAATATACATATATTATTCGGGAATATACTTAGATTTTTCAGACCAATTATTATTAACTAATTTAATCTACTTTTTATCTGTATTTTTATTATCATTGTTTTTATCATACAAACTTATTAATGATAAAGTATATGTTTAGGAGGGAATATTATGGATAAAAGATTTTCAAAAATGTTTTTAATATTTAATTTAGTAGCCATAATATTTATTGGCATATGTTTAGTAATTAATGATAAAAATGAAGTTATGTTAGAAGATATATCAGGAAGTAGAGATGCTTTAGAAGATATGACCATTATATATCAAAAAAGAAAGGGATTATTTGAGACTAATGAACTTAAAATTACAAAAGATAATGAGAGTATTGATAGATATGTAAAAGAAGGTGCAAGTAATTTTAATTTAAGTAGGAAAAATATAAATAATAGAGATATACTTCAACATGCAAATGATAGAAGCAGTATATGTGAAAATGAAAATGAAATAATTAATGTGTCACTAATGAGCTCTTATAGTCGTTATAATAATGAAGATATGGTTGCTTATATAAATGTCAAAAATAAAAAAACAAATAAAAGTGAAGAGTATGAAGTATTAGTTGATGATCAAATAGATGCTAATAATACAAGTACATATAAAGCTTTACCAATAAGAGATAAGGATAATATTTACTTAGCTGTTTTATCTTCTGTATATAATGAAGAATCTTATGAAGAGGATGCATCATTAGATAGCTTACAAGATGGCTATTACAAACAAACTTACTTAAATCTATATAAATTGAATTTATCCACTAAAAAATCTAAATTAATTTTAAGTAAATCTTACGAAAGTAGTGATATGTATTATGATGGTGATTTAGGTTTTACTAAAGATAAGATAGGGTATTTTATAGTTAATTATAAAAATAAAGAAACTAATAAGTTCGAGATGTGTTTATTTAGTTTTGATGTAATATCAAAGGATATTAATGTGATTAATTTAGGAATAAAAAATAAAATAATAGATAATTATTACATAGATAGAGATGATGTTATATTATCTTGCACTCCGGAAAATAACGAAAATAATATTAAGGCAATAGTTGTAGATTTAAAAGAAAATAAAATTAAATCAAGTAATGAAGTTGAATTTGATAAGAGGGATGAATATAGTACATATATTGCTGCAATGAATAGAAGCAATAATAAAATATATTTGATTTTGAGTGATTACATTTACAATGATTATATGGATTATGGCAATGGAACACCAGAGGTAAATAATTATATATATGTTTTAGATGAAAATACAAATGAAATTTTATACAAAGGAAGATTACATGAAAAATCTTCATATAGTATTAAAATTGATATATTAAAAGAAGATGAGATATAAATTAAAGAGACTTAAGGAAACTTAAGTCTCTTTTTGCTACAATTCTATTATAATTTCCAAGTTAAATATGATTTTATCAAGGGGGAATAGAAATGTGGTTTGATAATTTTAATAAGGGGAATTGCAAAAACTGCTATGCTTGTGTAAGAGTATGTCCAGTGAATGCCATAGAAATAAAAAATGAGCAGGCTAGAATTATAGGTGAAAGATGTATTGTGTGTGAAGAGTGCTCTAGAGCTTGTCCTCAAAAACATAAAGTAGTAAATTCAGAATTGCCAATAGTAAAGCATTATCTTAAAAATAAAGAAAAGGTAGTAGCATCTATTGCTCCTAGCTTTGCTGCTGTATTTGGAGTGAATAGTCATAAGTTTCCTACTGTTTTAAAACATTTAGGATTTACTTATGTTGAGGAAACCTTGGTAGGAGCGCCACCAATTATTAAAGAATATTTTAAATATATAAATAAAGATGATAATAAAAATTATATTACAACTCTTTGTCCTTCCATAATTAACTTAGTTGAAAAACATTATCCAGATTTAATACCAAATTTAATACCTTCAATAACTGCTTTTGCATGTCATGGTAGATATATAAAAGAAAAGTATGGAAAGGATACAAAAGTTGTATTTATAGGACCTTGCTTAGGAAAAAAAGATGAAGGAAGATTTGAAAATAGTATAGATGCGGTAATAACCTTAGAAGAATTAAAAAGATGGTTTAGAGAAGAAAATATAAAATGGGGGAATTTTGAAGAAAGCTCTTTTGACGCAGTAAGTCATTATAATAAAGTTTTTCCATTTATATCGGAAAATACAGGATACATATCTGATAATACACATAAAAAAGATGTTGTTCCAGTAGATGGAATAGAAGACTGTATAAAAACTATAGAAGCTATAAGAAATAATAGAGTTAGTAATGTGTTGTTTGATATGAATTTTTGTCATGATGGATGTATTAGAGGTTCAGGAATCGATGATGATGGACTTAGTACTTATGAAAGGCAGCAAAATATTTTAAATTATAGTAAAACTTATAAAGAAAAGTATGGAGATAAGATAGATCATTCATATGATGATATTTTATTTAATATAGATTTATCTAAAATATTTGAATCTAAATATGTTCCATTAAAAGAACCTAGTGAGGAAGAGCTTAAAGAAATTTTAAAATCTATGGGTAAATTTGCAAGGATGGATGAAATAAATTGTAAAGCATGTGGGTACAAGACTTGTAGAGATAAAGCGAAAGCTGTATTTAATGGATATGCAGATACAAGTATGTGTCTTCCTTATATGAGGCAAATAGCTGAAAATAAAGCTAAAGTAATTCTCAAAGCTACACCTAACTTAATAGGAATAGTGGATAAGGAGTTATGTGTAGTAGAATTCAACCCAGCTGCACAAAGATTTTTCCATGTAAGTAATGAAGAAGCTAAGGGAATACCAGTTATTATGTATTTAGATGATGATAAGTTTCAAGAAGTTAGAGATAATAGAAAGAATTTATTAAGAGAGAGAATCGACCTTAATGATTATAATTCTACTTTGATACAAAATATAATATGGCTAGAAGAAAATCAAATGTACATATGGATAGCTGAAGATATTACTAAAGAAGTAAATAAAGAAAGTGAACTTCAACAGATGAAAATAGATTCTATTAATATGGCTCAAGATGTCATAAACAAGCAAATGATGGTTGCTCAAGAAATTGCAAGTTTGATGGGAGAAACTACAGCAGAAACAAAGGTTACCTTAACAAAACTTAAAAAATTGATAGAGGAAGAGGGGAAACATAATGAAGTACTTTATTGATTTTGCTAGCGGAAGTCTTATTAAGTATGGGGAAGAACTATGTGGTGATAAAGTAGAGTTTTATAATGACGATAATCAATTCATAGCGGTCTTATCAGACGGACTTAGTAGTGGTGTTAAGGCTAATATACTAGCTACTTTGACTTCAAAAATAGCTCTTACTATGTTAAAAGAAGGTATGAGCATAGAAGATGTTGTTGATACAATTACACAAACTCTTCCAATTTGTTCACAACATAAAATAGCTTACTCAACTTTTACTTTAGTAAAAGTTGATAAGGATGGAATTGCATATATTGCTGAATTTGATAACCCTACAGTATTCTTTATGAGAGATAATGATGTTACTGAACTTAATTGGAATGAGAAAATACTTAATGGAAAAACCATAAGAGAAGCAAGGATTGAACTTAAAGAAAGAGATAGAATGATACTGATTAGTGACGGAGTAGAGTTTGCAGGTAGTGGAAAAAATTTAAATTATTCGTGGCAATGGAAAGATATAGCTAATCATTTAAAAAAGCATACAAATGAAAATATGAGTGCTAAAACAATTACAAATAATTTACTGGGTGTATGTAATCAGCTTTATTTTTTTGAGCCAGGAGATGATACGACGGTGGCTACAATGAAAGTTAGCCACGATAGCAAGGCTGTTTTATTTTCTGGACCCCCTATAGATAGAAAAAAAGATAGTGAGGTTGTAAAAAAAATTATGGGAAGTGCAGGCAAAAAAATAGTTTGTGGAGGAACTACGGCTAATATTGTAGCAAGGGAACTTAATGTAAATTATAAATCTAGTACAGAAATAATTGATGAAAAAGTTCCGCCAATTGGATATATTGAAGGGATTGACTTGGTTACAGAAGGTGTTTTAACTATTAAAATGGCTTGTAAGATTTTACAAAAACTATTAACTACTACGGATTATGAGTTTTTATACAGGAAGGATGGCGCATCTAAACTTGCTAGAATGCTATATGAAGATTGTAGTCATATAAAGATGATTGTAGGAAGAGCTATAAATCCTGTTCATCAAATGGCAGATATTCCAAATGATTTAAGTATAAAATTATATGTACTTAATGAAATGAAAAACATACTTGTCAAATTAGGAAAAATTGTAGAGATTGAATATTACTAAAATTAGTAATATAAATATATTATTTATAATATAAATTAATATGTGCGTGGTTCCAGATAAAAGCGTATAAAAGAAGGCCTTTGTACATCATGTTGGTACCATGCACACCTATTTATTTTTAGGAGGTGGTTAAATAAAGAATTTACGAAAGATAACTTTTGTAGTTATTTGTATATTTGTTATTGCCTTATATTATATTGAAGAAATAGATGCACTTCCAAATGGTGTAGAAATTATTGAAACCGAAAATTGGACAAAGACTAGAGAAGTTGAAGAGGTAGAAGAAGATAAAAAACTTAATAATGACAGTTATAATGTTAAGAACGTGTTTAATCAGAATATAGATGATAATAATGTTGAAAATATTAATGAACTATATGATAGACTTAATAATTTAATAACCGTATCTGAATTAAATAATAAATTATACAATGGAGAAAATATTATATCTGGAAATAAAATTTTAAGAACTATACTTTTAAATGGCTACACTGAGCTTAATTATACTTTTTCAAATCTTTATAGTTGGATTGGAAGTAATAATAAAGTTAGTTGGAAAGATGAAGGTAATGGAAGTAAGTTTTTAACATGGCCAAGCTATAATTATCATATGAATAATGATAATAAAAATAAGTTAGCTGTAGAATGGAGAATGCTAGAAGGCAGATTTAAATTAACTGATGAACAAATGGATTTAATCAATAGTAAAAAAGTACAACCTATATTAGGCATTTCAACTAATAATGAAAAAGGATTTGAAACAATAATACCATTTAGTGATGTAATTAATATATTTATAAATGGAAATATTACACGATTAAACTATGCTCACAATTCTTCATATTACAAAATTAATATAAATAAACAATCCATAGGTTATATACAAGCTAATAAATCAGAAAATGCAAAGTATTGTGATAAAGAAAGTCATGAACATATAACTTCTTATATAGACTCTAAGCATATAGACTTAAATATTTTGAATAAGAATATTTATGCAAAAGATAATTACTATAAAATGTATGGAGATATATCAGAAGAAATTATAAAATATAAGAATAGTCAAAATGAATATGAAGTACAAGCTTTAGTGGGACAACTTAGTAAAAATGGTATTGTTGAGACAAATGATTATGGAGGAATAGGTAAAATAGATTTACTTTTGATTGAAAATCCACAAGTTGAAGTCAATATTAAACCATATATTTTTGATGATAATAATGAAAAAGTATATAAGGATTTCAAATACAAATTTTCTTATAATGAACCAGTATATTATGATGTAGAAATTATAAATAAAAGTGATTCTTATGATTTTACTAATTTATCTTTGAATCTAGATTTTTTAGAAGGGACAAAAGTAACGGAAACTTTAAAAGTAAATAAGAATGATGTTACTTATAAAGGTAAAAGTATAAAAGATGATGTTAAACTATATAAGAACGATGATAAAACTCCAATTAATATAAGGAGCTTATCCTCATTAAAGAAAAATGATAGGATACTTATAAGTGGAGATAAAATTAATCATATTGTAAGTGAATACGAGGGTATTTCAGAAAAAATTAATTACAAGTATTCGCTTGAGTTTAACTATATAGATAATTACTTTTTTTATAAATATGAAAATAAAAATATCATAGAAGTTAATCCATTAAAAGGAAGATTAACTATATTAATAGATAGTAACAATCAAGAAGAATACTATGTAAGATTAAGTAGTAATAATAATTCGGCTAATATAAAAGTCACAAGCAAGAAGCCTTATATTGTTTTTAATTTAGATTACGGTAAAACATATAAAGTTTCTTTGTTAAACTCATCTTCATATAAGCCTATAGACGAAAGATCAGTAATTTTAAATACTGGTACAAATGAAAATAAAAAAACTATCACATTCAAGCCAAGTCATAAAGTACATAAATATTTTACTCAAAGAAAATCAGATTCAATAATTTTAAATAGGTGATAACCATGAGAAAAAGAACATACTTATGTTTATTTATTATAATGATTTTAATACTAGGGACAAGCATTATTTATGGTAATGAATTCTTTTATTCTATTAAGACATCATCATATAAAAATAAGGCATCAGAAATTAATATACTGATTGAGAAGAATGAAGATATGAATAATCTAGATATTAATTTCATAAATGAAGGAAGCTGTGATGTTTTTTTAAGAGGATTTGTATTTGTTTATTTTATAAATGAAGATGATACTAGAAGCACTATTGTGAGTAATGATGCTATAAAAATTAATTATAATCATAATACTGAGAGTAATAAAGATAGGTTATGGTATATGGGGGAAGATGATTATTTATATTATACAAAACCTTTAAAGGTAGGTAATAGAACGGAAATACCTTTAGTGGATAACATAGATTTAAATTTTAGTGATGAGGAAAAAGATTTATTAAAGAATATGAAAATCAAAGTAGACATTGTAGTTGAAGCTGTTCAAGTTAATAACTTGGCTTATAGATATGAATGGGAATTAAAAGATGATGTATTGGAAAAATATTTTGGAAATGTTTCGGATGAAGTTTTAAGTGAAGAAAGTAATGTATATGAAAACAATGATGAAGTTAGTATAATGGTAAATTAAAAAAAATGTGGGGGAATTTTTTATGAAAAATAAGGGGAATAAGAAATATTTTAGAAAATTTTCTATTGTATTGGCATTGATATTATTACCAATAGGAGCCTTTACACTTGGATACTTCTTTAAAAATAATTATGTTGGAAATCAAGTGGCTAATACTTTAACAGTTGATGGAAGTATAGAAGGTAGTATAACTGAAAATATAGTAGCAGGTGAAACATCTATGGTACCTGGAGATGAGGTAAGTGCAACAATTAATATTAATCCAAAATCTACAGCTAAAAGTTTACTTAGGGTAAAGCTAGAGCCTTACTGGATGAATGGTGATGCAAAAAGTAGTCTATCAACAGATAATCTTGAAATAATATTTGAAGGAAAAGTAGGAACAGATTTATCCGAGATCGATTGGTATAAAAATGGAGATTACTATTATTATATAAATCAAGTTGATCAAAGTACGGAGATATTAAAATTAGTAAAGGGAATTAAGTTTTTAGATGAATCACCAAATATAGGAGATATTAATCAGTATCAAGGTAAAGGAATAGGCATTTCAGTAACAATGGATATGGTTCAATGTTCAGATGGAGCATATCAATCTAGATGGTTAGATGACAATATACCAGAAGGTTTAAAAGATAAGCTTAATTCACTTTGTGAAAGTAGTAAAACAATCGACTAAAATATAATTAATAAGAAAAAATCAATATTAAATATTGAAATAAATTATAACTAATAATTGAATATTTAAGTAAAGCTAGCCTTATTGAATAATACTAATAATTGTAGTACTATGAAAATAAGGCCTTATATTTGGTTATATATGGAAAATTAACAACGAAGGCTTTAGGGGGAAAAGTTTAAAATGAGCCAATTTACAAATGATAAAAAACTTAAATTTTTTCAAGATAAAGATAAAATACAGATAACACTATCATGTGTTATTTTATTATTTTTATGGGAGATAATAGCTCTAAAAATTAATAATGATATATACTTACCAACTTTAGGACAAGTGTTGCAAAATATGAAAGAAATAATATTAACTGATAGATTTATTATAGATGTGATTACAACTATATCAAGATGCATTATAAGTTTTTTTGTGGCATTGATTCTAGCATTAATTTCTGGTGTATTTTCTTATGCATGTAATATTGTTAAAAATTTTTTGAAACCAATAATATCTTTAACTCGTTCAATCCCAAACATGGTATTAATAGTACTTTCTCTAATTTGGTTTAATAAAGAGAGTGCTCCTTATATAGTAGTTTTTATTATGGTATTTCCTGTTTTGTATGATTGTATTTTAGGCTCAATAAAGAATATAGATAAAAATATCCTGGAAATGGCAGATTTATATAAAATAGGACTCAAAAATAAAATTCTAAAAATATATTTACCATCAATTAAATTTAGTTTAATTCCAATACTATCCTCAACAATTTCATTAGGATTTAAAATTGTAATAGCAGGAGAAGTTTATAGTCAACCATTATACGGAATAGGTGCTATGATACAATCAGAAAAAGTTAATTTTAATACAACTGGAATTTTTGCATGGATAATAATAATTATTATAATTTCTTCAATTCTAAATTTAATGGAAAAATTACTTTTAAGGAGTACTTTCATATGGAAAAGATAAGGAATGACAAAGAAAAAATAAAAATTAGAAACATTAATAAAAAATATAAAGATAAAGTAATTTTTAAAAATTTTGATATAGATTTTTATAGGTATGAAGTAAATTGTGTCATAGGTAAATCAGGGTGTGGAAAAAGTACTTTATTAAATATAATTAGTGGAATTATAGATAATGATGATGATTTTAAAAATATAGAAGATAGTATAAGTTATATTTTTCAAGAAGACAGATTAATAGAGTGGATGACTGTAAAAGAAAATATAATGTTAGTTGTAAATAAATTTTATGATAAAAAAGAGGCAGAAAAATTATGTGATAAATACTTAGAATTAGTTGGGATAAAAGAGTATAAAAACTATTATCCTCAAATGTTAAGTGGAGGGATTAGACAAAGAGTAAATATTGCTAGAGCTTTTATTTATCCATCAAAGATAATAATAATGGATGAACCTTTTAAGTCTATAGATGTAATAAATAAAGAGATTATAATGAATAACTTTAAAGAAATTTTAAAAAAAGAAAAAAGAACAGTTTTATTTGTTACCCATGATATTGATGAAGCCTTGATTTTATCTAATAAAATTTATATCTTGGGAAATACCCCAGTGAAAGTGAAAAAAATATTTGAAGACGTAAACAACATAAATAAAGAAGAAATTTATAACTTAATATAATAAAGCACATTAAGCCTAAAGTAATTGTGATATAATTTTTTTTATATAATAAATATTATATTTGGAAAATTAAGTATATGTCCTATTGATAAAAGCTATAGAGTATTATAGAATTTGTGGTAGGGGCATTATTTAAGGGGAGGTAAAAGTGGATCTAAGAAAGAAAATAGAAAATTATTTACCATATAACTGTGAAGAAGACAAAGATAAAGAAACAATGTTAAAATATATGGATTTATTTCATGATGTACTTACTAGAAACAATGAGATAGGACATTTTACATCTTCCTGTTGGATAGTAAATAAGGAAAGAAGTAAGGTGCTTATGGTTTATCATAATATTTATGACTCATGGTCTTGGGCTGGAGGACATGCAGATGGAGATGAGGACTTACTTTACGTTTCTTTAAAAGAAGCTAAAGAAGAAACTGGCCTTAAGAATATTGAACCTTTATCTAGTGAAATTTTTTCTCTGGAAGTTATGGGTGTAGATGGTCATATAAAAAAAGGCAAATATGTATCATCTCATATACATTTAAATGTTACTTATTTACTTTGTGCTGATGAAAACGATATAACACATATTAAAGAGGATGAAAATAGTGGTGTTAATTGGTTTGAATTAGATGAAGCAGTTAGTATTAGTAATGAACCCTATATGAAAAAAGTATATGCTAAGTTAAATAATAAACTTAGAGATTTTAAATTTTAGAGGTGGTTTAATATGATTAACGATAGAATTTCAAAATTAAGAAAAGTTATGAAAGAAAGAGGTATTTTTGCCTATATAATTCCATCAGCAGATTATCATCAAAGTGAGTATGTTGGAGAGTTCTTCAAAGGAAGACAATTTATATCTGGATTTACAGGATCAGCTGGTACTGTTGTTATAACAGAAGAGAAAGCCATACTTTGGACAGATGGTAGATATTTCTTACAAGCTGATAAAGAATTAGCAGGAACTTGTGTTGAACTTTATAAAATGGGCCAAGAAGGAGTTCCAACTACATTTGAATACATAGAAAAAGAAGTTCCAGCAGGATCTAAAATAGGATTTGATGGAAGAGCTATAAGTGCTTTAATGGGTAAAGACTTAGAAGAAAACTTAACTAAAAAAGATGTAACTATATCTTATGAAGGTGATTTATTAGATGAAGTTTGGGAAAATAGACCAGCTTTATCTGATGCAAAAGCATTTTTATTAGATGTTAAATATAGCGGAGAAGACTTCAAAAGTAAAATAGCTAGAGTTAGGGAAGCTATGAAAGCTATTGGTGCAACTACTCATATATTAACAAGCTTAGATGATATAGCTTGGTTATTCAATATAAGAGGTGGAGATGTAGCTTACAATCCAGTTGTACTTTCTTATGCAGTAGTTACTTTAGAAAAGGCTATTTTATTTGTTGATGAAAATAAATTAAATGAAGATATATTAAACAGTTTTGATGGAGAAGTAGTTGAAGTAAAAGGATACTTTGAAATAGATGAGTTCGTTAAAACAATAGAAAAAGAAGAAGTTGTTTTAGTTGATAATAATAAAATTAGTTATACTATATTAAAAAATATACCAGAAGGTGTTAAAGTAGTAAGTGCTATAAATCCTACTACTATATTTAAAGCACAAAAAAATGAAGTTGAAATAGAAAATACTAGAAATGCTCATATTAGAGATGGTGTTGCTGTTGCAAAATTCATGTATTGGTTAAAAAATAATATAGGTAAAATAGAAATAACTGAAATAAGTGCAGCTGAGAAATTAACTGAGCTTAGAAAAGAACAAGGAAACTTTATAGAACCAAGTTTTGCAAGTATAGCTGGATATAAAGAGAATGGTGCTATAGTTCACTACAGTGCTACAGAAGAAAGTAACAAAACTTTACAACCAGAAGGATTATTCTTATTAGACTCTGGTGGACAATATTTCAATGGTACTACTGATATAACAAGAACTTTCGCCCTTGGAAATATTACTGAAGAAGAAAAATCTCACTTCACATCTGTTTGCAGAGCGATGGTAAGATTATCTCAAGCTAAATTCTTATATGGGGTCAATGGATACTATTTAGATATTTTAGCAAGAGGAATACTATGGGAGCAAGGACTTAACTATAACCATGGTACAGGACATGGTGTAGGACATGTGTTAAATGTTCATGAAGGACCAAATGGTGTAAGATGTGATAATAGAAATTCAGCAACATTAGAAGAGGGTATGATAACTACTAATGAGCCAGGATTCTATAAAGCAGGTTCTCATGGTATAAGAATTGAAAATGAAATGCTTTGTAAAAAAGGTGTAAAAAATGAATTTGGACAATTCATGGAATTTGAACCTCTTACAATAGCTCCAATAGATTTAGATGCTATAGATGCAACTCTTATGAAAGATGATGAAAAAGAATATTTAAATACATATCACAAACATGTATTTGATACTTTAAGTCCATTCTTAACAGAAGAGGAAGTAGCTTGGTTAAAAGAATATACTAGAGCTATATAGTTTTTAAGGAATAAGCCTCTTGAATTAGAGGCTTATTTCTATGCAATAAAAAAACTGACATGAAAATATGTCAGTTTTTTATTTATTTTTATTTTTTATAGCTTTGTAAACATGTCTTTTAACACTTGCATTGCATCTACCACAACCAGTACCAGCCTTAGTAGTTGTTCTTACTTCTTTTATTCCTTCACAACCATTATTGACAGCATCTCTAAGATCGTAATTAGTTAATCCAAAACATTTACAAACGACTTCTGTTCTAGTTTCTTTAAGTTTTTTAATTTCTTTATATTTATTAATAATTTTAGTTAGCATAATATTACCACCTTGTAATTTGATTTATATACTTTTTATACTAAAATAAATTATAGATTTCTGAATTACGCATTAGTTTTCAAAAAATTCTTTTGAGTAAATTATAGTTCCACTTACATCTTTAAGAGAACCTTCTTCAAGTTCTATTGCCATAAAGTTTTCACTTGGAACTTCAAAAGGTGGAATTATTTCAAAGTTTTTAGCTTCTACAAACCCAAAACGAGGATAATATTTTTCACTACCAAGAACAATAACAGATTTATATCCCAATTCTTTTGAAATTTTTAATCCTTCTTTAACTAATTTACTTCCTACGCTTTTGTTTTGATATTCTGGTAATACTGCAAGTGGAGCTAAGGCTAGTGATTCAGCTTTTTTATTATTGTTCTCTATTAATATTTTTGTAAATAATATATGACCGATTAGATTGTTGCCATCAGTAGCTACTAATGAAAGTTCAGGAATAAAACTTTTAGACTTTCTAAGTCTGTTAACTAAGTCTTGTTCAGTTCCATCAGAGTGTTCTGCATTTTCAAATGATTTTTTTACTAGATTGTATATTATATCAATATCCTCGTTTTTTTCTTGTCTTATATGTATTGTCATAATTAAATTCTCCTTATTAAGATTTATATATTAAATATATTTTAATACACTTTGATTATTTTAGTACTAATAAAAACATCTTATTTTATAGGATGTTTCATTTGGTTAACAAATAAAATTAAAATGGATATAGTATAGTAATAAAATGAATAGGAGGTTGATTGTTATGAAATGTTGTTCATGCAAGAGCGGAAGAATTGTGGAAATATCAGATAGTCCTGATAATCAATATAAATTTATTACTATAGCTATGAATCCTAGGGATGTTTATACTTATACAAGACTTGTATATAGTGATACAACTCTGATATCAGATGGAGAATGTAATGAAATTCGTGTTGAAGATTTAAAAATTGGAGATTTAGTAGTGGCTTACCATTCCAATGCTATGACTATGAGTATACCACCTCAAACAAGTGCTTATATTATAGAAGTAAGATAGATGAAATTAGGTAATAATAGGGATTAAATGATATAATAAATGTTATAGATTAATTGTATTAACTCAAAAGGGAGGGGTAGTGTTGGCTAAAAAACAACCAAAGACAAATGCCATGAGAATTTTAGACTCTAAGAAAATAGAGTATAACATGTACACTTATGAAGTTGATGATAATCATATAGATGGTATAAGTGTTGCTCATAAATTAAATCAAGATGAAAACATGGTATTTAAAACTTTAGTAGCTCAAGGGACAAGTAAAAACTTCTACGTATTTGTAATACCTGTGGCTGAAAGTTTAGATATGAAAAAAGCAGCTAAGGCAGCAGGAGAAAAAAATATTGAAATGATTCATGTTAAGGACATAAATAAAGTGACAGGTTATATAAGAGGTGGGTGTTCTCCAGTAGGAATGAAAAAACTATATCCAACTTTTGTACATGAAAGTGGTAAGAACCTAGAAAAGATAATTGTAAGTGGTGGTAAGATAGGTTTTCAAATAGAGTTATCACCATCTGATTTACAAGATGTTGTTAAATTTCAGTATGCAGATATAATAAAATAATAGATATAAAATGGATTGTCTCACTAAAGATTAGTGTGACAATCCATTTTTAAAATCTTTTAGTTCTATAAAATCTATAAAGAAAATCCTTTTCTAAAGATTTACTAAGTGTAGCTGTTTCATTAAAATTAATAAATCTTATTTCTAGAGAAGACTTATTAATAGGTATAACTTTATGAATTAATTTTAAATTAACAATATATTGTTTATGTGTAATAAAAAAGTTTGGTGGCAATCTTTTAGATAAATCATCAAAGTTTTCATAAAACTTTATTACATCATGATCTTTAGTATATAAATTTATAGCTCTAGAATTTTTTTCAAACATAACAATATCGTCAAAATTAATCATATGAATTTGTTTTCTTACTTTATATGGGAATAAAGTATCTTCTATAAAATTATCTTTAGCCAACTTATGAGAGTTTATATGGTCTATTGCTATATTAATAGAATCTAAAATTTTTTCCTTAGTAAAAGGTTTAACTATAAAATCTACAGGATGAACTTTAAAGCTTTCTAAACTATAATCTGCAAATCCAGTAACAAAGATTATATGTACATCAGAATCAATTTTGCTAATTTCCTTTGCACATTCGATACCATTTTTATAAGGCATATCAATATCCATTATAAGTAAATCTATTTTCTCATTTTTTATAAACTCGATGGCTTCTAAACCATCTTTTACTTTTTTTACATAGTCTACATAGCCAGAATTTTTTATAGTACTTTCTATATCATCTCTTACAGCTTTATCATCATCACATATTAAAACTTTTATCATCAGAACTATTTCTCCTTAGCAATATTTCGGTATTAAAATTGTAAATTCAGTTAAGAATTCATCACTACTTGCAAAGATATGGTAACCGTACTTATCTAAAATATTTTTTACTAAGTAAAGTCCATATCCTCTGTTATCACCATCTTTAGTAGAGAATCCTTCTTCAAATATACTTTCTGTATTATAAATAATGGGTCCGTTGTTTTTTATAGATATAACATATTGGAACTCATCTTCATAGACAAAGAGTTTTATATATTTATTATCTTTGTTAATTGTAGATAAAGAATCTATAGCATTATCTATTATATTCAAAAGTACAGAGCTCATTTCACTTGGCTCTATGACTAAATTATCTATAAAATCTTGAATGTAAACATCGAAAGAGATGTTTTTTATAAGACATTCTTCATATTTTAAAGAAGCTATGGCATCTAAATAAGAAACCTTACCATATCTAGAAGTTTTTGATCTAAAACTATTAGATATATTTGTTATATAGTCTTTAGCATCTTCATTAAGATTATTATTAAGAAGTGAATATACTACTTGTAAATGTTTTAAATAATCATGTTTTTGACTTCTAAGCTTTCCTATTATATTGTCTTTATGTTCAATTTTATTATTTGATTTATTTAACTCAGACTTGTATTTACAATTAAGATTCATCATTTTTGAAAACTCATAGCCTATATATAAACATAGAATCATTACTATAAATGCTAATACTGATATAAAAATACCTTTTATCAATAGATCATCATTTAATCTATATAATATAAAAATAAATATTTTATAGAATAGTAAAAAACATATTGAAGATATAATTAAGCTAAAAAAGTTTCTTTTTCCTAGGCTCATCTTATTATAAAATTCATATCTATATAAAATCAAATTGAGTCCTACAAAAAATATTAAAATAATCATTGTAAATATAAAAATATTATACATATTTAACTCCTTAGTTTTCCATTTATAATAGAAGTATATCACTTATGAAAAAATATGTAAAAAGTTGAAATTTACATAAATAAAATTAAAACTTGTATATAGACCTAAATAAATATGCAAAAAACTATAATAAATTTGAAAAAACGTAATTTGATAGAATTATTTTTCATGTATATAATGAACTTATTCAAAGGAGAAGTATTTATTTAGAGGGAGGAAGGTCAAATAAATGAAAGAAGATTTAAGTATAGTAATCAAATATATAAAAAGCTTCAAATCTAGATCAATAGCAATAATGCTTAGTATAATAATAGGAACAGCACTTATAGTAGGCGTGGGGACTTTATCTAAAAGTGCGCAACAAGCTGATTTAGAAAGGGTAAAAAGGGAAACAGGAACTTATCATGTAGCTTTCAAAGATATAGACAAGAATCAACTAGAGGTTGTTAAGGAAGGTAAGGATATAAAAAATATAGGTATAACTTCTTACTATGCTTCTACAGATACTGATGAAAAGTTACCCATTAACATACTTTATGCCGATAATAATTTTCTAAATGATGAATCAGAAATTGTAAAAGGTAGATTGCCAGAAGCAAAAAATGAGGTTGTATTAGAGAGTTGGATATTAAACAGTATGGGGTTAGAGTCAACTGTGGGACAAGAATTAACTTTTAAACTTTATAATAAAGATAAGCCAGAAACGTTTAAAGTTGTAGGGATACTTAAGGATAGATATAAAGATAAGAGCGTTGGAAGATGTGAGATGTTTTTACATCTTGATGATAATAAGATTAATAATTTTGTAGCAAATGTGGAGTTTAATGAAGGTAGTCCAATTAGTAATAATATAGAAGTTATAGCTAAAAAAGCAAATCTTAATTTAGAAAATCAAGTAGGTATAAACTCTACATTAGTTGAATCTGTAGAAGAGAACGGTGGTATAGATACTGAAAGTAGAAATACAGCTATAGCTATGAGTGCATTTGCAGGACTTGTAATTTATAGTATTTATTCAATATCTGTATACCAAAGAATTAGAGATTATGGAATGCTAAGGGCATTAGGAGCTACTAATTTTAGAATATTTAAGATTATGATATATGAGTTATTAATAATATCTTTAGTATCTATGCATATTGGAATATTACTTGGCATGGGTGGAGCGCAAATATTTAATAAATTAGGTGGAAATATTGCTAATATTGCTCTTGGAGGAAAATTAGAATCAATACCTTTTGTTATACCAACAGAAGTGATTTTATTATCTATAGCATGCACTTTAGTTGTGATATTGATTATTAGTATATTTACTTATTTAAAAATAAGAAATATATCTCCAATTGAAGCTATAAAAAGAAATTTTGGCTCTGGAAGTAAGGTAAAGAAAAGTAACTTTATCATAGCTAAAATAAGTAAGAATATTTCAGCAACAAAAGCAGTTTCAATGAAGAATATATTTAGAAATAAGAAAGCATTTATTTTAATAATGTTATCTATGAGTATAGGAGGAGTATTAGTAATTAAAAATAGCTATTCTTATACAATATCTGATGCTATGTATGCTCAAGTAACTAAGGCAATGTATTTAAATGGAGATTTTATAATGCAAGTAAATGCATCCAATGGTGAAAATGCTGGTTTAAGTAATAAAGATATTGAAAAAATTAGAAAAATAGATGGAATTAAAGAAGTAAAAGCAGCTAGAGTAATTCATAGTAGACTAGTTTTGCCTAAAAAAGACTTGCTAGATATGGAATTTATAAAACAAAATGATGAAGAACCATATTTTAAGAAGGTTCTGAATGGAACTATAATGAAAGATAAAAATATTAATAATTATTTAGTAAAACAAAAACTAAAAGGTTTTAATGATGAGATGTTAAAATCTTTAAATGACTATTTAGTAAGTGGAAAAATTGATATAGAAAAAATGAAAAAAGAAAATTTAGCAGTAGTATATATGCCATATATTTACGAAAATCATGGTGACAGAGATATAGTTTTAGGAGGAAATACTGGAGATCCGCTTGCTAATATTAAAGTTGGGGATACTGTAACAGTTAAATATCCTAAAGGAAAAATAGAAGATATACAGAAGTATTGGCAAGGAAAAGATAACTATGAGTATGAAGAGTATACTTTTAAAGTAGGAGCTATAGTAAATTATCCTTATGCAGATGATGGATTGTATACTGGGGGTAATGGAATAGATGTCATAGCCAGTGATATATATTTAGATGAATTATTTGGTAATAGTAACTATGATGTAGTGTATGCAAATATGAAAGAAAATGCAAATCACAGTGATATAAATGAAAAACTGGGGCAAATTGGAGGTAAGGTACCAGGAACTGTAACTACAGATATGACTGAAGATAAAAAAATGAACGAACAGGAACTTAAGCAGAAAAAGCTTTTAGATTTTGGTATAGTAGCAGTTATGTTTGCTATAAGTGTATTTAATATAATTAACAATGTAAGCTATAACTTAACTTCAAGAACTAGTGAATTTGGAATGCTTAGAGCGATAGGAATAAGTGACAAAGATTTTAAGAAAATGATAATTTATGAAGGATTATTCTATGGGATTATTTCAAGTGTAATAGTTGTAGTAGGTGGAATACTTTTACAAATTAGAATGTATAAAACCTATGGATTTGAAAAGTATGGAATGGAGTTTGCTATAAATTATAAGTTGTATATTCTAGTAATATTAGCAAATATTATAGTTGGCTTATTAGCAACTTACTTACCAGCTAGAAAAATAAAAGAAAGTAGTATAGTAGAAGCTATAAATATTATAGAGTAGAGGGGTTATTATGGTAATATTAGAGACTGTTAATTTAGGTAAAATATATGGAAAAAAACAAACAAAAGTAGATGCATTACAAGATGTTAATTTAAAAATAAATAAAGGTGAATTTGTAGCAATAGTAGGACCTAGTGGAAGTGGAAAAAGTACTTTTCTTCACTTAGTAGGAGGATTAGAGAGACCAAGTAGAGGGACTATAAAAGTTGATGGAAAAGATATTTGTTGTTTATCTGATAAAGCGTTAGCTAAATATAGAAGACAAAAAGTAGGTTTCGTATTTCAACAATATAATTTAATACCAGTTCTTAACGTAAAAGAGAATATAGAACTACCTTTAAAATTAGATAATCAAAAAATAGACGAAAATTATATAAATGACTTGATGAAATTACTTGGAATAGATGATAGAAAAGATCATCTTCCAAACCAATTATCAGGTGGTCAGCAACAGCGTGTCGCCATAGCTCGTGCTTTAGCTGCAAAGCCGAGTATTATTTTAGCTGATGAGCCTACTGGAAATTTAGATAGCAAAACTACAGAAGAAGTAATGGATTTACTTAAGACTTCTATAAAGAAATATAATCAAACTTTAATAATGATAACTCACAATAATGAAATTGCTAAAAAAGCAGATAGAGTTATATCTATAGTAGATGGTAAATTAAATTTGTTATAGAAAGTAAGAATTTATTAGTATTTAATTTATGAGTTTAGTAAAAGCTATGAAATTTAGAATTAATATTCTATCTTCATAGCTTTTATAGTTAGAAATAATAGTTGAAATACAATAGAAAGAATAATTTGAAATTTTATAAGTAACCATTTAGAGTTTTATGTTGTCTAATTAAAGTAGAGAAAATTGAAAAGTTAATTATATTTATTACAACTTTATAACGAAAATAATTGTTTACTAAGATTTTATAACAAATAGAGAACGATAATTCTAAATATGAATTTTTAATTAAATTTTAGTGTATATTTGATGATGAAATCATTAACAAAAGTGGAGGGAGGAAAATCAATTTAAAATTGATTAATTTATATGGTTTTTAGTAGTTTAGTATTTATATTTTTATTTTTACCAGTAGTACTTATATTTTACTACTTATTAGATGATAAATTAAAAAATTTAGTATTGTTAATTGCAAGTTTGTTTTTTTATGCATGGGGAGAGCCTAAATATGTATTTTTGATGATTTTTTCTATAATTTTAAACTATATTTTTGGATTGAAGGTAGCATCAAATAATAGAAGAAAGAAGTTTTGGCTTATTTCATCAGTTGTTTTTAATATTTCACTATTGATAGTTTTTAAATATAGTAATTTCTTTGTAGATAGTATGAATAGCTTACTTGATGCAAATTTAAATATACCTGAAATAGCCCTACCTCTTGGAATATCATTTTTCACATTCCAAACTATGAGTTATGTAATTGATGTATATAGAAATGATGCAAGAGCTCAAGAAGATGTTTTTGATTTAGCTCTTTATGTAAGTTTATTCCCACAACTTGTAGCTGGACCTATTGTAAGATACCAAACAGTTGATGATCAAATAAATAATAGAAGTCATACTATAAATAAGTTTGCAGATGGTATAGAAAGATTTATACTTGGCCTTGGTAAAAAAGTTATATTTTCAAATCAATTAGGTATGATTGCAGACAATATATTTGCAGCTCAAATAGCAGACTTATCTACATTAGAAGCATGGTTAGGAATTATATGTTATACACTTCAGATATATTTTGATTTTAGTGGATATAGTGATATGGCTATAGGTCTAGGAAAAATGTTCGGATTTGATTTCCTTGAAAATTTCAATTATC
>JARKUZ010000027.1 GCA_029851945.1 Terrisporobacter sp. | reverse complement strand
TATGTATCCATAGTATCTTCACTTTTAGATATAAAAGCAATTTCTTTATTTATACTATTAAATAAATTACTTACAAATACCCATATAAAATACCCCAAAACAGCACCTAAAGAATTCATCATTAAATCATCAATATCTGTAGCTCTATGGTTGAATAATTGACAAATCTCAATTGCTAATGAAAAACCTACGCCAGTTAAAAATACTCTAACAGGTTTTCTAAATCTTTCCCAAATCAAAGGAAGTAAAAATCCTAAAGGCATAAACATAATAATATTTAAGATATAAGTCAAAATACCGTCTGAGTTAAATAAAATTAAATTTATTTCTTCTAATCTAATAATTTCACTATATTGATCTATATCCCATATACTACCAATTCCTGCTACACTAAGTGCTAAGTATATATAAATTAAGAAAATATAGACCCATATTAAATGTGGTACTAAATATATTTTCTCTTTTAAATCCCCTTGTTTTATAGCAATTATTTGATATATTAGACAAGGTAATATTACACAAAGAAATGGATAAATAATAGACATAATTATAAGTTATCTCCTTTCAAAATTTAATTTATTTATTAATATAAATACTAGCATAATAGCAATTTTTAAATATTAAGAAAATATTAAGAAGCTCTTAATATTTATTAAGATGTATTTTTCAAATTTAAGTCATAATATAAAGTTAGTGTGATATATATGTAATATAGAGATATAAATATATCACATCAACAGGGGGATTTATTAATGAAATTGGTAAGGAAATATTCAATTTTATTTGCACTTTTTGGATTTTTAGGCTTTAAAGAATTAAACGGTGATCCGTTAGGACTTATATATTTTGCCTTCTTTGGCCAATTAGGTAATTATTGATGGTACAAGCTAGGTGATTGTGAAGATGAACGATTAATTTACAATAAACATAAAGCTGGTTACATAGCATTTTATAAAGGCTTTGTTCTATTAATTATATCAAGTGTATTAATTAAGCTATATACAATAGATTTACTAACACTTTATAGATTACAAGTATTAATAATAGCATTCACTATTGCAATATCAATGAATTTATGGGCATTTTTAATTTACAAATTTGATACAGAGAACTAAAATTATAGCAAAGTTTATTAGTAATTTTAAAAAGTATCGTCAATTTAATGAATTAACTCAAGAAGAATTAGCTAATAAAGTTAATGTTAGAAGGGAAGCTATAGCTCGCTTAGAAAATGTAAAATACAATCCTTCACTTAAATTGGCTATTAGAATTTCAAAGGAGTTAAATACTCCCATTGAAGAATTATATTATATGAAAAAGTTCATATAATACATTTTAAATCAGCTATTTACAAATATTGTAATTAACCAAATGATAACTTAAAATAAGAATTTTATAGTAAATAGAAATTTTGGAGGAAAAGAAATATGGAGATAAGAGAATATAAATCGAGTGATTGTAATAAAATCGCAGATTTGTTTTATAATACGGTTCATTTCATTAATGCAAAAGACTATACTCAAAAGCAATTAAATGTATGGGCTACAGGAAATGTTGATATTTATGAATGGAATAAATCTTTTTTAAATAACTATACATTAGTTGCAGAAGAAAATAATATGATAGTTGGATTTGGTGATATCAATAATCAAGGATATTTGGATAGATTATATGTGCATAAGGATTATCAAAATATTGGTATTGCTACTGCCCTTTGCGATAGATTAGAAAAACGATATTCTGTAGAACACATTATAACTCATTCATCCATAACCGCAAAACCATTTTTTGAGAAGCGAGGATATGAAGTAATAAAAAAACAATTTGTTGAGAGAAATGGTGTAAGACTAACGAATTTTATCATGAAAAAACATATAAATTCTAGCTTATCTTCGTATTAAATCAGTAATCTTAAATTTATAAGGATTTTACTCTTAATATAAATTTTATCACTAGTGTATAACACATCAAACAAAAAAGAGGAACGAATCGTTCCTCTTTATATCTTAATTATTTATTAGTTATTTATAACATACCCATCATCTGGAACAAATTTTACTGTAACTCCTTTTAACTCTATATTAGTACCATCCTTTAATACTACGTTTTGTTCTTCTCTTTGATAAAAATCATCACTTCCACTTACACCCATTATTAGATTTACTCTAAAGTCAGATGACATTACATTTCCTCCACCTTTTACAGCATATACATCATATACACCTTCTGGTATATCCTTACCTACTAAATAAGTTCCATTTCCTAAAGTTATACTTCTTGCATCTAATTCAGCTTGTTTCTTTGCTTCTTCTTCTTTTTTCTTCTCTTTAGCTATTCTTTCTTGCTCTTTTTTATTTTCTTCTTCTTTTTTATGAGTTTCTATTTTCATAGCTTCTTTTTCTGCATCTTTCATCTCAAAGAATGGCTTTGCTTCATCTACTTTTGCTTGTAGTTCATTTACCTTATTCTTTGAACTTTCTAGTTCATTATTTACTGTATCATACTTTGATTTTAATTCATCATAATCAGCTTTTGATACCATTCCAGATGCTCCCATACCTATTCCTAGGAAAGCTGCTACTACAAATGTAGCTATGTAGCTTATTACTTTCTTTGCACCCATTTCCTTAATTTTTGCTAAAAACTTATTCATATAATTGCTCTCCTTGATATAAAATTTATTATTACTATTTAAAATTTTTTATACTGCATCACTTATTAATCTACCTATAGCCATTACATCTATTCCTTTACCTAGTTCAAACTCATACTGAACACTACCTATTACTAACTTAACTTCACTGTCTAAATCAAAACTTCCAGAACTCTCTATTGCATAGCTGTTTATTTTGTTGTAATGAAAAAATCTAAATTCTTTTTTCTTTCCTGTTAATCCTTGAATATTAAGCATTATTACTCTTTTGTCTGTAAATACAAGTTCATCTCTTATTCCTTTAAATGAGTATATTATTTCTTCATTAGTTCCTAAGAAATGTCTAAATCCTTCATGTTCTTTCCCCATATTTTCAAATCCAAAAAATCCTAATTTAACTATATTCATACTTTCTCTCCTTTTCTTAATTAAATTTATTACCAAATATTGCGATTTTTGGCTTCACCATATTAATTATACATATCCACCTTGTCGAAATTTGCAATTTCTAGTCGACATATTGATTTTTTTATATTTTGAAGTAGAATTTACAGTTAAATATATTAATTTATTATTTTTTTTATTTAATATATCTTTAAATAAAGCCTTATGAAAAATATTTATTTAAATAAAAAAGTGACTAGAAATTTTTCTAGATCACTTTTTTATTTCTTTTATTAAGTTGTAAAACCATATAAATAATACAATCAAAATTTAAACTTTTTATATACATCCTTTTAAAGATTCAACTCTCTCGTTTAGAGTGTTTAAATATTTTATTCTCGCTTCATATTGTTTAATTGTTAATGACCCTAACTGTGGTTGACTGTACATAATAGATGAATTTTGAATCTCATAAAAATTATCAAATTTTATATCTAAATTGTTTTCTTTGGAATAATCATTAAGGATATTTACATATTCTTCAATTTTATTAAAGTGTTTTTCGTGAAGTTTTACAAAAGGTGTCATTAACATAAAGATAATTCCGTTAGTTGTATACATAAATACACTTAAATTAGATTTTGACTTTTTTATATGATTTTGTATAATCTTACAATCATTTTTAATATTTGACATATAAATCTCCCCTTTTATTTATAATTATATAATATATTAGTTTAAATATAATAGTTACGATTTATATCAAATATACATACATATATTAATATTTAAAATTAATTTCTAGCTTGTATATATGCTTTAATTTCTTCTATATTTGGATATTCTCCATATTTAAAAATCTCATCATTTATAAATATTATAGGTAACTTTTTATTGCTCATTTCCTTAACTAATTTATTTACACCTGTATTTATTAAAAAATCTATTTTTTTAGGTCTAGCTTTATATACATCCACCTTATAAGTTAAAACTTCTATATCATTGTGTTGAGACTTTAACATATTTAAATCTTGATGAAATTTTGAAGCTTTCATATCCTTAGACGTATCCGTTAAACCTTGTATTCCATAACTCATTGATTCAAAAATCTCTATTCTCACAATTATTTACCTCCGATATAATTTTATTTTACAAACTAATATCTAGTTTTATTTTCTAATTCAACAAATACTTCTTACTTATATAAACATATTCAAATTTGTGAATATGTTTACTCATATTTAATATAAACATTTTATCTTAAGTTCTAGATTTATTTTGAGCTACCTTCTCTTATAAGTCTTGCAAATTTATTTGGTAGTATTTCATTTTCCTCAATTTCTTTTGCTAGTTTCTCAAAATTATATTCTACTTCAATTATTTCAACTTCAACACTTGAAGAAGTTTTTACTAATTCATCATTATTTTTTATATCTATAATTACATAATTTGCATAAGGTCTATTAGTCTTTGGCTTTCCTACACTTCCTGCATTTACAAGTAATTTTTCTCCATAATACTTTGCATATGGTATGTGAGTATGACCACAAACTAATATATCTTCTACCAACTCGTTCATAACTTCATCTGCTTCTTTAGAGTTTTCCTTTAAGTATTCATTTATTACTCTCGTACTTCCATGAACAAATCTTATAGTTTTATTGTTAAAAATTAATACTACTTCTTTCGGAAGATTTCTTAAATATTTTTTATTTTCTTCAGTTATTTCTTTCCCTGTAAAATACATTGAAAGTCCAGCATTATGAGCATCTTCAGGATCTGGATAATCACATCCACATACTATTTTAGAGTTTCCTATAGCATCATCATAATTTCCCATTATAGTAAGTATACTTTCTTCCTTTATCCTATGTATAACTTCATTTGGTCTTGTTGCATAACCTACTAGATCACCTGTGCATACTGTCATATCTATATTTTTTTTACCAATATCTAATAGAACTTTATCAAGTGCATATATATTACTGTGTATATCTGATATTACTGCTATTCTCATGTTCTTTACTCCTAACTTGATTTTCTTTTGTTAATTTTACAAATTATATCTTTAACTTTAGATACATTTTCACAATTTAACCCAGCATCTTTATAGGCTGTTAAAATATCATAGTCATATTTTAATTTTTCTTCTTTATCTAATTCATTTTCTAAAAAAACTTTTATAAAATTATATTTTTTTAAAGTTTTTTCATCTAATTTATAATACACATATTTTGCCTCTTTATAATAAGTAACTATATTAGCATTCATTAATTTATTCAAATGCCTAGATGCATTAGATTGTGTAATTTCAAGTATTGATTCAATTTCACAAACACATAATGGACCTTCTCTTAAAATATTAACTATTCTTATTCTAGTTTCATCTCCTAAAGCTTTTAACATTTGTATTATCTTCATAAAATCTCCTTTATCAAATTATCATATTCACTTTTAATCATATGTTATGCTAAAAAATTAATTTTGTAAACTATTCTATCAATTCTTTTTTATATCTCTCTTCTTTATAATTAGATTAATATAATAAAAATAGCCAAGGATAAAATCCTTAGCTTTATTTTTAGTGTTGAGCCTTAAGACGCTTTACATAACTTATTTTTCTTAAAGAGCAAGTAATAGGAACTGCTATAACTATACTTGTTATTCCTTGAACTATGTTTGCTGGTATAGAACCTGCTGAAACTAAAACACCTCCATTTAATAATATACCTGCTAAGAAGTAACCAATTACCATAACTATACTTCCTAGTAAAGTTGAAGAAACCATATTTATAATTGTATGTCTTTTTAATATAGTAACACCTACTATATATCCTTCTAATCCTTTTATAATAAGAGTAAATAATGCCCAATGAGTATATCCACTTAAAATATCTGCTAGTGCTGAACCTACTCCCCCTGCAATCATTCCTGTAAATGGTCCAAATAAAATTGATGAAATAAATATTACACTATCACCTACATTTACATATCCTTGTGTGCCAGATATTGGAATTTGGATAGTCATTGTAGCAAGGCATACTAAGGCTATCATAAGTCCATTTATTACAATTTTTTTAGTTTTATTATCCATATTACTCCCTCCAAATTTTGAGTATCTTATAAATTAATTATATTTATATTTATAAAAATTCTCAATATTAATTGTAACCATACAATTTGTTTTTTAAGGACAAACTTAACTCATACACATATATTAATTTAATCTAAAGAATCTCTCTAATAAAAAAGGAGTTGATAATATGAAATGGTACTTAGACTTTGGGCATGGTGGCAAAGACTCAGGAGCATTGGGAAAGTTTTCAAAAGAAAGCGACGTAGCCCTAAAAATAGGAAGCTTAATAAAAAACTCATTAGAAAAATTAAAAGAATTTTATGTACTTAAAAAAACAACTATGCCTGCTATTTTAATAGAGATAGACTTTATATCAAATATAGAATTTGAGAAAAATATATCTAATAATTATTTTCTAGAAAATATAGCAAATACAATATCTAATGAGCTTTTATCTTTTGTAAATAAGGAAACGAAAAATAAAAACTATATCGTATGTGTATAGGAGATTTTGAGGATAGAGAAAATGCTATAAATTTTAAAAACAAAGCTATATCAAAAGTATTTAGTGATGCTTATATAGTATAAATTTGTATCCATATTTTACTAAAGCTCCCATTCAAAAGGAGGAACAATCTGTTCCTCCTTATTTTCCATAAATTCTAAAATTTAATTTTTTAATTAGATATAATTTTACCATCACTAATAGTTATAATATTATCGGCACTTTTAGCTATTTCATCATTATGAGTTATCATAACCAATGTCTGCTTATATTCATTAACGCAAAACTTTAATATATCAATTACTTCATCAGTTGTTTTACTATCTAAATTTCCAGTTGGTTCATCTGCAAATATGACTGATGGTTTGTTTGCAAGTGCACGAGCTATAGCTACCCTCTGTTGCTGACCTCCTGATAGTTCATTAGGAAATTTTTTAATTTGAGATTTAAGACCTAATTTATTTATTAAATCTTCTATGTACTCTTTATATACCTTTTTACCACTAATTGAAATAGGAAGCACTATATTGTCATAAACATTTATAACTGGTATTAAATTAAAACTTTGAAATATAAATCCAATTTCTTCTCTTCTTATCTTAGATAGTTTATCGTCATTTAAAGTATATAAATCTAAATCATCTAGAAATACTTTTCCAAAATTCGGTTTATCAAGTCCTGCCAAACAATGAAGTAATGTACTCTTTCCTGAACCACTTTTCCCAATTATAGCTGTGAATTTATGAGGCTGTATTTCTAAATTTATTCCATCAATAGCTCTTACCTCACTATCGCCTTTTCCATATATTTTTCTTAAATCTATAGCTTTTAAAGTTTTCATAACTTAATCTCCTCGTATAATAAATATTTTCTAATTTTTGATGTATAAATTTTAATTATGTTAAACTATTTAATCGTTATCTTTTATTCCCTCAATAATACTCATCTTTTTCAAATCTCTACTGCTTGTAGCTACTGCAATTAAACATACAGTCACTGATATAATAAAAAATATTATTGATTCTTTAATTGGAAATGTAAAATTCATAAAATGTTCTATTCCATAATTTTTATAAGCATCATTATTCCAATTTACAAATTTAATTAGATTTATTATAGATGGAATTAAAGCAATTATAAAACTTAAAATTGCATATGCTAATGCTTCATAAGTAATCATTTTCTTCATATTTTTCATACTCAATCCAAGTGCTCTAAGTGTTGAAATTTCTTTTTTTCTTACAAGTAAATTTGTTTTTATTGTACAGAAAATGTTAATTCCTGCTATTATTAAAACTAATGTTATCATTGATAACTGTGACTTAATATAATCCTCAACGGAACTTTTTTGCATTTCATTAAAGCTAAGCTTACTTTCAAATTGAGATAAATGAATACTATTAGAAACTTCTTCTACCTTTTCATTTACAGTTTTATCATATGGGTCTTCTAGATTTATACCTAATTTATTGTATTTTTTTTCTCCAAAAATATGTTTAGAAAGGCTGTTAGCTGTTACAATTTCAAAGTTACGGCCTAAATCTCCATCTCCCTTAGACATCCAATCAGGTTTTAATATTGCACATACTCTTACTTTACTTTCTTTATATTCAGTATTTCCATTTTCTGTAATTGGAACTTTTATTGTTATTATGTCTCCTATTTTCAAATTAGGAAAAACTTTTTTAAATATTTTTGTGCCAGATTCATCGTAAAAATAATTATATACTGCTACATTTGGTACACCTTTGTTTAATGTTCCAATCTCATATATATTCCCTTCTTGTAAGAAGTTTTTAAGTGTATATTTTATATAGTCTGGTCCGAATAGTTTTAAATCCATTTCATATTCCATTTTTTCTTGTTCTTCTATTCCTTTACTTTTTGCAAAGCCTCTATCCATTTCATTCTTTTTATAATCTAGTAATCCACTTTCTATTTGTAGTGGAGTTACACTTTTTACCCCATCTATGTTTTTTAGCTTATTTACATCACTCTCTAAATACTTTGCATTTTCTATATCTGAATTTACTCCAAATTGTATTGTTATATCATATTTTTTTTGCATATTCTCAATTTTATTATTTACTTCGTCTTGCATACTTGAAAATGTAGTTAAAAATACATACCCTCCTAATGCAATAGATATCATGGATATAAATGCTCTACTTTTATTTCTTCCAATATTTTTAAGACCCATAAATCCATAAAATCCAAATATCTTCCTTAAAAATTTCTCTAATCTGTAACTTTTTATACAACCTTTAAACTTATCACTTTTCTTTGTAGCTTCAATAGATGATATATTACCAACTTTAAAAATCGGTATAATACAAGAAATAAGAACAGAAAATATACCTGTTGTTACAGCTTTCATAATATTTTCATTACTTATATATAACTTTTGATTTATTGCTACTTCTTGATATATTGAAGAAATAGATGCATTAACTACGATATAAGAAGATATAACACCTAATGTTAATCCTACTAATATACCTAAAGTCATTATAACTAATGCCTGATATATTATCATACATCTAACATTTTTTTTACTTGCACCTATTAATCTAAGTAATCCCATTTCTTTTATTGTTTCATTTAATGTAATGTTAAAAATATTAAATACAAAAATTGCTGCTGTAATTATAATTAAGGCTTCTCTTTTATAGGTATTTGGATTATCCTTATCTATTTGTTTATCCATTAATTGTCGTACAAGGGGCATATTTGGTGAATAACTAACTTCTCCTAAATTATTTTTTCCCATAATTTTATAAGCTTGTCCATCAACATTTTTCCAGCCACTCTTTAAACTTAATAGACTATTATAACTGATTGTATCTTGTGGTATTGTGTTATTTTTTACATCATTTTTGTAAGTAAATGCTTCAAAAGGAATATTAATATCATAAAAATCATAAAATCCTTCTGGTTTTTTTATAACTCCTACAAGTTTAAACTTTTTATCTTTAGTGTAAATCTCGTCATTTCCTTCTGAGTCTTTATATTTCTTTTTTATTGTAAAATCTAATGTAGTATTTAATTTATCAGGTATATTCATTGCTTCTAGAGCCTTTTCTTCCATTACTATTTCATTATTATTCTTTGGCAATCTACCTTTTATCAATTTACCTGATTTATTAGTTATATAATCTTTATCTGCTGATTTTATTGGAAAAGAATTTCCTTGTTTGTCTACAATATTACCTAAATTTTGTACTGTAGTAATTTTTGATACACCCTTATCATTTTTTAACTTTTCAGTTCCATCAAGGTTTAAATCATTAAATTCTAAATGATATCCACCATAAAGTTTATTTATTGCTTCTACATCATTTTTATTTTGAGATTCTTTTATAACACTAGTTCCAAATATTAAAATTACACCCAATGCAACACCTAATATTAATAATAAAGTTCTAAGTTTATTTTTCCTTAGATATGCTAGTGACATTTTTAAATATATTTCCATAAAATTCCCTCCTTTTTTATAGTTTATTTATTTAAGTAAATTGGAAGATACTTTACATTTTTAAGCTCTTTTCCTTCTAAACGTTTATTACCATTACTTAAATCATAGATTTGCAATACAACTTTATTTATTTTATCTAAAGCATAAATATCATCACTATAAAAATATTGATATTCATATTGAGGATCATCTTCATAAGACACCTTATAAAGAATTCCATTATAACTTTTTAATTTTGCTTTTTCTTTTGTAATTTCACTTATATCATCTTTTGAAACTCCTTGTTTTACCATATATCTATTAATATTTTTCTCAGCTTCCTTCCAAGTATTAGAATAATTATTACATATAAATAACCCTGTAAGTCCTGTAATTACTATAATTAATGCTACTAAAATAGCTTTATATTTTTTCATATAAACCTCCTTATTTTAATATAAATTCATCCTTAAGTCTTAACTCTAAAATCTTAGTTTCCTTATCAATTTCTTTTACTAAAATATGTATATCACCCATATCAGGCAGTTCTACATTTCCCTCACCTTGATTAAATATTTTTTCAACTTCATTAAAAAATTCCTTTTCAGTTAAATTAGTATCAGTTAAAGACTTAAATATGTTATAAATTGCTTTAATAAACTTATCATCCTTTGATAATTTTTCATCTTTTAAGTAGTCCTTAACACATTGAATAAATAGTATTTCCTTATCTTTTTTCTTATCTAAAGTCATAGAATAATTCAAAACTTGTTTAGGTCGTTCTTTAGAATATTCCAAATTACCTAAAGATAGCACAAAACTACCATCTGATTTTACTTCAGCCACTCGAAGACCAGTATCTTCTATAGCTTTTGAAATTTTCTTTGATAAATCTTTTTTAATCTTTGATACTTCTGTTGTTGTATAAGCTTTTTTATCCATATCAATTTTAGAAGATTCACAGCCCACCATAAAAGCTGAACTTATACTTGTGGCTAATAATATAGCTAGTATAATTTTTTTTACTTTCATATACGTTTTCCTCCGTTTTTAAATTTCATAAATTTTTTAATTACCTTTATATCTCAAATCTTTATAGCCATTTAATCATAAAAAATAAGGATGTTACCTTTCTCTATTAAAAGATAACATCCTTATTTTTTAGCCTCAATACATATGCCCCAACTAGTAGGTTAATCGACCCAACTGTCAGTATTTTGATTTATTGGTATGTATATGTTTAGTATAAATTTGTCTTTTTTGTCTTCAAATAATATTTCTCCATTATACTTCTCTAAAGATGATTTAATACTTTGAATTCCTATTCCATGTATAAATTTATCCATTTTATCTGTTAATAATCTACTTTTATTAATTCTAATACTATTAACTTTACTATTTTCACATCTAAGTACAAAATATGATTTTGATATAGTTCCTTTAATTCTAATATATTTATTAATATTTTCATCATGTATTTTGTCACATGCTTCTATTGCATTATCTAAAATATTAGCAAATATACTAGATACATCTATGGGTTTTATAAAGTTAACTTTTGAAAAGTTTATATCACAAATAAATTTAATTCCTTTTTTGTTGCATAGTTCACTCTTTTCATTAATTATAATATCTAATATCATATTTCCTGTATTATAAATAGATTTAAATTCTTTAATTTCATCTTTTAAATTATTTACATATTCATTAACTTCTTTACTATTATTTTTAAGATTGTCTATACAATAAATATGATTATTTATATCATGATAAAGCTTTTTAACCTTCATATGAGATTCTTGAATACTTAAATAATGAGCATATTGCATATCTAATTTATTTTTCATTAATTCATTCTGAGCCTTTTTCTTGTTTTCACTTATTATCCTTCTAAATAATAATATAATAATAATTATACTAGCTAATAGTAGCTTTGGAATTACAAGTTGATCGAAATAATGCCATTCGTCTTGCAACACGGGCAATGACATCTTCCATTTAAATAACATCTCATTTAGCCTTAAATTATCTCCTATCCTATAAAGCCCCATTGTATATCTTCCAATTATATTAATAATGTTTACTAATAATGCAATGGTCAAGTATATATAATTTCTTTTTTCATTACTAAATAGCTGTAAACGATTATTGATAAATATAAGTATCACATAGATAAATATTATTAATATATAACTATATATCTGAATTTTAACACCATTATTATAAGATACTAAAAGAGCTCCTTTAGATGATAAAGAACTACCTGTAACTCCAATAAATAACATTCTATATATAACATCTTGAAGTAAGTTGTAATATATATTAAATAAACAAAAGAAAATTATATATTTAACATATCTTATATTATAAAAATAATTATAGTAAATTCCAAAGGCAATAAATACTATGGCATCAAACAAATAATTTATATTATTAAAATAACTATAAATTTTCTCTATATTAAACAATATAGCTATAATATAAACTAATAACAATAAAATATAAAAAACAATTTTATTATTTTCCCTACCTTCTTTTTTATAAGTTAATATTCCTTTTAGCATTATTAACGGAGTAAGTACTGATAAAACTAATAATCCCTCAGCCATAAACTTTAACATATTGAATCACCAAGAAATTTTAAAAATTTCTCCTTAACCTCTTTATATCTATATCTACTAACAGGTACTTCTTCTCCACTTTCTAATATAATAGTATTTGACTTTATATTTTCTACATAACTTAGATTAACTAAAAAACTTTTATGACATCTTATAAATTTATCTAGATTTATGTCTTTTTCTATTTTTTCTAGGCTATACCTTACATCCAAATTCTTATTTATTGTATGTATTAACATATTCTTTTTTTGAACTTCTATATACTTTATTTCATTTGAGTAAATCTTATATGTATTAGACTTATTCTTTATTAGGATATAGCTATTTTTATTTTCAATCTCTTTAATGCATGCTAATATATGTTTTTTTAATTCCTCTAATTCTATAGGTTTTAGCAAATATCTATAAGCTCTTACCTCATATCCTTCTTGTACATAATCTATTAAAGAAGTTATAAATATTATCTCCATTTTGTTATCTACTTCTCTTATCTTTCTTGCAGTATCCATTCCATTTATTTGCCCCATTTGTATATCAAGAAGTAATATGTCTATATCTTTTAAATTACTTTCAAGCAATTCTTCTCCTAAATTATATTTTTGTATTTCATATTCTATATTTATATTTTTTAATATATTATGGATATAATCTTCTATTAAGAGTTGTGTATTTTTTTCATCCTCACAAATTGCTACCCTAATCATAATTTCCCCCTTATGCACTATTAAAATATTTTTAGTTTATATATTCAAATGTGATTTTTATATCCTAAACTATAGGATAACATTTTTAAATTATTTTTATCAATACTCAAGTTTAAATATGGGAAACCAAGATAACTGGAAAAACGGCTACATAGAAAATATTTAAGTTAATAATATAATTTGACACATTCATTATGTACTATATATTTTTGAGATAAAAGTATTTACCAAATCAATTATCATAAAGACAACAACAAAAGATTGCAATAGCTAGATTAATATCAGCAAAGCCTACTATAATACTTCTTTAAATTCTATTATATATTATACTTTAGAGGTAAACTATACTATGCGACTTAAAATATAATATTAAATATAGTATATAATTGATACAAGCTAAAAAATCCATTCTAGTAGGTGAATTTCATACATCTATTAGAATGGATTTTCTAAAATCTAAAAACTATTATATATCATTCTTTTTAATATCTAAAAGTATTATAATCAAATTACTGTATATTTGTGCCAGAGCATGAACAACCTGTAGTTTGTGTTGGCTCTCCAAAACATTGTGCAGGTGGTACTGGAGGGCAAACTCCAACTGGAGCACATTGTTGTGGCATGCATAAGCCATAGCTAGGAACAAGTAATTGAACATCTAAAGTACTTGTTATAACTATACAAGTTTGAATATCACAAGAAACAGTTGCTGCTCCACCAGGTAAAGCTGTTACTATACAGTTGCAGCCTACTATAGTACTTTGGTCACAGCTAATGCTAACTCCTTCTGGAGCACATAATATAACTTGTCTAGCAAAAACAAAGCTACTTTCAAATGTTAGAGTTTCATCAGTTGGATTAGTTAATGTTAATGGTACTGTAATTACTAGATTCACTCTAAAGTAGCCATTTCCAACAGGAACACGAGGTCCAGATTCTACACATGTAATTCCAAGTGTTGTATTAAGTGCACAGTTAACTAAATCTCCTACATCTAAACCTGCTAAAAAAGCAGCATTAGTTACTATAGTTTGATTTCTATTATCAACTTGGTAGCAGCTATCATAAACCTTTTCTACTGTTATACATTCTATTCTGTCCGGAGGCGGACATTGAGGTAATCCTGTTTCTGGGTTAATTGGGCATAAGCCTGGTTGTATTGCTTGTTTTATATTTTTCATATTATAAAAAACCTCCTATATATTTTTATATTTCAGAAGCAAACTTTGTCGCTTCTTGATATATAGTATTGAATATAGTCTAAAATTGTTACAAAATTTAAAAATTTTATCTATAAAATAAATATAATTAAATGATAAATAAGTTTTAATTGATTACTTTTAATTATCTAAACCTAAATATAACTTATATAATGAAAATAAATTTATTTAAAAATACTAATATTAAAAACTAGAATGAACTACTACCTTATCCAACTATGTCCTCGTGAAAAGTTTTTGTATATGAATTTAAATGACTAATAACATATCCAAAAAATACCCTAGATTTAACACAGTTTTTTATAATTATCATACTATATAATAAAAAATATTGGAGTGATGTAATAATGGGTAGTATTATGCTAAATAAAAATAAAATTATGGATTTTGATGATAATAATAAAGAATATTTAATTGATTATTGTAGTTTAATAGGAGTTAAATATATTGTAAATAATGAAGATATTGTACTGTTTCCAAGATTATTTGAAAAAACATTAATATTAAAAAATATAACTAATAATAAAGAAGAAAGAGAATTAGCTGAATCTATTAAAAATATACTAATAAATGAAGGTGCTACAGTAATCAGTTATGAAAGCTTTATGGATA
>JARKUZ010000053.1 GCA_029851945.1 Terrisporobacter sp. | reverse complement strand
GAATCCTATTTGATGGATATGTATGATATTTTTATTTTTTAAAGTATTCATAACCATAAAAATATTATGCGCAAAAAGGAGGATTCGAATTCGAATCCTCCTTTTTTTATCGGCTAGTATCAAAATTATTTTGATACAGCCCCTTATAATAATCAAAATTATCTTCTATTATTTTGTTGCTTCTTAGCTCTTCTACAAGATATACATCTTGTTGGCTCATTTTCAAATCCTTTTTCTTTGTAGAATTCTTGTTCTCCTACTGAAAATATAAATTCGCTTCCGCAATCTCTACATGTTATTGTCTTATCTGTCATAATACATTCCTCCTGAATTAAAGATTCCTATTTGATAACAATCTCTAATACTTGAGAAACTAATTATCTAAATGAAACTTTTTCGGTTATTTTTTTGTTAGCATTTCTGCTACTCTCTCATAATAGCACAGTATTCGACTTATAACAACCTATTTTTATTTATTTTTCCAATATTTTTATTTAAAACTTATCATTGGAAAGTTATAAGCCTTTATCATTTTTCTCTACATACTTTATAATTCCTTTATTTATAATCTTCCAATGTTTTTTAACCTGCTTATTAATAGTATTAGTAACATTAGGACTTGTATCAAATAATACCTGTGCTTTATCAACATAAGTTATAAAATTACCAATATGCTTCTTATTAGGCTTTCTTCCTAAATGAGAATGCTTTTTATACAAACTTCTTCTTAAAGAATTTCTATTTGTTTCAAGTGTTCTTTTATTTGCTCTATTAATCTTTTTATATAACTTATAATAAAACTTAGTAACGCTTTTTTCTCTTAACTTAACATTCTCTCCATCAAATTCAAATCCTAAATAATCAAGTGATTTATTCTCTTCTTTTTCCCAAGATAACCTTTTATTTTCATAAATATATTCATATGTTTTGTCTTCACTTATATCAAGATTAGGTATATTACTTATCTCACCTAATATAAACTCTCTATGAATATTACAATCATCTATAGGATCTGGAATAACAACTATAAAGTCATCACAATATCTTCTATATAGTCCATTAAGATTATTTACATAATTATTTATAATTCTATCAAACTCCATCATGTATATATTAGCATATACCGAACTTATGGAAGCTCCTTGTGGTATTCCAAAATCTTTTTCATTCTTCTTTAAATATCTTCTTTTTATTTCTTTAAATTCCTGAGTATTAAATAATTTATCATATATATACTTTTTGTTTAATTTTTGTCTAGATTTTCCTAAATGTTTTTCTATAGCTTTTACAGGCACATAGCTATGTTTTGTTATATTCTTATATATAGCAAATTGATCACATGGTAATCTATCACAATTTAGTAAATCCATTAACCTTTCTTTTAAGTACTGATGATTTATATTATCAAAAAATTTTTCAAAGTCTCCAACAATTATATAGCACTTTTCTTCATTAGATATAAAATCTATAACCTCTTTTGAAAAATCAATACTACTTTTTCCTTGTTTATTATTTCTATAAGCTATTGCTACATCATCTATTTTATAATCTATAGCCTTCTTATTATACTCATCATTTAGTTTATCAGAATAAAACTTATATATGTATCTATCTATATGAGATGAATACATTATGTGTCTTACTTTATCTTTTTTCTCTTTTTTATCTCTATTGATATCTTTTGAACCATATTTAATAAATTTTATATCGTATTTTAAAAAAGGATAAAATCCATGAGATTTTATTCTTTGAGGATTTGCTATATAGCTTTTATAATCTTTATAGTTCTTTCTTATATCAAAATGAGCGTATTTTTTATTGTAATATTTATTTTTTCTCATTTCTTTCTCCTAAAACCTAAACAAAAATACTTGTAGCTGTATATAAATTTTGCTTAGACCTATTCTCTTACTATATATAAAATAATTAAATCTTATATAAAATTCTCTTTCTCGGCAGAATTTTAAAGCACACCGACTACATATATAACTTACATTATACTATACTTATACTGCTTAACATACTTATAGATATGATACTTAGCAGCATAGCTGATAGAATTGGAGGATTTATTATGACTACAATAGCCAAGCTGTTTAGCAGCTTTATAATAGCTCTTGACAGCAACTTAAACTCCATACCCCTTATATCTATATATAAGGCAAAATATTTTATAAAAATTATATAAGCTATTTTATTATTTTTTAATTTCTTATAATAAAAATTCTTATGAATTATTTAAGTTTTAAATACTAAATTATCATAGTCTTTAAATACTCAACAAATCCATCTCTTAAACCTTCTTGTCTAAGTGCATATTCAATTGTTGCTTGAAGGAATCCTAGCTTATCACCTACATCATATCTTCTTCCTTCAAAATCATAAGCATACATTGCTTCTTCTTCTATAAGCTTAAGAAGTGCATCTGTAAGTTGAATTTCATTTCCCTTTCCAGGAGCTGTATTTTCTAATATTTCAAATATTTTAGGAGTTATAATATATCTACCTAATATCGCAACATTAGAAGGTGATTCTTCTATTGATGGCTTTTCTACTAACTCTTTAACCTTATAAACTCTATCCTCAATATGAATTCCACCAACTATTCCATACTTATTAACATATTGCGGTGCTACTGTTTGAACTCCTAAAACAGAAGTCTTATACTCATCATAACAGTCAATAAGTTGTTTTAAACATGGCTTTCCATCATTATAAACAACATCATCTCCAAGAAGAACTGCAAAAGGTTCATTACCTACGAAAGTCTTTGCACAAAGAATAGCATGTCCTAATCCTCTTGGCTCTTTTTGTCTTATGAAATGAATATTAACCATATCTGAAATGTCTCTTACCATTTCAAGCATTTCTTTTTTGCCTGCTTTTTCAAGTTCCATTTCTAATTCTACTGATTTATCAAAATGATCTTCTATAGACTTTTTATTTCTTCCTGTTATTATAAGTATCTCTTCTATTCCTGAAGCAACACACTCTTCTATTATGTATTGTAATGTTGGCTTATCAACTATTGGAAGCATCTCCTTTGGTTGCGCTTTTGTTGCAGGTAAGAATCTAGTACCAAGACCTGCTGCTGGTATTATTGCTTTTCTTATTTTCTTTTCCATACCTAGTTTTCCCTTTGTTTAACTATTTATTTTATTTATAATATTTCTTTTAATATTAATTCATTATAAATTTCATTTTCGAAATTATAATAATTAGTTAGAAAATTTTCATCCTAGTAAATTATTCAAAACTAAATCATTCTGATGAATCATTAAATAATCTCTTTAACACTAATGAATAATAAAAAATAACTAATATAGTATATATAATACCCCCAACTAAAATTTTAACTATTAGAGTAATTAAACTATTACTTATTATAGGAATATTTACAACAATTATATACATAACAAATCCACTAATCACTAATGGTAAACTTTGTTTAAAATAACTACCTATTTTAATTTCTTTCCTGATCATATATGCTTGATAAATAAATACTGATAATTGTGTAAATAATGTTGCAATAGCTGCTCCAACTGACTGTAAATACGGAATCAATATAATATTAATAGTTATATTGACAATTGCTCCTAAAAATACAGATATAATATATATTTTATCTTTTTTATTGGGAATTAAATACTGAGTTCTAATTACATTTGCCCATGAAACAAAAATACATGATAATACTAAAACTGAAATAATTATTTTACATTTATCAAATCCTTTACCATAAAAAAGTGGAACAAACTCTTTAGAAACAGCACTTAACCCAAAAGCCATAGAGCTAGATAATATTACCGAAATTATTAATGACTTTTGAATGTATTTCATAGCTTCATTATGCTTACCTTTAGCTATTAAATTAGACATTCTAGGTAACATTACGTTTCCTAAAGCTGTAACAGCCATAGTTGGTATCATAGCTAATTTACTTGAGCTTTCATAATATCCAACCTCTTCCATATTACTCATTGATCCAAGCATAATTTTATCCATTATCGTATATAAACTTATCGCAATAACTGGAATAAATAAAGTTATATTAGGAACAATATGAGTCTTAACTTCCTTCACACTTGTTCTAGTAAAATAAACATATCGTCTTAAAAAAGGCCATAACATTAACTGGCTAATTAACGTACCAGTAACTATAATTAATGCATATAAATAAATATCCTCAGAACTTTTTACAAAAATAATTATACATAATACATTTAATACCTTGATAATAGTATTGCGTGTAACTGTAATTTTAAACAGCTCCATACCAAAGAAAAACCAGTTAATATCAAAAGCTACTGAAATTAAATAAATCAACTGAATCCATGCCATCATTTTATCTGATGATAATAATACTACATAACCAATATATATAATTATTATAATTATAGCCATAATGATCTGAAGTACATAAATACTCCAAAAGGTTCTAGATAGATTTTCAGGATCATCTTTTACGCTCGAAATAGTTCTATTCCCATAATTACTTAATCCCAATAAAATAAACAATCCAAAATATGATACTATTGAATATGAATATGAATAAATACCTACTCTCTCAGCTCCCATTATTCTTGAAATATATGGTGCTGTAATCAATGGTAAAATCAAATTAAGTACTTGATAGAATATACTATATAAAAAATTTTTCTTTATACTTGATGACATAACCCCAATTCCTTCCAAATAAATCTCTATTATGTAACTTTTTCTACGCAAAATACTTTTTTAATAATCTATTATATACTATACATAATAGATAAATTTAAAGCACATTAATATCTGATATCTTTTAATCTAAAATATATATTTTTTTATAATATATCTCTATAAACCAAGAATTTATTTCTTAAAATTAACTTTTCTTTTTTTAACTTATCCTATTATTATTTATAAGCTTTATCTTCTAACTAAAAATCTCTCCATAGAATGTTTTTTCTCCATCCTTAGTTTTTTCAAAATATGTTTGCTTGTATGTTAATTTATATATATTAGTTGTATTTTTTATCTGTTCAAAAAACTTCTCATCATATTTTTTATTCATATATTTACTTAAAGTAAATATTTCCGGATTATTATAAGGTATTTTATTTATTTCTTCTTGAATATAAGGTAATTCCTTATATGCTGTTGCAATTATATAGTCTATTAAAAAATAATCTATCTGATTATCATATATTTTCCAATAAAATAAAAGTGCTTCATTTATGTATTTAAATAATATATGATTTTTTTTCCCACCTATAATGTAAGCAGCCCAATTAGCTTTAGATATATTAGTTGATTTCAAATCTACTCTTCTATGTGTAAATAAATCTCTTTCGAATATTTCTTCTTTTAGTGGAGTGGTTAAATATATTGTTGAATCAATCCAAAGACCTCCATAATTATATAATAAATTAAATCTCATTATATCTGAAAAATGTGTCAATGAAATCTTTCCTAGCTTAACTTTTTCTATTATATAACTAGGAAGTTTAACGTAGTTTTTATAATTTTCTTTAGTTATTAAATTAACTTTACATTTTTCTTTAGGAATATTATTTTGCAAATTTTCATAACATTTTTTTACTATGAATGGCATTTCTTCTTCACCTTGCCACCAAAATACCCATATTGGTATCTTTTCATAACTACTTTTTATATTTAATTCATCAGTTTTCAAAATATTATTATATTTATTTAGTACTGGTTTAATAATTTCTAATATATATATATACATTTCTTTCAAATAATAATTATTATTAAAGTTTTTAAAGAGCCTACTTTTAATTTTTGTATTAAGTTTTATTAATGATATCTTTAATCCAAACACCCTTAAACTATTTATTAAATCAAAAATCTTTGCAAATTTAGCCACTCTTTTTCCCCCTTACAATTTATGTTAGTGTAAAGTTTTTTACACTACTCTTCTTTTTAAATCTTTATATATCAAGGTTTCGCTAGTTTTTTTATATAAAAAAACAACGACCCCCTAATTTCATGTTAAAATTGAATCTCCTACAAAACAAAAATAACCATGAAAGGATGTCGTTATTGTGGATTCAATTATAACCTATTTAATTACATATAATCAATATT
>JARKUZ010000051.1 GCA_029851945.1 Terrisporobacter sp. | reverse complement strand
TCTAACTTTGAGGACACTATGGCTATTGGTGTTCTAAGCTCATGAGATGCATCCTGAACAAACTTAACTTGATTATTCCAAGCAATTTCTATTGGTATTAGTGCCTTTTTAGTTAAATAAAGCGCTACGAAATATGTTATTATTACAGCTACTAATACTCCTATTATAAATACAAATATAAGTTGTTTTAATGAGTTTATTTCCGAATCTATATTTCTTATTATTTGTATTTTATATTTACCAATATTAATGTTTAATTCTCTAAAAGTATATCCATTTTCAGTATAGGTAAAAAAAGTATCATTCTTATTATTTTTAGGTTTTGGTAATAATTCATTAAAATAGCCATTTTCTGTATAATATCTTATTCTATTCCCTTCATAAACATATACCATATTACTTGGATCTTTTAATACTATTGGATAAAATATAGATCTATTATTAAGTTGTATAGTTATATTTTCTAATTCAGTTTTAAGATTTTTGTCTATATTACTATATGTAAGTCCTTTAAAGTAAGAATATATAAATATAGAAAATATTATAAGAAAAGCTACTACTACAGCTATATTTATTTTTATTAAGGAATTTTTAGTTTTACTAAATACATTTTTATTTATCATCAAATATATATCCTACTTTTCTTTTAGTCTTTATATAGTTATCATATCCAAACTTACTAAGCTTTTTTCTTAGGTTACTAACATAAACCTCAACTATTTCTATAGTAGCATCTGAATCGATTCCCCAAATTCTATCATATATTTGTTCTTTTAAAAGTATTGTTCCTTTATTTATTATAAAATACTCAAGTAAATTAAATTGCTTATTTTGAAGATTTAAATCTTCACCATTTATAGATGCAGTTTTATTATTGGTATCTAAATATAAATCTTTAAATACGATTTTATTATTAGATTTTATTTTTCCATTAGTCCTTAACATTGCATATACTCTTGCTACTAATTCTTCCATATAAAATGGCTTTGTTAAATAATCATTTGCTCCTATCTCAAAGGCTGATACCTTATCATTTAAACTTTCTTTAGCAGTTAAAATAAGTACTAATGTATCTATACCTTCTTTTCTTATAGACTTTAATATATCTAACCCTGATATATCAGGCAACATTAAGTCTAGTATAATTAAATCATATATGTTTTGTTTAATATTATATATAGCTTCTTCTCCAAAACTACATGAATCTATTTCAAAATGATTTTTTAGCTCTTCCTCTAGACTTTTTAAAAGTTTAGAATTATCCTCAACAATTAAAACCTTCATACTAATCTCCTTAATTTTAATCTAAGCTTATTACTATCAATTTCATATATAACATAAATAATTATACAATACATATATACATTTTTAAAACTTTTACAGTCACCAAATAAAAAAACCTACTGTATAGCTTATAATGTAAACTTAACAATAGGTTTTTCATCATTTTTGATCATAGTTTTATTTTTCCTTATATTTAATGTATATAACTTTTACATATTTAATACTGTATAATATAGGAATGTCTATTTAAAGCCTGACTTATTAACTTTGAATATTATTTGAATTATAAGTATTTATTATATTTACAAATTCATCAATAGAAGTTACATTGTCTTTTACCATAAACTCATTATAGTACCAATTTGCAAAATCAGGGTTAGCTAATGTTGAGTTTAATTTTTCAAAGTCTATATCTTCTTTATTGTAATTATTTTCATTCATGTTTACCACCCCTTTTTATTTAACCTTATTATTAATCATATAAATACTATTTATTCACTTCAATTCCCTCTTTTTTATTTGTATACTTAACGCTTTATAATAAATGTTTATTTTCCTTTAAAAAGTTTTTTAATGCTTGAGTTATTATTTCTTGTTTAGTAAAACTTGAGTTACTACATAGTCTTTCAAACTCTTCCCATATTTTTTTGTCTACTCTTATACTAGTTGATTTTAACTCCCCTATATTATTTTCTTCTATTGCTATGTCTTTTTTAGAAGTCTTTGTCTTAGGTTTTATTGCCTTAACATCTCTAACTTGTAAGTACCAATCATATACTTCACATAACTTATCCATATCTTCAGGTGTTAAATTTACTTTCTTATCTCTTTTAGGATTTGATGTTTTTCTTTGTTTAGTAGTATTTTTTTTTACATTTTCCTTTTTTTCTATTTTAGTGTTCTTGATTTCATTAAATTCTATTTGTTTTTTATCTTCTTTTATACCCTCTTTTAATTCATATTTTCCATTTGTTAATTTATACCCTTTTTTATTTAAGTAGCTTCTTAATGTTTGTGGTTTTATTTCCATCTTATTTGCTATATCTTGAAACTTTAAGTTTTTATTTTGTAGTTGCATAAATATTTTTATTCTTTCATTTCCTGTCATTTTTTTCTCCTTATAATTTAGTTAATTTATACCTACATATTATCATAAGAGTTTTGTTTAGACAAAATTATGTAATATGGCTTATATATATTTTTGATTGTATTTTAAAATAATAATTTATTTTTTTATTATATTTTATGTATTCAATCCCATTTAAAGTTGTTATTTTTATTTTTTAAAATTCAATTAACATTTGCTGGATATCTTCTTATATATTTTAAAATAATAATACATTTTTCTCTTAATTTTAGCATTTTTTTAACAAAACTATTTACAATTGTCGAAATGTGCTTTATAATCAAAATTGTCTTAAGATTTCTTTAATCGAATATGACATTAAGGAAAACAGTACCTTAAGAAAAAAACATTACATTTATATATTTAGGAGGAAAATTAGCATGATGCAAATACTTACGAGTACAGCATTATTATTAGTTGTACTGGCATTATTCACATTATTTAGTTACAAAGCACCTCACGGAATGAAAGCAATGGGTGCATTAGCAAGTGCTGCTTGCGCAAGTTTCTTAGTTGAAGCATTTCACGCTTCTTTATTTGGACAACAATTTGGTGTATCTTTCTTAGAGCAAGTTGGAGCTGCTAACGGTTCTTTAGGTGGTGTAGCTGCTGCTATATTAGTACCTTTAGCATTAGGTGTATCTCCAGTATACGCTGTATTAGTTGGTTTAACAGTTTCAGGATTTGGAATACTTCCAGGATTCGTTGCAGGATACTTAATATCATTCGTTGTTAAGTTCTTAGAAAAGAAAACTCCTGCTGGTCTTGATTTAATAGTTATAATATTAATTGCTGCTCCTTTAACAAGAGCAATAGCAGGATTTATGGATCCAATAGTTAATGATACATTAATGCAAATAGGACAAGCTTTAACAGCTGCTTCTACTACATCTCCAATATTAATGGGTATAATACTTGGTGGATTAATAACAGTTGTTGCTACTGCTCCATTATCATCAATGGCTTTAACATCTATAATAGGATTAACAGGTCTTCCAATGGCAATAGGTGCATTAGCAGTATTTGGTTCTTCTTTCATGAACTTCGTATTCTTCTCAAAAATGAAATTTGGTTCAAAGAAAGACACAATAGCTGTTGCTATAGAACCTTTAACTCAATCAGATATAATAACTGCTAACCCAATACCAGTATTTGTTACTAACTTCATAGGTGGAGCATTATCAGGTGTTGTAGTTGCATTAGTAAGTTCTTATGTTGCACCACTTGCAATAAGTGTTCCTGGTATGGCAACTCCTATAGCTGGTTTCGCTGTTGCAGTTGGTCAAAACGGAACTCCTGCTCTAATGGCTGCTGTTGGATGTATAATAGTTAGTATAATAGGTGCTTTAATAGGACATGCATTATTCAAAAATACAAAAATAATGACTGCTGATGAAATACGTGGAACAGAAGAATCTTCTGCAGCATAATATATAAAAAAAGAACGTAGAATTATCTACGTTCTTTTTTTATATAGTTTACCTCACAACTTTTCTAGTTAAAGTTCCTATACCTATTCCCATCATAATGATTCCTACAAGCATTTCAATATTTGCTACCATATATGCTACTTCTGTGGGCTTTGAATTATTAAACCCAACAGCTCCAAACATACCTACACTTAAATTTATAACCTCATTAAAATCTTTAATAAACTGTTTTATGTTCCATGTATTAATGTTACTTACACTATATTTTATAACTTGTCCATCTAACTCAATACCTACTGCTAAAAATATAAATGCAAATATTATCATTATTACTAAGGATGATAATACACAAAGCCAAGGCCTTTCTCCATATCCACATGATAGCCAGTATATATATGAATTTATTTTAGGTATAAATTTAACACATTTTCTTTGCGTGCACTTTCCTATATAATAATATTCGCCAAAATTATTATTCAAGTTATTTTCCTTAAATTTTTCGGATAAAGTTTTATATGTCATATATATCCCTTCATACTCATTTTTATCCTTAACTCTAGGTTTAATTTTATCAAAAAATGTTTTATCATCAAACTTAGTTGTAAATTTATCCTCAAACATTATATCTTTTATATACGTATTTGAAGTTTTAAAACCTGAGAGATCACAATCTGCAATTTCAAGTGTATCAATTTCACTATTTATTATAATTGATGATAATAAATATGTTAATTCAAAACTTGTGTTATTAATTTTACATTTTTCAATAATACAATATGATAGATCACTATTTAAAAATTTTGCATATATGTTACAATTATAAAAAGTGCATCCTATGTTGTCTTTTTTATTTAAAGAAGGTAGTTTTTCGCTTCCTTCTTTTGTGAATATACAATTTTCAAATACAACTCCTCCACCGCTAAAATTACAATCATTAAAAGTACAACCTACAAATGTACACTCTTTGAATTTAATATTTTTAAAATCACATTTTCTAAATTTAGCACAAATTATGTCTTGTCCTACTATTTCATAAAAATCTTGTTCATCAAATATACCATCTTTTCCAATTAGTTTATCTTTAATTTTAGCATAACTATATTTTGAATTATTATCATAATCGTTTAATTCTATTTTTTTTGTAGTTACGTCTTTATAAAATGCTTCGTTATTTTTCTTTCTATTTGATAATTGTTCATTCAATACAGCATTTTCTTCTTCAAAATTTATATATCCCATAGAATAACTCCTTGCTTTTAAATAAAAAGAAAACGTAAAATA
>JARKUZ010000041.1 GCA_029851945.1 Terrisporobacter sp. | reverse complement strand
TGTGTAATAGAACATAATATATGTGCCTACAAACGCAAATATAGCAGTATTTGCAATATTACCTATACTATATAAGTATACTTGCTTATCTGAAGCTTCAACTGAATTATTCATTTTTTACCCCCTCGTATAATTTTAGTTTTCTTAAAAAAATTAATTTTTTGTCGCTTACATTGTAAGGTTATAACACTCTCCTTTTTAATTTTAATCTTTTCATTATTAATTATAAATAATAATTTATATATTTTCAATATATTTTAATATATGCTTGTCATATTCTTAATTATACTGATAATTTTAGGTTAATAATATATTTAATTAATTATTGTTTTTAATAATTAACAATGCTATACTAACATTAAAATTAATATTAAATTATATAAAATTTCAATTTTATTAATTTATTTTACAATATTTAATATTTTTTTATAACTAAAACTTTAATTTTTTATAAAAAATAATTAATTTCATATTTAGAAAGGATTGAATTTTATGGCTAAGAAAAAAAATATAATTCTCATACTATCTGATCAACAACGATACGATACTATCAGTGCTTACGGTTTAAATGATATATGCAAAACTCCAAATATTGATGCTCTTGCTGATGAAGGAATGAAGTTTACCAATGCATTTACATCTTCACCAATCTGCGCGCCGTCTCGTGCAAGTGTTATGACAGGTCTTTACCCTCATAATCATGGTGTAATAGATAATTTTACAGATATTAAAGAAGATACTCCTCTTCTTGGACAATGTATGAAAGATCAAGGTTATTATTGTGGTCTTGCTGGTAAATGGCATGTTTCCGCAACAAAAACACCTGAAGATTGTGGCTTTAATGGAAAACCTTTTATGGGATATGGATTCCCAGGAAGTCAAGTATTTCCTAGTTTAATATTTAACCAGCCACCAGACAATTCGCCTAATTACTACGAAGAATACTTAAAGGATAATGGATTTGATATACCTGATATTTCTAATGGTTTCTTAGGTAATAATCCTGCGCTCCAAGTCCAAGAAATGTATGCTAAGCATGAAGGACCTGTTGAAAGCACTATAGAATATTTTGTGGCACATGAAGCTAATCGTTTAATTGATGAAGCAATTGAACAAGATAAACCATTCTTGATCTGGGCAAACTTCTGGGGACCTCATTCTCCAAGTATCGTGCCTGAACCTTATTATTCTATGTACGATCCAAAGGATATTAAAGAACATCCAAGTTATAAGGAAAATTTTGAGGATAAACCTTATGGTTATTATCTTACTGAAAAGATGTGGGGTCTTGGAGATTATGGATGGGATGGATTTGCAGACATTTCTGCTAAATACTATGGTCATTGTACAATGATCGATGACATGGTGGGATTAATAGTAGATAAATTAAAAAAATTAGGAATTTATGAGGATACTATTATTATCTATAGTGCAGATCATGGAGACTGTCTTGGCGCACACAAATTAATTGAGAAAGGTGCATTTACTTTCGATGAAATATATAGAATACCAATGATAGTTAAAGGTCTTGGCAATAAAGATAATGATAGCTTTGTTTATTTACAAGAAATTATGCCAACACTTCTAGATATCGCAGGTATAAAACCTCCTAAACCTGTTGATGGTGAAAGCCTTCTTCCTTTAATGTACGGAACCGAGAAAAGTAATAATAGAACAGAGGTGTTTGGTGAGTTCCATAATCATTTTTATGTATCACGTCAAAGAATGGTAAGAGATAACAAATATCAATTTACATTTAATGAAAATGAAAAAGGTGAGCTTTATGATTTCATCAATGACCCATATCAATTAACTAATTTATGTTATGATGAAAAATATGCAGATATAAAAAAGGAATATATAGAAAAATTATCTCGTCATTTGAAAGAAAGTAATGATCCAGCTAGTGTATGGTTCCATCGTATTAAAGAATTTTACTAGAAAATTAATAATTATATCTATAAAGTAAAAATGTATTGTCTTTGAAAGTAATTAGCGAGAGTATAGATAGATTTGCATAAAAACAAATTTATCTATACTCTTTTTTAGTATATAAATAACTATTTAGATTTTTACAAAACAGTTAAATTTAATGAAATTTTGATTATTCATTAATAAAATAAGCATCAATAAGCCTAGCACTTGCTCCTACAGCACCATTAATAGGTTTATAGTGGACTAATTCTATATTAGAAAAATAATTATCCCCTATAAATTTTAAATCCCTTTCAATATATGATTGAAATTGATTAAATATCGTATCTTCTTCAAATAATCGACCATGTAAGAAAATTTTAGTAGGATTTATTATAATAGATAAATTTGAAATCGTCATGCTTAAATATTTTAATGCTTCTAATATATATTGTCTTATAACTTCATCACCCAAATTATATGCAGTTATAATATGTTCAATATTTACATCTTCATAATTTTTGACTAAACTATCTAAAATAACAGAAGCCTTATTTTTAATTAGTATCTTAGCCATCTTTATTAACCATCTTTCACTCGCGTAGGTATTAAGACAACCATTTTTTCCGCATTCACAACTTTTCCCATCTACTTTAACAATTGTATGACCTATTTCACCAGATATATAACTTTCTCCTTTAAATAATTCTCCATTAATCACATTTGCACAGTACATTCCAATACCTAAATGAAAAAAGGAAAAGTTTTCTGGACTTTTTTGAGGTTCAAATAAATACATCCCCATAGCCATACATTTTACATTATTATCCATGATAACTGGTACATGAAACCTCTCTTTAATTATTTCAGGATAGAAACATTTCCATACATTTGAATCTGAAAATAATTCTTTATTGTTGTTGTTTATCTTCCCCGGTACACCAATACCTATTCCCAAAAGCTTATCCTTGATATCTTGATTTTTTTGCATAAGTATTTCTACATTTTCAATGATAAATTCCGTTATATTGGAAATTTCATGGTATGTTGTTAAAAATATTGATTCAACTATAACCTTCCCTCTTAAATTAGTTATACAAAAAGATACATGCTTTTCATTAAATTCGATTCCAATTGCATAGCCATAATCAGGGTTTAAATCAATTAAAACACGCTTTCTCCCTGGCGTATTGTCATTTTGTTCAACTTCACCTAAATCAACAATAATTTGTTCACTTATCAGTTCAGCTATTGTGGTTGTTACTGTGGCAGGCGTAATATCTGTTTGCTCCGCTATAGTAGCCCTTGATACAGGAGCATTTCTAAAAATATACTCTAGTATTCTAGTTCGGTTAGACTTTTTTATAGGATTCATATTCTCCCTCCTTTACTAGGTAGATATGGATATATACATATATCATATGTCCTTCAAAATATATAATTATCACTTTTATTTGTAGAAATTTTACTCTGATTTATTTTCATACACTTAAAAGCAATTTATAAATTTAAAAATAATAATAAACTTATTAATAATTAAAATTAGTTATATTTTAATTATTAATAAGTTTATTATATAGGAATATCTAATCTTATACAATTTATTTCAAATAATATACTCACTTTATAGAGGATAGCTTAAAGTTTTTTAAGCTGTATAAGATGATATACCTCGTTACTTGTGATATGTTTCTCCGTATCTTACTCTACAGAGTGCAATTTTCTCTATTATTCTTTAATCTAAAAAATGATATTTATAAGTTATTAAAACTATTATATTTAGCAATTCCAATTTACTTTCACTAGATTAGGCTCATCTATTATAACAACTTTACGTAAAGAACTTTCCATGTTTTTGAACTCTATTGCTGCAATTTCATCATAAACATCAACCTTTTCATTAACACCTATAGATTAATATGCTATCGCTACAGCACCGTATAATTCAAATTCAAAAAAACTAGTTATAGTATTAATTATTGATCCAATCACTCTAGCTGCAAGTTATGTAGCTAGATTTCCTTCTATCTATTCATTAGATGCATTCAATGCATTTTTTTAACGAGAATCTCAGTATAATCTTTTTCATAAATAGATAGAATATGCTTTTCTAAGAATTTTTCATACTTTAACCATAATAGCTCCTTTTTCTTAAATATATTTTTTAATTCCTATCATATTATTAGTAATACTAATTCGATGCTCTAAGGTTTATATTAGCCTATTAACTAAACCATCAATAATTACTACATCATCTTTAGCCGCGTATTCTGATTTCTTTTTCTAAACAACTTTATGCAGATGAATCTACACATTACAATTATACTTTAATACAAATGTTTTCAAGACTATTTTGCATAAAAATGCACACCTTTTAATGAAAAACTCATCAAAATATGTGCACAAATACTCAAACTTTATAAAAGGTAATGAAAGTGACTGCAGTTACAAAGTAGACTCTATACCTAAGACTAGTTTTATCATTTACCTGTGATATGATCCAACTTAAATAAATTTTAGCAAATTATTACTTATAATGAATTTTAAAAATTATTTTTTCTTAAATTCCTTATTATCTAAAATAATAACCTCTGACCTATCTTCCTTTGCTGACTTCTTTGTATGATTTACAAGTTTTATAACGTCCTTGTATGATTTTTTTGCTCCCTTTACTAGTAAAGGTACTCCTATAAAATCAATTTTTAACCACCTAGAAAATAATCCACCAAGTGTCATTGGTAATGGGACTATTGGCGACGTATTGGAAAATATAATTTTCTCATTTAATAGATTTTGTTTATGAAGCATAGAAGCTAAATTATATAATCCTGGAATCAAGACCTTTGAACGCCCCCTGCCTACAATATAAACTTCGTTTCCATCTTTATCAGTTCCATAATAAAAAAGTTCTCCACGATTTCCATATACTAACTTATTAAAGTTAGGTAAGTTCAATATTTCATCCTTAGTCGGTTCTCTAGTTTCATCCAGCATTTCTAAGTGATAAGCCATTGCTAGAATAGATGAGTGAGTTCCTCCATAGCAATTATATATATATATCATTAAAATCACCTAATTTCTTATTTTTTGATTTATTTTAATAATTATAGTATATACATTAAATATTGGAATTAAACAACCTTTGAATAAGTTTCATCCAAGTTCTTCAATATTTCTACCTACTAAAAAGGCTCTAGCATAAACTGCTAGGGCCTTGACTTTTGCAAAAAGGATTAGGTTTGAAGGCAAGGTACTGTTGTTTCCTGTACGCTTGATTTTGAGTTAGATGTAAAAAGTTGCAATTATCCATAAATTATATACGAATTTTATTTTTACACAATTTATCATCAACCTTCTCTTCAAAACAAAATAAGAAGGATTCTCCCCTCCTTCTAAACTTAGTTCTCCGTAACTACACCTTAGAAGTATCTATAGATTCATTATCAAACTATAGGTCTATATTTTCTTTAATTTGCCTTATTAAATTTTCCTTATTTTCTTCTAGTTGAATAACTCTATTTACATTGGCTCCAGATGGATGTGGGAATCCTTTAAGAATCTGTTTTTCACAAATAATTCCTTCCTCTGATAACTTATACAGTACCTCTTCAACTGCTCTGCCTAAAGGTATTATTTATATTTCTTTAAAATTTTCAATTTTACTGAGTT
>JARKUZ010000039.1 GCA_029851945.1 Terrisporobacter sp. | reverse complement strand
CCTAAGTTTTATATCAAATGAATAACTCATATTTTTTCTATTATTTCTTTGCATAAAAATCACCCCTTAAAGTAGTATTTTACAAGTCTTTTTTACTTGTGTCTACTTTAAGGGGTTCAGTTCAAAATATAGAAGGATTTTTTTATTTTATAAATTAATATTATAAAAAGCTTTATAACCTCTGTACATTTCAAATATATCAGCTTTAGAAACAACTTCAAAAGGAGCATGCATGCTTAAAACTGGTACACCACAGTCTATAACTTCAGCACCATATTCAGCTAAAATATAAGCTACAGTACCTCCTCCACCTTGGTCAACTTTTCCAAGTTCTCCTGTTTGCCACACAATATTGGCTTTATTAAATATTCTTCTCATTTCTGAAACAAATTCTGCATTGGCATCACTTGTTGAGCTTTTACCTCTTGCTCCAGAATATTTCATTAAGATAACTCCATTTCCAGCAAATGCTGAATTACTTTTTTCATAAGCTCCAGCAAAATTTGGATCGTAAGCAGCATTAACGTCTCCAGATAATACTTTTGAGTTATACAAACTTCTTTTTAATTTTAGTTCGGAGTAATCACCTTGTAAATTTATAAGCTCTGCAACAGTATTCGTAAAGAACTTAGAATGCATTCCTGTATTACCATGTGAACCAGTTTCTTCTTTATCTACACATAAAGCAACTGCTGTATATTCAGGATTTTCAGTTTCAAAAATTGATTTTAAAGATGCAAAAGCACATACTCTGTCATCTTGTCCATAAGACATCACCATCGATCTATCAAGACCTAAGTCTCTAGCTTTTCCAGCTGGTACGATTTCTAGCTCTGCACTTAAGAAATCTTCTTCTATTAAATCATACTTTTCATTTAATAATTTTAAAATATTATATTTAACAGTAGAATTTTCTTCTTCATCACAAGGTATACTTCCTACTAAAACATTTAAATCTTCTCCACCTATTCCTTCACTTAATTTCTTTTGATTTTGGTCAGCAGATAAGTGTGGTAATAAATCATTTATACAAAATACTGGATCATTTTCTTCATCACCAATGGAAATATCTACTTTAGTTCCATCATGTAAGAATACTACTCCGTATAAAGCCAAAGGTATTGTTACCCATTGGTATTTTTTTATTCCACCATAATAATGTGTTTTAAAATAACCTAAATTACTATCTTCATATAATGGATTTGGTTTTAAATCTAGCCTAGGTGAATCAATATGGCTGGCTATTATTTTCATACCATTTTCTATATCTTTTTCACCTATTACAAATAAAGCAACTCCTTTGTCTCTATTTTCAGCGAAGACTTTGTCGCCACTTTTTAGTTGCCCATTTGAAACTGCTTCTTCTAGAGAAATATAACCTTGATTCCTTGCTAATTTAATTATTTCTCTAGTACAAAGTCTTTCTGTTTTTGACTTGTTTAAGAAGTTTATGTATTCCTTAGAGTAATTCATAACATTATCAATGTTATTCATTTTTTTTATAACTTTCCATCCATTAACATTTTCATATTTTAAATTCATGTCTTCCCCCTAAACTACAAATACTTTTTTAAACTAGTTTTGTTTTTTCTTCATTATTTCATCATATTCTTCTTTTGATACAACTTTAACATTATCTAGTCTAGATCTGAAGTGTGCTCTAAAGTTTTCTAAATACTCTTTTCTTAATACTTCTCTCTCTGCTAGTTCTTCTTTAGTTAATCCTTCTTCTTTATTTTTCTTTGCTAATTCATTTATTCTGTCTAGTTTTTTTTGATCAAACATTTTTGCCTCCTAAAATTTTACCTATATTAATAAAATATTTTATTACTTCTTATATATTCTCCATTTTTATAAGATGTAATAAATTCTTCTAAATTATTTTCTATTATAGTTATCCCTTTTATTATATCTTCTAAATTGGTATTAGCTATATTTATCCTAAAAAATCTATCATCCATTATATTATCAAAAAAATAAGTTCCTGGTGTAATACAAACTCCTTTTTTTATCATAAATTCATAAAAATATTGTGATGAATATCCTCTTGGTAGTTCAACAAAAAAGTTTAACCCCCCAACAGATTCAGATATTTTTAATTTATCTCCTAATTTATCTTCTAATAAACTTTTTGTTTTTCTATATTTTTCCGTATAGATTTTATCTAATCTTCTTAAATAATTATCCCAGTCAAAGTATTTCATGTAATAATACATTGATTTTTGAATAAGTCCAGGCGTTGATATATCAGAAGAATATTTTGCCCATAAAATTTTCTTTTGAAGTTCAATTGGTATATCTACTATACCTATTCTAAGCCCTGGCATAAGTATTTTTGAGAAACTTTTTATATATATGACTCTATTATTTGTATCGTAGCTTTTCAAAGGTCTATTATCGGAAGAATCAAATGCAAAGTCACTTATGAAATCATCCTCAAGAATATAAAAATTATATTTTTCAGATAGTTCTATAAGTTTCTTTTTCTTATATATACTATAAGATATACCCGTTGGGTTTTGAAAATTAGGCATAACATAAATTAATTTAGGTTTTATTTTTTCTAACTTTAATTTTAATATACCTATATCTATACCATCATGTAACATTGGTATTGGTATTACTTTTGCTCCTCTACTTTTAAAAACTTCCAAAGCACCATTATAGGTAGGTTCTTCCACAAAAACTACATCAGAATAATTTATAAGTCCTTTACAAACTATATCTATTCCTTGTTGTGCTCCAGATATAATTTGAATATTTTCTTTATTAGTATTTATTTTTTTATTTTTTAAATACAAACATAGTTCTTCTCTAAGCTCATTAGAGCCTTTTCCTTCGTCATATTCAAAAATAGCTGCTCCATCTTTTTCAAGAGCCATATTTATAGCTGCTTTAAAATTATCTATAGGAAACATTTCTTTGGAAGGATTTCCACTATCAAAGTGTATTACATCTTTCATAGCTATTTTATTACTTGATTTTTTTATATTAATAGAAGAAACAAAAGTTCCACTTCCAATCACCTTATAAACATATCCTTCTTTTTCCAGTAATTCATATACTTTCACAATTGTAGCATTATTTACACCTATATAATCTGCAAACTTTCTTATTGGGGGGAGTTTTTCATATTCATTTATTTCTCCTTTGATAATAAGATTTTTTAAATGATTATATATTTGAATATATTTACTACTGCTGTTATCTATTTCTAATTTGTATTTATCCATTAAATCACCACTTACTTATTTTTAGATTTATTGACGTTTAATATGTGCTTGTTATCATTAATATATATATAATACCAAATTTTTTATGAAAGGGGAAAAATTATATTTACTCTTACCTTAAATATATTGATTTTAAATCTATCTGTAAATTTAACAATGTGAATCCAAGTTTTATAAAAATCTAATTATTTTTTAACCTCTATCAGAATACATTTTAAATATATGGAGGTGATTTTTTTTGAGAATTCCTAACCTGGTTTTATCAACTATAATTTTATTTATTTCTAACCTTATAGTAAGGATACTGGGATTTTTATATAAAATATTTTTATCAAAGGTTATGGGAGAAACTTGCCTTGGAATATATCACATGGTATTTAACTTTCTAATGATATGTATTGCCCTCACCACAACTGGTATCCCCACTGCCCTTAGCTGTTTGGTTGCAAAGGAAAATGCAATGCAGGATAAAAAAGAAACAAATATATTTTTTATCTCAACATTATATGTATCATTTTTCTTATCACTAATTATCTCATTAATAATATCTTTTAATAGTAACTATTTATCTTTTAGACTTTTAAATGATGGAGATTTAAATTTATTTATTTTAGCTATCTGCCCAGCAGTAGTACTTATTACGTTATCAAATGTTTTTAGAGGTTATTTTTATGGAATAAAAAAAGTTATTGTTCCTGCTGTTGGTCAAGTTATTGAACAAGTATCAAGAATATTATTTGTATTTTTAATTGCTATGTACATAAATGATAAGGCCATGATTTGTTATGCTACTCTGATTGCTATATCTATTGGCGAAGCAATAAATGTGATCTATATGAGCATTTGCCTTTACAGAGAATCTACCTTATATAATAAATTTACTATTAGACTTAAAGATTTTTATTACTCCTCTATGGAAACTTTGAAAATGGCGCTACCTATTACTTGCAATAAAATGTCTTCCGTTGTATTACAGTCTGTAAGTTCTATGATAGTTCCTTCTAGACTTGTACTTTCTGGAATGACTTATGCGAAATCTATGAGACTTTATGGAATTTTAAATGGAATGGTTATGCCTTTTGTTTACATACCTTTTACTATAGGTTCAGCTTTAGTAGTAAATTTAATACCAAGTATTTCACAAGAAATTGCTTTAAACAAATATAAAAATGTAAAAATAAAAATTAATTATGCCCTAGCATTAACTATAGGTGTAGGAATATTATCTTCAATATTTTTCTATTTTTGTGGAGAAGAATTGTGTCTTGTAATATTTAACAATAAAACTGCTGGTGAGTATTTAAAATCTATGTCTTTAGCTCCTCTTTTTTTATGTCTTAATCAAACTTTATCATCAATACTTCATTCAATTAGAAAAGAGGTTATAGCTAGTTTTAATACGATTTTAGGAATGGTTATCCAAGTTATTGCACTATATTTCTTATTACCATTGCCACATCTACATATGTATGCTTATATCTATACGGTAACTGCTACTGCTATTTTAACAACTATTCTTCATACTATAGTCTTGATAAAAACATTAAAAAAATTAAAATGTTAGGAGGTTAAAAAATCAACAATGATTAATGATACAAAGCCTTTTTATGTCTATACAGAAAATAATTGTCTATACATAAAAAATATAAATGAAAAAATTGACAAAATAGCAAATAATATTGTCTCTTATTGTGCTAATTTTGATGACAATAACCTTATCCATATTTGTTCAATAGATACAAAAGGAAGACTAATTCACTTTATTTATAATAATGCACGTATAAGAAAAAAGGTCTTAGGTAAGATTTGCCACAATATAAATAATCTTAAGAATATGAGATTATTTATCATACAGAATTATTTAAATTTATTTGTTGTAGAGGAATCTTCGATTAAAGAGAATATATTTAGAGTATCCCATTATAACTTTAGTACTTCTAATTATAATGTATATAAGTATCATATAAATAATATAGTACAAAATAATGAATATATTTATAAACTGAATATTGATGAAATGTCAAATATGATACTTAGTTATGAATCTGAAAATAAAAATAATAGAGGTGAACCATATAGCCAAACACTTATTTTCAATACTACAAACAGAAAATGGATACAAGCAAATAGTTTACTAAGAAAATCAAATTCTTTTTCTCCTGAGTGCAATTGTAACTCTACTATTAAAGATGATTTATTTGAGTTTTGCTATAGCATATCTTATAAAAAATATAATAATGACTAGTTATTATTTAAATAATAAGGGTGTATCAAAACTTGATACACCCTATTAGTAGAGTAATGGTATTTAGCTAATTATCATTTGTTGAAGTACTTATTATAAATAAATTTATTGAATAACTTAATTAATTATTTTCTTAAATTATTCTCCACAACCTGGGAATCTACAAACATTTGCAAAAGTATCAACTACTCTTGGTTCAAAGCTAGTTTCAGCTAGAACTACTAATTGATCTCCTATTAAAGCACTAACTGTTTCTTCAATACATAGTATTACGTCTATCCCACTTGGTACTGTAAATTCAACACAATCAAAATCAAAATCGCGATCACAGTCACAATCACAGAAGCAATCGCAACCACAGTCATGATCATGATCATGTTCATGTTCAAAGCAATCTTCTGCAGAAACAAATGCATTAGATATACAATCAACTGATAAATTAGTTCTAAAGTCTTGTCTCAATGTGAAAGATCTACCACTAGATGGAACACATAAATTAGAAGCTAGTGTATTAAATCTAAATTCAACAAATTCAACTCTACATAATTTTTTCATTCTTCTTACAGCTGGGAATGCAAGAGCTACTATTTTAGTACATCCACAATGTGCTCTTATTTCTAGAACTAAATCTTCTATTCTTGCAGTTAATCCTCTTTCTCTAAATAATACATTTTGTCCTCTATTTTGTGCACAACATCTAGCATTTCTAACTGGACACACTATAGATTCAAATACAGTATCACAAGGTGAATTATTTTCAACTGGAGTTACTATAAAGTCATCTACAGTTACATCCCCTGGAATTATTTCAATTGCTGAGAAATTCATACAAACTTCGTCTACTGTAACTCTTGCTGTACCTCTATTTGGAAGATTTCCTCTTACGTCTATTACTTCAAAGTCAAAGAATAAAGGTTCTCCATTTTCTGCAGTAGCATCTTTAAATACTCTAAATTGTATAGAGTCAAATATTCTATTTGCTTCTATAGCTACTGGGCGAGCATTTCTTGTTGTGAAAGTTGGAGATATTCCATTACAACATTCTTCTCTACAAGGATTTGGAACACATACATCAGATACAACTTGGCATGGTTCACATTTTTCTTCAACTTTTTTACATTCACAGTGGCATTCACATTCAAAATCATCTTTTTCATCATGACATTTATCATGACATTTATCATGACATTTATCATGTTTATCGTGGCATCCACAGTCATCTTTTTTATTAAACTTGTGTCCTCTTTCTAAATCATCTATTTCTACAGCTGACTCTTCATTAACGTCATTACTTACTGTAGACATTTGTTTATTATACATTTTTCTTCTATTCTTTTTTAAATCTTGCATATTGTTACCCTCCTATAAGTGATATTAATTAAATGTCCTGGCTTTTTTAAGCCTAATTAATATTATGCAATTTCCAGTTTAAGTGTTACTTAACAATGAATATATATACGAAAAAGCAGAATATAATTTTTTTTAGTAAATATATTATAATATGGATAATTTTAAGGAGGTTCAAAATGAGTTTTATAAATGAGTGTTGCTCTATATTGAGAAGAAGTAATAAAGATATGTTATATATTTATCTTGATAAAGATGGACTCTATTATAATTACTATGATTCTAATAATCGCATTATAAATAGGGATAGACTCGTGAATGATAAAAATTTAGATTTTACAAAGTACTCTTTTACCCTTGATAAAAAAGACAATATCTACTGTATTTATTCAGATAAATATTTACAAATTCTAGAATGCAAGAATGGTTCAACTGTGTTCACTCAAAAAGAGTGTATAACTTATAACTATAAAAAATTTGGGTTAGTTTTTCCTCATATACAATACATAAATGATAATACTCATGTTTTTTATTATGCATTTAATAATAATTCTTCAAATACTTGCGTTTTATTTCATCATTATAAAGAAAATGATTATTGGGTAGAAAATAAGATCGACTTTGTTAATCATTTAGTTTTAAATGATTATATTATTTTATGGAATAAATCTGTTCCTACTATATTTTATTTTAATTTGGTAAATGGTTGTGAAGAAATTTTTGCTTCAAGGTTTAATTTAGGTACTTTTACTTGGAGTACTCCTATACAAATCACAAACTCTGGAGAAAATAAAATATATTTATCTGGAATTAGAGATAGTATTAATTTTTATCATCTATCATTTTGTGAAAATATTAAAAATGGTTACTCAGTAAAATATATAAATGGTTACTTGAACGATAATAAATTTGAATTAAATAACTCATCTTATTTAAGCAAACCTTCCACTTGCATGTACCCTTCTATAGTAAAAAATGAAAATAAATTACTTATTTCTTGGGTAGACTTTAATAAACTTTTTACATCTTCATCAGAAAACTTAGGTAAAAGTTGGGATGAGCCTCATTTAGATAACGATTCTATAGAAGAGAAATTTAGTAGATGTTCCTTCTACTCTAATTACAAAGGTGATTTATCTTATAATGTGAATGAAGTTTTCTCCACAATAAATGATGTTGGTATTCTAGGTATTTAATAAAAAAAATGTTGCTGTTAAGCAACATTTTTTATTCCCAAAGCACCGTAGGTCCTATAAATTCATACCCGAGAATCTCCCAGGTGGGTGACCTGCCCATAATTTCAAATTTCTCTATATAAATATAGAAGTATTCTAGTCTCATGAGACCCGATCTCCCGTATAATGCATGTCGGTTGAATTTAAAGGTTACCACTCGCATGCCTCAGGATTTATATTTCTTTTAAAATTTATATTCTTATTATAATACAAAAGTAGAAATAATTAAAGTAGTTTATTCTGTAAAAATTCTTAATTTTAAACTAATTTTACAATTTATAACAATTTAACTTATGTAAGTAATAATACTTTTATAAAGTATTATTACTTACTAGTTGAATTTTTTTTCTTTCTAGTTTTAGTTCTTCTTGTTCTAGTTCTTTTAGCTTTTTTATTATTCAAAGTTTCATTTGAAACAGGCATACTTTCTCCTAAGTATTCATTATAAGATTGTATATCATCTTCTACTTCTTCTATGTTTTCTATATCATCATCTTCTACTTCTACATATTCATACTCTTTATCTTCATCATCTTCATACTCTTCGCCATCTAAACTTCTCAAAAGACTTCCCAACAATTTTAAGTTGCTAACACTTCCAAGATTACTTATATCAGCTAGAGAACTTAAGCTAAATCCTCCACCTTCTTCTCCATCAGGTAAAAATAGCTCTGCAAATAAGTCTATCATCTTTTTCATTTCAAGCGCTTTTTCAACAGATTGCTTTTTCTTTTCTGGGAATACTTCTAAAATTTCCTTTATCATCATATTTTTCTTATCTTCATCATCCATACTTCTAAAGAATTCACTTTCATCTTCTTCGCTCAATATGTTTATATCATTTAATTTTTTTATCCCTTTAACTAAATCAAGAACACTCTCTAGTTTAATTAATACATTTCTTTCTTCTTTATTCATGTATTTTTTAGTTCGTGTTATAATTTCCATTCCTCTATCTAGATCATCTTCGCTCAAATCTAACAACTTAATCCCTTTATTTACATCGTTCATATCAAAATTTAAGATACCCTTACTAGATACTTTGCTCTTTGTTTTCTTTTTTACTTTTTTTATTTTACGAACTTTTTGGCCACTCCTATTGCCTTGGCTACTTTTACTACTGGTTTCTACAGTTTCTCCTCTTTCCGAGCTTTCTGCAGGCCTACTTGATTTATTTTTATTATCAAGTAATGGTATACTGCCATTACTCAATACCATCATTGCAAGTATTAACAGTAAATTGTTCACACAAGTCACCCCTTAATATAACTACTCCTTCTTAATAAAATATGAACCTTAAACTATATATGTTACATTTTTAATACACCAATACATATATAATTTTTGTAATCATTTATATAAAGTAATTTAATCACTACATTTCAAATTATTTCTATATATAAATTCTATGAAGTAAATTCTCTATATATTATCGAAACAAGTAATTTTATAAAAAAGGCTAATTTTAAGATCTATTAAGCTTTAAATGAATATTTTTCCAAAAACAACTTGCAACTTTTATATTTTCATATATAATTAAGTTAACTAATTTTTTTTTAAGGTTAACTTAAATCTAAGTAATTATGAATATCCAGGAGGGATTATTATGAAATTAAAAACTAAAGAACTTATCCTCTGTTCAATATTTGCAGCCTTGACTTCAATATTAGCTCAAGTATCTATACCAATACCAATTACAACTGTACCACTTACACTACAAATATTTGCAGTTTCAATAACAGGTTTAATTTTAGGTTCTAAATGTGGGTTTATCTCAATTCTAATATATTTATTAATAGGATCTATTGGTATTCCTGTATTTGCTAATTTTTCAGGGGGAGCTGCTGTATTGTTTGGTCCAACAGGTGGATATCTTCTGGGACTTCCAATAATGTCATTCATAATAGGATACATAAGAGAAAAATCATCTTCTCCATTTATTGTTATTATAGGAATGCTATTAGGACTAATTTTGGATTATACAACAGGTACTTTGATGTTCGCTACTATAACAGGAAATACAATTTACCAAAGCATTATTTACTGTGTTGTTCCTTTTATAGTATTAGATTTAATGAAAATAGTATTAGCTTATATAGTTGGAAGTACAGTATCAAAGAGAGTATCATCTTTACTTAAGCTATCCAACTAAATTTAGCATACATTTTATCTAAAAACTGCTGTTTATCGCAGTCTTCTTTAATTGTAATAAAGTTTTTATTTTTTCATATTAAAATTTATAATTTATTTACTTTATATATAATATCTAAATTACTCCTTACTCTAATTAATATATTTTATTTTTAATAATATACTTATAATAGGTATTTTATTATCTAAAAAAACAAGTACTTATTAACACTATTAGATAGTAAATGCATATATTAAAGAATAGATTATATTGATATTTTAAAATAGTAATTTAATTGAAAGGAGTTTTGTTATGAAAAAAGTAGATCCAAAAACCCTTGAAAAGTTTGCAAAAGATAAAAATATAGATAAAAATAAAGTGGAAAAGATAGCTGATAGCTATAAAGGTAAATCAGAAGATGAGCTTATAGATGAACTTGTTAAAATAGGAAAAAATCTAAAAGGCAAAGAAGAAGTTGTATCTAAATTTAAAACATTTCTAGAACCAGCTCAACAAAAAAAATTAGACGACATAATGAACAAAATAACAGATGCAGAAGTTCAAGATAGAATTAAGAAAAACGCAAAAAAAGCTAAGAATGTAAATAAATCTCAAAATCAAGAAGTAGCAACTACACCTAAAAAGAAAGTTAAAAAAGTTAAAAAGGTAAAAAAATCTTCAACTAATAGAGATGAAAATAATTAAGATTTGATTCATCTGGTTCATGTCATCTTCATATGCTTCATATAGCCAGTAAATTTATCTATTTCTCAAAATTTATTTTGCATAATAAAAAGGCTGTAGATAGGTTTTATATTAAACTTAACTACAACCTTTTTTGTTGTAGTAATAAAAACCTTTTAGAAATATAAAATTTCACGTCTTAATATATATTTATTTATATTTTTAAAATAATTATTATTTATATATATTGTTTAAGAAATTTGACTTATGTGTATTATAAAATATAATTGACAAATTTCTATAAAAAATATAAATTAATAAATTAATAGAGTAAATTTTTTATATTAGTAATTTTTACTATATATCTTAATCAATAGGAGGATTGACATGAAAATTTTAGATAAAAAAATAGCTTTAGTTACTTCTGCAACTAGAGGTATTGGTTTAGCAACTGCTATAAAGTTAGCTGAAAATGGAGCTATCGTATATATGGGAGTTAGAAGATTAGAAGTAACTCAAGAAATCTGTGATAAGTATGCAAAAGAAGGTTTAGTTATGAAAACAGTCTTCTTTGATGCTTATAATATAGATAGCTATAAAGAAATGGTTGATACAGTTATTGAAAAAGAAGGTAGAATTGATATATTAGTTAATAATTTTGGAACTGGAAGACCAGAAACCGATTTAGATTTAGTAAATGGAAGTGAAGAGTCGTTCTTTGAATTATTCGAACATAATGTAGGAAGTGTTTATAGAATCTCCAAATTAGTTGTTCCTCATATGATAGAAAATGGTGGAGGAAGTATAGTTAATATATCTTCAATCGGAGGTAGTGTTCCAGATATCTCTAGAATAGGATATGGCGTTTCAAAATCAGGAGTTAACAATATAACTCAACAAATAGCTATGCAATATGCAAAGAACAAAGTAAGATGTAATGCAGTGTTGCCAGGAATGATTGCTACTGATGCTGTTGCATCAAATATGCCTAAAGAATTCCAAAAATCTTTTTTATCTCATGTTCCATTAAATAGAATGGGTAATCCTGAAGATATAGCAAATGCAGTTTTATTCTTTGCTAGCGAAAATTCATCTTATATAACTGGTTCAATTTTAGAAGTTTCTGGGGGATATCATCTTGGAACTCCTCAATATGCAGACTTTGTAGGACGTAAAGTTGTTGAAGAAAGTTAATATTTTTTTAATCATACTTAGCAATGTATAATTTAGCTTATAAAAATTTATAATTTAATATATAAAATTAAAACTTACCATATTGTTTAATTATTTATTTAATAATAATTAGCAATATAGTAAGTTTTTTATATTTCAATTTGAACTATAAAATACTATTCCCTTGAGCAACATATCTACGAAACACTTCATGTTTCTAACAACTTCGTATCTTGCTTAATCAACACTAAAACTATAATTGATATATCTTATTCTAGTATTAGAATCGTTCATATTCTTATAAATATATTTTTTAGCCTGTCTTTTAGAAACTTCTGCCATTTCAGCTTCTTCGAGCTCTTTTATAGCATTTCTCACATATATGTTAAATTTTCACATTTCGTTTTTTATTATATTGTACTTTTCAATATCCCTCTAAACTTATCAAGATTTAATATTTCATGTGTTATAAATTGATTATTATGATATAAACTGTATGTAGTAAATGGTGTGATTGAATTTTGTGCCTGTTCTTTGTTTTCATATTTAACTAATCTAAAATCTAAGTCTTTTTCTTTTGCATAATCAGTTATTATAGAAACATATTTAGAGGTAAATGGGCATTGATTTGAGTAATATAATACAAACCCAGGCTCATTAATATTATTTTGTTCAATGTTATTTTCATTATTTTCTTTTACTATATCTTTAAACTTTGGTATGCTCATATTTTCTTCAAAAGGTAGATATAATAACTCAAAATAAGGCTTTGCAGTATCAGCTACAATGAAACCTTTATTTTTTAAATACTTTGGATCTGATAAATATGGTTTCTTTTTATTTGAGCTTAGTACAACTAATCCCTTTTTACCTTTTACCTTGCTATCTCTTATACATTCTTCTAATAATTGACTTCCTATTCCTTGATTTTTATATTTTCCCGAAACCCAATGACAGTTAATAAACATATATCCCTCTGCATCAATAGGACACCAAGCATTTTCTGCTGGAATGTATTCTATAAAAACTTTCCCTCTTACATCACCTTTCTTAAACACTAGTCCATCTTCAAATCTATCTCTCATCCATGCTTTTTTCGAAGATACCTGACACTCACCCTTTTTATCAGAAATAGAACAACATATATGTTCTTCGTCTAGATTTTCTAAATTAACATCTATTATTTTCATAATAAATTTCTCCTTTACTCAGTTTTCACCCTATATCTTAAAACTGTTTTTAGCTTCTCCTTAGATGTCTTCCTAAAATCTGATATATAAATTTCTCTATGGGCCATATTTCTTATTAATAAATTATTATCTTTACAAAATTCTTTCATAGATTCAAAGGTTTTATATTCATTATCAAATGATCCGATATGCATCATTTGAACACACATACCTTCTTCTATTTCACCAAACACAACTTCATCCAATAGCTTATTTGGCTTCTTTTCTTTTACACTCTCTAAAGCTAGTTTAAAAATTTCTTCTGTAACAAAATCTGGCTGCCTAATCATTATGTTATAAACTAAATTATTTTTATCAAACTCCTCTTTTTTTCTTCCTTCTTCATCTAAATCCCAAATTCCTTCTAAAGGATATACCACATAATCAAAATATTCATTTGGGTTTATCCCCTTTTTAGGCATCATTTTTATGGTATAAGATAAGGAATATAATACTCCTACTCTTTCAGAAAATTCTTCGCTATTTGGATTTCCTGTTCCTTTTAATTGTATAAATTTAAATTTTTCAATATTTACTATTTCTGGTTTAGTTTTTGGTAGATAGTAATTTTTTTCTTTTTTTCTCCATTCATGTTTCATTATTTCTCTCCTATTTTCCAAGTGCATATAAATCTACTCTCTCATATTTGTTATGACTTACTAATTATTTTTTATCTATAACACTTAATTACATATATTAGTTAAATTTTACTATAAATTTTTATAGTTTCTTTCATTCTTTGTAATACAATATTTCTTATATGTGTAGGCTCTACTACTTCCACATAAGGTCCAAAAGAAAGAATATATCCATATAACCAATCATTTTCTGGAAATTCTATATTCACTTCATATGTTCCATCATTATTATCAATTATTGATTCTTCATCAAAGTCATCAAATAATCTGTATAAAGCTTCTCTTTTTACTTTCAATTTTAATTTAACTATGTTTTCTACATTCTGTTCCATCATATTTGACTCTATAGAATCAATACTTCTTTTTTCAAATACTTCTTCTTTTAAAATTAAATCCTTTATTCTACTTATCTTAAAAAGTCTAAAATCTTTTTTTAATCTGCAATAACCATATAAATACCAGCTTTGGCCTTTATAAATAAGTTTGTTAGGCTCTACTTTTCGAATAGATTTGTTTGCTAAACTATTTACGTAGGTAAATTCTATTAATTGATTATTTAATATGGCATCTTTTACCTTTGTAAATTTATCATCTTTTTTAAGTTTGCTACCCCATCTTGATAAATCTATATCGATCCATTCTTCTTCATTATTTTTATTTTTTATAAATCCTACTTTATTGATTATTGAGTTAACTTCTGGATATTGAATTGAAGATAATGCTTTTAATGCTAAAGTCAAGCTATGTTTGTCATTTTCCGATAATATAGCTTTATTTATTGAAAAATCTTCTAATAAAAATATTCCTCCTCCTTTTCCTTTATTCATATATACAGGAACTCCTGATGATGATAGAGTTTCTATATCTCTATATATAGTTCTTATAGATACTTTAAATTTATCAGCTAGTTCTTTTGCTGTTATATTTTTTTTATTTAAAAGTATTAATATGATTTCCGTTAATCTATTAATTTTCATATTGCTCCTTAATTAATTATTATATTTTATTATATAAAATTATATTGTTCAGTTGTAATATAGTTATTTTATTGAACTATAATATAATTTATTTAGTATATAACTATCTGTTGTAATTTGGTTAATACATCAAGTTTCCTATTTGTATATTTCTTTTATTATATCAGACATTTCACATAATAATTGTTTCTCTAATATTTCAGTTTTATTAATACTACTCATCCCAAATGTTTGTAGTAAATTATTCAACTTATCATCACAAGTATCTTTTATTACTAGCCTGTTTATACAATATTATATTAACGCTTTAATAAGACAACTGTATGTCATATTTTAAATAATATTTCTGTTGAAGATTATATTTATCTACAAATCATATAAATAAAAATTTCCTTGCAATAAAAAAAGCCTGCCTTATTAAATTAAGGCAGGTCCTCTTATATATTAATCTTCAACTAAATTCTTTTTAACATATACCCTGAAACATATATCTTCTATTAAAGAATATATACTACTTGTTATAAAGTACAATCCTATAGCTACTGGGGTTCTAGCTGTTAACAAAAATCCCATTATAACAGTAGAAATCAATATTTGCTTATTAATCACAGTTTTTGAAGTTGTTTTAAAGTATGGAATCATACTTATAAAATTTGGAGCTAACATAGTTAATGTATATATACAAGGTATTATAAATAAATTATCCCACATATTTAGACTACTAATCCAAGGTATTAATACACTTGCAGAACTATTAGTCATGTTTAAGAAAATATTATATAATGAACAAAGAATAGGCATTTGTATCAAAATTGTTGAACATCCCATCATACTTTTCATAGTCTCAGATGAGTATTCCTGCAACCTCTTTTCCATTTCCTTTGTATTATGTTTATACTTTTCTTTAACTTGATTGACTTTTTCTACTAAATCTTGTTGTCTTTTCATAGCAAACTTTTGTTTTAAAGATAGGGGCATTAGTATTAATTTTACTATCAAAGTCATAACAACTATTGCAACACCTAGATCTCCGGTAAAACTGAATAATATATTTAATAAATCTTGTAACATACTTGAAATGAAATTCATTTTATTTTCTCCTTTAATATTAATTTAATTATTAGTCTTTAAAATATTTCATTTCAATTAAAATAAGCTACAGTACCTCCAAATATCATACTTAAAGAAACTAAAATACTGCTTTGGTTCTAGTTTTTCAGAGTATTTATACCTATTTAGAAATATATTTTTTATTAAAATAAATTCAATCTGATGAGATATTCTTTTCTTATAAAAGTAAGCTAGACAACCTATAACTGATAGTAAAAAAGTCATATAGATTAATATGTAAAGCATATTATCTAAGTCTAACTTCATATATTCACCTCATTAAATTTTATTTTGATTTAAGTATAGTTCATATGTATATAGGTGTAAAGCCTTAGTATATAATAAAAAAATTTATATCATATTTATAGTTATATGATATAAATTTTTCATATATTAATTATTAACTTCGTCAAGCAATCCTCTCTTACTCTCTATATAAATCATAATAAAACATACGACAAATGTTAAACTAGCTACTGAAAAAGCTACTACTATAGATGAATATTTAACTATTATGCCTGATAGGATAAAAGATACCATTAATCCAAAGTACATGAGTGTAGATGTAAGTCCGTTTACCTTACCTAAATACTTTTGGTCTGTTATCTTAGTCATAAGTGTCATCACATATCCACTTAATAACCCTCCAATAACATTATCTATAAACTGTAAAATAATTGTAAGAACTGGTATTGTTGAATATCCTTCTATAAATACTGTTATTGCAAAAATTCCTATTAAAGAATATACTATCTTCATATTTTTCAAATGCTTAGATAATACAATATATAACCCTCCACCAACTATGACTCCTATACCTGCTATGCCTGAGAAAAATTGATAAAACTTTTCATCTAATCCTAGCCTTTCTGTTACTAAAAATATATCTAGATTTCCAGATATACCTATACCAAAAGAAAGGATGAATAGCATTTTTGTAAATACTTTTAGAATTTTTTTATTGTTTAAATAATCAAAAGTAAGTTTAATATCTTCTACAAATCCATCACTTTCTATTTTTTCAAATTTTTTATTTGGAAGTGTAAGAATAAGAGCTAAAGATACTAAAAACATAAAAGATATTATTAATAATGTTTTTCCTATTCCAAAAGTAAAATAAAAATATGAACCTAAAAATGGACCTATTATAGGAAATATGGAACTTAATAATTGTGATATACCTATGGCTGAATCAATATCTTGCTCATCTACATATTCTTTAAAATATTTTTGTGATGCAGGATATGAAAATTGTGTAACTATAGCAGATATTAATACTGTTATAAATATGGCTATAATGTATCCCTTACTAATTAAAGACCCTAATATCACAAAAGAAATAAAACTAAAAAAATCACCTAAAAACATTAATTTCTTAGGGTTATATCTATCAGCAATTATACCTCCTAAAAAAGTAAATAAAAACATTGGAACCATTTCTACAAAATTTAATGATGAAACTGCCATTGGATCGTTATTTGTAACTGCCATAATAAAAAACATTACAGATATATTTCTTATCCAAATTGCAGCTTGCTGTATTACGTCAGTTATTAAAATTGTTGTGAATACTCTATTTTTTAATAAATTCAAAATTTTGACCTCCTACTTCTTTCTTCATTTATTTATTATAAAGAGTGGAGTTAGTCTACAGTCAACTATCTTTTTATTTCTAAAATTATTTTTACGAAGTATTCTTCTTTATTATTTTGTTTTGGTAAAGCAAAGTCATACATTATATATGCATTTGCGCACTGGTTACCATTAAAGTAATTATTAAGAGATATTATATAATCATTCATATCTTTTTCATTTCCATAAAAATAAGTTGAAATAACTTTACTATTTATATATTTTTTTATAACGTCTAACTTATTTTCAGTTATATACTTTTGAATTAAATCCTTGTTATTTTTATTTTCTTTTATATAAATTTCATTTTCATTTTCTTTTAAAGTTCCATTTTTTAATACTTGATGAATATAATAATACTCTTCTTCATCAAACCCCAAACCTTCTTCCAGTTCCAATAAAAACTCTTTATAAAAACTTCCATCAAATATTCTTTGGAACTTAATTTCATAAAGGTTCATTGATTCTTCATATATATTTAGCTTACTAAAATCATATTCATTTTCAAAATTTATTACTTTATCTAATGTTTCTCTAGCTTCTTGTAAATGCTTCTTTTTTATTTTTAATTCTTCTATTTGCTTTGTTATTAATTCTGCCTGTCTTACTACTAAGTTTTTATATTCTGTTAGACTTTCACTTTCGATAGTTTTTTTAATCTCAGAAAGAGGTATTCCTAAATATTTAGTTTCTAATATTAATCCAAGTTTCTCTAAATCTTCTTCGTAGTAATATCTATATCCATTTGTTTCATTAACTTCTGGTTTTAAAATTCCAA
>JARKUZ010000037.1 GCA_029851945.1 Terrisporobacter sp. | reverse complement strand
AGATGTAATAAAACTACCTAATGTGTATAAAATAATTAATATATTATAAAAAATATTAATCTAACATGTTAGGAATGAAATATAATATGAAAAAAATAATGATAGTATTTGGAACTAGACCAGAAGCTATAAAAATGTGTCCTTTAGTAAAAGAATTAAAAACTAGAAAAAAATTAGAGACAATAGTCTGTGTAACTGGCCAACATAGAGAGATGCTAGACCAAGTCTTACAAGCTTTTGATATTGTTCCTGAATTCGACTTGAGTATAATGAAAAGCAATCAAACTTTGTTTGATGTTACTCAAAATATATTATCTAAAATGAAAGATACCTTAGAACAAGTAAAGCCTGACATAGTTTTAGTTCATGGAGATACATCCACAACTTTTGTTACATCCTTAGCAGCATTTTACTTACAAATACCAGTAGGTCATGTAGAAGCAGGTCTTAGAACTTATGACATATACTCACCTTTTCCAGAGGAATTTAATAGACAAGCTACGGGAATAATAGCAAGATATCATTTTGCACCAACTGATATGTCTAAAGAGAATTTATTAAAAGAAGGAAAAGATAAAGAGTGTATTTATGTAACTGGAAACACAGCTATAGACGCATTAAAAACAACAGTAAAAGAAGATTACAGACATGAAATGATAGATTGGGTAGGAGATGATAAATTAATAATGCTTACTGCTCATAGAAGAGAAAATTTAGGCAAGCCCTTAGAAAATATGTTTAAAGCTATTAAAAAAATTGTAGATGAATATAAAGATATAAAGGTTATTTATCCAATTCATATGAATCCTTTAGTAAGACAGGTGGCAAATGATATTTTAGGAAATCATGAAAGAATTAAAATCATAGAGCCTTTAGATGTAATTGATTTTCATAATTTTTTAAACAAGTCATATATTATACTTACTGATAGTGGTGGAATACAAGAAGAAGCACCTTCTCTTGGCAAACCTGTACTTGTAATGAGAGATACTACAGAAAGACCTGAAGGTATAGCAGCAGGAACTCTTAGACTTGTTGGGACAGATGAAAATACTATTTATGAAAATTTTAAAGAACTTATAAATAATGAAAAAGTTTATAAAAATATGAGCAATGCTTCCAATCCATATGGAGATGGATTTGCATCTAAAAAGATAGCAGATATATTGGAAATGAGTTTATAAGCATAAAAAATAGCTGTCTCAAAATGATTTTTAAATCATTAAAAGAGACAGCTATTTCTGTATAACATGGAAATTATAATTTATTTACTTTCTAGATAGACTATAATTTCACAACTAATATCTAATAATTTAACTGAATATTACTGTTATCATTTAAATATTCATGTTTATCCATATCAATATCCTTATTAATAAAATCTCTTAAAACTACTTCAGAGTTTAAGTCGTATAACCATACCCAGCCTGCTTTTTTATAAATTCCACCTTTAACATGGACATTATCTATAATTGGGAATTGCCCTTGTTTTACAACTAAATTATCAGTACCAAAACTATATGCAGTAAATGCAATATTTAAAATATCTGATGCTGATAGATTTGTTGATACATATGGTAATATAGTATTAAGTAAATGTGGATATTCAGAGAATTTCATGTTTTTAACTTTGTTTATTACAGCAAGCATTACTTCTCTTTGTCTTTCATCTCTATTAATTGCACTATCTGTCTTTCTAATTCTAGTGTAAGCAATAGCTTGATATCCATTTATTGTTTGTTTCCCTGTATGAGTTAAAAGTTTCATCTCACCTTTATTAGAATAACTACATTGTTCATATGAGCTAGGAATCATATCATTAATAATTTTTAATTCATGTTCCTTTACATCAACTTCAACTCCGCCTAAAATAAATATAATATTCATTAAATCATCAAAATCAACTTGAATAAAATTATCTAATTTAAGCTCGAAATTTTCCTCTATAGTTTGGAATAATAAATCTTCTTTTCCCCAGAAATAAGCTGCATTTAATTTTCCTTTACCTTTTCCTGGAATATCTACATAAGTATCACGAGCAAGTGATGTTAACTTTATGTTTTTGTTATTAGCATCTATAGTTGCTATCATCATACAGTCTGAACGATAAGCTAGCTCTTTTTCTCTACCGTCAGTACCTAATAATAAAATATTAGTAATACCATCTACTTTTTCATATTTTGACTCATAACTACTTTCACTATTTTTATCTTGTGATGGTTTAACTACATTTAACTTATTATAAAATGAGTAGAATGTAACTACTGGAATTGCTATTAGTAAAATTAAAAGAGCAATTACTATTTTTTTTGTTGTTGACAAACTCTTTTTACTTGACAAAATTTCTTCCCCCTCAGAAACGTATTTTTTACATATAGTCATATTATAGCAAATTTTACTAGATAATTAAATAAATAAGTAAAACTTGATGAATACTGACTATATATTTTGAGCAACAGATAAATTTGAGCAACGGACGAAGTCGTTGGCGATATGAGCGAAGCGAATTTTTTATTTGAAAATGGTTTTAATATAAGATAAAATAATAACAATAAGTGAAATTTATATAATAGAAATTATTAAGTAAAAATACTATTTATTTTAGATTTAAGATAGATAAAAATTTGAAATATTAAAAATGGATATAAGGAGATGTTGTTTTGAAAAGAATACTTATAGCAATAGTGGGGGCTATTTTAATATGCATAATAGGATTAGGAACTATAGGATATTTTATTGAAAAAGATAAAGCTAAAATAGAAACTGAGAATAAGTCTGAGCAAAATATAGAAGAAGCAGTTGAAGAAAATAGTTTGGTTATAGATGGAACTTCATTAGATATAAATAGTATAGAAGGATATACTCCTGGTGAAAAAGTTGTGGGAAATAATGAAGATACGACTAATGATGGACAAGAATCACAAGATGATTCTATTAGTAATGAAGATAATAATAACAATACAAATAACGGAGAGGAAACTTCTAATACAACAACTGTTGGAGGGATAGAGCTTCCATTTAAACTACCAAATAAAAATATGGAGATTTTAAGTATAGGTAAATACAGTGGTAAATTTATAGAAGATGGTAGTGACGAGAAAAAAGAAAATGTATTGGCATTAGTAGTAAAAAATACTTCTGATGAAGTTATTGATTATGGAGAAATAACTTTAAAAATAAAAGGAAAATCTAATACAATTAAATTTAAAATAACTAATTTAAAGCCACAAACATCAACAGTTGTCATGGAGTCTACTGGAAAAATAGAATTTGATCCAGATAATAAATATATATATTTAAATTCAAAAAATGACATGGAAAGCACTATGTCACTTATGAGTGATAAAATTAAATTATCTACAAAAAATAAAGAAATCACTATAGAAAATATATCAGATGAAGATTTAAAAACAGTTTATGTTTATTATAAAACTGTATCTAAAGGAAATTCATATATAGGTGGTATAACTTATCGTGCTAAGTTTGAAAATGTGGGACCTGGAAAATCTATAAGTGCTGATACACTTCATTTTTCCAATAAAAATAGTGAGATTTTAAAAATTGAATCAGTTGAAGAAGAATAGGGCAGAGAGAAATCTCTGCCTTTTATAATCCTAATATTAGTTTTTGAGCAAAGTTCTCTGTCGCTGGTGACATGAATAAAATAAATTTTTACTCATGATTTATTTATTTTTGTAAAGTAATGTAGAAAAAAAGAACATCATACTTATTGACTTTAAAGTCATGCTAAAGTAGAATCTAATTGTTGGTTATTTTTCATCAAAAATATGAAATATTTCTAAAGTGTATGTCATATAATAAAATGGTGGGAAAAGATTAGATTAAGGGGGAATGGATTATGGAAATTAAAAGAGATTTTAATCTGCGTAAAATAGCTGGCGAATACATTCTTATGCCCAAAGATACATTAGAAGGACAGAAAGGACTAATTAGTCTAAATGAAGTGGAAGCTTTAGTATGGAAAAATCTAGAAGACTGCAAAGATGAAGATGAAATACTATCGCTAATTACAAATACTTATGTGGTAAAAAAAGAAGATGCTAAGAAAGATTTAGGGGATTTTTTAAAGCAACTACAAGAAGCAGACATAATTTAAGAATAAAATAATACTGAGATATAGAAGACAGGAAATAAATTATTAAGATTTATTTCCTGTCTTTTTTATTTGTTAGGGTATTATATTCTGGTAAAATATTTTCAAAACCTATGAAAGTAAGTAATATCAACGAATATAAAATTATAAATATTTCTATATGACAAAAGCGTAAAATAATTATATGAAATATAAAAAACTACGAAAAAGTTTAGTATGAGTAAACAAATAGAAAATTAATAAAAACTAAAAGTTAGGAATACTAAACTTAAACGAAATTAATATAAACTTAAAAAAAATAAATGTTTATAGGATATTGAAAAATACACATTTTAATCTATATTATAAAAATAATTAAAAAATATTAAAAAATAGTATTGATTTTTAGGTATGAAATAAATATAATTAAAAAGTAAGTTTAACAAAACTAAATTATGAGAATAGAAATAGTAAGTTTTGTAGATGTTTTAAATTTATATGTGAGTATAAAGAAAATTTAATATACGGAGGTTTAATATTGAAAGACATAAATGTAAATCTTCAATTTGAATCTATATCACAACAAGAACAGACTCCATTGTTACAATCTCTAATAGAATATTCCAATAGAGATATAGCTTGTTTTGATGTTCCTGGACATGTAAGAGATCAAGGAGTGGAAATTTTAAACTATTTTTTTGGAGAAAGTGTCATGAGGATGGATATAAATTCATCACCATATATGGATAATGTATCAAATCCAGGTGGAGTTATCAAGGAAGCACAAGAACTATTAGCTAAAGCTTATAAAGCTGATAGGGCTTTTTTTATTACAAATGGAACTACACAAGGCATACATGCAATGATGCTTAGTGTTATAAACGAAGGTGATAAAGTTCTTTTACCGAGAAATGTACATAAGTCAGCCATAAATGCACTTATATTTTCTGGAGGAGTCCCTGTATATATTCAGCCAGAATATGATGATGATTTAGGCATAAGTTTGAACTTAAGTGTGGAGTGTGTAAGAAAATCTTTAGAAGAAAATGAAGATGTAAAAGTATTATTCTTACTAAATCCAACTTACTATGGGGCATGTACAGATTTAAAAGAAATAGTTAAAATCTGTCATGAAAGAAATGTATTAGTTCTTGTAGATGAGGCCCATGGAGCTCATTTTCCTTTTTATGATAAATTACCACCATCAGCAATGGAATGTGGAGCAGATATGTCGGCAGTTAGTATTCATAAAACTGGAGGTGCCTTAACTCAAGCCTCTGCACTTTTATTAAATAGTGAAAATGTAGAAGGAGACAAGGTACTACAAACTATAAATATGCTACAATCCACATCGGCTTCTTACTTACTTATGGCAAGTATTGATGGAGCAAGGTCAAATTTAGTAACAAAGGGAGAGGTAAAGCTTAGTAAGGCTTTAAATTTAGCTAGATATGCTAAGGCAAAAATAAATAAAATTCCTGGTATGAGAGTTGTATCAGATGAGTTTTTACACAAAAAAGGAGTCTATTTTGTAGATGAAACAAAGTTATGTATAAATGTGAAAGGACTTGGTATAAGTGGTTATAAGGTTTATGAATTATTATACAAGGACTTTTCAGTTCAAGTAGAACTTGGTGATATGTACAATATACTGGCTTTAGTTTCTATAGGTACAACAAAAGAAGATATAGATAAACTAATAAAATCTTTAAGTGTAATATCAAAGTCAGAAGCTTTAGGTCATGAAAATAACAATTTAAACCTTAGCAAAGATTTAAGCAACAATATTAGTATAAGGCAAATTACACCTAGAGTTGCGATTAGCCCAAGAAATGCTTTTTATTCTAAAAAAGAAGAAGTGACTTTAGAAAAGTCCATAGGAAGAATTTGTGCAGAATGTATAATGGCTTATCCACCAGGTATTCCTATAATTTCCCCAGGAGAAGTTATGACGAAAGAAATTTTGGATTATATAAAATTACTAAAACAAAACAATGCTTATATGACTGATATGAAAGATAAAGATTTAAAAAATATTTTAGTAGTAAAAAATTAAATTAACTGATTGAGTTAATTAAAAAATAAAGGCGAATAACTAAATCGTCTTATTAGAAATATAAAACTAAATATGGAAAGAAGGTAAAATTATGAGTATGAAGTTTGAAACATTAGGAAGACACATATTAGTAGAATACTATAACTGTGATGAGAAAGTGCTTAAAGATCCAGATCTTATTGAAAAGTTTATGAATGAATCAGCATTAAATGCAAAAGCAACTATAGTAGATTCAGTTTTTCATCATTTCAATCCATGGGGAGTTTCGGGAGCTGTAATAATAGCAGAATCTCATTTAACAATACATACATGGCCAGAATATGGATATGCATCAGCAGATTTCTTCACTTGTGGTGATATTGATCCTTGGAAAAGTTTTGAGTTATTAGAAGAACTTTTAAAAGCTGAAAGAAGTGAATCAACAGAAATACCAAGAGGTTTAACAGCGAAAATACAAAAATTTGCAAAAAAAGATTTAGGCAATATTACTCACAAGCCCGAAGTTATATAAATAATAAATACCTAAATAAAAAATAAAATAAAAAATAAATAAAATAAAAATTAATTTGAACCCTAATTATATCATAAATAAGTGAAATATTCAAATTTAACAAATTTGAACACAATACAGGACTTATTAATTGTTATAATAAAACTTATTTATGATTAAATAAAGAGATAAAAACAAAGAGATAAAATATAAAATAAAGAATATAAAAATATAAATAAAATAAAAATTTGAGTGAAATAAAAATTAAAAATAAAATAGAAATTAATTTGGAGGGATACTATGGAACTATGGTATACAGAAGAGTGGACTGAAAATACACGTTTTTCAATAAAAGCAGAAAAACAATTATTTAGCGGTCAGTCATCTTTTCAAAGAGTAGATGTATTTGAAAGTAAAGAGTTTGGAAGATTCCTTACTTTAGACGGACTTATGATGGTAAATGATAAGGATGAATTTATTTATCATGATATGATAGTTCACCCAGCTATGGCAACTAATATGAATATAAAAAATGTATTAGTTATAGGTGGTGGAGATGGAGGTACAGTAAGAGAGCTTACACGATATCCTCAAATTGAAAAAATAGATATGGTCGAAATAGATAAAATGGTAGTAGATGTATCTAGAGAATATATAGATGTTTGTGCATGTAAATTAGATGATGCAAGAGTAAACTTATACTTTGAAGATGGAGTTGCTTTTGTAAAAAATGCTAAAGATAAATCTTATGATTTAATATTAGTTGATTCTACTGACCCAATAGGACCAGGAGAAGGATTATTCACAGTAGATTTTTATAATGATTGTTATAGAATTTTAAGTGATGATGGTATTTTAGTTAATCAAAACGAAAGTCCTTATTTTGAAAGCTATGCAAGAGAAATGAAAAGATCTAATTCAAAAATAAAAGATATATTTCCTATATCAAAAGTATATCAATTCCATATGCCAACATATCCATCAGGACATTGGTTATTTGGATTTGCATCAAAAAAATTAGATCCTATAAAAGATCATAACAAAGAAACTTGGGAAAGTTTAAATTTAAACACTAAATACTACAACAGTGAAATTCATAAAGGAGCCTTTGCTCTACCGGAGTATGTAAAGGATATGTTAGATGCAAAATAGGTTTTCAAATATAAATACTTTTATGGGAATGGAAACACCCTATGATGAATCAGATGTAGTAGTATTTGGTGTAGGATTTGATGGTACAACTTCAAACAGACCGGGAACTAGATTTGCAAGTAGTTCCATGAGACCAGAGTTTTATGGTCTTGAGACATATAGTCCTAAGTTAAACTTAGATTTAGAAAATAAAAAAATATGTGACATAGGTGATTTAGAACTTAGTATAGGAAATACAGATGTTGTATTAGATGAAATTTATGAAGGTACAAAATCCATAGTAAATGATGATAAGATACCTTTTATGATAGGAGGAGAGCATTTAGTAACTCTTCCTGCTTTTAAAGCTGTATATGAAAAACATAGTGATGTTTATGTTCTTCATTTTGATGCACATACAGATTTAAGAGAAGAATACAACAACAACAAAAATTCCCATGCCACAGTTATAAAAAGAATATGGGACTTAGTAGGAGATAATAGAATTTATCAATTTGGTATAAGATCAGGAACTAAAGAAGAGTTTGATTTTGCTTTGAAAGAAAAACATACTTATATGGAAGTTTCTACAATAGATACTTTTGAAGAAGTTGTAAAATCTTTAGATAACAAAAAGATATACTTAACAATAGATTTAGATGTGCTAGATCCATCAATTTTCCCTGGAACTGGAACTCCAGAGCCAGGAGGAGTTACATATAAAGAATTTGAAAGTATATTTAAAATTTTAAAGAACTCAAATATAAAATTAGTTGGATGTGATATTGTGGAGCTTAGTCCTGACTATGATGATACAAAGGTTTCAACAATAACAGCGTGTAAAATTTTAAGAGAGCTAGCTTTAGTTGTAGCTCATAATTTTAATAAATAAATTAAAAACTAATTTTGATTTTAAAGTATTTTTATAAATAAAAAATAGAGAATAGATAAAATTTAAAAATTAATTATAAGGAGACTGAAAAATGGCAAGACATTTATTTACATCGGAATCAGTAACTGAAGGTCATCCAGATAAAATATGTGACCAAATATCAGATTCAGTATTAGATGCATTATTAGCACAAGATAGTGAAGCAAGGGTAGCTTGTGAAACTACTGTAACTACAGGACTTGTACTTGTAGCTGGGGAAATATCGACAAAAGCTAATGTTGATATACAAAAAGTAGTTAGAGAAACAGTTAGAGAAATAGGATATGATAGAGCGAAATACGGATTTGACTGTGATACTTGTGCAGTTATAACTACAATTGATGAACAATCTTCAGATATAGCTATGGGTGTTGATGAAGCATTAGAAAATAAAAATGGTGAATTAACAGAAGATGAAATAGAAGCAATCGGTGCTGGAGACCAAGGTATAATGTTTGGTTTTGCATGTGATGAAACTGAAGAATTAATGCCTCTTCCAATATCATTAGCTCATAAATTAGCTAGAAGATTAACAGAAGTTAGAAAAAGTAGTTTACTAAATTACTTAAGACCAGATGGAAAAACTCAAGTAACAGTAGAATATGAAGGAAATACTCCAGTAAGAGTTCATACAGTTTTAATATCTACTCAACATGGAGAAGAAGTTACTAACGAACAAATAAGACAAGACTTAATAGAACATGTAATAAAAGCAGTAATACCAGCGAACTTATTAGATGAAGAAACTATGATATACATAAATCCAACTGGAAGATTTGTTATAGGTGGACCACAAGGAGATACAGGTCTTACAGGTAGGAAAATAATCATAGATACTTATGGAGGATACTCAAGACATGGTGGTGGAGCATTCTCAGGAAAAGATCCAACTAAAGTTGATAGATCAGCTGCTTATGCTGCAAGATATGTAGCTAAAAATATAGTTGCTGCTGGACTTGCTAGTAAATGTGAGATAGAGTTAGCTTATGCAATAGGTGTTGCTAGACCTTTATCAATATTTATAGATACTTTTGGTACTGGAAAAGTCTCAGAAGAAAAATTAGTTGAATTAGTAAATAAACATTTCGACTTAAGACCAGGAGCTATAATAAGAGATTTAGGACTAAGAAATCCTATTTACAAACAAACTGCAGCTTACGGACATTTTGGTAGAACTGATGTTGACTTACCATGGGAAAGAACAGATAAATCGGAAATATTAAAAGCCGAAGTTTTAGACTTAGTTATGGCTTAATGTATTGAAAACACTCTATGATAGAATGATTTTTTCTATTGTAGAGTGTATTATTTTTATCATCCATTAATATATCTATACCAATTTAATATAAATATTACAAATTTAATGATTTTTTATGTAACACTATATTAATTATGAATATAATGAATAAAAGATGGCTATACAAACCTTTAGAAAGGAGAATATGTATGAAGAAAATATCAAGTATACTTACAATATTATTTATAAGTTTTACAATGACATTTACTATGATTCAAGACATATCTTTTGGAGAAGAAAGAGCAATGAGTGCTCAAGGAACACTAAATAAGGGTAATATAAAAAGCGAACTTAAAATAGACAGCAAAATAACTAGTGCTAGTGAAAAATTAAATTTTAGTAAGAAAGAAAATGATAATATTAAAATTGAAGATGAATATATATCATTTGATCAAATTATGATGGCCATAGGAGGTTTAATTTGTTTACTTCTAATGATAGTTGTAATAATAAATAATATTTAGCATGAGTATAGGTTGGATGCATGGATTGAAATAGTCAAAATTTTAAAGGGAGAGTTTCTTCTTTGGTATGTATATATATGTCGGAAGATGACTATCATGTATACATTCCAAATCCGTTGACTTTTACTCAATATTAATATATTATTTATAGAATATAGATAAAAATTTATCAGAGTTATTTTTAAGAATGGGAGTTTTTAGGGGGAAGAAATATGAAGATAAAGAAAGAATTTATGTTAAGAAATATTTGTGGAGAAGAGGCTTTAGTGCCTGTTGGAGAGACAGCTAAATCTTTTAAAGGAATAATAAAAGTAAATGATATAGGAAGTTTTATTTGGAATAATTTAGCAAATTCTAAGAATGAGCATGAAATCGTTTCCAAAGTTGTCGAAAATTATGGATTAGATGCTATTGAAGCAAAGAAGGATGTAAGGGATTTTATAGAGTATTTAAAGAATGTGGATATAATATAAATGAATATAAATTAAAGAGGTAGTGGCAATGTAAAAGTATGCCACTATTTTTTGCATTTTTATCATAGAATACTAGCTTTAATTTTTATTTTATGTGTTGACAGTAAAAAAAAGTTTAATTATAATAAAGATGAATCAATTGAGCTAAATTAAATTTTGATTGATTAAATATAATCGCAAGAAAGAGGTTGCTATGGGTAAATACGATATTTTAAAATTGGAAAATCAGATGTGCTTTCCATTATATGCACTATCAAGAGAAATAATAAAATTATATAAACCTTATCTTGATCAATTTAATCTTACGTATACTCAGTATATTGCAATGCTTGTAATGTGGGAAGAAGAAAAAATAGTATTTAAAGAACTTGGAAAGAAACTTCATTTAGATTCGGGAACTCTTACCCCTGTACTTAAAAAACTTGAATCTATGGGATTAATAATAAAGTACAGAAGTAAAGAAGATGATAGAATCGTAATTATTGAACTTACTGAAAGTGGAAAGCAGCTCAAAGGTGAAGTAATAGGAATTCCTGAAAAAGTATTTTGTGAATCTGGAATATCTGAAGAAGATGCTGTTCAGTTTAAATATTATTTAGATAAGATATTAAGACAATTTATATAATGTGAAGATGATAAATTCACTTGTAAAGGTGAATTACATCTTTGACTATATAAATAATACATTTTATACATTGATTAATTGGATTAAATTAAATTTATATAAATTAAAAATTGGAGGCCATAGTATGAAATTTTATGATTTTACTGCAAAAAAAATGAACGGTATGGAAGTTAAAATGGAAGAATATAAGGGCAAGGTGTTATTAGTTGTAAATACAGCTAGTAAATGTGGATTAACCCCACAATTAGCAGAGCTTGAAGAAATGTATAAAGATTATAAAGATAAAGGCTTTGAAATTCTTGGATTCCCTTGTAATCAGTTTGCACATCAAGATCCAGGTTCAAATAAAGAAATAAGTGAGTTTTGTCTTATAAACTATGGAGTTACATTTACTATGTTTGAAAAAATAGATGTTAATGGAGAACATGCACATCCAATATATAAATATCTAAAAAATAATGCAAAGGGAATTTTAAATAATGAAATAAAGTGGAACTTTACTAAATTCCTTATTGATTCTGAAGGAAATGTTATTGATAGGTTTGCACCGACTACAACTCCTAAAAAGATAAGAAAAGATATAGAAAAATTATTACTTTAAGGAAATTTAAGGATTAATAATAGAAACTGAGAAAGTAGTTACTTAAAATAAAAGTTTAGTAACTACTTTTTTGTATATAAACAACTGTCTAACAAAGCCAATTAAAAAAATAAGTTTATGCATAAATTAAGGTCTGAATTTTTTTATTTTAGACTATAATATTAGGTAGATATTTTGATAATTAATTTTATTACATAAATGTCACTATGGTTTTATTGATAAATAAGTCGAATTATGGTATTTTAAAGTATGTAAAGATTTTTTAAAAAAAGAAGAGAGAGGGGAACTTATGGATAAATACATTAGTAATAAAATAAAAAATATATCTCTTATAATGACTTTCTTCGTTGTTATACTTCATTCAAACAACTTAGAAAATGCATCAGTATTTAATGTAAATACATTAGTACAAAACTTTATAGGTCAAGGAATAGTTAGAATAGCAGTGCCTATGTTCTTCTTAATATCAGGTTACCTATTCTTTTATAAATTTAAACCATCACAAGAAGCTTTTTTAAATAAATACAAAAAAAGATTTAGAAGTTTATTTATACCTTATTTCATATGGTGTACAGGATGGTTAGTTATATTATATGTAGTAGAGCTTACTGCTTTTGGTAGAGCCATGTTTTCAGACAGAATAATTGCTGATTATAACTTTGCTGAGTTATTTAGAAATACTTATATTTATCCACTGCCATATCAATTTTGGTACATAAGAGCATTAATGATAAACGTAGTAATATCACCAATAATCTATTATGTAATAGTAAAATTAAAAGACAAAGCATTACCAGTAATATTAGTATTTTGGTTCTTTGATGTGATTTACTATCCAATATTAATGTTTGCAGTGGGATCATGCTTTGCAATAGGAGAGTTTGATTTATATTTCAAAAAATATAAAGACAAAGGATATTTATTTGGAATTGGATATCTATTAGCCATAATAGTTAAAACAGCATTTATGTATATGCCACAAATTCCAAATTATGATTATGTATTATTATTAGTTGAAAATGTAATAATCTTATGTGGTGTACCATTTGCATGGTTTGTATATGATGTAATTGGTGAAAAATTTAAAGATAAGTTTGATTTAGGTAAAGAAATGAAGTTAGCTAAATACGGAATATTTATTTATTTCTTCCATATACCATTACAATCAATCATCAAAAAACTTTGGTTTAAAGTTATGCCAATAAGTGAGATGAGTAGTTTATTAATATTCTTTGTTGCACCTATAATAACAATAACAATATGTGCACTAGTTGCCATATTTATGAGAAAATATATGAGAAAATTCTACGCTGTATTAACAGGTGGGAGATAATTTTAAAGTCTACATTAATCTTTATGATTGATGTAGGCTTTTTTAATTACAAGGATATTATAATGCTCTAAAATCTGTGGGAAACTTGTGTATTAAAGTAATACCAATGTATTCAGAAAAGTAAAAAGTGGCAAAAACATCCCAAATGCAATGTGAGAATTGAGTTAGTGTTATAATATAATAAAGGTCGCAATTGTTATATATTGCGAAGTAATGGTACTTTTGATATCATATATATTGGAATTTGTAGTGGGATAATTTAGTATATGAATGATAAGTTATATGATATACTGTCATAAATTTACAATTATTAGACATATTGTTTAAATAACTACTTTAAGGGAGAAAATTAATGGGTATATTTAATTTTGTAATAGATATTTTTGATGCTATAGTAGACATATGGCAAACTTGGAGAGAAAAAGATGAGAAGATATTAATTAAGATAATTTGTACAATAATAACTTTAGGATTTCTCATTGTAAGTGCTAAAATTTGGTTGTAAAAATTATAGTAAAATAAATTTCAATTTGTAGAGTATATTTGGTGAACAATATTAATATAGTGCGAAATAACTAAAGTGAGAGGTGTATATATGCAAAAACCGTCTAAACCATCATTAGTATTTTTTATGATTGGATTAATATTAACATTTATAAATATAGCACTAAAAAATGTTAACTTTAATAAAACTATGATATCAGAAAATATCCCAGGTACATTATATCAAATAGAAGTTGAATCTACTAAATTTCCATATGGTGTGCAAATCAATATTGTGTCAGACTCATCAAGTAATGAGCTTATAAAATATCCAATTCACCAAGATTTAGGAGGAATTAGCAAGCAAAATATTGATTTTAAATGGGAAGATGATGTTGCTATAATTAAGGTTGAAGGAGAAGTTGAAATAGCTGAATTTAAAATAAAACTAAATAGAGAGACACATTTATTTGACTATGAAGTTAATACATATATACATGATAATTCAAACTAACTATGTTTTTTATAATTTAATAAAAATCAATTCATAATTTTAATATATTGCGAAGCAGAATGGTAGGAGCACAGTGTACTGAGACCCAAAAGTTGGACTTTATGCTGGAATGAGTTTTCCATTCCAGCATTTTTAATTTTATGCAATTTTAGATTCATATTCAATTCTATAATCAACCGGACTACGCCACTTTAATTTTT